>JAZQTN010000056.1:0-16802 GCA_045630825.1 Faecousia sp. | reverse complement strand
ACTGACGTTACCGGTATCATCAACCTGCCCGAGGGCGTTGAGATGTGCATGCCCGGCGACAACGTTGTTATGAACGTTGAGCTGATCACTCCCATCGCTATCGAGAAGGGCCTGCGTTTCGCTATCCGTGAGGGTGGCCGTACCGTCGGCTCCGGCGTTGTTACCGAGATCTTCGAGTAATCTTAGATTCTCAGTTACAAACTGAATTTAAGCCCCGACCGCAAGGTCGGGGCTTTTTTTAATACACAAAAAAGCACCGCTATTTAGCAGTGCTTTTTTTGATGCGATCGGATCTGTAAGCCGGGTTCTGTCTTGACAGCCATCTATCTAGTCCCGCAATCGCTCACGGGATCAAGCCGCCTCCTCGAAGCGGTCGGGCAAACCTATTTGCTTCTCCACGGCGTTGCTTCGGATAGAGTTTACATCGTAAAACCCATGTTACCATAGGCCGGGTGGGCTCTTACCCCACCTTTTCACCCTTACCTTACGGCGGTATATCTCTGTTGCACTTGTCCTAGGGTTACCCCCGGCAGGCGTTACCTGTTATCCTTGCCCTATGAAGCCCGGACTTTCCTCACCTGCAGCTTTTCAGCCTGCAGCCGCGGCTGTCCGATCCGGTCGCGGAAATATTGTACTGCATTGAAGCAAGAATGTCAAATGTCTTGCAAAATCACGGCCAAAGGGATATACTAGAAACAGAACTAACACCGGAAATGAGGAATTATAGATGGCAAGTGCATTTGAACGCTATTTTACATCCTTAAAAGATAAAAAGATCGCTGTTTTGGGTCTGGGCGTCAGCAATCGGCCGTTGGTGCGGCTGTTGTTGGAATACGGCTGCCAGGTAACCGGATGCGACCGCACCCCCAGAGAGAAGCTGGACCCTGAGGTGTTGGAACTGGAGCGGTTGGGCTGCGGATTGCGGTTGGGCGATACATATCTGGATGATGTGGATGCGGATATCGTATTCCGCACGCCGGGTATGCATCCCGGAAATCCTGCAATTGAAAGTCTGCGTGCCCGTGGTGCGCAGATCACCAGTGAGATGGAAATTTTCTTTGAAGTTTGCCCATGCACCATTTTGGCTGTAACCGGCTCAGACGGAAAGACTACCACAACGACGTTGATTTCCGAGATGCTGAAATCGGAGGGGAAAAAGGTTTGGTTGGGCGGCAATATTGGCACGCCACTGCTGAATTTGGTGCCCCAGATGAATGAAACCGATTATGCGGTGGTGGAACTTAGCTCTTTCCAGTTGATGGATATGCGCCGCAGCCCCCATATCGCAGTGATCACCAATCTTTCGCCAAACCATCTGGATGTCCATAAGGATATGGACGAATATGTGGAGGCGAAGAAGAATATTTACCGCTTCCAGAGCGCGCAGGATGTTCTGGTCATTAATGCAGACAATGACCTTACAAAACTGTGCAAAGGTCCTGGTGAGACCCGCTCGTTTTCCAGACTGGGACAGGGAAATGTCTGTATTTGCGACGGCGTTATCTGCCGTAATGGCGTACCGGTACTGGATACCAAGGATATCTTGCTTCCCGGTGTCCACAATGTAGAAAACTATATGACGGCCATTGCCGCCGTGGAGGGCCTTGTCGGCGATGATACGGTCCGCAAGGTGGCAACTACCTTTGGGGGCGTGGAACACAGAATCGAGCTTGTCCGCATAAAAGACGGCGTCCGCTACTATAATGATTCTATCGCATCCTCTCCCAGCCGCACGATTGCGGGCCTTCGTAGCTTCAACGAAAAGGTGATTCTCATTGCCGGCGGCTATGATAAGCAGATTCCTTATGATGTGCTGGGCCCTGAGATTTGTGCGCACGTAAAATTGCTGGTTTTGGGCGGTACTACTGGCCCAAAGATCCGTCAGGCGGTTGAAAATTGCGACGGGGAAAAGCCTCAAATTGTGGATTGCGGCGATCTTGCATCTGCAGTTTGTGCTGCGGTGGATGCTGCAGAGGATGGGGATGTGGTGCTGATGAGCCCCGCCAGTGCAGCATTTGACCAGTTTAAGAATTTTATGGTTCGGGGTGCGTTCTTCAAAAAAATGATTATGGAGCTGTAAAGTATGGATTTTTCCAACATTACAAAGCAGGCACGGAAATTGCTGAAACTGAAATATTGCGGTGCGGTGATCGTGGCAGCAGGCACGGCATCCCGTATGGGCGGCATTGATAAAGTGATGGCTGCGCTTGACGGAGAGCCGATGATCGTCCGCAGCGTTCGGGCTTTTCAACAGTGCGATGCGATCCGTGAGATCGTTGTGGTTACAAGACCGGATCTCATTGTGCCGATTATGGATCTGTGCCACGAGTTTGATAAGGTGCGCGCCGTTATTGTTGGCGGTGCGACACGGCCGGAATCGGTGGACATAGGACTTAATGCGCTGTCCGATAAGGCAAAGCTTGCGGCCATTCACGACGGTGCGAGGCCGTTGATTACCTGGAATGTGATCGACAGAACGGTGCGCGCTGCAAACACCTATGGCGCAGCAGCGCCGGGAATACCTGTGAAAGATACGGTGAAAAGTGTGGCCGGTGGCATTGTCAGCGAAACACCTGACCGCAGCCTGCTGCAGGCGATACAGACCCCACAGGTATTTGATACAGATCTTCTGCGGGCGGCACTTGCCAAGGCTGCGGAGGATGAGGCGCAGATCACCGATGACTGCTCTGCAGTGGAGCGGATGGGAATGTCCGTGCGGATTGTCGAGGGCGATGAGTGCAACATCAAGGTTACAACGCCGCTGGACTTGAAACTGGCGGAAGCAATTCTGGAGGAAGGACGATGAGAGTTGGACACGGATATGATGTCCACCGGCTGGTGGAGGGGCGTGCGCTGATCTTAGGCGGAATACAGATCCCGTTTGAACTCGGCCTGGACGGACACAGTGATGCAGATGTGCTGCTCCACGCGGTGATGGATGCACTGCTGGGTGCAGCCGGTCTGCGGGACATTGGCTACCATTTTCCGGATACAGATATGCGCTATAAGGGCGCAGATTCGATGGAGCTGCTTCGCTGCGTTGCCTGCAAGTTGAAAGAGGCAGGATTTCGGGTGAGTAATGTGGACGTTACAATGATTGCACAGCAACCGAAACTGAAGGGGTACATCCCTCAGATGATGGAAAACATAGCAAATACGCTTGGTATTGCACCTAACCGGGTCAATGTCAAAGCAACCACCGAGGAACATCTCGGTTTTACCGGAACGATGGAAGGTATGGCGTGCCACGCGGTGTGTCTGCTGGAAGAATGAGTAATCTGATCTCCCAACTTTGGTTGGGAGATCTTTTTTTCCAAAAGCCGCACCGATTCGACTTATCTTTCATAGGCTGAACCGGGGTGATCTTAATGAAAAACCATATGATTACGTTTCGTTCGGTAACTTATGCCCAAAAAGGGGAGCGGGTCTTGAAACGGTCAGGGATCGACTGCGGTTTGCGCAGGACACCCAAGGCGCTGACCAGCAAGGAGTGCGGATACAGCCTGCAGATTCGACCCGGGGACATTTTGCGGGCTGTGGAAGCTCTGCAGAGGGCACAAGTACCGTTCGGCAAGGTGTTTGGAATGGACTATGATGGCAGTTTTGAGGAGTTGACGTTATGATCTATCTTGATAACGGTGCAACTTCTTTTTATAAGCCACCGGGCGTTTACCGGGCGGTCTATCAGGCAATGCAGCGTTGCGCCAATCCCGGACGGGGAGGGTATCGTGCTGCGATGGATGCGGCGGAAACGGTGTTTGGTTGCAGAGAGGTTGCTGCGGACTTGTTCCAGTGCCAGCCGGAGCAAGTAGTGTTCACATCCAACTGTACGCATGCCCTGAACATTGCGATTCACACTCTTGTAAAGGGCGGGGAAAGGGTGGTCATATCCGGATTTGAGCACAATGCCGTTACCCGTCCGCTCTATGCACTGAAAGCAAATATTTGTGTTGCAGGTCGAAAACTGTTTGACTGGGAAATTACACTGGATGAATTTGAGAAAGCGCTGCGGCGCGGGGTGAATGCGGCGGTATTTACTCACGTATCAAATGTGTTTGGATATATCCTTCCGGTGGAGGAGATGGCGGCTTTGTGCCGGCATTACCGGGTACCCTTTGTGATTGATGTCGCCCAGTCAGCAGGCGTTCTTCCTGTGCATCTGGAGGCACTGGGAGCGGACTTTGTTGCTATGCCGGGACACAAGGGCTTGTTGGGACCCCAGGGGACTGGAATTCTGCTGTGCGGGCGGGAGCCGGATCCACTGATCTGCGGCGGTACGGGCAGTGCATCAACTCAACAGCAGATGCCGGATTTCCTGCCAGACCGTGCAGAAGCCGGAACACTGAATGTTCCGGGCATCGCCGGTTTGGGTGAGGGACTGCGATATCTGCGCCAGAACGGGATTAAAAATATTTTCCAAAGAGAACACCGGATGGCGATGGAATGTGCCGATGCGTTGGAGGATATGGGATACCGTGTGTTTTCTGGTCCGCATCAAGCGGCTACGGTGTCCTTTCTTCCCAATATCGACTGTGAAGATGCTGCGCAAAGGTTGGCGAAGCAGGGGATTGCGGTCCGTGCCGGACTGCATTGCGCACCCCTTGCCCACGAAAGTGCCGGCACTTTGGATACCGGTACGGTACGCGTAAGTTTCGGCCACGATGCCAATAGATATCAGGTAGATAAACTCTGCCGTACCGTGTCCAATTTATAGCGGCAGAACACAAAAATTTTTCAGTTTTCTATTGCTATCACTGCACAAATCCGCTATAATAGGATAGATAATAGGCTTGTTATGCGCTGGAGACAGCGAAGATATAAAAACAAAGGAAAAGAGGCAGGGGAAAACTATGAATACGTTTCGTGAATTCCTCCAGCAGTGGGCTGGAATGCAATGGACTGACTACCTGGATATCGTTATAGTCGCGTTTTTGCTTTATAAGTTGTTTCCGCTGTTTCGTAATACCGGAACGCTACGCGTCGCACTGACAGTTGTTTCTATCATCGTGGTGGCGTGGCTGACGGATGTGCTGAATCTTTACGCGCTGAACTTCATTTTGAGCCAGTTTGTCCAGATTGGACTGATTGCTTTGGTGGTCTTGTTCCAGCCGGAACTTCGGCGCATGTTGGACCATCTTGGACATATGAAGGTGAAGAACCTGTTCAGCAATGAAAAGGACGGATTGGAGATCAACGCCGTTATTACGCAGACCGTCAGAGCCTGCGAGGTTATGAGCAGGGAGAAGGTAGGCGCACTGATTGTCTTTGCTAAGGACAATCGGCTCGATGAGCAGATGAAGACCGGTACCGTTATTGATGCGCAGGTATCGGAGCAGCTGATTCGCAATATTTTCTTCCCCAGAGCAGCTTTGCACGATGGCGCTATGATCATTCGGGACAATAAGATTGCCGCTGCCGGCTGTGTTCTGCCGCTGTCTGAAAGCAGCCACTTGAGTGCGGATCTCGGCACCCGGCATCGTGCCGGCGTCGGTATGAGTGAGGCTTCGGATGCAGTAATCGTTATTGTTTCCGAGGAAACGGGTACGGTTTCCGTGGCGGTGAGCGGTATGCTGAAGCGTCATCTGACGCCTCAGACCCTGGAGCGTCTGCTGACCAACGAGCTGTGTCCCAACGATAAGGAAGAGGCAAAAAATCTGGTGGCCCGTATTCGCCAGAAGCTGAACTGGAAGAGTAAGGTGAAACAGTGATGAAGAATAAAATCATATATGCACTGCTGTCCTTTGTAATCGCGTTGGGTTTGTGGTTTTATGTGATCACGGTAGTAAGTCCGGAATCGGAAGAGACCTATTACAATATTCCGGTCGTCCTGGAGAATGAATCGGTTATGATCGAAAAAGGACTGATGAATACTACCCAGAAAGAGCCTACCGTAACATTGCGACTGAAGGGCAACCGCAGTGATCTAAATAATCTGAAGAACTCCGATATTTCACTGGTTGCTGATCTTTCTAAGGTCAACGAGGCCGGAGTACAGCGTGTGAACTTTGATATTTCCTTCCCCGGTAGCTTTGCAGACAATGCATTTGAGGTGCTTAGCTATTCTCCGGATAAGATTATGCTGGACATTGTCGAGTGGACATCTAAGGAAGTGGATGTACTGGTGGAATTTGCAGGAACCGTTCCACCGGAATATATCGTATACAAGGATGAGTATGTCCTGAGCCAAAACAAGATTACAATCACTGGCCCGAAAACTGTGGTTGACAAGATCACCCACGCACAGGTGAATGTGGATCTTGAAAACCAGATCGATACTATCAGTAACAGCTATCCTTTTACACTTTGCTATGAAACTGACAGCGAAGAACCGCTGGATATGACATTGGTAAAGACAGATGTTACACAGGTTGATCTGACAGTCAAAATTCAACGGGTCAAGGATCTGCAGCTGGTAGTAAACGTTCTCTACGGCGGCGGTGCAAATGCAGAGAATACCAGTGTTGTTTTCAGCCAGGAGACCATTAAGGTGTCCGGCAGTGAGAGCGTTCTCGAAGCCCTTGGCGATACATTGGTGCTCGATAGCATCAATGTGGCTGAAATGCTGGCAGAAGAAACCAGAGAATATGATATCGTTTTACCCAATGATATCGACAATCTGTCCGGTTTGGATAAGGTCACGGTAACGATCAGCTTTATGGGGCTGGAAACGAAGACGCTGCCTGTGTCTAAAATTTCTGTATATAATCTCCCAGCGGGTCTGCGCGTTGAGGACATCGGCACAAAGGTTTGCAATGTTATGCTCCGCGGACCGAAATCTCAGATCCAGGAGATCGGCAAGGACGATGTTGAGATCCGTGTCAATTTGGCGGATGCGGTCGAGGGAACGGAACTGTACAAGGCTGATGTAACGATAACCAATTCTGATTTTGCAGCCGTTGGCGCTGTATCCAGCTATAGTATTGCAGTCGAATTGGCCAGCACTAGCTGATTGAAAATGACGAAAGAATATTTGCCTGTGCAAATATTCGGCACAAAAGGGGATAATGACCTTGATTAAAAGTATGACCGGCTATGGCCGCTGCGTGGAAACTGTTAACGGCCGTGAGTTTTCTGTGGAGCTGCGCTCCGTAAACAATCGTTATCTGGATTGCAATGTTAAACTGCCCAGAAGCGTATCCTTTGCCGAAGAAACGATTAAGAAAGCGGTGAAGGCCACCGTTTCTAGAGCAAAGGTAGATGTATATATTTCCATCAAGACCGAATCTACTGAGGATACTGCCATCAGCCTGAATAAGGCTGTATTGGAAGGATATCTGAGTGCAATGCGCCAGATGGTAACAGAGTTTGGCGTAAAAGATGACATCAGCGTATCCACTATTTCCCGCCTGCCGGAGGTGTTCTCGGTTGAGAAGCCGGATGTGGACGAGGAACAGCTGCTCAGCGATCTGATGAGCGTGGTTGGTGATGCGTTGGATGCTTACAATGCTATGCGTATCACGGAAGGAACAGCCATGGATGCTGACCTGCGTAATCGCAGAAACACTATTTTGGAACTGGTAGCGCAGGTTGAGCAGGGCAATGGCCAGACAGTAGTGGATTATCGCAATCGGCTGGAGGCAAAGATCCGTGAAATGTTGGAGAATACCAACATTGATGAGAGCCGCATTCTGACAGAAACTGCAATATTTGCTGATAAGGTTGCAGTCGATGAAGAAACGGTCCGCTTGCGCAGTCATTTGGATCAGATGGAGGCAATGCTTAACAGCAACGAAGCAATTGGTCGCAAGCTGGACTTCCTGCTACAGGAAATGAACCGGGAAGCCAATACCATTGGCTCTAAGTGCACAGATGTGAAGTTGGCCCGGATCGTTGTGGATATCAAGGCAGAGCTGGAGAAGATCCGCGAGCAGATCCAGAACATTGAGTAAGAGGCGACTATGAAATTGATCAATATTGGATTCGGCAGTATGATTGCAGCCAACCGGCTGTTGGCTATTGTTTCTCCGGATTCTGCACCGGTGAAGCGTGTGATTCAGGAGGCAAAGGACCGCGGTATGTTGATCGATGCGTCCTACGGACACAAGACAAAAGCGGTGCTGCTGATGGATACGGACCATGTGATCCTGTCTGCAGTTACACCTGAAACCATCAATACAAGACTTTCCCAGAAAGAAACGGAGGTAACGGAATGAGCAAAGGCAAACTGTTTGTTATTTCCGGTGCATCTGGCGTTGGCAAGAGCACTGTGCTGGCAAAAGTAATGAAGGCCCGGCAGGATCTGCAATTCTCTGTTTCTGCAACTACCCGTCAGCCCAGACCCGGTGAAGTGGACGGAAAGAGCTATTATTTCGTTACTCAGCAGCAGTTTGAGCAGATGATTGCCGAGGGTGCTTTTGTAGAGTATGACCGTCATATGGCTAACTACTATGGAACGCCTGAGCGTCAACTGGACGAAAAGCTGATCTGCGGAAGTGTCATTTTGGATATCGAACCGGTAGGCGCCGGGAACGTCCGGAAAAAGCGCCCCGATGCTACGCTGATCTTTATCGCACCGCCGTCCTTGGAGGAGCTGGAACGCAGGCTCCGCGGCCGCGGCGATACCCCTGATGACCAGATCCATTTGCGGCTGGACCGTGCCAAATGGGAAATGGATCAAAGCAAATGGTATGACTATGTTGTTGTCAACGACCAGGTAGATGCCTGTGCCGATAAAATTTTAAGTATCATCGCACAAAAGTGCGATGCCCAATAATGGAGGAAGAAATTATGCTGTACCCACCCGTAGCTGAATTGCTGAAAGATGTCCAGAGCCGTTACCTGCTGGTAAATGTGGTTGCCCACCGGGCACGACAGATCGCAGCAGAGGCTGAGGAATTTAACGAAGAACTGCCTGAGAAGCCGGTTACCCTGGCTATCAGAGAGGTTGCAGACGGTAAGCTGACTGCCGGTCTGAAAGAGGAGTATATGAACTGATAAGAAAGGAGAAGGGCTATGATTGCAAAGATCGCTGTTTCGGCGGCTACTTTTGCCATTGACAAGCCCTATTCCTATTTTGTTCCCGAGGGTATGCAGGTGCAAGTCGGTATCCGGGTTATGGTGCCCTTCGGTAAGGGTAACAAACGGACGGAGGGCGTTGTGCTTTCGGTGGAAGAGGGAAGTGCGGATGGTTTGAAAGCCGTGGATAGACCCCTTGATGATGCACCTTTGATTACTCAGGAAATGCTCAAATTGGCAGCATTTCTTCGGGAACGTTATTTCTGCACATTTTATGATGCTATCCGCACAATGCTGCCGGCGGGAATTTGGTTTCGCAGCAGCGATACCTACCGGCTGACAGAAGATCTAAGCTGGCAAGAGAAAGAGATCCGCCAACCCGATGCACGAACGATCCTGCAGTTTTTGCTGGATTGTGGCGGCGAAGCACCGGATACTGCAGTTAAGTCTGTTGTAGAGGATGAGGCTGCCCGGGAAGCTGCGCTGAAATATCTGATCCGGAAGAAATGGATCGCAGACGAGACTGAGTTTTCCAGAAAACTGGGAGACAAGTCCGAGAAGATCGTTTCCCTGTCTGCTTCCGTAGAGGAGATTATGGAATATGCCAGCCGCTGTATGCGCGCTCCTATGCAGCGCAGTGTGTTGGAACTGATGTGCGGTATTGGCAGCGTTTCACTGAAAGAGCTTTGCTATTTTACCGGTGCAAAACCGGCAACAGTGAAACGGCTGGCAAGCTTGGGCTACCTGGAATTGACGGATAAGCCTGTGCTGCGGTGCAGCCAGATTCGCCCTGCAAAACTGGACGGTCCGCTGGTACTGAATTCTGAGCAAACTGAGGCCTATGGGGGTCTGCGTCAGCAAATGCGCAGTCAACATCCTGGTGTGGCGCTGCTTTATGGCGTTACCGGCTCGGGTAAAACTTCCGTCTATATTCGGTTGATCCAATCTTGTTTAGATGACGGGAAGAGCGCAATGCTGCTCGTTCCGGAAATTGCGCTGACACCCCAGCTGTTGAGCTTGCTGGCTGCCTATTTTGACGACCAAATTGCGGTGCTGCATAGCAGCCTGGCGGCAGGTGAGCGCTATGACCAATGGAAGCGCATCCGCTCCGGTCAGGCTCGCGTGGTGGTGGGAACCCGCAGCGCGGTGTTTGCACCTTGTGATAACATCGGATTGGTCATTCTCGATGAGGAGCAGGAGCATTCTTATAAATCCGAGAATTCTCCCCGTTATGCCGCCAAAGAGGTAGCAATCTGGCGCGGCGTCAAGGAGCAAGCTCTGGTGGTGCTGGGCTCTGCTACACCCTCGGTGGAGACGATGTATCACGCCAGAAGTGGCGACTACCGGCTGTATACGCTTGCGTCCCGTTATGGGGACAAGCCCTTACCCCAAGTTCAGATCGTGGATATGGGCGAAGAAATTAAAAACGGAAATGATCTGGTGTTCAGCTATGATTTGCTGGATGCTATTCGCGATACTGCGGCTGCAGGAAGACAGACCATTCTGTTTCTGAATCGCCGCGGCAACAGCCGGGCACTTTCCTGTGTGGATTGCGGTGAGGTGCCAGAATGCCCACGGTGCAATGCAAGGTTGACCTATCACAGCGCCAATGAGCGGGTTATGTGCCATTATTGTGGTTTCTCCCAACCTGCGCCACAGCGCTGCCCCGATTGTGGTGGCCCGCTGAAGCGCATTGGCACTGGAACACAAAAAGCACAGGAAGAACTTGCTCAGGTGTTCCCGGAGATGGAGATTGCCCGGATGGATTCGGATACTGTAAATGCAGTAAATACCCATCAGAAGATACTGGATGAATTTAAGGAAAAGAATATTCCTGTGCTGATTGGCACGCAAATGGTTGCGAAAGGTCTTAATCTGCCGGATGTAACCTTAGTTGGCGTGCTGGATGCGGATATGAGCCTTTATTCCAGTTCATACCGGGCAGCGGAGAATACCTTTAATATGCTGACTCAGGTAGTCGGCAGAGCCGGCCGTGGCGATATGCCGGGCCGTGCGGTGATCCAAACGATGGTGCCTAAGCACAAAGTGCTGGAACTGGCCGCCAAGCAGGATTACGACGGCTTCTATGAATTGGAGTTGGAAATGCGCCGTGTTCAGGGTTGTCCGCCCTTTGGCGATATGGCCACCATCACATTTGTGGGGCAGGAGGAAGCCCGGGTGCTGCGGGGTGCTGCGAAATTCCGGGATAGCGTGAATGCCTGCCTGAAAATGCCGGGATATGCGCAGGAAAGCTGTTCTGTCCTTGGCCCTGCGCCTTGCGCAGTACCAAAGATCAATTATAATTTCCGCTACCGACTCACGCTGAAATGCAAAATGACCCGTCCGCTGCGGTTGCTGATTGCGCATTTGTTGCGGCAATTTGCGCTGGACGGTGCAAACCGAGGTGTATCTGCCTTTGCGGATGTCAACGGATTTGAAGAATAGAGAGGAAAACCAATGGCATTAAGAAATATATTGACGGACAAAGATCCTGCGCTGCACAAGGTGTGCAAGCCGGTTGTAAACTTTGACCGAAAGCTGCATACATTACTGGATGATATGGCAGACACTTTGCTGGAGGCAAACGGTGTTGGTCTGGCAGCTCCCCAAGTGGGTATTCTGCGCCGGGTGGTCATTGTTGACACCGGCGAAGAGATTCTGGAGCTGATTAATCCGGAAATCATCGAAACTGATGGTGAACAGATTGGCGCGGAGGGTTGCCTGAGTGTACCTAACCAATATGGTCTGGTAAAGCGCCCCTATTACGCAAAGGTTCGGGCGCAGGACCGTAATGGCGAATGGTTTGAGGCCGAGGGCGAGGAATTGATCGGTCGCTGTTTCTGCCATGAACTGGATCACCTGGACGGCATACTCTATACCCAGGTTATGGATCGCTTCCTGACAGATGAGGAGTTGGGCGGCGAAGACTGATCTCTTTGGAGGTTGTGAAATGAAAGTCGTGTTTATGGGCACGCCGGATATCGCGGCGACCTGTCTGAAGAGAATATTGGATGACGGATTCCGAGTGATTGCCGCTTACACCCAGCCGGACCGCCCTAAGGGCAGGGGAATGAAGATGACATTCTCTCCTGTGAAAGAGGTGGCGCTGGAGGCCGGAATTCCTGTATACCAGCCGGAGAACTTCAAGGATGAAGAAACGGTGCAAACCCTGCAGGAACTGCAGCCTGATGTGATCGCAGTGGTGGCCTATGGCCGTATCCTGCCACAGAGTGTGCTGGATATCCCCAAGTGGGGCTGCATCAACATCCACGCAAGTGTGCTTCCCAAGTACCGCGGCTCTGCTCCTTATCAGTGGGCGGTGTTGGATGGACTGAAGGAGACCGGCGTAACGGCTATGTATCTGGTTAGAGAAATGGACGCCGGTGATATTATCGATGTCAGAAAGACACCTATCGACCCCAATGAAACAGCCGGCGAACTGCTGGATCGGCTGGCAGTTTTGGGCGCTGAACTTTTAAGCAAGACACTGAACAGAATTGAAGATGGCGATGTAACTGCAACACCCCAGGATCCGGAACAGGTCAGCTATGCGCCGATGCTGGATAAGACGATGTGTCCCATTGATTGGACAAAAACTGCACAGCAGGTCCACGATCATGTTCGTGGATTGCATCCCTGGCCTGTGGCTACAGCTACATTGGCAGGTACGAATTTCAAGATCCATGCCACTGCAATCGTAGATGGCAGTGGAGCACCCGGAACGATTCTTGGCCTGACCAAGACCGGTCTGCAGGTTGCCTGCGGCGAGGGGGCTGTTGAGATCCGTTCATTGCAGGCTGAGGGCGGTAAGCGAATGAATGCACCGGACTATTTCCGCGGTCATCCACTGGAGGAATAACGATGTCTGCACGGGAAACAGCGCTGAATGTACTGATCGGCTGCCGCAAACAGGCGGCCTGGTCCAACGGCGTTTTGAAAGAATATATTGCACGGGATAAGCTGGACCGGCGGGATGCCGCTTTGGCTACCCGGCTGTGTTACGGCGTGCTGCAAAACCGGAATAAGCTGGACTTTTATCTGCGGCAGTTGTTGACAGGAAAACTGAAAGATCTGCACCCTGCGGTGCGTGATATATTGCATCTGGGAATTTATCAGATTTACGAGATGGATAAGATCCCGATGTCTGCCGCAGTAAATGAATCTGTGTCATTGGCGAAGAAATACTGCAAAAAGCAGCACTTTGCGCCGGGGCTTGTAAATGCGGTCCTGCGGCAGGCTGTGCACACAAAGGGCGAACTGAAAGAGCCCGTTACATTAGAAGACCGCTACAGCCATCCCAAGGCGTTGATCAATTTGTTGGGCGAAAGCATCGGTGAGAACCGGCTTGAAAAGATGCTCTGCGCCAACAATGATATGCCTCTGACTGTGGTGCAGGTAAACACCCTGAAGACCACAACGCGGGCGCTGATCGAGAGATTGGCCCGGGAGGAGGTTGTGGCAGAGCCCCACGATTGGATGACAGACTGTTTGGTACTGTCCGGCACGGGCAACTTGGAGAAACTACCGTCTTTTCAGGAAGGCCTTTTCTATGTCCAGGATGCGGCGGCAAAGCTGAGTGTTCAGTGTGCCCGAATCCCTGCGAACTCCCGAGTGCTGGACTGCTGTGCCTCGCCGGGTGGTAAAAGCTTTGCAGCGGCGATGGCGATGGATGGGCAGGGAAGCATCACCTCCTGTGATATTCACCCACATAAGATCGGATTGATTCGAAATGGCGCGCAGCGTTTACATCTTTCCAATGTGGAAGCTGTTCATCACGACGCTACTCAATTTGAGCCGGCCTGGAAAGAACAAATGGATGTGGTACTGGCTGATGTGCCTTGCTCCGGCTACGGCATTATTCGCAAGAAACCGGACATCCGTTACAAAGACCCCAAAACGATGGAAGACCTGCCCCGGTTGCAGTTGCAGATCCTGTGCAATCAGGCACAGTATGTAAAACCCGGTGGAACACTGCTGTACTCCACCTGCACATTGCTGCGGCGGGAGAATGAAGATGTTGTAAAAGCATTTTTGCAGCAGCGGGAGGACTTTTATACCGAGCCGCTGTCGCTGCCGGATGTATTCCCTGAGAATACCGATGGAATGCTGACCTTAGTGCCGGGAGAATATGACACAGACGGCTTCTTCATCTGCCGTTTGCGGAGAAAAGTATGAGCAATAATCTAAAATCTATGACCCAGGCGGAGATCGGTACCGTTTTGAAAGAAATGGGACAGCCGACTTTTCGTGCCAAGCAAGTGTTCAGCTGGCTACACAAGGGTATCCGGGATTTTGACGAAATGAGCAATCTACCCAAGTCTTTGCGTACCGTGCTGCAGGAGCAGTATCCTATCTGCGCTCCTGAGGTCGTGAGAAAACAAGAATCCCAAAAAGACGGGACAATCAAATATCTGTGGCGCTTATCGGACGGAAACTGTGTGGAAACGGTTTTGATGCGGTATCACTACGGCAACACCGTCTGCATCTCCACAGAGGTGGGCTGTCGGATGGGCTGTGCATTCTGCGCGTCAACATTGGGCGGCCTGGTGCGAAAGCTGGAGCCTTTTGAAATGTTGGATCAGGTGCTGTTCACTCAGGTGGATTCCGGATTACCGATCTCCCACATCGTGCTGATGGGCATTGGTGAGCCGCTGGATAATTTTGAAAATGTGATGCGCTTTTTAGAGCTGGTCAACAGCCAGGACGGCATGAATATTTCTATGCGCCATATCAGCCTTTCCACCTGCGGATTAGTACCGGGGATCGATCGATTGGCAGAGAAAAAACTGCAGCTGACGCTGTCAGTTTCACTTCATGCGCCTACCGATGAGATCCGCAATACCATTATGCCCGTGAATAAGGCTTATTCCACCGAAGAATTGCTGGAAGCCTGCCGGGATTACTATGCCCAGACGGGCAGACGCATATCCTTCGAATATGCTATGATCGATGGAGTGAATGACACCCCACAGCACGCCCGGACACTTCTGCGGCGGCTGAAGGGTTTGCCTGCCCATATGAATCTTATTCCCCTCAACCACGTGGAGGAAAGCCCCTTGAAGCCCAGTAGCCACAAGGCGGTTATGGAATTTCAAAAAATACTGGAAGACGGCGGTGTGCCAGCCACTGTCCGACGCACCTTGGGAGGCGATATCGATGCTTCCTGTGGCCAGCTGCGCCGGAAATATACAAAAGAAAAATTGACTTAATAGGAAAGGAGCGTATGCCGTATGCAAAGCTGGGGATTGACAGATCCGGGTTGTGTAAGACCCCAAAACCAGGATGCCTATCAAATTGAACAGCTTGACCGCAATGCGCTGTTGTGCGTGGTTTGCGATGGTATGGGCGGTGCCAAATCCGGCAACATTGCCAGCACGCTGGCTGTGGATGTGTTTGTCCAGGAAATCAAACGAAGCTGGACATCTTCTATGAATCCGGATAAGATCGACCAAATGCTCCGTGGTGCGGTGAAGCTTGCGAACTTCACAGTTTTTGACCAAGCTGCGCAGATTGAAGAATTTGACGGTATGGGCACAACCTTGACAGCCGTTTTGATCAAAGGCAAAAATGCTACTGTGGTCAATGTGGGCGATAGCCGTGTATATGCAGTGGATGCCGGTGGCATCTTCCAGCTGACCAAGGACCACTCTCTGGTGCAGATGATGGTGGAGCGGGGAGAACTGACTCCCGAACTTGCCAGAACCTATCCGGGAAAGAATTTTATTACCCGCGCCATCGGTACGGAACCAGTGGTGACCTGCGACCTGTTCCACCACAGATTGGAACGGGGCGATTGCCTGCTGCTATGCAGCGATGGTTTGTCCAATATGATGGATGACCAGGAAATCCTATTCGAAGTTGTCCACGGACTGGATAAGGCCCAGTGCTGCCAACGTCTGCTGGATATTGCTAAGAATAGGGGAGCGCCGGACAATGTTACCAGCGTTTTGATTCAGATTTAGTTCCGGCTGCGAAAGGAGTATCACCAATGGATAGTGATAAGTACATTGGCCGATTGCTGGACAACCGATATGAGATCCAAGAGGTCCTGGGTGTCGGCGGTATGGCTATCGTTTATAAAGCAAGGTGCCACCGGCTCAACCGGTTGGTTGCCATTAAAATATTGAAAGATGAATATAGCAAGGACGAGGAGTTCTGCAGACGCTTCCACGCAGAGGGTGAAGCTGTGGCGATGCTGGGCCATCCCAACATTGTTTCTGTGTACGACGTTTCCAATACCAGCGATGCCGACTACATCGTTATGGAGCTCATCGACGGCATCAGCCTGAAGCAGTATATGGAAAAGAAGGGTGTTCTCAACTGGAAAGAGACCCTGCACTTTGCCATTCAGATCTGCAAAGCGCTGGAACACGCCCACTCCAGAGGCCTTGTCCATAGAGATATCAAGCCCCATAATATTATGGTGCTGAAGAACGGCTCTGTTAAGGTTACCGACTTTGGCATTGCCCGGGTAATGAGCAAGAGCAATACCCTTACCAAGGAAGCCCTTGGTTCCGTACACTACATCTCTCCGGAGCAGGCAAAGGGTGGTCGCGTGGACGACCGTTCCGATCTGTACTCTTTGGGCACGGTGATGTATGAAATGATCACCGGCAGGCCGCCCTATGACGGTGAGTCTCCCGTTGCGGTGGCTATTCAGCACATCAATTCCATTCCGCTTCCTCCCAGAGACCTGAATCCGGACATTCCGGAGGCATTAGAGGCCATCAATCTGAAGGCCATGGCTCACGATATGGAGAAACGCTACGTTTCTGCCGAAGCTATGCTGGCTGATTTGGAGGAATTCCGGAAGAATCCCGATGTGAACTTTGATTATGCCCGTGATG
>JAZQTN010000055.1:0-58397 GCA_045630825.1 Faecousia sp. | reverse complement strand
GTTCAACTCTCCTAAGTGGGCAGAGCTGAGCGAAAGCTGCTTGGGCTGCGGTACTTGTACTTTCGTGTGCCCCACCTGTCAGTGCTATGACGTGCAGGACTTCGACAACGGTCGTCAAGTTCGCCGCTTCCGCTGCTGGGACAGCTGTATGTACTCCGACTTTACCATGATGGCGCACGGCACCAACCGCCCCACCCAGAAGGAGCGCTTCCGCCAGAGATTTATGCACAAGCTGGTGTACTTCCCCAACAACAATGACGGTATCTTCGGCTGTGTCGGCTGTGGCCGCTGCCTGCAGAAGTGCCCCATCAATATGAACATCGTCAAGGTAGCCAAGGCGCTGAAGGAGGAAAAGAAATGAGACACGATCCGTTGATTCCTATGCTGGGCGTGGTTACTATGATCCGCACCGATACGCCGGATGTTAAGACCTTCCGCGTTACCGGTGTTGACGGTGTAAAGCCCTTTGAGCATATCCCCGGACAGTGCGCAATGCTGTCCATCCCCGGTGTGGGCGAGGCGCTGTTCTCCATCACCTCCTCCCCCACAGAAAAAGATTTTCTGGACTTCTCCATTAAAAAGTGCGGCTGCGTTACCACTTGGCTGCATCAGATGGAAGTAGGTCAGCAGATCACCATTCGCGGACCTTACGGCAACGGCTTCCCCGTGGATACCGAGCTGGCAGGCAAGGATCTGCTGTTTATCGCCGGCGGTATCGGTCTGGCACCTCTGCACTCCGTCATCAACTACTGCCGCCACTATCGGGATCGCTACGGCAAGATCGACATTGTCTACGGTTCCCGCAGCATGGCAGATCTGGTGGATTTCCCCGAGATTATGGACGAGTGGTGCAAGGAAGACGGCATCAATGTTCACCTGACCATTGACAATCCCCAGCCCGAATGGGACGGCCATGTCGGCTTCGTTCCCAACTACGTCAAGGAGCTGAACTTTGATACCTCCAAGACCGTTCTGATGTGCGGCCCTCCCATTATGATCAAGTTTACCTTGGCTGGTTTGATGGAACTGGGTTTCCAGAAAAATCAGGTCTACACCACTTTCGAGCTGAAGATGAAGTGCGCACTGGGCAAATGCGGTCGCTGCAACATCGGCGACAAGTATGTCTGCAAGGACGGCCCTGTGTTCCGTTTGGATCAGATGGATGAACTTCCGGATGAATATTAAGGAGTAACGAAAAATGGAAAAAATGGTTAATGTTTATCTTTACGGCAAGAAATATTCTGTTCCTGCCAGCCTGACCATTATGGAGGCTATGGAATACGCCGGCTATCAGCTGGTTCGCGGCTGTGGCTGCCGTAACGGCTTCTGCGGCGCTTGCGCTACCATCTACCGCATTGCCGGTGATCGGGAACTGAAGACCTGCCTTGCCTGCTCTACCAAGGTAGAGGACAATATGTATGTGGCAACCCTGCCTTTCTTCCCTCTGGTGAAGGAAGTTTACGACATCAACAAGGTCAAGCCCACCGAGCAGATCATGATGCAGCTGTATCCTGAGATCTACGCTTGCGTCGGCTGTAACGCTTGCACCCAGGCTTGCACCCAGGGTCTGAATGTTATGCAGTACATCGCTTACGCGCAGCGCGCTGAGTATGAAAAGTGCGCCGAAGAGTCCTTCGACTGCGTTATGTGCGGCGTCTGCTCCAGCCGTTGCCCCGCTGGCATCTCCCATCCTCAGGTTGCTATGCTGGCTCGCCGCCTGAACGGCAAGTACATTGCTCCCCACTGCGATCACCAGGATGAGCGCATCAAGGAGACCAACGAAGGTAAGTACGAACTGCTGCTGGAAGACCTGATGGGCAAGCCCATTGAGGAAATGCAGGAGCTGTACAACCATCGCGACATCGAAAAGTAAGGAGGCGGCAAGAATGTATACTGATGCTTTTATGCAAGAGTCTATCAAGAAGGTAGAAGCTGCCCGTGAGGCCAATATGAAGCTGGATCCTCGCCGTATGACCGCTGAGGAAAAATCCGTCTTGCTGAAGACCTATCACCCCGATTATCGCGAGGATCAGTTTGAAAATCTGGTTATGGGCCCCAACGCTGGTCAGAAAGTTCCCACCGAGCTGGCTGCCCTGCTGCAGGGTCAGTCCCGTATGCTGAATGTGGATATCGATCTGACCAACCCCACTTATGAAACCGACGTGCTGATCATCGGTGCAGGCGGCGCAGGTACTAGCGCTGCAATCGAAGCTCATAACAACGGCGCGAAGGTAATGATCGTTACCAAGCTGCGTATGGGCGATGCCAACACCATGATGGCAGAAGGCGGCATTCAGGCTGCTGACAAGCCCGGCGACAGCCCCGCTCAGCACTTCCTGGACGCCTTCGGCGGCGGCCACTTCGCTGCACAGAAAGACCTGCTGTACAAGCTGGTTACCGAGGCTCCCGAAGCCATCGCTTGGCTTAGCGAGCTGGGCGTGGAGTTCGACAAGACTCCCGACGGCACGATGGTTACCACCCACGGCGGCGGCACCTCCCGCAAGAGAATGCACGCTGCTAAGGACTACTCCGGTGCAGAAATTATGCGCACCCTCCGTGATGAGGTTCTGAACCGTCAGATCCCCGTCATCGACTTCACTTCCGCTATCGAGCTGATCAAGGACGAAGCAGGCCGCTGCTGCGGTGCAGTCCTGAAGAATATGGAGACCGGTGAGCTGCTGGTGGCCCGGGCAAAGACCGTGATCCTTGCTACCGGCGGTGCGGGCAGACTGCACTACCAGGGTTTCCCCACCTCCAATCACTACGGTGCTACCGCTGACGGTCTGGTTTTGGCTTACCGTGCCGGCGCCCGTCTGCTGTATCCCGACACCCTGCAGTACCATCCCACCGGCGCTGCATTCCCCGCACAGATCTACGGCGCTCTGGTTACTGAGAAGGTCCGTTCTGTGGGCGCTATGCTGGTTAACGCCAACGGTGAGGTATTTATGAATCCTCTGGAGACCCGCGACGTTTCCGCAGCCTCCATCATTCGTGAGTGCTCCGACCGCGGCAACGGCGTTCCCACTCCCGAGGGCTATGCTGTTTGGCTGGATACACCCATGATCGAGCTGAAGCACGGCGAGGGTACTATCGAGAAGCGGATCCCTGCGATGATGCGTATGTTCGGCAAGCACGGCATTGACATCCGCAAGGAGCCCATTCTGATCTACCCCACTCTGCACTACCAAAACGGCGGTCTGAAGATCACCGACGACACCCAGACCGACATCGAGAATCTGTACGCTGCCGGCGAAGTTGTCGGCGGTATCCACGGCCGTAACCGTCTGATGGGCAACTCCCTGCTGGACATCATCGTCTTTGGCCGCAACGCCGGTAAGTATGCTTCTGAGAAGGCTAAGTCCGTTACTCCCGGCACTGCAACTCTGGCTCACGTTGCTGACTTTGAGAAGCAGCGCAAGGACGCCGGTGTTACCGGCGAGACCCTGTCTCCCCAGCTGCTGCCTGACTACACCCGCAAGGTTAAGTAATCGGAGGCGAAGGCTGTAATGGATTTCCTTTCTAAGATTATTAGCCTGGGTCAGACTCCCACGGTGTTCCTCAGTGTATTTCTGATCTGCTTTATCGGCTACGCCATTGGCGCCGTTAAGGTAAAGGGTCTGAATCTGGGCACTGCGGGCGTATTCCTGTTCGCTCTGCTTTTCGGTTATCTGTGCACCCTGCCCGGCCTGGCAGACATCCCGGTCTTGGGCAAGTTCTATATGGCCGATGCCAGCGATGCCAAGATTTCCAGCTTCAAGTTCATTTCCAACATCGGTCTGGTGCTGTTTGTTGCATCCGTTGGCTGCATCGCCGGCCCCAAGTTCTTCCGGAATCTGAAGGTCAACGCCAAGTCCTATGTGCCTATGGGCGCACTGATCATTCTGATGGGCTCTGCCGTTACTGTTGGCTTTGCGCTGATTCCCGGCATCGGCTCTGCTTACGCCACCGGTATTCTCTCCGGCGCGCTGACCTCCACCCCTGCATTTTCCGCTGCTCAGGGCGCTGTAGAAGCCATTGACGCTTCCAAGCTGGGTCTGGTTTCTCTGGGCCACGCAGTTGCCTATCCCTTCGGCGTTATCGGCGTTGTTCTGTTTGTGCAGATTATGCCCAGAATTCTGAAGGCGGACATTCCCCACGAGCGCACCCTCATCGGTGTCGCCGCTGAGGAAAAGGCAGAACAGAAGAAGGAAAAAACGCTGATCGAGCTGGACGAGTTTGGTTTCGGCGCTTTCGGTCTGGTTGTTACGCTGGGCGTGCTGCTGGGCTCTATCAAGATCCCCATGGGCGGCAAAGCTTCCTTCTCCCTGGGTATGACCGGCGGTCCTCTGCTGATGGGCCTGATCCTGGCTCACTTCGGACGGATCGGCAAGATCAGCCTGAAGGTGGACGAACACGCACTGAAGAGCTTCCGTGAGTTCGGCTTGATGCTGTTCCTGGTTGGCGCCGGCGTAGAAGGCGGCGTGGAGCTGGTTGAGCAGATCGCAAACTCCACCTACGGCATTATGATCGTGGTCTACGGCTTCATTGCCGGTATGGTTATGACCCTGATTCCTATGGTGATCGGCTTCCTGTTTGCAAAGAAAGTTTGCAAGCTGCCCCTGCTGAACAACTTGGGCTCTATCACCGGCGGTATGACCTCCACCCCCGCGCTGGGTACACTGATCGGCGTTGCCGGTACAGACGATGTGGCTGCTGCTTACGCATCCACCTATCCCATCGCACTGGTGCTGGTTGTGCTGGCTGCTCAGCTCATTAACACCTTTATCCCTGTTTAATAACCAGAAAAAAGCCCCCTGCAGCTTAGCTGCAGGGGGTTCTTTATTTCAATTAGTCGCCCAGCTTAATGCTGATACCGCCGGAATTGGAATCGCTGCTCTTGATCTTGATGTAAGGGGTCAGGCGCTCCGCCGTGTTGATTACGGGCATAGACTGAATGTACACCTTGCCCGGACCGGTAACCCGGGTATGGAACAAGCCCTCGCCACCCAGGAAGATATTTTTCGCACCCTTCACGGTTTCAATGTCCATAGTACAGCTCTCGCTCATTGCGGCAAGGTAGCCGGTATCCACCACGATGCTCTGGCCGGCAGCAAGGTCATATTCCTTGCAATAGCCGTCAATCTCAAGGAATATCAGGCCATTACCGGTAATCTTCTGCATAATAAAGCCTTCGCCGCCAAAGAAACCCTTACCGAGGCTCTTCTGGAAGTAGACAGACAGTTCCAAGCCCTTTTCCATTGCCAGGAAGCCCCGCTTCTGCACGATAACGCCGTTGCCCGGTGTTACCTGATAGGGAATAATGCTGCCGGGGAAGCTGGCTGCAAACGCGATCATTCCCGGGCCATCCATTGCTGTGTATTCATTCAAAAACAGGGACTCACCGGAGAACATTCTGCCGAACATCTTCTTCAGACCGCCGCCGGTATTGGTATCCATATGCATATTGGGCGACATCCAGCTCATCGCGCCACCCTCGGTGCAAAGGGTCTGTCCTGCCTCCGGATAACAGATCACCACAGGCAAATTTCCACCTTCGATTTCATATCGGATCATAATATTGCGCTCCCTTCTATGTATTATTCACCCAACATTAGGGCAAGTTTTTTCGCCGTTTGTGCCATATCGGCAACCTTTTCTGCTACATTATCCGGTGTAGCGTCACCGCAGTAGCGGTCTACCTCCAGCGTCAGCCAACCGGCATAGCCGATATCTTTCAACGCCTGGATTATCGCCTCAAAGTCGATGTTCATTGTAAAGGGCAGCTGGTGATGGTCGCCGTGGCAGTCATTATCGTGAATATGCAGCGCCTGCAGATGATGACCCAGAGCGTGGATCATCTCCGACGGGGTGGTGTTCAGTCCCCGCATGGCCGCGTGGCCGATGTCCAGACAGGCCACGAAATACGGATCGTTCACCGCCTCTAGATGGCCGAGAAAACTCTCCGGATCGCTGCAGGCAGCAGGCGAGGCCTGCGTGTCC
The DNA here is from genome assembly GCA_045630825.1 of Faecousia sp. GTDB lineage: Bacteria > Bacillota > Clostridia > Oscillospirales > Oscillospiraceae > Faecousia. The sequence goes on along the minus strand of JAZQTN010000055.1, from coordinate 52,418 downwards.
CCGGCATACCAGTTCCACATATTCTCCGTGGCGATCTTCACGCCGCAACTCTTGGCAAAGGGCAACAGCTCCAGATACATTTCGGCATTTTCCTGGGCGCTTTTATAATTATCCGGGTGGATCACACAGATTTCGCCGCCGGCTTCGGCAGTAAACTCGATAGCAGTCTTCATCAAGTCCCGGATCTCGGGGCAATACACTGGAAACGGTGCGTGGGACTGATTGCAGACAATGCCGTTGTCCGCAGCCACCTGTTTAATTTGGCGGACATATTTCAGCGCATCCTTGGACTGCAGCGGATGGCCTTTCTGCACCACCTGCTTGCCGTCAAAGCGAGCCATTTCAAACAGCGACAGGTCATAGCCGTCAAAACCGGCTTTTGCCACCAACTCCACAGCCTTAATTTCACCCACAATCTTTGCAATGGATGCAATTTCCGTTGATGTTTTCAGCATATGTGTTACCCCTTTCTTTTATTATATTGTAACACGAATGGGGATTTTTGCAAGCAAAACAATGGCAGGGTATGCCGGAGCATACCCTGCCAGATTTATATTATTGGGTTTTGACGATCACTTAGCGTGCGCCGTTCTTCTTCAGCAGAACAACAGCTGCAGCTGCGCCGCAAACGCCGATCACCAGCAGCACGATCAGGGGAACAACATTGAAGTTGTCGCCGGTCTTGCCGGGAGGTGTGGTGTCGCCGGGCTGAGTGGGAACCTCAGTGCCATCGCCGTTGTCAGGCTCGGTGCCGGGCTCGGTGCCATCCTCTGTATCGGGCTCGGTGGGATCCTCGGTGGAATCACCGGTGCCGGGCTTAGTGGAATCGCCGGTGCCGGGCTTGGTGGAATCACCGGTGCCGGGCTTGGTGTCCTCCAGAGTGGGGACTCTGATGGGAGGAATAATGGGATTCAGACCGCCGCCAATAGCAACCAGACCCTTGATAGCATTGACCAGCATTGCATATGCTGCGTCGATGTCCGCCTGAGTGCTGTTGGGGTTGGACATAACCTCATTTACCTTTGCGATTGCAGCCTGCAGAGCCTTGTAGGATTCAGCAGTATAGTTGCCTTCCTTAGCACCGTCAGCTACGGTAAGAGCGGCGTCGATACGGACATAATCCAGGCCCTCAGGTCTGTTAATGGGAGGTTCTGCGCTGCCGTCATCCAGGTTGCCGATGGCTTCCAGCAGCATTGCGGTAGCCTCATCCAGCTGCTCCTGAGTCAGCTCGGGATCGTTGATAATTGCCTCAACGATATCCAGAACATCATACAGAGCGTAAATGGATTCCTCAGTGTAAGCGTCCCAGTTCAGGGTCCACAGCAGATCGTAAGCTGCGTTGAACTCGGTCCAGTCAATCTCGCCGGGAGGCAGAGGTCTCTCGGGCACGATAGCGCCCTGCGTGCCGTCAACCTGCTCCAGACCGTTCAGTGCTTCCCACAGAATCATGGTGCACTGATCGACCATTTCCTGAGTAACGCCGCCGTTGGCTGCCAGGATATCGTTAACGGTAACGACTGCAGCCTGCAGCTGACCCCAGGTCTCATGCTTGTAGTCCCGAACATCCAGAGACTCAACAACATACAGAGCCCAATCCAGTTCGGATCTGTCGGGAGTGGTGTTCTTATCGGAGAAGCCTCTCAAGCTGATGGTCTGAGAAGTAGCGTAAACTGCGAAGTAGCCGCCGCCGCTGATGGGCTCATCGGTATCGATGAAGTCGAAGACCAGATTGCCATCGATGAACATAAACAGGCGGGTGCCTTCGTCAGTGTCAATAGCGCCGCACTTGATACTGTGAACTTCACCGGGAGTGAAGAAGTGGTTGGGCAGAGTGCCGTAAACAGAGGTGAAGTTAGCCTGCTCACCGTAGAAGACGGTACGGGAACCGCCGACGAACTTCTGAATCTCGATGTTATCCAGATTGAAGTTGATCATGTACTCGGTACTGCCATCGGACCAGCTGACGGTGGGATCCTGGTTGTTCAGAGAGATAGCAGCGATTTCGCTGTTGCCCTGAACGTCGATCTGTACGTCAACCTTGAAGATGGTGTTGCCGGGGAAGAACTGCTCGATGTAGCCAGAGTAAGCATTGTGGTGCATAACGCCGCCGATAACCTTAGGATCAACGGTCCACTGGCCAGCGTCATGCTTCTCAATGATCGTTGCAAAGTCAACTTCCTCGCCGGGAATCTCTCCGCCGGAGTCAACCTGCTTCTTGATGGCAACAGTCCACTTAACCGTGTTGCCCTTGCCATCAGACAGGGTGTAAGTAACGGGCTCGGTGAAGTCCTGAACAGAGCCGGAAGGCTTATCGGAAGTCCAGCCGTCATACAGGGTGAACATCAGAGCCAGAGCAGTAACATCCACATCTTCCTTGACGTTGATGTTAACGCGCTTCTTGATGGAGTCGTAGATGGTTCTACCGACCTGACCGGCAATAGCAACATCGTCCCAGCCCCAAGAGGGCTCGATGTATCTGGAGTTGCTGCCGGGCCAGAATTCCTGAACGACATCGTGCATGGGAGCGAAGCCCTCACGCAGACCAGCCTTAACGCTCTCGTCCAGCAGACCAGCGTTGTTCATGATCTCAACTGCCTTGGGATCAGCCTCCAGGTCAGCCTGAGTAGCAAACTTATAGTTGTCGATAGCGGTGTTGTTGGTACCGTTATCACGGCTCTTGGTGTCGACATAGTAGTTGTCGTGCCAGACGTTGTCGTGAATGGTGGACATCCACTGGTGCATCCAGTAGCCAACGTTCTGGCCAACTACATTGTGGTGAACTTCGATGAATGCGGAACCTTGGTCCAGATACAGACCGTTCTCGTAAACATCGTCGCCGTCCCAGCTGTTGTAAATGTAGTTGTAAGCGGTTACAGAGCCCTTGGAGGAACCCAGGTTGTAGATAGAGCCGCCGTCACGGTTGTTCTTGCCAGTGTCATGGACGTAGTTGTAGATAACCTTGTTGTTGCCGACTTCAGCCAGGAACTCCTGGTTCTGTATTTCGAACTCTTCAGCGTCCCAACCCCAACCAGTGGAAATGCCGGTGTAAGGCATGTAAGCGACCTCGTTGTGCTCGATCACAGTGCCGTTGGTGTAAGTAGCGATAATGCCGGGGCTATCGCGGTTCTCCAGACCACAACGGGTGATGTAGTTGTTCTTGATGGTGGTGTTCTTAACCAGCATGTGGTTCTGGTAGCCGTGGTGGCCATAAACCTCACCAACAATGATGCCGCCGTAGCCGATATCGTGGATGCGGCTGTTGATGATCTGGTTGCCATCACTCTTCTTGTCGCCGGTGCTCTTGATCTTGATACCAGCGGTGCCCATATTGGTCAGGTCGCAGTCATCAAAGACGATGTTTTCACATCCGGTCAGCAGCATACCCGCGGGGACCTGAATCCACTTGCTGCCTTCGTAGTAGCAGTTAGCCTGCTGGTCGTTGTAATCAGCAACGCTGGGGTGTGTCCATGTGGTATGGGAGAAGGTGATGCCTTCGAACTTGATGTTGGAAGCGAAGTCCATCTGGATGATCCGCTCGGTTACGGGCAGGACAGCTTCCTTGCCATCCATAGTGCCCTCAGCCTTGTAGTAGATCTTGCAGGTCTCGCGGTCAATGTACCACTCGCCAACGCTGTCGATAAACAGGTAGTCGTTTGCGATCCAAGTGGGCATCTTGCCGGTCTCCAGGTAGATTTCCGTGCCGTCGCCGGAAACGCCGGTAAAGTGCTCCATATTGTGGTACCACAGATACAGAGTATGCATTTCTACATTCTCGGGATGCCACAGGTTCTTGAAGTCATACTTTGCAGGAACGACAAAGCCATTCTCGTTGACGGGATCGATATAACCGTCAATAGTCTTGTTGGCATTGTACATATTCTCTGCATTGTCGTTCTTTGCCTCGACGTAACCTACATCGTAGGTCTGCTCGCCGGAAGCGCCTTCACCCTGGGTGCAGATGTTCTCTGCAATGGGGTTAGTGGGATCGTAGATGTTCAGCAGGGACAGCTCGGCGATCTGCATATAGGTAGTAACAGTGCCGTAGATGCTGTCGAGGGGGACATTGGTTGCCGGAGTCATATACTCAGCAACAATGCGCATCTTGTAGATCTCCATAGCGGGGAACTCATACAGCTCCTTGCTCTTGGTGGTCCAATCCTTTGCAGCCTCGTCAGCGATGGTGATCCAGTTGTCTTCCGTTGCGGAAGTGGTAACCTGGATAACATAGGTGTAAGGTGCACACAGGCCGTCCTCTCTGACAGCCAGCTCGATTGCATTGATGTAAACGGGCTTGTTGCCGTTGGAAATAGAGGCGTCCAGCAGAATGGTGGAGCAGTTGGGGCCAATGGGAGGAATCCACTGGTACTGCTGACCATGTGTGGAGGAATAGTTGCCGTAGTCACCGTCGAACAGCTTGGCGCCATTGTCCTGCTTGTAGTCGATGATCTCATCGCGATCAGCAGTACGGTAGTAGCCGTAGCCCAGAATATTGTTTGCAGTCAGAGGAACCTTGTCCTTCTTGATGGTGGTAGCCTCAACAGAGTTGTCAACCTCATAGGGAACCTGGGTCTTGTTCTGCAGGTTGAACTCGTTCAGGTCCAGCATACCATTGTTGTAGTTAGCAGCATTGGTGTCTGCATCGTCAGGATAGGAACCATCCTCCAGATACAGGTCGTATGCCAGAATACGGGCTGCTTCCACTTGGGTAGACTCGAACTCAGCGTGGATGGAGTAGTTGTTGACACCCCAAGTTGCATCGGTGGCCTCAGCAACAGTCTTCCAGGTGGTGCCGTCATAAACCTGAACTGCATAGTCACGGGGAGAACCGTAAACGTCCCAGTCCAGAACCACGTCAATGGTGTTAACTGCAGTAGGTCCGCTCAGCTCTACATAGAAAGCTGCGACCTTGGAACCGCCGTGAGCGGCCAGTTCACCCAGATTGATCAGGCCGGTAAGGCCGTAGGAGTTGCCCTTCTTGTCGATGATGCAGGCCGCCTCGCCGGGAGCCTTCTCGTGAGAGGTGGGTGCGCCGGACAGATCATTCTTGTCGGCGTAGTAACCCAGAACGGGAGTTGCATCGTCCAGAGGGATAGGAGTAAAGACATCCTTGTATGCAGTGGTGGGGCCCTGATTTGCCTCGTCAACCACAACCTTAGTGGGAACAACTTCAATCTCTTCCAGCTGCAGGCGGAAGTCATTGCCGACGTTGGTCAGCAGCAGGGGCTGAATCTTGATGTACTGAGCCTTAACGCCGAAAGGCAGCAGAAGCAGCTGTGCGCCAAACTCAGGGGTGGCAATGTTAGCCATTTCCATAGCAGTGGTGTAGGTCTCGCCATCCTTGGAAACCAGAATACGGGCAGCCTTCATATAGCCGACAGCCTTGCCGTTTTCATAGGTGGGATACATACGGACAGCGCCCACATCCTGAACGGAGCCCAGGTTGATAACGATGTCGTTGTTGCCGGAAACGGAAGTGGTGAAGCTTGCGCCGGTGTAGTGGCTGCCAAATGCGCCGTCAGTCAGCTTGTTGGCATTCTGGCCGGCAGTAGCGGTAACAGTTGCACCGTTTGCCAGATTGGTAGGCTTGTAAGCCGTAAACACCATACCGGTAGCAGCAAAGTTAGTAGTTACGCGGATCTTGGTAGCAGTAGTAACATTGAACGCAAGATTGTTTTCTGCTGCGAACAGGAACTTGTTCTTTTCCAGAACAGTGGTCCAGTTGGTGCCGTCAACAGTGGTCTCAATCTTCAGGTTGCCGCGAACGCCGTTCAGGCCACTGCCTTCGGCCAACTTGATGCCGCCGACAGCAACAGGGGTAGCGCCCAGCTCTGCAACATAAACATCATCAGGAGTGATGGTAACATCGTTAGCAGCGAAGATTGCGTTGTCCATATCCAGATGCTGAACCAGGTTCAGGTTGATCTTGGACTCCTTGCCACTCAGGCCAACCAGGACCTCAGACAGAGCCAGGTGGAACTTGTTGGCAGCGTTACGAGGGGTGTTGCCCAGCTCAGTAACATTCAGCTTGACGTAGCGAGCGCCGACAGTGGGGAACACGAAGGAAGCAGAGCTTCTCGCAATGGGAGCGGTGTAGTCAGTCTCGGAAGCCTGGACAGTCCAGCGAACGCCGTCACTGGAGGTCTCGATGGTGAAATCCTTGGGGAAGCCGGCAGCATTGCCGTCAGCAGCTCTTTCGGAGCCTGCGTACAGGGTCAGGCCGGAAACCAGCTTATCTTCGCCCAGGTCCAGAATCAGATACTCGTTGTTGTCTGCACTGGTAACGAAGGGGGACTTGTAGCCGCCAGAGCTCAGAACTTCCCAGTCAATGGGAGACTGCTCAATGTAGGCCATAGTCTGAACCTTGCCGTCAACATAGAAAGAACGGGCCAGTTCAGTGCCTTCGGGAATATCTGTTACGTAAATGTTCTTTTCTGCATCGTGCAGAGTCCAGCCATTCAGCCGGGTACCACCGGAAATGATAGCCTTGTCGCCGGCTGCACGGTAAGTAATGGTATGGCCATTCTTGCCGGATTCAGTCTCGCCAAAGACGATCGTCTTGGTGGCGTCGTAAGTACCATCCTTCAGGATGACAACGACGTCCTTGTCCGCACTCAGTTCTGCAGCCTTGGCCTTGGCGGCGTCAAGCGTTCTCAGTGCGGTGGCTTCTGTGGTACCGTCATTGGTATCGCTACCGTTAACAGGGTCAATCCACAGGTCGGCATTTGTGTCTGCTGCGCTGACAGGGATGTTGGGCAGAATGAATGCCGCAACCATGACCAGCACAAGCAATACGCTTAAGCAGCGCTTCCACATATGCTTGCTAGATTTCATGTGATTTCCTCCTTTTTTTTACGGTTGGGATCACCGTTTTTTACAATCCTTATGTCGCCGCAGGATCCCTACCCTGCGGTTTTTCAGGAGCCGTCGCCGTGTTCCGCCCTCCTCTTTGGAGGGGGTTTGCGAATTTCTTTTTTATTAAGTATAAATCCACAAAACAGACTTTTCCGGCTACTGCTCCATTGTCTAATTATACTAACATAAATCGCATTTTTTGTAAACTCTTTAACAGCAAATTGTTTTACCATTTTCTATACTTGGTTTATCGTTTTCTACTATTGGCCATCAGTTTTTTCGGGTTTTACCATTTGCCGGATTCTGGCGAAAAGAAAAGGCGCTTCCCGGTTGGGAAACGCCTTAATTGCTATACTTTTACCCGGTACAAATCCAAGTGCTCGATGTACTGACGGCGCAGCTCGTAGAACTTGAACATAGAGTTTTCCAGGTTGATATTCTTATTCCGCTTCAGCCACAGAGCCCGGTAGTCTGCAATGATGGTTTCAATATCATCCAGCAGCTCCCAAGCCTTTTCCCGATCGGTATAACCCAGCAGCTTGTACTTACCCAGCATCACGCCATGCATCAGCATACGCATATTCAATCGGTACTCGTCCTTGATCAGTACAGCGTCATCGCAGCGCATATCGGTCTGCTCCAACAGCTCCATATACTTCTTCACGTGGGCGCCCACCTTGTCAAAATATGCAGCATCCAGAGGCGGCAGGTTGCAGAAGTCCAGATCGTGGTCTTCATTGTTCAGCTGATCGTAGTACAGGGTGCGGATAATGCCGTTGCCGTTGTACCAATGTTTGGGGTCATAGTGGTAGAAATCACCCAACTCCATTGTGATCTGTGCCATCAGGCCGTTTGCATCCCGGAACACATATTCGTTCAGATAGGGTACGATATCGTGCTTAACTTCGCTGTTCCAGCTCTGGACACCGCCGTAAATGAAGCCGGGGTAAGACACGCAGGTCTCGTCCCAGCCGCCAAGATCCTGCCACTTTGACTGCAGGTAGCCGGCGGCGCCGGTGGCCTTGCCGTTGACGGTGCAGCACTCGGTGTTGCCCATCATCACGTCGGTCTTGCCGGAAATGGTGCAGAAGGTATTGGTAGAGCCGCAAACATAATACCGCTTGGCAGCGGCATACTTCTGGCACTTTTCCAGATCGGGGAATTCCTTGCTGTAACCCCACAGAATGGGAATCAGATCCTCGGGAATCTCACTGAACAGCTCCGGATGGCGCTCGATGATGTCGCCCCAGAACAGCAGTGTCTTGTCGGGGTATTGGGACTTAATGTAATTGTAGATCCGCAGGACATAATCAAAGTAAACTCTGCCGGGATCCTTACCCTCTTTGGCCTTTTCGGTGATCTCAAAGGTCTCGTCGCAGCAAATATTGATGATATCCGCAGTGAAATAGGGCAGCAGATCATCAAACAGACTCTTTGTCAGTTCCCAGGTGCCGGGCTTATCCGGATCCAGGGTGGAGAAGCCTTTTTCGTAGCCCCAGGGCATCAGGTAGCCGTTAGGATCATCGGGGGTGATGGCCAGAGGCCGATATTCATCCCGCTGGATCCAGTGCTTCATATGGCCAAAAGCATTGAGGCAAGGTACCAGCTTGACAAACTTCGCCTTACAATACGCATCCAGTTCCTGAATGTCGGCAGGAGTCAGCACATCCTTGTTCTTCCAGACCTTGGGGTGAGATGCGTACGCAAAGGGGAAGCCCTCAAAATACAGCTCGAAATGGTTGATTTTTACTGCGGACAGAATATCCACGATCCGCTTCAGATTTTCCAAAGTGGGTACATGGTTTCTGCCCAGATCCATCATCACGCCGCGCTCCTTGAGGTCGGGGAAATCATGGATGTAGCAGTGGCAGATCTGCTCCCGCTGTTGGCGCAGCAGCTGCTCCAGCGTCAGGGCGGCATAGTAGAAGCCCTTGTCGCAGGAGGCTTCCACGGTGATTCCGCATTCATCGATGCGGATGGTGTATTCCTCTTCGCCCAGGGCAGGATTGATGACATTGTTTCGGTTGTTCAGGATCTCCTTGCCGGATGTGCCGGCCAGAATTTCCAGTTTTTTCGGTTGCGGAAACAGTTTCATTAGATTCCCTCCGGTAGTTACAAAAAGTGGGGTTTTCGCCCAAAAACAGGGGTTTTTCAGTGCATTGTTGGAAAATATGGGGCTCGCCTAAGCGGGCCCCATATCGGTTTCAGTTGTGGTCAAAGATTACTGCTCAGCCAGCCACTCGTCGACCTGGCGCTGCATCTCGTCCAGAATATCCTGCAGACCTGCATCGTACAGGAAATCATTCAGAGCTGCGATAGCGGCATCGGTGCCGCCTTCGCCCATACCACACAGGATGGGCTCCAGATACTCGTCGATGTTACCGTTGATGGTGGACATCTGAGCTCTGATGGGTCTGGAGTCGAAGGTGAAGCCCAGCAGGGGAGAAGCCTCAGCGTTCTTGTTGATCTGATCGGTCTCTTCCCAGCAGCCGATCTGGGTCTCGTCGATGTGGTAGGACAGGAAAGTGTTGCCAACCAGGAAGGGCTCGTTACCGGGATAAGCGCCCTCTTCGATCTGGATCAGGCGGTTCTCCTGATCGACCCAAGTCCAGTCGATGCCTTCCTGACCGAAGCAGACCAGGTTCAGCAGCTCTTCGTTGGTGTTCATCAGGTTGATGAATGCCAGTGCACGGCCGGGGTAGGGGCAGTTCTGAGAAACTGCCAGAATGGTCTGTGCAATGGAGGAAGTGGTCAGCACAGCGGAGCCGATGGGAATGGTGCGGATGGTGCAGCCGTTCTTTGCCTTCTGAGTAGCGATTGCGTCGCCGCCGGGCTTAACAACGGGCTCCAGGCCAACGGGGTGGCGGTCCTCATCGAAGGGATTGTCCTGGCCGCCGAATGCAACGCCGTCAGTGAAGTAGCCGGCATTGTACCACTTAGCCATCAGGTCAGCGATGTACTTGAACTCCTCAGTTTCAAACTGGTTCACGACCTTGCAGGTGTTATCCGAAACGCGGATAGCGCCGGGGAACTTGCTGCCGATCAGGTTGTCGAAGCCCATGTAGGAGGTAACATTCTCCATCAGACCTTCGCCAGCGGAGAAGAAGCACTCAGTGTAGCCGTTGGCGCGCAGGATATCGTAGTAGGGCTCCAGATCTTCGTAGGTCTTGACGGATTCCCAGTCAAAGCCCAGCTCTTCAGCCCAGTCGATCTCGAACTGGATGCCGTTCTGACGGACATAGATCTGCTGCAGGGGAACACCGTACAGCTTGCCGTCGATGGTAACAGCCTTCAGGTACTCGGGCTCCAGAATGGCCAGAGTCTCAGCCATATAGGTCTCCAGATACTCAGTGTCCAGAGCTTCGAAAGCGCCGTTGGAAACAGCACTTGCGTAGCCGTTCCACTGGCTGCCGGAGAAGCAGATATCCCAGCGCTCGTTAGCGCCGTACTTCAGGGACATCTTCTCGGTATACTCGCCCAGAGGAATAATTTCGATATTGATAGTGGTGTTGATCTCGCGCTCGGTGATCTCGTTGATAGCCTTAACGATACGGTCCCACTCGGAGTAGTCCGCAGCGCCCCGGGCGTCGGGGAAGCACCAGGTCAGAGTTACATGCTCTGCAAACTTTTCTTCCTTGGTCAGGTCTGCGCCCAGAGGTTCGTTGGACTTTTCGACCTTCTTGTTACAGCCGGCGAAAACGGTCAGAACCATCAGCACGGCCAGCACCAAAGCAAGAATCTTCTTAATATTCTTCATATTCATTCTCCTTGCAAAATAATAATATCGTTTGGGTGCATTCGGGCATTAAGCCTTAACTGCGCCGATTGCCATACCCTTAACAAAGTACTTCTGGAACCAGGGGAACACGAAAACCATAGGCAGGACGGTGATACAAGCAACCGCCATAGCCATACCTTCGCCGGGAACCAGATCCAGCATTTCTGCGGGAATGTTGGCGGAATTGGCGAACATATCCATTCTGTCCATCAGACGCTGCAGGTACAGGGACAGAGTAGTGGCCTTGCCGTAGTCGAAGTACATCATAGGGCCGTAGTATGCATTCCAGTAGCCGATAAAAGAGGAAATGGCGATGGTGCCCAGAGCAGGAGTTGACAGGGGGATCATAATCTTGAAGAAGATCTGATACTCGCTGGCGCCGTCCAGCTTGGCGGATTCCACCAGACCATAGGGCAGGCCCTGGAAGAAGGAACGGATGATGATAACGCTCATTGCGCCCATAGTGCCGGGCACGATCAGGATCAGCAGATTGTTCTTCAGGTGCAGCCAGTTAACATTGACGATGTAGCTTGCGGAAGCACCGCCGCCAAAGAACATGGTGAACAGCAGGATAAAGTTGATGATCCGGCGCGCGGAGAACGAGGGGCGGCTTACGGCGAATGCGTACATAGCATTCAGCATAACGGTAAGCAGGGTGCCGGTAACACAGACAAAGAAGGATGTACCCAGAGCTTTAGCAATGGGGGAGAAGTTCTGCATAACCAGAATGTAGGACTCCAGCGTGGGGTCCTTGGGCCATACGGAGTAGCCCTCTGCCATAGCTTCCTTGCTGGACAGCAGGGAAACGGACAGCATAGAGATGAACGGATAGACGATTGCCAGGCTGATCACGATAAAGAACAGATGAATGAACAGATTGACAACATCAATTTTCTTACCAAAAAGTCTCATTAGAACACCGTGCCTTTCTCGTCGATCCAGGACGCAATCTTGTTGACAGCCATCAAGACGATAAATCCGGCGATAGACTGCATCAGACCAATGGCCGTGGACATACCCACGCTACCGATGTCTTCCTGCAGCGCGCGGATGATATATGTATCAATAACGTCCGTACGGGGCCGCAGAGCAGGCTTATTGCCGTTGGTCATATAGTAGAACATACCAAAGTCGGAGTTGAACACGCCGCCCAAAGACAGAATAGTAAAGCTGATAACAACGGGACGGATGTGAGGCCAGGAGATATTCAGCATAACCTGGAAGCGGTTTGCGCCATCCAGAGTTGCAGCCTCAAACAGAGAAGAGTCCACCGACATCAAGTTGCCGTAATAGACAATCGTGCCGTGGCCCACTTTCTTCCATAGATAACAGATCATCAGCAGCCATGTCCACCGTTGAGGCTCAGCATACCACTTAATGGGATCCATTCCCCAATCCTGCAGCAAGCCGTTAACAATACCGTTATTGTGGTCCAGGTTGGCGTAAATAGCGTAGGATGCGCCGACCCAGGAAACGATAAAGGGCAGGAACACAATCGTCTGATACACACGGATAGCCAGACGGTTCTTCAGCTCAAACAGCAGCATGCCCATAATAATGGTAATGATGGTGTTTACAAGCAGATACATCACGTTCAGCGTAACCGTATTGGTCAGCAGGCGCTTCAGAGTCGTGGCTTTACCGGTAAAGAAGAAGGTAAAGTTATCCATACCGACCCACTGGCTTCCGAAGATACCGTCAACTGCGCGGTACTCCTTGAACGCCAGCACCAAACCGAACATGGGCAGGTAGCTGAATAGCGCCAGCACGATCAAACCGGGAACGGATAGAGAGAAGAGCTGCCAGTTGTCTTTTCTCTGGATTTTTTTGATTCCGCTGGTTTTATTTGCAGGCGTTTTTTGTAGGGCTTTTGTTTTCACGCGATACACCTCCAATTTGAATAACTATATCATATCACACAATTTTAAAAATTCAAGTAACTTTTTATTGTGCACCTTACTATGGGGATTGCCTGAATTTGGATAATTCAACTTGCGCAACCGGTTGCTCTTGTTGTTGTTTCATATTTTGCCCAATTTCCAGGGTGTGGAAACCGCAATGGTCAGGTCCATTTTGTGCAATGTGCTTAAATTGCAAAATTTTACAAATTTTTCATACCCCAAATCGTCTTGTATGTGGTATGCTATTATCACACAAGATATTGGGGTTTGTCCCCTTCAGGAGGTCCTTTATGCAGGAACTTTTATCAAAATGGATAAATTTGCCGGCCGCTTACCGGCCCATTCCGTTCTGGTCCTGGAACGATTCTCTGGACCCGGAACTGCTGCGCAAGCAGATTCGGTGGATGAAAGATTCCGGTATCGGCGGCTTCTTTATGCACGCCCGGGGCGGCTTGAAGACCCCGTATCTGGGTGAAGCATGGATGCAATGCATCGAGGCCTGCTGCGACGAGGCCAAAAAGTTGGGTATGGACGCCTGGGCTTATGACGAAAACGGCTGGCCCAGCGGCTTTGCCGGCGGCCTGCTGCTGGAGGATATGCACAACCGGGATATGTACCTGACCCAAACCCGGGGCGCATTTGATCCGCAAGCTGATGTTTCCTACAAAATCGGCGAAACTACGCTGACCCGTTCCGACTGTGATGCAGGCGGGGAATACATTAATATATATATGCACCGCTCTGCCTCCACGGTGGACATCCTGAATCCCGATGTGGTGCGTAAATTCCTGGATGTAACCCACGAGCAGTATAAAAAGCGGCTGGGAAGCGCTTTTTCCACAGATCTGAAGGGCTTTTTCACCGACGAGCCTCAGTATTACCGGGCGGACACCCCCTATACGCCGATGTTGGAAGACTATTTCCACAAGGAATACGGCGAGGATGTCCGGGACGGTCTCGGCCTGCTGTTCCTGGAAAAAGAGGGCTACCGCACATTCCGCTACCGCTACTGGCTGGCAATGCAAAAGCTGATGCTGGAAAGCTTCGGCAAACAGCTCTATTCTTGGTGCTGCGACAACGGCATCGCCTTTACCGGCCACTATGTGGAAGAGGTTTCTATGGGCGCACAGCTGATGTGCTGCGCCGGCGCAATGCCTTTCTATGAATATGAGACTATTCCCGGCATCGACTGGCTGGGTGCAGACACCAACAACGAGCTTTCCCCCCGGCAGCTGGGCAGCGCCGCCCGACAGCTGGGTAAAAAGCAGACGCTGACTGAGACCTTCGGCTGCTGCGGCTGGAATGTAACCCCCGCCGACCTGCACCGGATCGCCGGCTTCCAGTATGCCTGCGGCGCCAATCTGATGTGCCACCACCTGATCCCTTACTCCGAGCACGGACAGCGCAAGCGGGATTATCCTGCACATTTTAACCCCATAAACCCCTGGATCGGCACCCATTTCAAAGATTTTAACGATTATTTCGCCCGTTTGGGATATCTGCTTGCAGAAAGCGAAGAGCCCGTGAATGTGGCGATGCTGCACCCTATGCGCAGCGCCTATTTCGATTACAAGCGGGGTACGGTGGACATCCCCGAGAGCCATCTTGATCCTTCGCTGCGGCAGGCGTGCCGAACCCTGTCCTCCCGGGGCATCGCCTATCATTTCTTAGACGAAACATTGCTGGAAAAGCACGGTTTTGTGGCGGGTGACGCCATCGGCTGTGGCCGGTGTAAGTATACATATCTGGTGCTGCCGAAGTTGCTGACTATGGGCAAGCATACCGAGAAGCTGCTGCGGACTTTTGTCGAAAGCGGTGGTAAAATACTGCTTTTAGAGGACAAACCCGGCTATTTAGAGGGCGAAAAGTTCGACTATAACTACCTGCGCAGCAACATCACGCTGTCAGATATCATGGCAGCGCAACCCTTTGCGATGGCAAATTCCGACACGGAGCTCTACTGCACCTATCGGATTTTCGAAGGCAAGCCCTACCTTTTCGTTCAGAACGCATCGGCGGACAAGAGCTACACCCAAACTTTCACCTTTGCCGACGGCAGTCTGTCCTTTGTGGCCATTGACCCCGTCAGCTTTGAACAAAAGCACCTGCCGCTGACCGTAACTTTGGGCAAAAACGAGTCCCTGCTGCTGCAGGTCAGACCGGAAAAAGCACCGGAAACAGCAGAAAAGCCGGTTTTTACCCTGCGTTTTGACGGCGCAAAGGCAAAATTCGACACCAACTTCCTGACTGTTGACACTTTGTGCTGGTCGGAAGACGGCAAAAACTATTCTGCGCCGATGCTGTGCAACGAGCTGTGCCAGCTGCTGCTGCAGCGCCGCTACGAGGGCAAGCTATGGCTGCGCTACGGCTTCGAGATCCGGGAAATCCCCGAAAAAATGCGCATTATCGCAGAAAAGAGTGATTCTTCCCACACCGTCAACGGACACAAGATCTCCTTTGACCACACTTTGCAGGAGGATCACTGCTTCCAGAGCGCCGATATCTCCCCGTTCCTCCGTCTGGGCGAAAATTACTATGAAACCGTGATGAACTGGCACCAGAGTGAGGCCACCTATTACGCCCTCTTTGGCGAAGGTGTTACCGAAAGCCTGCGCAACTGCATCGCCTATGACAGCGAGATCGAAGCGGTATATCTGGCCGGCCATTTCGGCGTATATGCCCACAATCCCTGGGAAAATCACGACGAAAAGCACCTTTTGGGCAGCAGATTCTACATCGGCAAAGCGCCGCAGACCATTTCCGAGCCTGTTACCGACGGCCTGCCCTTCTTCCGGGGAGATCTGACCTTGACGCAGAAGGTGGATCTGATCGATCCCAACATCCGTTTGGCCCTTGACGGCGATTTCCTCACCGCCAAGATCACCGTCAACGGTCAATATGCCGGAGAACTGTGCTTTGAAAACACGGCGGACATCTCCAATTTTGCCAAGCCGGGCGAAAACGAAATTGCCGTAACATTCTGCCTCGGCAACCGCAATCTCTTAGGCCCGTTCCACGCCGGAGAGGCCGAGGTCTTCGTGTGTCCGACGCTGTTTGAAGAAAGCAATATCCCCGCCACCGAAAATGGCGATCCTAAGTACAAGTTCCGCCGTTTTTACGCAGACAAGTAAGAAAAGAGGCTAAATATGTTTGGTTTTCTCAACATTGACAGCTCCTTTTACAAGGCGCTGAGCAAGATTTCAAACTATATGATTTTGGGCGTACTATGGGTGATTTCCTGTATTCCCGTCATCACTGTAGGCGCAGCCTGCTCCGCGGTGTATGCCGCTCACCACAAGGTGATCCAGAACAGCAACGGCTACATCTGGAGCACCTACTGGCAGCAGTTCCGCGCCAATTTCAAGCAATCCTCCCTGCTGTGGCTGATTATGCTGCTGCTGGCCGGCTTTTTTGCCGCAGATTTTTATATTCTGTTCCGGATGGGCGCAGCCCAAAAAACCGCATTTGTAACGGTTTTCGCCGTTCTCGGTGTATTTTGCGTAATGTGGATGCAGTACTGGTTCCCCTACATCGTCCATATTGAGGACCCTATCAAAACCGTGCTGAAAAACACACTGATTATGACCATCGCCCATTTGCCCCAGTCCATTTTGCTGCTGATCATCTTCGCTGTGTGCGTTGCCATCAATGTGCTGGTGCCGGTGCTGGCGCTGACCATCACGCTGATCCTCGCCCCCATCATCTACTGCTTCTTGAGCTACGGCCGTTTCTGCAAGGTCTTCACCAACTACTGGGATATGACCGACGGAAATGCAGATTTTGAAGAAAAACAGCTGGAAGAAGAAAGTGTATGATCCCACCGCCTCCCCTGACACAGGGGAGGCTTTTTATCTCCTAATTTTATTTGAAAAGCGATTGAATTTATTTTTTTAATGTGTTATGATGATGTTACAAAATCACACATATGGAGGAATTACCTATGTCTACTGTTTATGATCTGATTGTCATTGGCGGCGGTCCCGGCGGCTATCTGGCTGCTGAGCGCGGCGCCCACGCAGGTCTGAAGACCCTGCTGTTTGAAAAGCGTTCTCTGGGCGGCGTATGCCTGAACGAAGGCTGCATCCCCTCCAAGGCTCTGCTGAACTCTGCCAAGACCTATGAGCACGCACTGCACGCTGCCAAGTACGGCGTCTCCTGCTCCAATGTTACCATTGACCAGAAAGCCGTCGTTACCCGCAAGGCTAAGGTTGTCCGCACTCTGGTCGGCGGCGTCAAGGCCAAGATGAGAGGCGCAGGCGTTACTGTCGTGATGGAGGAAGCTGTCATCACCGGTAAGGACGGCGCAAACTTCGCCGTTACCGCCAAGGGTACCACATATCTCGGCAAAAATCTGATCATCGCCACCGGCTCCAGCGCCGCTGTTCCTCCCATTCCCGGTGTCAAGGAACTGCTGGGCGACTATGTGATGACCAACCGCGAGGTTCTGGATCTGGAGCAGATCCCTGCCAAGCTGACCGTTATCGGCGGCGGCGTTATTGGTCTGGAAATGGCTGCTTACTACGCAGCTGTAGGCTCTAAGGTTACCGTTATCGAAATGCTGGACCACATTGCAGGTCCTACCGATCTGGAGATCAGCTCCATGCTGCAGAAGGAACTGGAAGCCAAGGGCGTTACTTTCCTGCTGAGCACCGCTGTTAAGTCCGTGGAAAAGGGCAAAGTCTGGGCAGAAACCGCCACCGGCGAGAAGATCGGCGTAGAGGCTGACAAGGTTCTGCTGTCCATCGGCCGCCGCTCCAACACCCAGGGCATCGGTCTGGAGACCATCGGCGTTGAAGTGGAGCGCGGTATCCCCACCGACACTATGGGCCGCACCAATGTTCCCGGCGTTTACGCCATCGGCGACGTCAACGGCCACCACATGCTGGCCCACACCGCATACCGCGAGGCTGAAGTTGCCGTTAACACCATTCTGGGCAAGCCCGACAATATGCGTTACCACGCCAACCCCTCCGTTATCTACACCCAGCCCGAGATCGGCTCCGTCGGCAAGACCGAGGAAGAGTGCAAGGCTAAGGGCATTGAGTACGAAGTTGCCAAGCTGCCTATGGTCTACTCCGGCCGCTTCGTTGCTGAAAACGAGGGCGCAGACGGTCTGTGCAAGGTCATTGTTGACAAGAAGAAGCGGAACGTCTTGGGCGTACATCTGATCGGCGCATACTCCGGCGAGATCATCTGGGGCGCTGCCGAAATGATCGAGATGCAGCTGCGGGTCAACGATGCCCGTCAGATCATCTTCCCCCATCCCACCGTCAGCGAGATCATTCGCGAAACCCTGTGGGAGTTTAAGGACTAATACCTGCAAATACAGCCACCGGCAGTTGCCGGTGGCTATTTGTTTTCACTGTTGACAAATCTTTCCCTCTGCGGGTATAATATTTGGAAAAGCATACCTTTCAGGAGGCATAATATGAGCAAGAAACCTTACTATATTTCCACTGCCATTGCCTACACTTCTGCCAAGCCCCACATCGGCAACACCTACGAGATCGTGCTGGCCGATGCCATCGCACGGCACAAGCGTCAGCAGGGCTACGATGTGTATTTCCAGACCGGCACCGATGAGCACGGTCTGAAGATCCAGCAGAAGGCAGAGGCCGCAGGCATCACCCCTCAGGAATATGTCGACAATGTGGCAGGCCAGATCAAGAACATCTGGGATCTGATGAACACCACTTATGACCGCTTTGTCCGCACCACCGACCCCGAACACAAGTCCAAGGTGCAGAAGATCTTCCGCCGTATGTACGAAAAGGGCGATATTTACAAGGGCAAGTACAGCGGCAAATACTGCACACCCTGCGAATCTTTCTGGACCGAAAGCCAGCTTGTTGACGGCAAGTGCCCCGACTGCGGCAGAGAGTGCGTGGACGCTGAGGAAGAGGCATACTTCTTCAAGATGAGCAAGTACGCCGACCAGCTGATGAAGCACATTGAAGAGCACCCCGATTTCATCCAGCCCGAGAGCCGGAAGAACGAGATGATCAACAATTTCCTGAAGCCCGGTCTGCAGGATCTGTGCGTTTCCCGTTCCAGCTTCACCTGGGGCGTGCCTCTGGACTTTGCTCCCGGCCATGTCAGCTATGTCTGGCTGGATGCACTGAGCAACTATATCACCTTCTGCGGCTATGACCCCGACGGCAATCACAGCGATCACTACAAGAAGTTCTGGCCCGCCGATCTGCACCTGATCGGTAAGGACATCGTCCGTTTCCACACCATTTACTGGCCCATCTTCCTGATGAGTATGGGTGAGCCCCTGCCCAAGCAGGTCTTCGGCCATCCCTGGCTGCTGGTTAAGGGCGATAAGATGTCCAAGAGTCTGGGCAATGTGATCTATGCCGACGATCTGGTGGAACTTTTCGGCGTGGATGCTGTGCGCTACTTCGTGCTGCACGAGATTCCCTTCGCCGCCGACGGCATTATGACCTATGAGCTGATCATTGAACGCGTTAACTCCGAACTTGCCAACATTTTGGGCAATCTGGTGAACCGCACCGTGGCAATGAGCAACAAGTATTTCGGCGGCGAGATCAAATCTGCCGAATTTACCGATACTTTGGACGAGGATCTGAAGGCTGTTGCTCTGGCAATGCCCGGCAAGGTCAGCGCCAAGATGGACGAGCTGAAAGTTGCCGACGCCATCGATGAGATTTTCGCCCTGCTGCGCCGCGCCAACAAGTATATCGACGAGACCGCACCCTGGGCTCTGGCGAAGGACGAGGCAAATCACAACCGTTTGGGAACTGTGCTGTATAACCTGCTGGAGTCCATTCGGTTTGCAGCAATTGCCCTTGAGCCTTTCCTGCCCGACACCTCCAAGCGTATTCTGGAGCAGCTGAATGTTGAAAACGGCGGTCTGGAAAGCCTGAATTCCTTCGGCGCACTGCCCGTCGGCGGCAAGGTCGGCGCAGGTGAGATCCTCTTTGCCCGTCTTGACCCCGTCAAGAAGATGGAGGAGATCAACGCCTTCAACGAAGCCAAGGCAAAGGCTGCCCTGCCTCCTCTGGAGATCGAGCCCTATGCCGAAGAAACCGTGGATTTCGACACTTTCTGCCGCAGCGATCTGCGTGCTGTGAAGGTTAAGGACTGCCAGCCGGTGAAGAAGAGCGACAAGCTGCTGTGCTTCACGCTGGATGACGGCACCGGCACGGATCGCCAGATTCTCTCCGGTATTGCAAAGTATTATAAGCCGGAAGAGCTGATCGGCAAGACTCTGGTAGCCATCACCAATCTGCCTCCCAGAAAGATGATGGGCAGAGATTCCTGCGGTATGCTGCTTTCCGCCATCCACACCGAAAAGGGCGAGGAAGTGCTGAACCTGGTTATGGTCAGCGACGCCATCCCCGCCGGTGCAAAGCTGTGCTAAATTTATTTCTGCGCCCTGCAAAAAGCAGGGCGCAGTTTTTCGTCTTCGGGATTGTAAACTTTTTGGGAAGAACTTGCGTTTTATCCCCCGGGGTGGTAAAATTATCCCTATATTTTGGTTTTCTCAGCAAGGAGTTGACTGTATGATAAGAAAACTTGCCCAATCCGTCCGGGAGTATAAATGGGCAGCGCTGCTGAGCCCCATCTGTATGGTAGGCGAAGTAACGATGGAAATTTTGATCCCGCTGGTCATCGCAGATATGATCCGCTTTGGCATTGAGCCGGGAATTATGTCCGAGGTGTGGCGCTACGGCGGCCGCCTGGCTCTGTTTGCCCTTTGCAGCCTGACTTTCGGCGTGGCTTCGGCGTTCTTTGCGTCCTACGCCAGTACCGGCTTCGCCCGGAATCTGCGCCACGATATGTTCCACAAGGTCCAGACCTATGACTTTGGCAACATCGATAAATTTTCGTCCTCTTCTATTGTTACCCGTCTGACCTCTGATGTGGCAACTCTGCAGATGACATTCCAGATGTCCATTCGGATGATCTTCCGCACTCCGGTAATGCTGGTGATGGCGCTGGTAATGGCGTTTCGTATCAGCCCCAGAATGAGCATTATCTACTGCGTGATTCTGCCGCTGCTGGCTTTTGGCCTGTTCAGCCTGATCGGCGTAGTGCATCCGATTTTTGAGCGGGTGTTCAAGTCCTACGACAAGCTGAACAATGTGGTGCAGGAAAATATTCACGGCATCCGCGTGGTCAAGGCCTTTGTCCGCAAGGAAAAGGAAATCGAGAAGTTCCAGGAAACCTCCGACACCATTTACAGGGATTTTGTCAAGGCGGAGCGGATCCTGTCCTTTAACAGCCCGATGATGCAGCTGGCGGTATACGCGTGTATGATCCTGATCTCCTATTTCGGCGCCCGTATGGTGGTTGGCAGCGAGCTGGATGTGGCGGATCTGACGGCGCTGTTTACCTACACCGGCCAGATTCTGGGCGGTTTGATGATGATGAGTATGGTGTTCGTAATGTACACTATGAGCCGTGCGCCTATGCGCCGCGCTTACGAACTGCTGACAGAAGAACCTGTGCTGAAAAATCCGAAAAATCCTGTATTTGATGTGAAAGACGGCTCTATTGAGTTCAAAAATGTTTGCTTCCGCTACTCCGAAAAGGCCGGCAAGAATGCGCTGGACAGCGTAAATATCCATATTGCTCCCGGTCAGACCGTAGGCATCATCGGCGGTACCGGCTCCAGCAAATCCACCCTTGTACAGCTGATCCCCCGCCTTTACGATGTAACCGAGGGCAGTCTGAAGGTTGGCGGCGTGGATGTCCGGGAGTATGATATCCATACTTTGAGAAACGAGGTTTCTATGGTGCTGCAGAAGAACACCCTGTTCTCCGGCACTATCAAGGATAACCTGCGCTGGGGCAACCCCAACGCAACAGACGAAGAAATGGAACACGCCTGCCGTTTGGCCTGCGCCCACGATTTTATTACCAGCTTCCCCGACGGGTATGATACCCATATCGAGCAGGGCGGCACCAATGTGTCCGGCGGTCAGAAGCAGCGGCTTTGCATCGCCCGGGCGCTGCTGAAAAAGCCGAAAATTCTGATTCTGGACGACTCCACCTCTGCGGTGGACACCCACACCGACGCTATGATCCGCAAGGCTTTCCGGGAGGAAATTCCCCACACCACCAAGCTGATCATTGCCCAGCGGATCGCTTCCGTCCAGGAAGCCGACCTGATCCTGGTGCTGGACGGCGGCAAGGTCGTGGCGCAAGGCGACCACGAAACCCTCCTGAAGACTTCGGATATTTACCGCGAAGTCTTTGACTCACAGGTGAAAGGAGGCGAGGAGTAATGCCTCCTGTAAAGATGCGGGGCGATGGCCGCAAGGCAAAAGACCCCAAAAAGACCCTCCTGCGCCTGCTCGGTTATATGAAGCCCTATCGGGTGCAGCTGATCATCTCTATGGTCTGCCTGCTGCTGGCAGCCGTTGCGCAGGCCGCAAGCTCCAAGTCCATTCAGTATGTCATTGATGACTATGTTAAGCCCCTGTTGGGCACGGTAAATCCCAATTTCCTGCCCCTTGTGAAATTCCTGATCCTGATGGCCAGCATCTACCTCATCGGCATCGTCAGCAATTTCCTCAGCAGCTTCCTGATGGCGAAGATCGGTCAGGGTACCCAGAAAGAGGTCCGGGACAGTCTGTTCGCCCATATGCAGCAGCTTCCCATCCGCTATTTTGATTCCCACACCGCAGGCGACCTGATGAGCCGCTACACTGGCGACATCGACACACTGCGCCAGCTGATCACCCAGGCAATTCCCCAGTGCGTTTCCTCTGTGGCAACCCTGATCGCGGTATTTGTTGCGATGATCACCACATCTCCCATTCTGACGGGCGTGGTGCTGCTCACCGCCTTCGGCATTATGATGGTTACCAAGACCGTGGCCGGCAATTCCGCCAAATTCTTTATCGGTCAGCAGCGTGCGCTGGGCGCCGCCAATGGCTATGTGGAAGAAATGGTCAGCGGTCAGCGCGTAGTCAAGGTTTTCTGCCGGGAAGAAACCTGCCGGGAGGAATTCGACAAGATCAACGAGGATCTGCGCGTCAATGCATTTAAGGCCGGCGCCTTTACCAATATGATGGGCCCGGTGAACAACAACCTCGGCTACCTGCAGTACACCATTCTGGCAGTGATCGGCGGCCTGATGGCCGTACTTTCCGGAGAAACGATGCTGACACTGGGCGGTTTGGTCAGCTTTTTGACCCTCAGCCGCAGTTTCAATATGCCCATCGGTCAGGTAAGCAACCAGATCAACGCCATCGTTATGGCGCTGGCAGGTGCGGAGCGTATTTTCGAGATGATGGATGCCGAAATCGAGGCAGACGAGGGCTATGTTACCTTGGTCAATGCCACTATCGACGATGACGGCAACATTACCGAGTCCAAAAAGCGTACCGGAAAATGGGCCTGGAAACACCCCCACCAAGCCGACGGCACGGTTACCTATACCGAGTTGAAGGGGGATATCACGATGTACAACGTGGACTTCGGCTATGTGCCGGAAAAGACGGTGCTTCACAACATTTCCCTGTACGCCACCCCCGGTCAGAAGATCGCTTTTGTGGGCGCTACCGGTGCCGGCAAGACCACCATTACCAATCTTATTAACCGCTTCTACGATATTGCCGACGGCAAGATCCGCTACGATGGCATCAATATCAATAAAATCAAGAAATCCGATCTGCGGCGGTCGCTGGGTATGGTTTTGCAGGATACCAACCTCTTCACCGGTACGGTGATGGAGAATATCCGCTACGGCAAGCTGGACGCCACCGATGAAGAATGTATTTACGCCGCGAAGCTGGCAAATGCCCACGATTTCATCACCCGTCTGCCGGATGGCTACCAAACCGAGCTCAGCGGTAACGGCGCAAACCTCTCTCAGGGTCAGCGCCAGCTTCTCGCTATCGCCCGGGCGGCGGTTGCCGATCCTCCCGTAATGATTCTGGACGAAGCCACCTCCTCCATCGATACCCGTACCGAGGCTCTGGTGCAGAAGGGTATGGATGCGCTGATGAAGGGCAGAACCACCTTTGTCATCGCCCACCGGCTGTCCACGGTTATGAATTCCGACTGCATTATGGTGCTGGAAAACGGCCGCATCATCGAACGGGGCCCCCACGATGAGCTGATCGCCCAAAAGGGCACCTATTACCAGCTCTACACCGGCGCATTTGAGTTGGAATAACAAAAAAGCCACCTCTTTTGAGGTGGCTTTTTCTTATTTCTTTTTCCGTTTATGGATCTCCTGCCAGCTTGCCGACAGTAAACAGCCCCATAAGAAAATGCTGATGACCCAAATTTGTCCGCAGACCATAGGCGCAGACACAATGATCAGCAGCCAGTAGACAAACAGTCCTCCTGCCGCCGTGAAGCTGACCGACAGAAAATTCAGCGCCAGCATTGTAAGGGTCAGACCAAGACTGATCAGACTGATGGTGCGGATTCGCTTCAATTCCGCAACGTCGCCGCCTTTGATGGCCTTATAGGTCAAAATCGTGGGGGGGACGAAGAAAAGCAGGGCAAAAAACAGCAAAATAGCGTATGCCACGCCCTTAGGTGCGGGAACAAAGCCCAGACCGGCGCAAATGGCAAACAGTGCGCCCCAGGCGATGTACAGATTCCGTTTTGTCATAGACAAGCCCTCCTTTTCTGTTATTATAATGCCAACTGCCCAGAAAGCAACCATTTTCTGCCGGCACTTGATAATTTCCCGGGCTGTGATATAATACTTTTGTCGTTTTTTGTCGAATTTCATCGAAAGGGGGGATCAATATGGCTGACAGTATGGAACAACGCCAAGCTCTGCGCAAACAGCGAATGCTTACCGAGCCGGTGGAAACTACCATTTTGAAAATGGCCTTTCCCACCATCATCGCCTTTTTGATCACCTCTATCTATTCTCTGGCGGATACCTATTTTGTCAGCTCTCTGGGCACTAACGCCACCGCCGCCGTCAGCGTCAATGCATCCCTGGATCAGCTGATTATGATGTGCGGCTCTATGCTTGCCGTAGGCGCAAACAGCTATATCGCCCGCCTTTTGGGCAGCGGTCAGGACAAAAAGGCATCCCAAGTGCTGTCTACCGCATTTTTCCTTGCGGCAGGCTTGGGCACGTTGCTGCTGATCTTCGGTCTGACCTTTATGCATCCTATGGTGCGGCTGCTGGGCGCAACCCCCACCTGCGAGCAGTACAGCGTGGATTACGCCACCTATGTTCTGCTGGCAGCCCCCTTTATGGCGGCGAATTTCGTGATGAATCAATGCCTGCGGTCCGAGGGCAGCGCCACGCTGTCGATGATCGGTATGGGCGTGGGCGGCATTTTGAACTGTTTTCTTGACCCGCTGTTCATTTTCGGGTTGGATATGGGTGTAGCCGGCGCATCCATCGCCACGGCAATCTCAAAAGTGGTAACCTTTGTCATTCTCATCTTCCCGTATTTGACCCGGCGCAGCCTGCTGACATTGTCTATCCGGATGTTCCACTTCTGTAAGGATATCATCGGTCAGATCGTCAGCGTGGGCGCATCGTCTATGTTCCGCTCCGGTCTGGCGGTGGTTTCGGGCATCCTGCTTAACGATCTGGCAGGCAATATTTCCGACTCCGTTCTGGCTGGTGTGGGCGTGTGCACCAAGGTGATGATGTTCCCCTTTGGTATCATTTTGGGCTTCGGCAACGGTTTCCAGCCTGTGGCAGGCTTCAACTGGGGCGCAAAACGGTATGACCGGGTGATGCGCAGTTACCGATTCGCCGCCAAGGTGGCACTGATGGGCTCGGCGGTGATGGCAGTGCTTTTAGCGGTGTTTGCCGACCCCATTATCGTGCTGTTTGCCGGCAGCGACCCCGAAATGCGCAAAATCGGCGCCCTTTGCATCATAACCCAGGGCATAACCCTGCCGGTCCACGCCTGGGTTGCGGTGGTGAATATGCTGTGCGCCGGTCTGGGCAATGCCGCGGGAGCATTTTTGCTGGCGACCGCCCGGCAGGGACTTTGCTTCATCCCCATTCTTTTCCCAATGGCGGCATTGTGGAGTGAGTACGGCATCGGCACAGTGCAAGCGGCAGCCGATGTGCTGAGCCTGGCGCGGGGTATCCCCATCGCCATCTTTATGGTGCGTAAAATAAGACACGCCCGGCAAACGCAGCTGGAAATTCAAGAATAAAGAAAGCCCCCTCGACAGAGGGGGCTTTTTGTTGCGCGTTTCTCTGGCCTTAACCGGTTACGCCGGCCAGGATCTGGGCCAGATCGGAATCGGCGTCCAGAATGATGGTCTTATTCTCACCGGTGAGGCTCTGTTCCAGAGCATCCAGCGCCAGAATGAACTTGTAGAAGTCCTCCTTGTCCGCGGAATCATAGGCATCTGCCAGCTTCTGCATATATTCCGCTTCGCCCTCAGCCACCAACTTGGCGGCGTCGGCTTCGGCGTTGGAGATGGTGATATTCACAGTCTTATCCACCTCGTTGCGGATGACGGAAGCCTCGTAATTACCGTCGGCAGTGTACTTTTCCGCCATCTGATTCCGCTCGGAGATCATACGACGATACACTGCGTTCAGGTTGCTGTCAGGCAGGTCAAACTGCTTGATCTTTACATCCTCTACGTGAATACCGTACTTTTCAACCTCCACATTAACGGTGGCGGCGATGCCGTCATAAATCTGATTGCGCTCTGCGCCGTCATTCATATTGATGATATCGGCCTGAGCCAGGGTGCCCATTGCAGTTTTCAGCGCGTTATAGGTGATGGCGTTCAGACGGGACTCGGCTTCCAGAGTGGAACCAACGGACTGATAGAATCTCTGGGGATCGGAAATGTTCCACAGAATGTAGCAGTCCACGGTCATATTCTGCTTATCAGAGGTCAGCACCTCGGAAGGCGGAATGTCATAGAGCATGGAAGCCTTGGCGAAATACTTCACAGAATCCACAAACGGGACCTTGAAATGCAGTCCCGGCTCGCTCTCCGTGTGTACGATCTCGGAAAAACGGAAGGTACAGGCATACTCATTTTCCCGGACTGTATACATAGAGCTGGCCACCAGAATGATCAGCAACAGCGCAATTGCGCCAAAAACAATACCTTTTTTCATAGCTTAGTTACCTCCCACAAGAGATTCCAGAGGCAGGAGCATATCCACGGTTTCGCCGTCTCCGGTGTTGACATACAGCCGAACGCCGGGCAGGATCTTGGAAATGGCCTCATAGTACATACGGGCGCGGGTAATTTCGGGGTCGTCCACATATTCTGCGTACATCGCCTCGAACATCGCCACGGCCTCAACGGCTTCATTAATACGCTTCTGCTTCAGATACTGGGCATTCTGGCGCAATTTGTCCGCCTGGGCCTCCGCATTGGGGACCTGGGCATTTTCATAGGCCTTTGCCTCATTCACAACAGCTTCGGCGGTCTGCTTTGCGGTTTCCACCGCCTTAAAAGCCTCGACAACCTCTCTGGTGGGGGGCTCGGCGTCCTGAATACGGACATCCACCAGGGTCAGACCGATGTCATACTCTGCAAGAATTCCGGTAACAAGCTCCTTGACCTGCATCTGGATGTTTTCCTTGCCATCGGTCAGCACACTGTCGACGCTGGAAGAGCCGACCACATTCCGAACCTGGCTCTGGATCAGATTCCGCAGGATCAGCTCCGGAGCGGTGGAAGAATACAGATACTGCACAGGATCGGAGATCTTGTATTCCACATAAAAATCCACATTGACGATGTTGTAATCGCCGGTGATCATCGTGCTCTCGCTGGTGTTAGTAACGGCGGCGCCGTCGGCGTTGGTGTTGTAGCCCAGCTCGATCTTCTGGTAGACATTCACATCCACCTTATGTGCCTGCTGAATGCCGAAAGGCAGCTTGAAATGCAGACCTGCATCGGTAACATCCGTAACCTTGCCGAAAGTGGTAACCACGGCCTGCTGCTTGTCGTCTACGGTGTAGAAGCAGGTGAGGACACCGATAATCACTGCCAGCGCTACCGCTGCAATGATAATATGTTTTTTGTACTTTTTAAGATCTACAGGCTTCTTTCCACTGGAATAGCTGTAAAATCCGGAACTATTATATTCCATTTTACATTTCTCCTTTTCTCAATTTTCTTTGATTTCGGTCAGCAATTTCTGCGCCGATTGTTTTAACTGGGCTGCAGCCCAG
Organism: Faecousia sp.; assembly: GCA_045630825.1. GTDB lineage: Bacteria > Bacillota > Clostridia > Oscillospirales > Oscillospiraceae > Faecousia. The sequence continues at coordinate 24,759 of JAZQTN010000055.1, read as the reverse complement.
GCGGTTAACATAACTCTCAAGACCTTTGCTACCCGCGCCTTTGCACCGGGGATCGGCTCTTCGTAATCCTGCAGCACCTCTTTCAAATAGATGTCCTTTTCAAAAGGCGTCCGGGTACGGGCGTGGCACTCCGCCAGCCGGATAAACAGGAAATACAGCTGGGAATCGTCTATAAGATCATCGCTTTCATCGCCCAGATCGCCGTTGACAAACTGCAGAAGACCGCAGATGTCCTCCATCGCCAGCACATCCTTCAGCATATTGATATTAATGATACGGCAAAGCTGACGCAGAGTATAGCGTTTATTCTCCGGGGCCGGCAAAAATCCCCGCTTGACCCAGTTCTGCACGGTGTATGGCTCCAGACCGGTAACCGCGGTGATCTGGCCCAGCATCATACCGCCGCCCAAAAACATCCCACGAATGCGCTCCTCAATATGGGGGTCTTGTGTCAGCTCTACTGGTATGACAGTACCGGGTATGTTCCACTGCATTGGGTATCCCTCCTTTTATGTGGTGATTTGATTGTAGCATATGGTTACGCGATTGTCAATAGTGATTTCATAACTTTTTTAGAAATTGTAATTTCCTCTTTACTGCGGCAATAAAAAGGTGTATAATTAGCTTAACTATATTATGGGATAGGAGGGGCTGAACCGATGAACTGTATCAAATGCGGCGTGGAAGTGCCGGAAATACAGGTCTTCTGCGAGAATTGCCTTGCAGATATGGAAAAATATCCGGTGAAGCCCGATGTTACCGTGAACCTGCCCCATCGGGCGGAAACCCCCGTCAGCAAGAAGAAAGTCCGCCGTCAACGGGTCCTTTCTCCGGAGGAACAGCTCCGGCGCACCAAGTATAACCTGCGGCTGACCCGGGTCGCACTGGCAGTGGTGTTCATCTGCTTCCTGCTGGTGTCCGCGATGCTATTTCAGTATTTGCAGTAACTGTTTCACGTGAAACATTCACATTAGAGAGGTACACAATGGGTAAAATTATTGCCGTGGTCAACCAAAAAGGCGGCGTGGGCAAAACCACCACTGCCGTTAATCTGACCGCCGCCCTCCACGATTTGGGGCTGCGGGTTCTGCTTTGCGACTTTGATCCTCAGGCCAATGCCAGCTCCGGTCTTGGCGTGGATAAGCGGAAGATCAAGCGGGATGTCTACGATGTAATCATTGACGACGTTCCCGTGCAGGAGGCCATTATCAATACGAAATTCGGCGATGTGCTGCCATCCTCGGCAGATCTTGCCGGTGCAGCGGTAGAGCTGATCGGTATGGAAAATCCCAATCGACGACTGGCTATGGCGCTGAACACCGTGAAAGATCAGTACGATCTGATTCTCATCGACTGTCCGCCGTCCCTCGAAATGCTGACGCTGAACGGTTTGGCGGCAGCGGATGGTATTTTGGTTCCGGTGCAGTGCGAATATTACGCACTGGAGGGTCTTTCCGATCTGATGTCCACATTACGAATGGTAAAAAAGCGGATTAACCCCACTTTGGAGATCTTCGGCGTGGCGCTGACTATGTTTGACGGCCGCACCAATTTCTCCACTCAGGTTGCCCAAGAAGTTCGCAAGCATTTCCCCGGCAAGGTTTATACCGCCGTTATCCCCAGAAATATCCGCCTTGCGGAAGCTCCCAGCCACGGCCTGCCCGTAACCGCCTATGACCGCTCCAGCAAGGGTGCTCTGGCATACAAGGCAATGGCAGCGGAGATCAATGCAAAATTATAAGGAGTGTGATTCAATGGCATCACAGAAGGGTCTCGGAAAAGGTCTGGGCGCGCTTCTGGGTGATTTCTCCGTGGAATCCGGAGAAAATACCCCCTATAAGTTGCTGCCGATCCACAAAATAGAGCCGAATCCCGGCCAGCCCCGTCAGGATTTTGACGAAGTGGAGCTGGAAGCGCTGGCAGAATCCATTGGCCAGCACGGCATTATTCAGCCCCTGACTGTACGGGAGCTGGACTCCGGGTATTATCAGATCATCGCCGGTGAACGGCGGTGGCGCGCCGCCAGAATGGCGAATTTGCAGGAAGTTCCTGCGGTCATCATTGAAGCAGACGACAAAAAGGTTATGGAACTGGCGCTGATCGAGAATCTGCAACGGCAGGATCTGAACCCCGTGGAAGAAGCCCTTGGCTATCAATCCCTGATGTCCGACTACGGTTTGACTCAGGAAGAAACCGCCTCCCGGGTGGGAAAATCCCGCCCCGCCGTAGCAAATGCCCTGCGTCTGCTGAATTTGAGCGATGCACTCTTGACAAAAGTTCGCTCCGGCGAGCTGACCGCAGGCCATGCCCGGGCACTGCTTTCCCTGAAAACCGAAAAAGAACAGCTGGATATTACCCAGAAGATCATTGCCCTGGGGCTTTCTGTCCGTCAGGCAGAACTTCTTTGCAAAACCGTAGGCACAAAACCAAAGCAGGAAATTGAGCCCACTTTGAAGGTAGATTACCTGGGCGAGTGCGAAAAAGCCCTGAGCAAACAACTTGGCCGGGGTGTAAAAATCATCAACGGCAAGCGCAAGGGCCGCTTTGAGCTGGAATTCTACGGACAAGAAGATCTGCAGCATCTGTTGGAAGCACTGATGCAGATCAAGAAATAGGGCTTGTTTCACGTGAAACAATGAAACGGAAGGAGTTTTTACAATGCAGAAAAGACTGTACCGCTCCAAACACGATCAGAAAATCGCCGGTGTCTGCGCCGGTCTGGCAGAATTTTTGAACATTGACCCCACCATTATCCGCTTAATATGGCTGTTGATAGCGTTTGCCGGTGCCGGTGTGCTGGCCTACATCGTCTGCGCACTGGTGATCCCAGAAAAGCCGGATGTTCTTCCGGACGATATTATTGATGCTGAATAATCACTGAACTAAGGAGTTAAATAAAATGCTGGATATTCGTAAAATCAAGGAAAATCCCGACGCGGTGAAGGCCGGTCTGCGGGCAAAGGAAGTGGACTGCGACGCCACCGTCGACAGAATTCTGGAACTGGATGTGCAGATCCGGAGTCTGAAGACCTCCACCGAGAGCAAAACCGCTGAAAAGAACAAGTTGGCCAAGGAAAACGGCAAGCTGTTCGGCCAGAAGAAGGGCGCAGAAAAACAGGGTCAGGACACCACCGCTCTGGACACCCAAATCGAAGAGAACAAGCGGCGCAGCATTGCTCTGGACGCTTCCATCGCCGATGAAGCCGCCCTCCTGAAGGATCTGAGCGTGGAATTCCGTACCGCTATACTGAGTTTGCCCAATCTGCCGGATGCAGATCTGCTGCCCGGCGGCAAGGAAAACAACGAGCCCCTGCGTTATGTGGGCAAAAAGCCGGAATTTGACTTTGAGCCCAAGCACCATGTAGATCTTTGCACCAATCTGGGCCTGATCGACTACGAGCGGGGTGTCAAGCTGGCCGGCTCCGGTAACTGGATGTACACCGGTATGGGTGCACGGCTGGAATGGGCGCTGCTGAACTACTTCATTGACACCCACACCGCCGACGGCTACGAATTTATCCTGCCTCCTCATATGCTGGAGTACCAGTGCGGCGAAACTGCAGGCCAGTTCCCCAAGTTTGCCGACGAGGTCTACAAGATCTCCAATCCCACGGATGACCGTATGCACTATATGCTGCCCACCGCAGAAGCTGCCTTGGCCAGCGTTTACCGGGATGAGATCCTGACCGAAGCCGATCTTCCCAAGAAATATTTCGCTTACACCCCCTGCTTCCGGCGTGAAGCCGGCTCTCACCGGGCCGACGAGGGTGGCATGGTCCGTGGCCATCAGTTCAACAAGGTAGAAATGTTCCAGTTCACCACCCCCGAAACCTCCGACGAGGCTTTTGATGAGCTGGTAACCAAGGCAGAAAAGCTGGTTGAAGGTCTGGGCTTCCATTTCCGCACCGTGAAGCTGGCCGCCGGCGACTGCTCCGCCTCTATGGCCAGAACTTACGATATTGAAATCCTGATTCCTTCTATGGACGGCTACAAGGACGTCTCCTCCGTATCCAACGCCCGGGATTATCAGGCCCGCCGGGGCAATATCCGCTATCGCCGTGCCGACGGCAAGATCGACTTCGTTCACACCCTGAACGGCTCCGGTCTGGCAACCTCCCGTATTTTCCCCGCTTTGGTGGAGCAGAATCAGCGTGCTGACGGCTCGATCGTGGTGCCTGAGTGCCTGCGCAAGTATCTGGGCGGTCTGGAAATCATTGAAAAGTGAGAATTCCAATGAAACATAAACGAAAGGAAGAAACAAAATGAAAAAAGGAAAGTCTCTCTGGAAAGAATTTACCGAGTTTGCCATCAAGGGCAACGCAATGGCACTGGCCGTTGGTACTATCATCGGCGGCGCATTCTCCACCATTACCAAGAGCTTGACCGACGACATCATTATGCCCGTGGTCAACATCTTCCTGGGTGGCGCTGATTTCAGCGACATCAAGGTAAAGCTGCCCCGTATGCCCTGGGTCCCCGAGAAGTTTGAGCTGGTTGTCAATGAAGCCGGCGAAGAAGTCTCCCAGCTGGTAGAAAACTACCTGACTGTAGGCAATTTCCTGTCCGCTGTCATCAATTTCCTGATTCTGGCTCTGGTTGTGTTCTTCATCGTCAAGGGTCTTAACACCCTGTCCGAACTGGGCAAGAAGAAGGAAGCAGAAGTGGTCAAAGAAGCTGCTCCTCCCGCTCCCAGCGCTGAGGAAGTCCTGCTGACCGAGATCCGCGACCTGCTGAAGAAGGACTGATTCCATAAATTTCCATTTTCCGTGCCGGTAACCCCGGCACGGAACCATCTAACCCACGAAAAGGAGTGGCTTCCATGTGCTGTAATCACGAAAAGGTGGATCTGAGCCTGCTGGAGGATATTCTGGCGAAATATGCCGACATCAAGGGCAGTTTGATCACCATTTTGCAAAAAACTCAAGACATCTACGGTTATGTGCCCATTGATGCCGTTTATCATATTTCCGAACGCACCGGTCTGACCCCTGCCAAAATTCTGGGCGTTGCCACATTTTACTCCCAGTTCCGCTTCACTGCGGTAGGCAAGTATATGATTATGGTGTGCAAAGGCACTGCCTGCTATGTCAACGGTGCCGAGCGTATCATAGACGCTATCTCCGAAGAGCTGGGCATCGGCAACAACGAGACCACCGAGGACGGCCTGTTTTCCCTGAGCATCGTTTCTTGCCTGGGTTGCTGCTCTTTGGCTCCCGTTATGATGATCAACGAGGATACTTACGGTTCTCTGACCCCTGATAAGGTCAAAACGATTCTCCGGGATATCCGGAAAAAGGAGGGAATGTAATGACTGCTCGTATTGTCGTCGGTCAGGGCAGCTGCGGCCTTGCCGCCGGTGCCGGTGTTGTGTACACCGCTCTGGAAAAAGCGCTGACCTCTAACATTCCCGCCGAACTGTCCATCACCGGCTGTATCGGTATCTGCTACTTAGAGCCCATTGTAGATGTATATGCCGCAAACGGCGAGCTGTACCGCTGCGTGCAGGTCAAGCCCGAAGATGCCGAAACCATCCTCAAGGCTGTGGCCGAAAATGACTATTCTCTGCTGGGTGATCTGGTGATCAAGCCTGAGGATGCAGAATTTTTGTCCAAGCAGACCCGTATCGCTCTGCGGCACTGCGGTATCATCAATCCCGATGAGATCGACGCATACACCGCCGATGACGGCTATCAGGCCCTGAAAAAGGTGCTGACCTCCATGACTCCCGAGGATGTCATTGAGGAGATCAAGATTTCCGGTCTTGCAGGCCGTGGCGGCGCTGGCTTCCCCACCTGGTTTAAGTGGAACGCTGCCCGTCAGAGCCCCGGAACAGAGAAATATCTGATCTGCAACGCCGATGAGGGCGACCCCGGCGCATTTATGCACCGGGCCGTTATTGAATCCGACCCCCACAACCTCATCGAGGGTATGCTGATCGGCGCTTACGCCATCGGCGCATCTGAGGCTGTGGTCTATGTCCGTGCAGAATATCCCTTGGCCATCGTCCGTCTGACCAATGCCATCCGGCAAGCAGAGGAAAAGGGCTATCTGGGTGAAAATATTATGAATTCCGGCTTCAGCTGCCATATGCGCATCAAAGCCGGCGCAGGCGCCTTCGTCTGCGGCGAGGAAACCGCACTGATCGAATCTCTGGAAGGCAGTCGCGGTATGCCCCGACTGAAGCCGCCCTTCCCTGCTCAGGCAGGCTACTGGCTGAAGCCCTCCAACATTAATAATGTGGAAACCTTTGCCAATGTTTCCTGGATCATTAACAACGGCGGCAATGCCTTTGCCGCTATGGGCACCGAAAATTCCAAAGGTACCAAGGTTTTTGCCGTTACCGGCAAGGTCAAGCGCTCCGGTCTGGTGGAAATTCCTATGGGCAAGACCCTCCGGGATGTAATTTTCGGTATTGCCGGCGGTATCCGCGACGGCCACAGCTTCAAGGCTGTCCAGCTGGGCGGTCCTTCCGGCGGCTGTGTGCCGGAGCATCTGCTGGACACCGTTATTGACTATAAGTGTCTGGGCGCAACCGGCGCAATTATGGGCTCCGGCGGTATGGTTGTTATGGACGAAACCACCTGTATGGTGGGCATTGCAAAGTTCTTCCTGGAGTTTACCACCAAAGAATCCTGCGGTAAGTGTGTCCACTGCCGTATCGGCACCAAGCGCCTCAGTGAAATTCTGGAGCGGATCGTCAAAGGTGAAGGAAAGCCCGGTGATATTGAACTTTTGGAGGAGCTGTGTACCTCTATCAAGGACGGCGCACTGTGCGGTCTGGGTCAGACTGCCCCCAACCCCGTTCTTACCACCATTCGCTACTTCCGCAACGAGTATGAGGCGCACATCAACGATAAGAAATGCCCCGCTAAGGAATGTCCCGCTCTGCTGACCTACGCCATTGACCCCGAGAAGTGTATCGGCTGCAGCGTGTGCGCCAAAAAGTGCCCTGTGGGCGCCATTTCCGGCGAGTTGAAGAAGCCTTTTAGCATCGACGCCAGCGTATGTATCCGCTGCGGTCAGTGCATCCACTCCTGCCGCAAGGGCGCAGTGGTTGTGGAATAAGGAGGATGCTGCTATGAATGAAATCAAACTGACTATCAATGGCAAAGAGTGCGTGGGTCTGGCTGGTCAGACCATTCTGCAGATCGCAGAAGCCAACGGCATCGACATTCCCACCCTCTGCCACAACGAAAATGTCAAACATTACGGCGCTTGCGGCATCTGCGTTGTGGAAGCCGCCAACAGCCCCAAGCTGATGCGTTCCTGCTCCACAATGGCCGCCGACGGTATGGTGATCAACACCGAGACCCCCCGGGTCATTCAGGCAAGAAAAATTGCGCTGGAGCTGCTGATGAGCGATCACGACGGTGACTGCCGGGGTCCTTGTATGCTGAACTGCCCCGCAGAAACCGACTGTCAGCTGTATGTGAAGAAGATCGCTCAGGGCGATTACCGCGGTGCTGTGCAGACCATCAAGGAAAAGCTGCCTCTGCCCGCTTCCATCGGTCGCGTCTGCCCCCACCCCTGTGAAACAGCCTGCCGCCGGAAGATGGTGGAAGAACCCATTTCCATCGCATTTTTGAAGGCGTTTGCAGCGGATAAGGACCTGGCATCTGACAATCCCTTTAAGGCAGACATCGCCCCCGATACCAGCAAGAAAGTCGCCGTCATCGGCGGCGGTCCTGCAGGCCTGACGGCAGCGTATTTCCTGCGCCGTTTTGGCCATAGCGTTACCATTTTTGAATCTATGCCCAAGCTCGGCGGTATGCTGCGCTACGGTATTCCCGAATATCGCCTGCCCAAGGCCGTTCTGGATCAGGAGATCGCCGCCATCGCTGATATGGGCGTGGAAATGAAGGCGAATTTCCGGGTCGGCAAGGACGCAAGCTTCCAGGAGATCACCTCAGCATACGATGCTACCGTTGTGGCCATTGGCGCCTGGAAATCTATGGGCGTTGGCTGCCCCGGCGAGGAGCTGGAAGGCGTTTGGGGCGGTATCCACCTGCTGCGTGAGATCGCCCTGGGCAACAAGCCCAATATTGGCGAAAAAGTCTGCGTTGTGGGCGGCGGCAACACCGCTATGGACGCCTGCCGCAGCGCTGTCCGTTTGGGCGCTAAGGAAGTTTCCATCATCTACCGCCGGACACTGGATGAAATGCCTGCGGAGAAGATCGAGATTCACGAGGCTATGGAAGAGGGCGTTACCTTCCGTTTCCTGCGCAATCCTGCGGAAATTCTGGGCGAAAACGGCAAGGTCAAGGCCGTCAAGCTGCAGGTTATGGAGCTGGGTGAGCCCGATGCTTCCGGTCGTCGCAGCCCTGTCCCCGTTGAGGGCGAATTTGAGATGCTGGAGGTTGACTCCGTCATCGCCGCCATCGGCCAGAAGGTTCTGCCCTCAGGTTTTGAAGATCTGGAGCTGAACCGCCGTGGCATCATCGCCGCTGACGAAAGTACATTCCGCACCAATCTGGAGGGTGTGTTCGCCGTGGGCGATGCCACCAACCGGGGCGCCGGTATCGCCATTGCCGCCATCGGCGAGGCAAACAAGGCCGCCGCTGTGGTGGATTCTTACCTGCGGGGCGAAACCGTCCCCTACTGCAAGCCCTACTACTCCGAGCGCACCGTAACCGCCGATATGCTGGCGGCTCACGAGAAGAAATCCCGGGCGCAGATGGCTTGCAAGAGCCCGGAAGTCCGGGTCAAGGACTTTGAGGAAATGAATCTGGGCTTCACAGAGGAACAGGCCATTGCCGAGGCAAAGCGTTGCCTGGAGTGCGGCTGCCACGATTACTACGATTGCGCGCTGATCAAGCATGCAAACCGCTATCCCATTGATCCCAAGCGCTTTGAAGGCAGTAAGCGTATGACCGATTCCGAGAAAAAGCTGGTCGTTATCGAGCGCAACGAGGGTAAGTGCATCCTCTGCGGGCTGTGCGTCCGTGTTTGTGAAGAAGTGGCCAAGGAGGGTCTGCTGGGTCTGGTGGGCCGTGGTTTTGGCACCGTTATCAAGCCCGAATTCCGGGATAGCGCCAAGATTGCCAAGTGCGCAGACTGCTGCAAGTGTGCAGATGCCTGCCCCACCGGCGCGCTGAAGATCCTGAAATAAGTTTTTCGATTATGTGCCCCGCACGAACCTGCGGGGCACTACTTTCAATGTTATGTTAACTGTGAGGTGCTAAATGCGACCGATTTTTCTTGCCAGATGCGCTTTTTTCTCGGCGTTGATGTGCATATGCGGCTGGATCTGCATCCCCTTTGGAAACCTGAGCTTCACAATGCAAAGCTTTGCTCTGATCCTGGCGCTGGCCGTCCTTGGCGGCAAAGGCGCTGCGGTTTCGCTCTCGGTATATCTGCTGCTGGGAGCGGTGGGCTTGCCGGTGTTCTCCGGATTCCGCGGTGGCTTAGGTACACTGTTGGGTGTAACCGGCGGCTACCTCTGGGGATTTCTGCTTTCCTGCCTTATTTATTGGTGGATTACTGATATTTTCGGAGAAAAATCCAAGATTTTCGCCGGAATTGCGGCGATGGCGGTTGTCTACATCTGCGGTACAGTTTGGTTTACAGTGTATGCTCCCGGCGGACTACTCCCAATTCTTGCCCAGAGTGTTCTTCCCTATATTATACCGGATGCGGTCAAACTTCTGCTGGCTTTTTCTCTTTCTGGGAAACTCAAAAAACTGCTGCCTGCATAACCCCTCTCCTTGGGACATAGGCTGTCCCAGGAGGGGATTTTTTATGCGTAAACGGGATTTGATCCTGCTGATCAGTGCGCTTGCCGTGGCGTTGGCGCTGACAGTCCATCTGATGCATTCCGATGTTATGTCTACCGGCAATTGGGGGCTCAGTTTCAAGACTGAGGGGCAAGCGCCCCATGGTCCAGCCTCAACACAGCAGCTTGCCAAGTACGATGCGGCCTACCTTGGGGACACGAACGAAAAGGTCATCTATCTGACCTTTGATGCCGGTTATGAGAACGGTTGCACCGAGAAAATACTGGATGCGCTGAAAAAGCACAATGCGCCGGCAGCCTTTTTCCTTGTGGGGAATTATATCAAGCAGAATGCCGATCTTGTGCGGCGAATGGTGGCCGAAGGACATACTGTAGGCAATCACACCATGCACCACCCGGATATGAGTAAGATTTCCGACAGCAGCGCCTTTGAAAAGGAACTCAAGGGGCTGGAGGAGTTGTACCGGGACACGGTAGGGCAGGAATTGCCGAAATATTACCGCCCGCCTCAGGGAATATATTCGGAGAAAAACTTGGAAATGGCAAAAGAGCTGGGTTACAAGACGGTTTTCTGGAGCCTTGCCTATGTGGACTGGAACAACGATAAGCAGCCTACAGCGGAATACGCCTATTCCAAGCTTTTGCCCCGTACCCACGATGGTGCTGTCGTGCTGCTGCACTCCACATCTGCAACAAACGCGGCAATTTTAGACGAACTTCTCACCAAATGGGAGGGAATGGGCTACCGTTTTGCGCCAATTCCCGAACTCTTTGCATAAAAAAGCCTCCCTCAAAAGAGGGAGGCTTTTTCCATTATTTCACCCGGTTTGCAAGGGTTGCAGCGTTCAGGGAGGTCAAATAGATCCGCTCGATGCCGTACTCCGCCGTTACCACATAGGATTTCGGCAGATCGTCGCAGGGCACCACACGGCCCTCCTGCTCGGCCTTTTCCAGATACAGTCGGCCCCGCTTCGTTACCGTGGTATTATCCAGATCAAAGATTCCCACGATGGATGATGTGCGCACCGCCATATCATTACCAATGGACAGATACATATTCACTCCGCCTTCAGCATTTTCCACTGCGCCACAGCCAGTTCGTCGCAGCGGTTATTTTTGGGATTCTCCGCGTGGCCTTTGACCCAATGGTAGCGCAATTCGTGCTTTTCGGTCAAATTCAGCAGAATTTCCCACAGATCCGGGTTCAGGGCAGGTTTCTTGTCCGCCTTTTTCCAGCCGTTCTTCCGCCAGGAGACTGCCCAGCCTTTTCGAAGACCGTCGATAACATACTTGCTGTCGGAATACAGCTCCACGATGCAGCTCTCTTTCAGCGCCTGCAAACCACGGATCACGGCCGTCAACTCCATCCGGTTATTGGTGGTGCTTTCTTCACCGCCGGAAAGTTCCTTTTCGTGGCCCTCGTATTCGAGGATCGCACCCCAGCCGCCGGGGCCGGGATTACCGGAGCAAGCGCCATCGGTGTACAGCGTTACGGTCTTCATTCCTCGGTCTCCATCGTTTCCACGCGCTCCATAGACACCAGGCGATTCTCTTCCTCAATGCGCATGACGATAACGCCCTGGACATCACGCTTGTAGATGTTAATGGTGTTGGCGGGGATACGGATGATGACACCGCTGCTCTCGATCAGCATAACATCGTCGGTTTCGCTGACCACACGGCAGCCGGCGATAGCACCGGTCTTTGCGGTGATATTGTAATTCTTCAGACCCTTACCGCCGCGCTGCTGGGGCTGCTTTTCGCCGTCGGGGCCGGTACGCAGGTATTCAGCCAATTCGGTGCGCTTACCGAAGCCGTTTTCGGTAACGGTAAGCAATGTCTTGCCCTCTTCTGCCTTTTCTGCGCCGATGACCACATCATCGCCGGTCAGGGCAATGCCGCGCACGCCCATAGCATCTCTGCCCATCGGACGGACATCGTTCTCGTTGAAGCAGATTGCCATACCCTGACGGGTAGCAAGGATAATATTATCGTTGCCGTTGGTACGGATCACATTGATCAGCTGATCGCCTTCGTCCAGAGTCAGTGCACGGATACCGCCCTTGCGGTTGGTCTTCAGTGCGATGAAGGGAATCCGCTTAACAGTGCCGTTCTTGGTGCACATCATCAGGAACTCGTCCTCGTAGAACTCCCGGGTGATAACCATTACGGTAACACTTTCACCAGGCTCCAGAGGCAGAATATTGATAATAGCAGTACCGCGGGCAGTCCGACCTGCCTCGGGAATCTGGTAACCCTTACGGTGGTGGACACGGCCGTTATCGGTCAAGAAGAGGATATGATCGTGGGTGGACGCAATATTCAGGGACTTGACGTAGTCCTCTTCCTTCAGATTCTGGGCGTTGACACCACCGCCGCCACGGGCCTGGGTACGGTAAATCTCAACAGGCATACGTTTGATATAGCCGTGCTTACTGATGGTGAAGGCGCAGGTTTCTTCCTCGATGAGGTCCTCGATGTCGATCTCGTCCTCCACATCCTGGATCTCGGTCTTGCGCTCGTCGCCGAACTTGTCCCGGATTTCCAACAGCTCGTCCCGTAGGACACCGCGCATCTTCGCAGGATCTGCCAGCAGCTCCTGATAATAGGTAATGCGCTGCTGCAATTCGTCGAATTCTGCCTGCAGCTTTTCCCGGTCCAGGCCCTGCAATGCCTTCAGTCGCATATCCAGAATAGCCTGCGCCTGCACATCGTCCAGACCGAAGCGCTCCATCAGTTTCTGCTTGGCATCGTCATAGGCGGAGCGGATAATGCGGATAACCTCGTCGATGTTATCCTGTGCAATCAGCAGACCTTCCAGCAGATGTGCACGCTCTTGCGCCTTGCGCAGATCGAACTGGGTGCGGCGGGTCAGAACATCGTTCTGGTGGGCCAGATACTCGTCTATGATCTGCCGCAGTGTCAGGATTCTGGGCTGCTTTTGGTCATCCACCAGCGCCAGCATAATAATACCGAAGCTGGACTGCAGTGCGGTCTGCTTGAACAGGTTGTTCAGCACAACCTGGGGATTGGCATCCTTCTTCAGCTCGATGACCATACGCATACCGTTGCGGTCGGTTTCATCCCGGAGGTCGGAAATGCCGTCCAGCCGCTTTTCCTTCACCTGCTCGGCAATGGTCTTAATCAGCTGGCGCTTATTGACCTGGTAAGGCAGCTCGGTAACGATGATCCGGGTGCGGTCATTGCCGAACTCCTCGAATTCTGTCCGGGCACGGACAACCACTTTGCCACGGCCGGTGGCGTAAGCGGCGCGGATACCGGTGCGGCCCATAATGATGCCGCCGGTGGGGAAATCCGGACCGGAAATATGTTCCATCAGATCCACCATCGTAACCTCGGGATCGTCCAGCACCGCCACACAGGCATTGATAACCTCGGTCAGGTTATGGGGTGGGATATTGGTAGCCATACCGACAGCGATACCGGTAGAGCCATTAACCAGCAGATTGGGGAAACGGCTGGGCAGAACTCTGGGCTCTTTCCGGGATTCGTCGAAGTTGGGATCCCAGTTGACCGTCTCCTTGTCGATATCCCGGAGCATTTCGTTGGAAAGCTTACTCAGGCGGGCTTCGGTATAACGGTAAGCGGCCGCAGGGTCGCCGTCCACGGAGCCGAAGTTACCGTGTCCGTCCACCAGCATATAGCGCATAGAGAAATCCTGAGCCAGTCGCACCATAGCGTCATAAACAGAGCTATCGCCGTGGGGATGGTACTTACCCAGTACATCACCGACGCAGGTAGCAGACTTCTTGAAAGGCTTGTCGGAAGTCAGACCGCTTTCGTACATAGTATACAGAATACGGCGGTGAACGGGCTTCAAGCCGTCCCGGACATCCGGCAGTGCGCGGCCGACGATGACGCTCATGCCGTACTCAATGTAGGCTTTTTCCATTTCGCTGACCAGATCGGATGTGGTAATGTGCTGATCCGGGAAGCGAATGTCATCGGGGGTATAGCTACGATTGTGCTTTGCCATTTTGCGTCACCTCCTTAAATGTCGATGTTAATGGCGTATTTTGCGTTACGCTCGATCCATTCCTTACGGGGCTCAACCTGTTCGCCCATCAGAATGGTAAAGATCTCGTCTGCCCGGCGGGCATCCTCCAGCGTGATGCGGCGCAGGGTACGCTTTTCGGGGTCCATTGTGGTCTCCCACAGTTCGTGGGGATCCATTTCGCCCAAGCCCTTGAATCGGGAAATTTCGACTTTTGCATTGCTTTCGCCACGGAGTTCAGCGGAAACCAGATCTCTCTCCTCGTCGGAGTAGGCTACCCGTTCGGTCTTGCCCCGCTTCAGCTTGTACAGAGGCGGCACGGCAGAGTAGACATATCCGTTTTCGATCATAGGCCGCATATAGCGGAAGAAGAAGGTCAGCAAAAGGGTACGAATATGTGCGCCGTCCACGTCCGCATCGGACATAATGACCACTTTATGGTAGCGCAGCTTCTCGATATCAAAATCCTCGCCGATGCCGGCGCCCAGCGCCACGATCAGCGGATACAGCTTATCGTTTCCGTAGACCTTGTCAGCCCGGGCCTTTTGCACGTTCAGCATTTTCCCCCACATTGCCAGGATGGCCTGGAAGCGGGAATCTCTGCCCTGAATAGCAGAGCCGGCAGCGGAGTCGCCCTCGACGATGTAAATTTCGCACAGTTCAGGGTCCCGCTCGTTGCAGTCCTGCAGCTTGTCAGGCATCTGGCCGGATTCCAGGCCGGTTTTGCGGCGAATGGACTCCCGGGCCTTCCGGGCAGCCTCCCGGGCACGGTTGGCCATCATTGCCTTCTCAAGGATTGTTTTGGCCGTGGCAGGATGCTCTTCGAAGTAGGTAGCCAGCTGATCGCCCACGATCTGCTCCACCATCGTACGAATGTAGGCGTTGCCCAGCTTGGCCTTGGTCTGGCCCTCGAACTGGGCATCGGTCAGCTTGACGGAGATAATGGCTGTGATACCTTCACGGCAATCCTCGCCGGAAACCTTATCGTCGCCCTTGATGATGCCGTTCTTCACGCCGTAGTTATTCAACACACGGGTCAGCGCCGTTTTGAAGCCGGTTTCGTGCATACCGCCCTCAGGGGTGCGGACATCGTTGGCGAAGCTGAGCATAAACTCGTTGTAGCCATCATTGTACTGGATTGCCAGCTCGGCAGAGGCATCACCCTTGGTGCCGCTCATATAGATGACATCGTTATGCAGAGGGGTCTTGTTGCGGTTGCACCAGGTTGCGAACTCCCGGATACCGCCCTCGTAGCACATGGTTTCGGTGATAGGCTCATCGCCGCGGGCGTCGGTAATGGTGATGGACAGACCTGCATTCAGGAATGCCTCTTCCCGCATACGCTCGTGGAGGACGCTGTAATCGTAAACGAAGGTATCAAACATCTCCGGATCGGGCTGGAAGGTAACCTCGGTACCGGTTTTTTCGGTGGTACCCACGATCTGCATGGGCTGCGTGATATTGCCGCGGGCAAACTTCATCTCATAAATGTTGCCGTTTTTGTAAACACGGACCTTCAGCCATTCGGACAGCGCATTTACAACGGAAGCGCCTACCCCGTGAAGACCGCCGGACACCTTATAACCGCCTCCGCCGAACTTACCGCCGGCGTGAAGCACAGTGAACACAACCTCCAGAGCGGGCTTACCGGTCTGGGGCTGGATATCTACGGGAATACCGCGGCCATCGTCGGCAACGGTGATGGAATCACCGGGGTTGATGGTAACGGTGATGTGCTTGCAGTAGCCTGCCAGCGCTTCGTCAATAGAGTTATCCACGATCTCGTACACCAGATGGTGCAGACCCGAGGAAGATGTGGAACCGATATACATACCGGGGCGCTTGCGGACAGCCTCCAGTCCTTCCAGAACCTGAATTTGCTCCGCGCCGTATTCTTGCGTTACTTTTGTTTCGTCAGACATGCTAAGTCCTCCTGACTGTTGTTAGTAGCCTCTTCACCCTCTCTGTGGGAGCTAAGGCTTCTATTTCAAATTACCTTTTTCAATTTCAATGGTTTTACCCAGTTTGGTGAATCTTCCCGGTTCGCAGCAGGTGATGAATACCTGTCCGGAAACGATCTGATTCAGCACAAAATCCTGCCGGCCGGGATCCAGTTCCGACAGAACATCGTCCAGCAGCAGCACCGGCTCTTCGCCGGATTCCCGTTTCATCAATTCTCTTTGTGCCAATTTCAGGCTGATAGCCGCTGTCCGGGTTTGCCCCTGAGAGCCGTAGGCCTTCAGGTCAATACCGGAAAGAGAAACGGTAAAATCATCCTTATGGGGACCGGTCAGGCACTGGGCCGTTTCCAATTCTGCCCGGTAATGGGTTTCCAGATGGAATTTCAGATCCTCCGTCAGCTTGTCCACCGGGG
This sequence comes from Faecousia sp., assembly GCA_045630825.1. Lineage (GTDB taxonomy): Bacteria > Bacillota > Clostridia > Oscillospirales > Oscillospiraceae > Faecousia. The sequence continues at coordinate 8,637 of JAZQTN010000055.1, read as the reverse complement.
CAAATGGATCGGAAACCGTGGAAACCGTCTTATACTGCAGATCAAAATCCTCTGCCCCGCCGGAAAACTGTCCGTGGAACTGGGCAGCAGCCTTGCCTAGGCCCTCGTAGAATCTTGCCCGGTAGCTGATCAGCAGAGCTCCTACCTGACACAGCCGGGTATTATACTCCGGCAGGATCTCCAGCACGGAAGGATCATCAAAATGGTCCTTCAAAATCCGGCTCTTGATCTCCAGAATCCGATGGTATTCCGTCAGTGCCGCATCATAGTTAGGTCTAAGTTGACATAACGCATGATCACCCAATCGCCGACGGGCAGAAGCACCGGATTTCAGCACCATTAAGTCCTCCGGACAGAACAACACGGTTGACATAATACCAGATATATCTGCCGCGGTTTTCTTTTTTGCGCCATTTTTCCAGATCTGCCGGGGTCTAGATCCGGAGAAAAGCACCCATCGCAGGGTCTGCTGGCGCTCCTGAGAAAATACATTTCCCTCAATATCAGCGAAATCCGCGCCAAAACGCACCATTTCACCGGTTTTTTGCGCCCGGAAGCTCTTTCCGGAGCCCAAATAACAAATGGCTTCCAGAAGATTGGTCTTGCCCTGGGCATTGTCGCCCACGATCAGGTTCACACCGGGATCAAATTCGATCTTCTGGTTTACATAATTACGAAAATCCCGGAGGGTGATATCACACAGCCGCATGGATGCACCAGGTATCGCCGTCGTAGCTGAAGGTGTCGCCGGGGTACAGCTTTTTTCCCCGCATTGTGCAAACCTCACCATTTACCAATACGAATCCGCCCTGAATCTCCTGCTTGGCAGAGCCACCGGAGGGCATAATATTGGCCAGCTTCATCGCAGATTCCAGCTTGATGAATTCTGTACCGATCACAACGGGAATATCGTTATTCTTTTTTCTTACGGTAACTTTCATAAAAACTCCAAAATCAGCTCTTGATCCGCACAGGCAGGATCATATAAGAAAAGTCATACTTTTCTTCCGCAGAAGTCAAAACGATGGGACTCAAACCGTTGGTCAACTCGATAACCACTTCCTCAGAAGGGATCACCCGCAGAGCGTCTGCCAGATACCGGACATTGAAGCCGATCTCCAGTTCCTTGCCGTCGCCCGCAATGGAGCAGCGGTCTTCTGCAGCACCGATGGTGGTCTGGGTCCGCAGCTGCAGCACCTGGTTGGAAAACATACAGCGCACCGGGCTCTTGTACTTTTCGGAAACGATCAGACCCACACGCTCAATGGAGCTGGCCAGATCTGCTACATGGGCGGTCAGCTTAATAGGGCAGTTGGTGGGCACAACACGGCGCCAGTCCAGAAAATCACCTTCCAGCAAGCGGCAAACCAAGGTTGCTTCGCCAATTTGGAACAGAATATGCTTGCCGCCCAATGTGAAGAAAGCATCCTCTTCAGTATCGGACAGAATTTTTTCCACTTCCTTAAGACCGGCAGCGGGAACAACAAAATTCAAATTCCAGCCAGTCTGGTCAGGCGTATAATAAGTCTTGCGCGCAAGACGAAAACCATCCACAGCAATGGCAGAAATACAGTCGCTTTCCACTTCAAACTTTACACCTGTATGGATAGGTCTGCCCTGATTTTCAGAAACGGCGAAGATGGTACCGGAAATCAGATCCTTCAGCACATTCTGAGGAATCTGGACGGGACGGCCCTCTCCAACCTCCGGCAGCTCCGGATAGTCCTCTGCGCTTTCCGCGCTGATAGTGAAGGAAGCATAGCCAGCGCGAATGGAGATCTTGAAATTATCATCTACCAAAACAGTAACCGGTCCTTCCGGCAGACGGCGAATGATATCACCAAACAGACGGGCAGGCAGAATACACTGACCGGCTTCGGTAACCTCTGCTTCAATCTGGTAAGAAATAGCAGTTTCCATATTGTAGCCGGTGAGCGTCAGGCCATCGCCTGCCCGGCAGAGAATTCCCTCGATCACAGAAAGCGAGCTCTTCTGAGCAACGGTGCGGCTGGCGATATTCAGTCCGGTAACCAGCATACTTTTTTCACAGGTAAAACGCATATTCATTTTCCTTTCTGTATATAAACTATTTATTATATAAAAAGATATATATTTTTTAGCAGTAACAGTAGTAGAGGAAAGTTATGTGGAAAAGTGGGTTTGACCCAGGAAAACCGGGCACTTTTTATCCACAGCCCATTGGGGATAAATCATAACTTTTCCACATCCGGTTTGGATAGATTTTTTCAGACGGTTTATTAACAGGTTATCTTTCCACAATCCACAGCTCTTGTGGATAACATTACAGGCAGGAATTGATGTTGGCTGTAATGTCGCGGATGTTGTTCTGCATAGTGGTATTGCCGTTTTTCAGTTCCATTTCCACCTTGGAAATTGCATAGTGAACGGTGGAATGATCCCGGGCAAATTCCCGGCCGATATCTGGCAGGCTGAGGTTTGTCAGTTTCCGCACCAGATACATTGCTACTTGCCTTGCCTCGGCGGTGCCCTTGTTTTTCAGAGTGCCACGGAGGGTGGTTTCGTCGACACTGTAGAACTTGCATACCTGGCTGACGATGAGGTTGGGGGTGGGCAGGGCATTACCCTCTGCCTTGAACATATCGTTGATAGCCCGGGAAATGTTAGGAAGATCCAGAGGCATATCGTTCAGATCCCGGTAAGCCAGGATCTTTTTCATTGTACCTTCGATTTGCCGAACATTGTTGGTGATGTTGTTGGCAATGTAGTTGCATACATCGTCGGTAAGGCTCAGGCCAAGTTGGGAGGCCTTGTTTTTCAGAATCGCCATACGGGTTTCATAGTCCGGCGGCTGAATGTCCGCCAGAAGACCCCACTCAAAGCGGGTACGCAGACGGTCTTCCAAGGTCAGAATATCGCTGGGCTTTCGGTCGGAAGTCATAACGATCTGCTTATGGGTTTCATAAAGCGTATTGAAAGTATGGAAGAATTCCTCCTGGGAGCGGTCCTTGCCAGCGATGAACTGGACATCGTCGATCAGGAACAGATCTGCTTCCCGGTACTTGTTCCGGAATTCAATGTTCTTGCCGCTCTGAATGGCGGCAACAAGCTCATTGGTAAACTGATCGCCCTTGATGTAGACAATATTGGCTTCCGGATTGGATTTGCGGATGCCGTTGGCGATGGCGTAAAGCAAATGGGTCTTGCCGACGCCAGGAGGGCCGTAAATAAACAGCGGGTTGTAAACATCGCCGGGATGGTTGGCAACGGCAATGGCCGCGCTGTGGGCAAACTGGTTGGAAGGACCCACCACAAAGTTTTCAAAAGAAAACTGAGGGTTGAAATCCATAGAACTTCCCTTTTTATCCCGGGAACGGAAAGCCTCCAGCTCCTCGTCGCCATAAACGATCACTTTGGCGTCGGAGTTAAAAATTTCTTTCAGTGCATCCCGGATATAATCGGTGCAGCGCTTGCGAATGATCTCCCGACGGAAGTCGGAAGCGGAGTACAAAATCAGGTGTTCTTCATTCAGTTCAACGATCTCCGCGTCGTCAAACCAGGCCGATACGGTAACGGCACCCAGCCGGTCCTCCATATGACTCAGGACCTTGGCCCAGACATAGGCAGATGAGAGCATAATGTGGCTCCTTTCTTCGGGTATTTTCCAGGAATTTCGGATAAAAAACTGCAAAAACAGTGATATTTTCTCAACCTAAATTTTATCACATTTGTGGGTAAAACACAAGGATTTTTTATCCAAAAGAGTGAGAAAAATGCCCTTAAAAAATAAAGATTTTCCGGGGTGCAGACAAGGCTTTCCCCAGAGCCGATTATACACATTGCGTGTAGGAGTTTTTCGTCGAAAAGAGCAGATGAAAAAGAAAAAAGGCTTCCTAAAAAGGAAGCCTTTTTTAAGTGATAAATTAACCAAACACGCTGAGCAGGAAGCCTGCAGCGATGGCGGAGCCGATAACGCCGGCCACATTGGGACCCATAGCGTGCATCAGCAGGAAGTTGGAGGGGTTAGCCTTCTGGCCTTCCTTATTGGCAACACGGGCTGCCATAGGAACGGCAGATACGCCGGCAGAGCCGATCAATGGATTGACCTTGCCGCCGGTGAGCTTGCACATCACAACGCCGCCAAGCAGACCGCCAACGGTGGACAGAATGAATGCACAAACGCCCAGAACAACAATTTTCAGAGTCTGCGCAGTCAGGAAGGTGGAGCCTACCATGGTTGCGCCGACAGCGGTGGACAGCAGAATGGTAACAATGTTCATCAGCGCATTCTGCACAGTGTCGCTCAGACGGTCGGTAACGCCGGTTTCCTTAAACAGGTTGCCCAGCATCAGGCAGCCGATCAGAGGAGCGGTGTCGGGCAGCAGCAGCGCTACGAAGATGGTAACCAGGATGGGGAAGACGATCTTTTCCGCCTTGGAGACGGTACGGGTCTGGACCATCTTGATCTTGCGCTGTTCAGCAGTGGTCAGCAGTTTCATAAAGGGAGGCTGGATCAGGGGAATCAGCGCCATATAGGAGTAAGCTGCCACGGCGATAGCGCCCAGCAGATGGGGAGCCAGTTTGGTGGTCAGGAAAATTGCGGTGGGGCCGTCTGCGCCGCCGATGATGCCGATGGAAGCGGCCTCAGGGCCGGTAAAGCCCAGAACGATAGCACCGAAGAAAGCGGCGAACACGCCCAGCTGTGCGGCAGCGCCCAGCAGCAGGCTCTTGGGGTTAGACAGCAGAGGGCCGAAGTCGGTCATCGCACCAACACCCATAAAGATCAAACAGGGATACAGACCGGCTTTGACGCCGATGTAGAAGATGTCCAGCAGGCCGCCTTCGCGCATGATCGCACCGTAGCTGTGATATGCGGGGCTGTTGGCGTCCATAAAGGCAGTCCATAATTCCTGATGGTATAGACCGGAGCTGGGCAGGTTACTCAGCAGACAGCCGAAGGCGATACCAACCAGCAGCAGGGGCTCGAACTGCTTGACGATACCTAGGTACAGCAGTACACAGGCGATGATGATCATCACCAGGTTCTGCCAGCCGCCGGTGCTTAAGAATCCGCTGATGATTGCGGAGAAACCAGAATCACTCCACAATTTCAGAAGAACTTCACCGATATTGATACTCATAAGGCCGCCTCCTTAGTTAAGGACGACCAGAACATCGTCGGTATTGACAGTAGCGCCCTTCTGGACCAGAACTTGTGCAACGGTACCGGCCTTGGGAGCCATAATCTCATTTTCCATCTTCATGGCTTCCAGAATAACCAGCACTTCGCCTTCCTTGACAGCCTGACCGGCAGCAACATTGACCTTCAGGATGTTGCCGGGCATGGGGGCCTTAACAGCATCACCGGCAACGGGAGCTGCAGCAACAGGAGCGGCAGCGGGAGCAACCACGGGTGCAGGTGCAGCAACAGGAGCGGCTACGGGAGCGGGGGCAGCGGCAGTAACAGTGCCGCCGATAGCAACCAGCAGATCACCGGTGTTAACGGTAGCGCCCTTGGCTACGGGAACAGCGGAAATAACGCCGTCGCAGGGAGCCATGATTTCATTTTCCATCTTCATAGCTTCCAGAACCACCAGAACCTCGCCCTTCTTGACGGACTGGCCGGCGGAAACATTGACCTTCAGGATATTGCCGGGCATAGGAGCGGTAACACTCTCTCCGCCGGAAACGGTTAAACCGGCAGCTGCGGGTGCAGCGGCAGGAGCGGCAGCAGGTGCAGCTGCGGGAGCGGCAACGGCAGCAGGAGCAGAAGCGGGAGCAACGGCAGCATACTCATCGATGAGCATAGCCTTGCCGGCTTCGACTTCGACCTCGTAAGTACGGCCATTGAGGGTAACTTTATATTTCATAATTACTTAACCTCCTTAATGGAAATGAAGCGCAGCTCGTTCAGGGGCTTGCCCATCTTGTCGGCTACGATTGCCATCAGCATGGCGGCAGTCTTGGGAGAAACATCGTGCAGCTTCAGCTGGCCGGCGGAGCCGGGAGCCAGCTGGGGCTCAGCAGCAACAGGCGCGGGTGCGGGTGCGGGTTCGACATCTTTCGCTTTCTTTTCCTTCTTGGTTGCGGTGACAAAAGCTTTACCCAGAATGGCAACAACGATCATCAGGAGAACCAGTCCGAAAAAGACAACGCCATAACCCAGCGCAGCCACGATACCGGCATCACCGATGCCAATATTGTTGAGAGCAGAAGCAAGCATCATCATAATACTGCCTCCTTAGCACTCCACGATGGAGTAGGTAGCAACATTCTCTTCCTTGGCCTTGCGCTCCTCCAGGAACTTTTCAGCCAGGTTGGGGAATGCGATGTAGCTCAGTACATCCTCGTCGCACTTTGCCAGATCGCCCAGCTTAGCCCGGGTGTCTTCCACAACGGGAGCCAGAGTGTCGGCATAGCGGCCTTCGATGGGCTTCTCGTCGCCCAGGATCAGCTTCTGCACATCGGGATCAATGGGAGCGGGAGTACGGCCGTACTCACCACGGCAGTAAGCCTTGGCTTCCTTGGAGACTTTCTTATAACCCTCACCCTGCAGAACAGTGGTAACAGCCTGAACGCCGACCACCTGAGAGGTGGGAGTAACCAGAGGAGGATAGCCCAGATCCTTACGGACCTTGGGAGTTTCGATCAGGGCCTCGTCAAACTTATCCAGAGCATTCATCTGCTTCAGCTGGCTCAGCAGGTTAGACAGCATACCGCCGGGGATCTGGTAGGTCAGGCACTGGGTATCGGTAGCCATGGACTTGGGCATCAGAGTGCCGTCAGCCACGAACTCGTCGCGAACGCCCTTGAAGTAGTCAGCCATCTTCTTGGTGATCTTGTCGTCCAGATCAACCTGGTAGCCCAGCTGACGCAGAGCGTAAGCCAGAGTTTCAGTAGCGGGCTGGCTGGTGCCGCCGGAGAAGGGAGAGATAGCGGTGTCGATGATATCGCAGCCTGCCTCAACAGCCTTCAGGTAGGTCATGAATGCAAGACCTGTGGTTGAGTGGGTGTGCAGGTCGATGGGCAGATCCACAGCGTCCTTGATGGCGCTGACCAGATCGTAAGCCTCCTGGGGACCCATAATGCCGGCCATATCCTTAATACAGATAGTGCCTGCACCCATTTCCTTCAGCTCCTTGACCATTTCCACATACTTGGCGTGGGTGTGGACAGGGCTGGTAGTGTAGGAGATGGTACCGGAAGCGATGGCGCCGGCGTTGACGCAGGCTTCCATAGCAACCTTCATATTGTTGACATCGTTCAGAGCGTCGAAGATGCGGATGATGTCCATACCGTTTTCGACAGCCTTCTTGACGAACAGCTTGACAAAGTCATCAGGATAGTGGGAGTAGCCCAGAACATTCTGACCGCGCAGCAGCATCTGCAGCTTGGTGTTGGGCATTTTTGCGCGGATCTTGCGCAGCCGCTCCCAGGGGTCCTCGTTCAGGTAACGCAGGCAGACGTCGAAAGTGGCGCCACCCCAGCACTCGGCGGCGTAGTAGCCGGCCTTGTCGATGGTTTCCAGCATAGGCTCGAACTTGGAGTAGGGCAAACGGGTGGCGATGAGGGACTGGTTTGCATCACGCAGGACAGTCTCCACAAACTGAACTTTTTGTGCCATTTTGTATCATACCTCCAAAGATAAAATATACGGATTTAAGGGCCTTTTTTAATAAGTCCCAATTCTCACCGAATACATTTTAACACGCAGGAAGAAAATTGTAAATATGTAAATTTACCAATTTGAATGAAAAGGGGTCATTTTTTAGCTGAAACGGATTGGTAATAGCAGGAAATCCTGCAAAAACAAAAAAACGGCTGGAAAACGGCTGAAAATTTCCGAAATAAATATTGATTTTTATTTGGTGATAGTGTATGATAACGTTGCAAAATTTGGGATACCCAGAGCGAAATACATATTTTCAGCGGGGTATTACTTAAAAAATGAAAGAGGTAAACTGATATGGCAAAGCTTGATCTGACCAAGTACGGCATCACCGGTGCCACTGAGATCATCCACAACCCCTCCTACGAAGCTCTGTTCGAGGCTGAGATGGATCCCACTCTGACCGGCTACGAGAAGGGCCAGCTGACCGAGCTGGGCGCAGTTAACGTTATGACCGGTATCTACACCGGCCGCTCCCCCAAAGACAAGTTCATCGTTATGGACGAAACTTCCAAGAACACCGTGTGGTGGACTTCCGAAGAGTTTAAGAACGATAACAAGCCCGCTTCCGAGGAAGCATGGAAGGCTTGTAAGGAACTGGCTCTGAAGGAGCTGTCCGGCAAGAAGCTGTATGTCATGGACCTGTTCTGCGGCACCAACCCCGACTCCCGCATGGCTGTCCGCTTCGTTATGGAAGTGGCATGGCAGGCACACTTCGTTAAGAACATGTTCATCACCCCCACCGAGGAAGAGCTGGCTAACTTTGAGCCCGACTTCGTTGTTTACAACGCTTCCAAGGCTAAGGTTGAGAACTACAAGGAGCTGGGTCTGAACTCCGAGACCGCTGTTCTGTTCAACCTGACCTCCCGTGAGCAGGTCATCCTGAACACCTGGTACGGCGGCGAGATGAAGAAGGGTATGTTCTCCATGATGAACTACTACCTGCCCCTGAACGGCATGGCTTCCATGCACTGCTCCGCTAACACCGA
>JAZQTN010000054.1:0-76320 GCA_045630825.1 Faecousia sp. | reverse complement strand
CGTTGAGATCCTTCAGAGCGACGCCGCCGTTCTCAAGGGTACCGATCCAGTCGGCAGCGATCTCGGTGCCGTCCATGGTGGCCTGCATGGAGTACTTCATGTAGGGAGCCCAGTTGATGTAGGAAGCAACAATGTAGGTGTCGGGGCAAGCATCCTTAGCGGAGCCGTTGTAGAAGACGAAGGGGACACCCTTGTTCTGGCACTCGGTGGGAGCGCCCATGGAGTCGGCGTGCAGGGAGATGAGCTTGCAGTTGTTGTTGATGAGCTTGATAGCGCCTTCCTGCTCGAGGGTGGGATCGTACCAGGAGTTGGTGAAGGTAACATCCATGGTAGCGGTGGGGCAGACGTAGCGGACGCCGAGGAAGAAGGAGGTCATGCCGGAGATAACTTCGGCGTAGGGGAAAGCACCGATGTAGCCGACCTCGGCTTCGTCAGCGGTGAACTCGCCGGCAGCGATCATCTCGTTGAGCTTCATACCTGCAGCGACACCGCCCAGGAAACGGCCCTCGTAGATAGATGCGAAAGCGTTGTGGTAGTTAGCGACACCGGCGGTGTGAGCCTGGGTGCCGGTAGCGTGGCAGAACTGAACTTCGGGGAATTCCTGTGCAGCCTGCAGCATGTAGGGCTCGTGGCCGAAGGAGTCAGCGAAGATGTAGGTGCAGCCTTCGTCAACCAGCTCAGCAGCTGCGTCGTAGCAAGCCTCGGACTCGGGGATGTTGACCTTGACAATGTACTCAACGCCCAGTTCCTCACAAGCTTCCTTAGTTGCGTTCAGGAAGTTCAGGTCGTAGGTGGAGTTCTCGTCATGCAGGAAGATGAAGCCGGCCTTGAAATCGGTAGCGGGCTTCTCGGGGGTTTCGGGATCCTTGTTGGTGTCGGTGGTGCCAGTGGTACCGTTCTGTGCGTCTTCGTTAGTGCCAGTGTTACCGGTGCTGCAAGCAGCCAGAGTAAACAGCATGATCACAGCGAGAAGAAGTGCGATGATTTTTTTCATTTTTGATACTCTCCTAACTATTTTTTTATCAGAACCCTCAATGGGTAAAGATACATTGGTAGGTTGCCCTAAAACAGAGCGCACCGATAATGGCCTATAAAGCCCCTATCGATGCACAAAAATAATCACCCAAATATGAAGGGTATTTCGCAATCGATAGTCCGGTCATTTACGGCGTCCGGGCAGAAACTTCAAATCCAAATCATTTGATATGTATCGAGCATTTATACGATATTTAGCTAAAATTCTACAATATATAAAATACCAATAATTTTGCAAAATGTCAATTAAGTTTTTGCCGAAAAAACGCGTAATTTCGATATAATTCTGCCACTTTGCATATTACAGTTTTCAATGTACCAATATCAGTTGTGGATAGGGAAAAAAGAAAAAGCCCGTACCGACAAAGGTCAGTACGGGCTTTCATATTTGAGATAATTGAAATTATTCCCACTCGATGGCGGATTTTTGGTTTTGTAGATATGTGGTGGTAGCCACTATAATAGCTTCTGATATATAGTGCTATTATACCGATTATTTTCTTTTACCGGACTTTTGTTGGTCAAAAGTTGGTCACGTTTTGAACTCGTTTTGTAACATTGTCTACATGCCCACTCATATACAACCGATAGATCGTTTCACCAAACGAATTACTTGCCAATATTATTAATTAATATTTTTACTCCATATATTTCATTTTCACGGGCTAGTACCTTGACCTTATTATCAGCCAAGAGCTCGTTTCTATTGATGTGTAAGCATGTTATATCATCATCAATATCAGCAAGGATAGAAGAAAGGGACATCGCAAAAATAAGTGGTTTCGGCCCATCTGGTATGATAATGATTTGCCCATCACGGGTTTGCTCTATAATGATTTCGTTCATTTTTTGTAAAATATAAACAAAATCATTTATAGGGAGCGCAACTGAAGCGGAGGCTCTCCTTATAATATCTTGATTAACTTCCTCAATTTCCGCTTTCTTTTCGGGCGTATCATAGGCATAACAGACAATTAAGAATTCTGGCTCAAGCATACTTAGCAGGCTTTGAGTTCTTCTGGTATCATAGCTTAATGCAATTAAATGTGTTCGTTGCGAATCGATTCTAGGCAAAGCTCCTCCAGAAAACAACTTTAGACGGTCTATCCCTGCTGTTGGATAGCTTTCGTACTTTTCTGGGTATGTACCAGCAACATAAAGAAAAACCAGCTCTAAACACCTGTTCTGCAGTTCGTTTTCGATTCTTCCAGGTAGAGCACAATACCAATTACGGGGCATTGCCGAATAATCAATGTAGATTTTTCTATTCGTTTCGCTCTCGACCACTTCGTTGAGAAAAGATATGACATCATCTTGAAATTTTTCACCCTGAGCATATGAGCAGACTTTGGTTTTGGGCTTGAGAGCATCAATTTCGTTTAATAGGTTAGTAGACAAACACTCTTTTTGTAGATCATCGAAATTAATGATCAAAGTATTAGAGTCATTACGTGTAGCTAGGTTCTTTTCTAGCAGATAATATGACCTGCATTCATATCCCAACGCACATATTAATATATCGTTTTCGGAAAGATCGACGTATTGGCATGTGCTGAAGTCATTAATGGTCATTTGCATTACCCTCTTCATTAAAAAGTTTCATTTGTCCAGACAGCTCTGACTTTTCCTTTTGTTTCTGCTTTGATTTTGGCTTTGTAATAGTATAAGAATACGGCTTTTCTGCATCGCTCTCAGAAACAGAAATCCTAGGGCAATTGCTATTGCGTCTCATAGGGAGCCAGTAATATGTCGCATAGACATTTGAAAGCTCAAGTACAGAGTTACTTGTTAACCCGTTAAGCAATGAAATTTCATCAACAAAAAGTCTGGAATTTGCAATAGCAATTTCGGCCCACTTTTTCTGCTTTTCAAATTCAGAGTCTAAAAAGCGAAATGTAGTACCCGATTCTTTCAGTTTATCGTTGTGGGTTGTGGCCTTGAATTTCTCAGCAATAGTTTTCAATTTAGTAGCAACTTCGGGCCCGCAATCTTCCAACGATTCGGTTTCGCTACAATATTTAGCGGAGAAAGCATATAAGGTTTCACTCTGGATTTTAGGGGTGAGTTTTGATGACTGTGCCTTGTAGAAGAGCGCATCCATGATACGAAGAAATAGTCGGGGATTACCATTTGAAATCCTTCGTATCATCTTTGCTCCGGCAAACCAGCCGGGTTTCGTGTTGCCCCTCTGGGCGCGCTTGTACATTTCGCGCAAGTAGTATATCGGCGCCAATTTCTTAAATATACTCTGCGTCAAAACCCTTTCATCAGTTGTACGAGATGCTGTTTTTCTACGATCTTCGGAAATTGTACTTAGTATGCCGTTTCGAATATCTAGTTCAGAAGAGGCTTTTGGAAATTCAATTTTGAAATAATCTAGATAATCATCATTTCCAACTGATCCAACAAATGTTTCTAATGTAAGTTGATCTTTTTCGCCATAGTATGGTTGAAGTCTGGTTCTACAGAGCATATTAGTGAGGTCAATAAACTCTTTTTCGCTTATTTTTACCAGTGTTAACTTATAGTCATTTCCAACCGTAGCATGAATTTTTTGCCCCTGTGGGCAGCTCATATCATGAAAGTAGGGGAGATCAGCGATCTTTATTGCAATGTGCTGGGACTCAGATCGCATCACTTTGCTGATACAGTTCATTTGATTTGGCCGTAAAAATTCTGCTTCATCAACACAAATAATCCAAGTGGGTTGTGTGCTAAAATGCAGGATGTTCGATATTTCAATATTGACCGCGGCCAGAGCAGAACACAAGGAACTTACGAAAACTGGCGGCACTGATTCCGGCAGTGGTTGTGTGCGAGAATGCATATTATATATTTTACGAACCGCTGATCTCAGTTCATTTAAATCTGCTTTGGACAAGTAATTGTCAATTCCCCACATGTCACTTATTTTCCGAGTGAGTTTAAACTCTAATTCAAGTTGTTCATCAACGGAATAATCCGAAAGCAATGATTTAAGTTCTACAATTAACGAGTCAGCGATTAAACAATTTACGGCAAAACAAAACCATACGTCTTGCTGTTCTGTCGAAAGCTTTGGCGAAGAAATGCTTTCTATAAACTCATATCTCATAGGGATATAGAGTGCAAAGAATTTCTTTGCTGCCACTAATTCGCTTGCTTTGTTGTGGTGGATGCTCTTTAGCATTGAATAGCGCATCATGCGCATTAATATTGTTTTTCCGCTACCACGTGTTCCTATAACAACCTCGTGTTGGTCATTAAAAAGCGTCCAAAACAACGATGTTGGAACAAATTCAGACGATATTTTCATATCTGAAAACGTTCTCGCCTGAATATCACTAAATGGATTTTGGTATGCTGTTCTAAAAAGTCTATCGGCATAGCGTATATTCTTCTTATTCATCCAATTGCTCCTCCTTTCCGCTGCTGTGGATCTTAATACTTCCCGGGAAACTGCCCGAAAGATCAAGTCGGTGGACTTCGCTTAATAACTTATTGAGGTGGCTCGGTGCTATATATTTAAGTCTTTGATCAATATCTTTATATGCAATAGCAGTATTCACGGGGAAGTTCCTAATGATCTCTTTTGCTTCACAATCATCAACCGCTATCTCACCAAAAAACATTTCATGATCCAGCGGAAGTGCGTTCCGGTTTGAAGATACCTCGCGCCATCCACTTCCTAATATGTATTCGTATGTAATAAGTTTAATTACATTAGGGTATCCCTCAAGCTGAATGTAATGGAATGTATTAGGGATGCCACCGTTCAATCTTCCTGCTTGATTTACAGATAGACTGCCGGCACTTATGAATGTTACCGGATTGTTCCAGCCACTCTCATGCCGTGTTTTTGCCGTAGGATAGTGATAATGCCCATGAACAACCAGATTAACACCATATTTACCGCATAAACGCTGGAGTTGGGGGCCCTCTTCCAAAGTGCTGTACTCTGGGTAAACTATAGGATATTCGTAAGCAAATGGATGATGGTGCAGAACAATTATCTTCCATTTGTTTATGCCGGCTTGATTTTGTAGTTCAGATTCCAGCCACTCAAGTTGCGCGGTGGAAATTTTACCATGAATTATTTCTTGCTCGGATGAACAAAGAAAGCCAGAGTTTAAGACAAATATCATAAAATCATCTCGCTCGATAACGCCTGTCATTGGAATTGGTCCGACCGAAGAGAATACATTATGATATGGATCTACATTGGGGATGTATTGCATGTGCTGTAACCAGGAGTGTGTAATGCTACTGTAGTAATTGTTAAGAAAAGCAGACTCATCACTATCGAAATCTCGATTCAATTCCTTATATTCATCTGTCTTTGAAGAATGAGCAATAAGATCCCAATCCACATCATGATTTCCAATGCAATAAATAACATTTTGCTTTGGGACTGAAGCCTTTTCGGCTAAACCATATAGCTTCTCAAGACAATACTTAAATTCAAGCGGTTTTCCGGAGGAGGTTAAGTCCCCAGTGCATAGAATATAGTCAGGCTTGTATTCTAATAATTTAGACTCAAGTCCACCATATAATGAATTTCCACCACTAACATCATCAACAATTTGCTGTCCGGGGATTGCAAAATCAGAGCATCGTGAATCTTTTCCAAAATGGATATCACTCAATAATGCGATTTTGACCAATTACATCACCTTCTATATCTTTTGTAATATCATACGACGTTATAAGCAATTCTTCCGTGGAGTTGCGTTTAGTGGGGTCTGCTGCCATTACACAACGGCGACATACCGTTTGCGTAAAGAAATTATTCTCCAAATACATTTCGTTCAGCTGAGAATTGCTAGAGTTTGTTGCAATAATATATGCGCCTCGATGTTTTGCTTCGCATAGAGCTTTCAATAATCGTTTCTGGTCATCCCACGAAAACAACTTGTCATTATAGTTTATAAACGGACCATGCTTGTTTGCAACCGCATAAGGGGGATCGATGAACAACAAATCTCCGCGCTGTGCTTGCGAAATAGATTCCTCAAAGTCGCGTGAGAACAAACTAGCACTTTGCAATAAAGAGGAGTATTCTCCAAAACTACCCACATCGTTGGCACACTTTGTTTTTGTACCAATAGGAACATTGAATTCTCCTTTTTGGTTAACCCTATACATACCGTTATAGCATGTACGGTTTAAGTATAGAAATCTAGCAGCACGCTCAATTGAATCTCCCGTTTTCAAACTTCTGGTGCGATAGTAATACTCCTTACAGTGCTCTTGCTCATGTTTCTCCATGAGTGTTGCGAGCGCTAATGGATGATCCCTCATTACAGTATATAAATTAATAAGTTCCGCATTGGTGTCAGATAGTATGGCTCGTTGCGGTTGCAGATAAAAAAAGACTGATGCGCTACCCAAAAAAGGCTCTATATAGCAATTATACTCTGAGGGAAAAATGCAGCTATACTTCCCTACAAACCATCTTTTTCCACCAGGCCACTTTAGAAACGAATTCATATGTTATACACCTTTGTACTGATTTATTTTAAGGATATTCGAGGTTTTGCATACATAATAGATAATATATCCTATTTTTTGACACCATAATTGTATCATACAAGAACAAGAAAGTAAATCAGCATTATTCGTGTTATACGTGAACTGCCCTAATAATTCTGGTGATAGAAAAGCACAGGTATTCCACAAATCGCAAAGAGCACGACCTGTATGCTTTTATATCATATGTATGTGTGAAAATAGTTTAATGGTGACAAGAAAAGTCGAGAAACAAGAAAAAGTGCTGCTTGCGGAGACTATGGGCGATGTTTCCATCTAGATCAATTGAAAGGAGGTTTCCAGTTGCTGACGAGTCTGTCGACTGGTCATTTGGCGCCATGACGAAGAAGTTCTTATTGGCGTAGTCCCATACATCGCCACATTATACCTGTTGTTCTGTTTTGTCGGCTCCGCGGGGGGGGGGGGAAGTTGATCACACAGCTGATTGGATTTGTGTCACTAATACTTTCCTGCCCTAGTCATTAGGAACCGTTTGGATCTTTGCTTAGTACTGATTTGTAATTTATTTACTGGCGTCCACCAATTTGCCTTCAACGAGAGTAAATGTTGTTTTTCCTTGCTTGGCAGCATCGGAATCGTGGGTGATTAGGATGATTCCCCGACCCTTTTCGTGTTCGCTCTGAAGTAGGCGAAAAATAATATCTCTGTTTTTGGGGTCCAGATTCCCGGTTGGTTCATCTGCAAGAATCAGGCAGGGATCCAAAATCAGCGCTCTGGCAATTGCAACCCGCTGTTTTTCTCCACCTGAAAGGGTTGTTACCTTTTGGTTTAGTAAAGGGCCAATGTCCAACAACTCAACTAATTCATCAAATGACTGAGCGTTGCTTTTGCTGCTGTATAGCGTGGGCAGCAGGATATTTTCCTTACAACTAAGTGTTGGGATCAGGTTATAGGACTGGAAGATGAACCCTATATTTTCAAGGCGCAGCCGGGAATAGTCTACAAAGTTGCGGATCCGTATCCCATTAAACACATAGTCTCCTGCGTCATAGCCTTCCACTAAGCCAAGGATATTCAGCAGTGTGGATTTTCCGGATCCGGACTTTCCTACGATTGTAATATAGCTGTCGTTTGTTACTGTAAGATTGATGTCTGTCAATACGGGTCTTGCATATGATTTTTGCAGATGGCAAATACGAAGGTCCAGAGGTTTCACGAAAGACCACCGCCTTTGGCGAACTTTGCATATCCCGCATCAAAATACTGCCCTTCTGCAATTCCGGTGACACACACATAATTCTCGTCTGAGTAGCCGATTTTTACTTCAACCTCCGCAATAAACACGCCGTCGGCCGTTACTTGGCGGACATACCAAGGCTCCCCGTCGCCGGCTACTTTTTGGTAAAGGCAATCCTTCAACAGAACAAGAGTTTGGGAATAGGTGCTTCCTGTATAAAGGTACAGTTCCTTAACGGACTGATTCAAAAAGTAGGATTCCGATTCGATCTGTAGGTGGATTCGTGTGGTACCGTCGCTGTTGCGGATGGAAGCAGCATAAACCAGCTGTGCTGCTTCACCGTTATGTGTAGTTAGTTCTTTGGCTAGCTTTATAGACAGAAGGGTGGCCGGAGAAACATCACATACCAGGACTATAGGGTTTGCCTGTTGAACTTTGAGAAACGCATTCGTGCTGCTATATACTTGCATCTGGGTTATGAGACCTGAGCAGGTGGCCAGGACTTTTGATCCTTTGTAGGTTCCTAACGTTTGACCGATTTGAATTTCGTCCCCCTCGGATACAAGCCATCGAATTTGCGAGGGATCCTTTTGAGGCAAATCCATATATTCATAGGTAAAGGATTGAAAGCGGCCGGAAAGGCAGACGCTCTCCTTCATATCCTTCCGTTCAGAGGGCACAACTGCGCCAAAGGCGGTTTCAATGAACTTTGGGGGCGTAGGTGCGGCATATTGTTGCATTTCCCGGCTGGATATCTCATAAATAAGGCCAACCGGGGCAACAAGCAGCGTAACGATTATCAGCCAAAATAAACACGTAGATACTTTCGTTGTAACTTTCAAAGCGGTTGCCCCCTATTCTGATTTTAAGTGATCCACAATTTGAACCTGGGTCGTCTTGTAGGCGAAGATCAAGCTGAAAACAAGTGTCAGCGTTAAACTGCAGATAGCAAACATTCCGATGGAATGCGGGCTGATCGTCAAGGTAAAAACAAAACGCTCGAATTCGTTTTCAGGAAAATGCTCGCGGATTACCTTGTAGGTCAAAGCGGCAGTAAGCACCAGCCAAATGGAAATAAAAATATTGGTCAGCATCACCAGTATGTTTTCGTAGAGAAACTGCCTTACGATGGCCCATTTGGATGCGCCAATGGCCCTGCGCACGCCAACCTCGAATTTTCTGTCGTTTAGAGCATTGGAAAAACTGGAATATAGATTGATGCCCAAAAGCACCAACAATGTGATGGTAATGACCATTTTCAGCCGAATTTCTCCCTGAATGGCATCCCTTGCGTGATCCTGACTCTGATAGACGGCGTGAATGTTCGTCGTGATTCCGGTAGACCGGATGAGCGCGTCTATTTGCTCAGGTGTGTGGGAATAGAAAACGACCGTTGGGGAAAACCAGTTCAAATCGGGACGCATAGTGCTGTTGAGATCCGTAGAAGAAAACGCAATAGGCGGAGGATTTTCGCTTGCAAAAAAGACGCTGCCGTTCTCATCTTCCTCAATTTTTAGAGGCTCATCACTGACCAGCAAACCCACAACGGTAAATTCTCCTGTAAAAGGCGGCGCCATAAAACTGCTGTTTTGGCTGTAGGACTGGCCAAGCTGCAGCTGGAAGAGGTTGTTTTTATCAGCAAGACCGAACATAGAATACAGTCGTTCGTCGATAAGGATTTCTCCGCTGTTTAGGTGATAGTCATAGTGCTGCTTGCCGTCGATCCATACCACATCCAATTCCTTAAGCCCCGTGGCATACAGGCACCAGGCGTGGGAGGGAACGCATATGGCGTGGGTGTTGACAGAAGACAGCATCCGTCCATCTTCCAACACAAAAAAACTATCCTTGCTTTGTATAGAACCAAAGTACGCGTTTTCAAAATGCACGCAGGATTCGCTTCCATACGCAGTAGCCTTCTCCTTCAGTATTCTCGCAACGCTTGCATCATTGAGCCGCGCATCATAAACGGTTATAATGTTCCGGTCTTCGCTGAACACCTGTTTGTAGTTGTTGTATGCGCAGGAGTCTGACCAAACCAGATACCCCAACAGCAGGGAAAAGGATAGAATAATGGTAACAGACAAAAAAGCATAGCTTTTGAAGTTGCGGCGTACCATTATTATTCCCTGGCGCAGGAAACGAAACGGTTGTTTTTTCATTCTACACGCCAACCTTCCGGAATGTCACGGATCCATTGAACATGGAGCATATCCTCGGGGAAATAGTAGTAGTATTCGCCTACATCCTCCCCTAAGAAAGCCAGGCAGTAGGTGTCCCATAAATTGTTATTTCTAGGGAACAGACAGGGCATAGCAAGAGTGTGGGCTTCTCCTGTGGCGGTCACTATGTAATCGACGAAAACAGTGGTGGTCATACCCATTTCATATTCCTTGAATATATCGCTGTAAAAATAGACGGACCCGGTTACATTTGTGCCGGCTTTCAGCGTAAAGGCTGAGGATCCGTCCCAATAAAGATCCATACTGGCCTCGGCAGAGACGCTTTCCAGATTAGCGCCCAGAACGGTGGCATTTGTCCCCTCGGTGCAGCGAAGCCCCGTCAGGACGATGTCCTCTGTGGTCTTAAAACGCAGGGCCTGGGGTGTACGCAAATACCCCTGAGCATAAGGACTGTCATCGGAAACACCAACTACTCCCATTGAATACATAAGGACTCCCGGGGTATCCTCGCCGGATCCCGGCCAATTCTCCTGATGGAAACGCCACTGCCCGAATTCCACCCGGTGGGTATTGCCGCCAAAGGTAATGTCAATATATTCTACAGTCTCCTCGGCAAATTTCTCCGGATCGAACATAATATTCACCCTGTATGCGCTGTGGTCTGTAAGACGCCCTGCGCTTTGGGCCTTATATTCACTGATATATTGGTCGTAGAGGGCTTGAAAAGGTATAACATAGCCTTCCATCAAACGCTCAAAGTCTTCATTGGTAGCCTGATTTTTCGCAACAAGCGCGTTGTATGCCGTGCCTGCGTAACCGGCATCGCTTTTCTTTTGCGCCAGTGCGACCAGGTCTATCCCCTGAAGGCACAGATAGTGATAAGGCATCTGATCACTGGAGGTGAAGATGGCAGGATCTTCACTTACAGGGATCTGCTGAAAGGTATCGTTTTGGCTGCTAACCGTGATACCGATACATTTGGTCCGCCCCGGAAAATCCACCTTGATTTCCTCCGGGGAATAAGCCTGCTTGGTTATAATGTAAAAGAAAACGCCGTTATAGGGGGCACCCGGATAGAAATCACAGTCCTGGTTTTGCAGGGAAATGTAGAATTCGCTGTCCGGCGCTGCTTCCATAATGGGGCTGGCGGCATAGTCCTTTGCCACCGTGGGCCATAAAGCTGGGTCGGCTGAAATCACCGGCTCTGTAGTTTCTGTGGGATCACCACTGTTGCCGCATCCGGCCGCCCAGAAAAGCATAGCAATACACACTAAGAGTAAGGCTGTCATCTTTTTCATATATTGTTCCATATCATTTTCCTTTCTGTCGAATGCCGGGCAAGACCCGTCTGAGAAAACCACTAACCCGGCGGCGATCCTTCGCCGCCGGGTGCTTCTACAGACAAAAAATATACCGAAACGACGTTAAAATTCCTGGGAACTCAGTATGTACAGGATTGTATTGCTATAGTGGAACGGAGCAAAGGAGAAAGTGTCGGTATATATGCTTTGGGTAGTTCCCGCATGCCTTTTAACATAATAGATGCCGGAGTAGCCGTAGCAAGTGGTAACTGCGTAGAATGTGCCCGACACATTCGGGGATGTGAAGGTAATACTATTAACAAAATTTACATTTTGGGTGTATGTAGGGTAAACACTTACCTTAGCGCCTGCGGTGGTCAGCTCTGATGTGTAGTTCGTCCAGAGCGTACTGGAATAACTGACATTGTAGGAGCAATTGCCGAAGGTATGTCTTCCGTTTTTTAGAAGCCTTACGCCGGAGGACATGATTGGGATTTCCCGTTGGCTAACCGAGTCAGTCCTGACTACCGTGGCAGAATATGAAAGATTGCCGCTTGTCCAAGTATGGACACCGCTATACTCTTCTGCGGCGAAAGCGACGGTGCCTAAAGAACATAAGAGCAAAATCGCAACCAGCAGTGTAACGAATTTATGAACGAATCGTTTCATAATTTACCTCCTTAATAATTAAGCAGTGATTTACAGTAATTTCAAAACATTGTGCAAAATTCAGCATCATTACTTTGTAATTGATACCCTGTCTTGTGCTACGCCATTGACCTTCAAATCGACGGTCAAAGTGTGCGTAATCCCAGGAACTACTCTCGCAGTTTCGTAAAAGATGATATAGCCATTTCCTGTTTCTTCCCATGTTTTGATGCAAGTATTGCCGCGCCAAAGTTTGATGGTTGCTTCTAAATAGTCGGATGTTGATTCTCCAATGATATTTGCAGTGCAGGTCGCTACAGATTGATTATAGGACAGGTTAAGAGATTGCGTAATAAGACGTGGTTCTGCGGCTTGAACTGATGTTGGAATTACAAGCAAAATGACTAGTGCCATCAGCAGTGCTGTTTTCCTCATATAATTTCACCTCCTTTCCTTGCTACTATCTGTAACGAAGAAAGGAGGTGTTTTTGGACATGTTGTAAAAAATTTTTTAAATTTAGCTTTTTGTGTCATGTATTGGCGAAATGCCTTCTGCAAGCTGCATTAAAGAATCTTTTTCTAGATATGCAGTGAGTTGGAAAAGCATATTTCCTTTCGCATTTTCCCAAACAATCGTGTTTGAATGCGTGGGATCTTTAGCTATATACAAATCTGCTGTCTTCCCGGAAATGATAACTTGAGAATGGTCATATTCATAACCACCTACAAAAAGAATACCGGATTCTGAGCTGTAGCAGCCGAATTGCATTATCTTTCCCTCGCTACTTTGATAGATTGCAATTTTACCAGCATCCGTCTCCTGCTGAGTTAGCAGTTTATACCCTTCTGGAAGCTTTGTAAGTTCATAATTAAGCGATTCATCGCTTTCAACCTCGTCCACAAAGAAGTAACTGGTAAAACTGTTGTAGGTTTCTCTTATCCAGCCAATCACAGCAGCGCGCACCTCTGTATTGAGCATAAGGAGCATACTTCCGCAGAGAATGATTGCGATTATAGCGCAGGCAATGCGTTTCAAAACGGAGTATGCGGATGCGTACTTTGCCCTGTGGCACAAGTGCCGCATTTTCTTTTCAAATTTTGCAGAAAAAGAATGATAGCATTCGTCAGCATCCGGCAGCGAGGCCAGAAGTGCCTGTTCATATTCTCCGGCTGCGATACACAGCATTTCATCGGATATCAAAGCAATTCCTCCTCTAAGCACAGTTCTTCCAGTTTTTGTTTTGCCCGTTGGATGCGTTTAATTGCATTAGCTTCAGAAATGTTCATCATTTTAGAAATCTCCCGATTGTCATAACCATATCGATATTTGAGCAGCAAGATATGCTTGGCTTGTGCAGGCAAAAGCGCAAAACATCTCGCAATAGCATCGGATCCATCATACGTAATTGCTAACCCTGCGGTTTCCTCATCAAACAAACCATGAGGATGCCGTTGCTTACGACGATACATATCAATTGCTTTACTCTCAACTATTGTAACGATATAGCCCTTGGTTTTTGGACATATGGGTTCATCAATTTTTTGTATATTTTCTGCGATAGCCACAAATGCCGTATGAACCGCATCTTCCGCATCCTGTTTATTGTTCAAAATTTGATTTGCAATGTAAAACATCAATCCCCGGTACTTGGTATAAAGGATTTCAAATTTGTGTTTACCCTCCGGGGCGTCAATCATTTGCAGGTAAATAATCATGTTGCATCTTCCTTCGCCTTGTTTTGCTATATTATACCATTTTCAGTCAGAGGAGTAAAGTGATATATGGGATTATGTGTATACCTATTGTTGGTGCACTTTGGCGGTGTTGTTCAAGTAAATACTAATGTTTTTGTGGTATCTTCTTTGTTCTGGTGCTTTATGTGTCCTAGATTTTGTGGCATTTACAAAACAGAAATAAGCACGGTGCGGCTGAAGTTCTTCGGCCGCACCGTGCTTTGTAAAGTTACTCCATCAGACGTTTGTTGATCTCAATGGTATTAACATTGTCAAATGCATATGTGAAAATGGACGCAATGATAATTTGGTTATCTGCAAAGTCTCGTTTATGAATATCAACCATTAATTAAGCCGCCTTATTTCGCATTGCATAATTCTCTATGATATCCAGATTAATTAAATTAGTATCTACTAAATCACAAATATCCCCAGCTTTGTTGGCGGGGGATGTTTGCGTACGGGCAAACGCACATAAGTTCATAGAATCAGTAGATTAGCGAGATTGTTTTGGATCAATATTTCTGGACGCTTTGTCACGTTCCATTGTTTCCGTAAATGCACGACGCATAAAGGAATTCAAGGATTCGCCCATGGCCTCTGCGTGCGCTGTTACAGTTTCCTTTTCGGCAGGAGTGACACGTGCCTGTAAATATTCATACTTTTGGTGGTATTTTCTGCTTGCACGAAGTTGTGCCTCTGTTTGAGCCATTGCGATCACCTCTCAATAAGTATAACAGATGCATGGCCGAAAATAAAGATATGTGCATACACATAAAATGCGCAATAAATGCAGCGCAAATTTGTGGAAAATGCCACATTGATATGTGTATGCACATATGATATAATACAGATAGAAAATAAAACAACGGCAGTGCAAGGGAGCGCCAACTCCCATGCACCTGCGCAGGTGGTACAAGCACCTACACAACGGGATTACCCCGCACCGCAGAGGTATTATACTCTTTTTGCGACATTTTTGCAAGAGGGAAAGTATATCTTGGTAAGGTTACTCCCGGCTGTCATATTATGATCTGCACCGTGTAGAGCTATCAGCCCTGCACGGTGTTTTGTTTTCTCTATATCAAAATTAGGAGGAAACACTATGGAAAACAAGAGATTTTTGACAGCCAACGATGTGGCAGAGTACATGGGTATCTCGGTGCCCATGGCCTACAAGATCATTCGTCGCTTAAACGACGAACTTGTAGCCGCCGGTTATATCATCGTTTCCGGTCGAATCAGCCGTAGCTATTTTGAAAAGAAGATCTACTGCGGGATCGCATGAGGGGGTGAGCATATGCCTGCTTATAAGGAAAAGGACAGAAACACCTGGACGGTTAAAATCAAGCACAAAAACTGGAATGGCCAAATTAAGTGGGTTACCAAAAGAGGTTTTGCAACAAAACGGGATGCGTTGCAATATGAGCGTGATTTTTTAGCCCGGCAGAGCGGCAACCTGGATATGTCATTTGCTGCCTTTGTCAAAGCTTATCGAGAAGAACGAGGGGTCCGGGTGAAAGAGAGCACGCTGTCAATGAAGGACAATATTATCGACACCAAGCTTATACCTTATTTCGGCAAAAAATGTATGCGCGAAATTACAACCAAGGATATTATGCTTTGGCAAAACGAGCTGCTGGCTTACCGCGATCCAAAGGATGGCAAGCCCTACTCTAAATCGTACCTAAAAACGATACACAACCAACTGAGTGCAATTTTTAACCATGCCGTGCGTTACTACAAGCTTGCAGAAAACCCTGCCAGAACAGTTGGAAATATGGGCAGTGAAAAGGGCATCGAAATGAAATGCTGGACCCGTGAGGAATATCTGAAATTCTCAGAATATATGATGGATGATCCTGTGGGGTACTACTTTTTTCAAATGCTCTACTGGTGCGGTCTTCGCGAAGGCGAGGCACTGGCCTTGACCATCGATGATTTTGATTTTGCGAAGAAAACAGTATCTATCACAAAGACCTTTCAGCATCTGAAAGGCAAGGATGTAATCACCGAGCCGAAGACACCAAAAAGCAACCGAGTCGTGGAAATGCCGGCATTCCTGGTTGAGGAAATACAGTACTATATTGAAAAACTGTATGAGCCGAAACCCAATGACCGTCTGTTCCCACTATCCAAGAGTTATCTCTACCGCAAAATGGAACAGGGCAGCAAAGCAATGGGATTGCAGCGAATTCGAGTGCACGATTTGCGGCATTCCCACGTATCCCTCTTAATTCATATGGGATACAGTGCCGTGGCAATCGCGGAACGGATGGGACATGAGTCTATCGACATTACTTTCCGATATGCTCATCTGTTTCCCACTGTGCAACGGCAAATGGCTGCTGATTTGAATGCGTTGCAGGAAGGAGGTGATGAAAATGTCTGCTAAGGCTCGCGATGGGCAGGGACGCTGGCGTTGCAAGACGATCGGCATTCGGGTATCTCCTGAGGAAAACGCCGAGATCGACGCATTGGCGGCCTTATCCGGGATGTCCAAACAGGATTATTGCATTCACCGTATGCTGCAACGGGCTGTTGTGGTCATCGGAAATCCAAGAGTGCATAAGGCACTCAAAATCCAAATGGAACAGCTCTGCCAAGAGTTTAGCAAACTGTGCAGCGTAAATGATGTCAGCGCAGAGGCATTGCATGTTCTGGAATATCTTACAAAATTATATAAAGGCCTAGAGTACTAACAACAACGAAATCTCCTCTGTTTGCAATACAGGGGAGATTTTGGCATAAAAAAGCAACATTAATCCGCAATTATGAACTTTTTGCGAACTTTTGCGCGAATATATTGACAGTAAAGACAACAGTCGCTATACTAGAATCAAGTAAATATAGAAATGTGGAGCCGGGGTATCGTATGCTTATTTGATACACCCGGGATGTGACGGAGCTGGATCACTCCTTTGGGAGTAGGGAGATCCAGTTGGAGATGATGGGATGATTGATGCGGCTGACCGGAATTTCCTTATTCCGTGCAGCCGCATTTTTTGTTACATAATTAATTCTGAAAGGATGATTGATATGATTGTTGAAGCCATTAACAAGCGAACCGGAAAGACCGTGAAAATTAAGGAGGCGTATTCCGGGCAGCGCCTTACCTGTCCGTACTGCGGTGTGGAAGTACATCCGGTGCTGGAGGTTGCTACGCCGTTCTTCCGCTGTTACGAAGGAGGAAAGCACACCAACTACCTTTGTGAGCAGCTGGAGAGAACAAACAGGGCATATGATCCTAAATTAACGGACATAATGCAACTGTTTGACAATCTGTTTAACCCGGTCAGAGAAAAAGAAGTATTTCCTTGGGGACCGGAAGAGGATGAGGATCCTGGTGTGCTTGATCCGGAGGATGAGACTATAGATGGAGACGAGCACACGCAGGCACCCGAAGATGGCACAGATGACGATGACGATGGTGAAGCTACTTCTGGACCTGTGATCGTACCCTGTAAAACGTTAAGCCAGCTTTGGAAAGCCGGTATTCATAAGTTTGGACCTTCTGAGCGTATCGGTTCTCACTTGAGATCCGACATTTTCCTGTGGTACAAGGATTTTGACCGTTTCTTTGCTCGCAATACATCCTTAGAGGAACGAGTGATCGCAGTTCGTCCCCAGTGGCCGATCAACAGAGCCAACGCCATTCTCTTTGCGTCCTTTAGCGGCATTCGTGGAACCAGCCAGTATAAAACGAAGTATTTTATACTGGTGTTCCGGGACCGCAAGGAATACAATAAGGCTTGCAAAAAGCTGTTCAGCCGCAGTACAGATGATGCTGGAACAAGCCGAACGAAAGCGAAGTATGATATGGTGTTGGTGGCCGGTGACTGGACAGAATTGGATAAATCTGAATACAGTGCCTACGGGGTAAAAAGCGGCGAGCATATTTACGGCGCGCAGATATCGGATTTCTATTCCAGGAACCAAATCTTCCCTATTCCCCAGCAGAAACGCAAAGAAAAGTGATACGATAGCGAAAGGCAGCCGAGTGATTTCTACTTGGCTGCCTTTTCTGTAGTTCTGTGTTGTTGGTTTTCTTTCTAATCTTCCTTCTCATAGCCCGGAGGTCGTAGGTTCGAGTCCTGCCTCCGCAACCAAAAAAGGTCCGAAAACCACCCGGCTTTCGGACCTTTTCTTTGTTTGTGGGGCGAAATAGTTATCCCTGATTTTGTTGTTTAGTGTCTGACCCATATTTTGCCCCATAACAGAACATCATCCACTGGACAAAGCATCACGAAACCACATCTACCGCACCTATCATTGCGAACCAGTGCGTACACTGGTGTGGCAATCCGTTCCCTGAAGAAAATTTAATTCGGGCGCAAAATCCCTTCCGATGCAGCACTCACTGCCTGCCGGAAGGGATTTAATTTGTATACTTGTATTGTTAGCTGCCGTCTCACGGTAACATATCCTACCGTTTGGCGGTATTTATCTCTCTTTTGCCACAATATATTAAGCATGCAACTAATTGCGGCGGTGAAGGCTACAATCCGCAATATTATTGTGGACTAAAATAATAAAATGTGTTGAAAAATGAGGAAAAAATGGTATTCTATAGAAAAGGGAGGGGTACCCGCTATGAGAGATGACGAGGTCCGTATAGATGTGTTGACAAGAATATTATCTCAGTTTACCACGCAAGATCCCAAATTGGTTCTTCAAGAGATTAGCAAGCAGCCTGTGAAAGAAGATGAAGAGGCCCCTTTTACCATCAACCACAGCCAGGCTACTTTGTTCTATAAGGCATATACATACATCATTAACGAGCTGACACAGCCATACCTAGATAAGGTACGCTCTTGGGATCCGGATAATTCGCATCTTGTAAAGATATCTCATGAAATGATTGTTAGGCGATTAGAGGATGATTTGCGTATATTGACAAATGGTCTGGACATAGGATTTATCACAGCCCTAAGTGGTGAGAAGCAGGAAAAACGGTCTGTAAAGGATACATCTGTTGCACTTGTTCCCTATGCTCATTACAGCAGTATGGATGACAGCGAAGTGATACTCCAATTTGAGGAGGTTAATAGGCGGGAACTGCGGATACCAAAGGCCCATGCAATAAGAAAACAGTTGGATCTGGCTAACGGTGGAAGCCTTGTAGTCTGCAAGATGCCTGGTTGCCAAGAGTATAAAACCTGCGGTGTGATAACAAATCAAGCTGCTGCTCGGTATCCTCAATTCAAACTGAACAGTTACCTGTGTTGGTCATTCTGCATGCCAGGCCCCAAAGGATGTGAAACAGTTGTGTTGCGGTATCATGGTGGGACTTTGATGATGCCTAAGATCAATTTGGAAGAAGCCCATCGTAATGACATAGCAAGTGGTATCAGGGAGATGGGAATAAAAATTTCCGAAGATGAATTGAAGTATATTGCCAAAGTGGCCCGGGCAGTTGCCGAGTGCGAACATGGTGCAGTTATTATATTGGCGCGGGAGCCAGATATTGTAGAAGAGACTCAACGGCTGACGGCAAAGAAGAGAGGTATGCAGCTCACAACACCAATCGATATGAATAAGACTATTGACGAACCAGATACAAAGATCCTGTCCCGCTTATCGTCTATCGATGGTGCTATTATGGCGGATTTTCAGGGGAGGTGTCATGCTTACGGCATGATCCTCGATGGCGCGGTTGTCAAGGACGGTAATGCTGACCGGGGAAGCAGATTTAACTCGACTAAGACCTACATCGAAAATCGAGTTTATGATGAAAGAGGGCAATTCGATTCGGGAAAACCCCCATTCTTTGGTGTTATTTTTTCCGATGATGGAATGGTAAATATCCGCTGGGGACAGGATGACAGTGTTGATTCTGAAGCCACTGTGATGAAAGACGAGAGACTACTGATCGGACTGTAAAAGATACTTGACAACGGAACAGACGGTATGTTAAAATAAGTTATCGCATCAAATTTTATGAGAGAGGCATGATGGCATATGCAAACCCTTATCCGAATTGGAGAGAGCAGGATTAATTCTGCTCAGCGGCGCAATTATATTTCCTTTCAGTCCGAGTTGGATCATGCGAAGATTGATAGGACTGAGAGTAGCTTTGCGGGGAAGAGCAAGATGACCATGAAGCAACTCAAGGAAGCGGCTAAAGCAAGAAGAGCGATTGCGAAGCTGTACTGATACCCCTGTGCTATTACACACCATTTCCGGTAGAAGATTACTGCGTTACCGGAAATGGTGCGATTTTTTTAAGGAGATGACCCTATGTGTATAAAGGAAAAAGGTAACTATGACATCAAGATGCTAGCCCTGAAACGCTGGGATCTAGATCAGACCAACAAACTTTTTGGATTAGATGTACATCGGGGAGACTACATCTCCTTCCAGGGTTATCATTTTATCGATATCATCTCTCCACCTAACAATCAGGAATTGAGAGATATTTATCAAAACTTTCGGCAGAAAACTGTAAAAATTTGCAGAAACCCTCTAGATGGTAGCGAGATGCCAAAAGCAGAGGACGGCACGGATAGACAGACATTTGATACCCACATGGTCCAGAGTATGACCATTTTAAGCAATGATCGCCATAAGGAGTTTTGGGAAGCGGAAGCACCGTTGCTAGGGATCACTTTTTTGCAGCTTACGGATTCCACTCAATGGCATTTTGAAAACATACAGAAGGAACTGGAAACTATCATTGGTGGGAAAATGCAGTGGGCCTTATATTACTCGTTGGATTTCTGCGACTTAGTATTGTTTACCAAAAACTTTGAAATTGAGAAGCTCCATGATGCCTTGTGGGAAGTTGCGTTAGTCAGAGAGAGAAACTGCAAGGTAGTCTGTGATACTTTCACGGTTCTATGTTTTGCTGCGAGTTACCTAAAAGGAAAATTTGAGCGTATTGATGCGTTGAATAAGACAAAAAAAGTGTCAGGGGACCTGCCTGCTGAAAGAATGTGGCAAGAAAGACTGTCATTGTCCATTAACCTCAGCATAAAAAACACCACGTCATTATCTAAGCTTATTAAGAACATTGATGCTGAGAATATCAATTTTACTCAATACCGACAGTATGGGCGTTACGATGTGAATATCCAGATTCCGGATATCACAGGCGAGCAGGCAATTAAAGTCTTGTATCTAATTGATCAGCAGGCAAGCTTCAAAAAACGAAAAGGGAAAAAACAGACTCAGCAGGATTGGCAGAATGAGGATGGTATCTATCAGCCGATCGGTAATTATGAGGTCATATTCATGACCGGTGCGTGGAAGAGTAAACATAACAAGGAATTGTTTCCTGAGAGCAGACAGGAATTTGAGACACGGGTTCTTTTTGGACTCAATACAATGCTTGAACTACTTGAAGACTCTCAAGGTGGGCAGAGTGAATACATTCATGAAACTATACGCGCTCTGCGTGAACTGGCCAATAACGGCTTTTCAGAGGAGTTCATTTTGAGTGTATATCCATCCTTTGTTGCTTATATTAAACTGCTAGAGCAAATAAAACATATCGCAAGATCTGGAAACAATACTTCTGTGGAAAAAAGCTGGAACAATATTACCAAGAGTTACTTTACGGCACTGAATACGCTAAGCCTTTGCACTATGCATAGCGAGCGGCAATTCATTCATGCACCAGCATTCAATGCTTCATACTTTGAAATTCCGCCAAAATTATTGGCTTTCTACAATGCGGTTGTTGATAGATTCGCAAAGGCTATGTCTGGAAAGTCCGAGATTCCCTATAGCTATATGATTACGCCGGATTACAGAGCAGATATTAATGTCCATCCGTTGTATGTAGAGTACAAGCAGGATACTTCGGTGCATCTGGCTATTATCCACTTACCGGAAAAATATTTTTATGATCCAGAAAGCGCCATTATGTTGTTATCTCACGAGGTAGGACACTATGAGGGCGAACGCAATAGGGAATTACGAGCAAAGTCGATCTTTACTATGGTAGGCATTGTTT
This sequence comes from Faecousia sp., assembly GCA_045630825.1. Taxonomy (GTDB): domain Bacteria; phylum Bacillota; class Clostridia; order Oscillospirales; family Oscillospiraceae; genus Faecousia. Next base: position 54,756 of record JAZQTN010000054.1, on the reverse strand, counting down.
TACTGATGGAGACGACATATTTCCCTGAGTATGATGAGTCTCTAGATGAAATACCAAAAACAAGTCTGATTGCAACGTTGGCCCGAAGTTTTGGAGAATATTTGTATGACACGTTTGTTGATGAAATTGAGCCGCACCGAGGCATATCTGGACTTTTGAGTGATGTAGCGAAATTTCTAGAATCTAACGTCTACGGTCTTAAATTTTTCGACATAGAGGAGAGTCGTCAAGTTATTATCCAGCGCTGGGAACAGTGCTTACGTACAGAGTATACAGAAGCTGACTTTCCTAAGAATGATGTGATTCGTATCCTAAATGAATATGGACAGAAGATTAATGTTTCGTACTATGAATTATTGCAAGACGGGAAACCGCAGTCTGCTATCGAGCCGGTGTGCCGTATTTTGGCTGACAGATGCGCCAAGAACATCCAGGTTGGTCGGTTAAGAGGTTCCCGGAAAAATATCGAGGATCAGTGCCAAACGATCATCCAATCTTTCGGTGAAGCATTCTCTGATATGCAAATGGTAAGAGTATGCGGGGGACACTTCAATCTAGGTAAGTTTGTTGAGCTGATTTTGCAAAACACCCCCAATAATCTTGGCGAAGATGTAGCTAATAAGATTACATTGGAACACATCATTCGGTATAACACAATTTGCAAAGTGTTTGGATTCTCTCCGGAGGATAGCAACCTTCAGATGGAGGACGCCGTGGCCAGTACTATTGTTGAGTGCATTTCGGATTATATCCAAACCTGTAAGAAGTTATCCTCATTTGCTGATGAAGATGTGGCGTTCGTCCGTGCATTTCTATCAGAAGATCCATTTGGGCAGTGCAAGTGGATCAGTAGAGTATTATCAGAATATAAAGCGGAACTTACAGCAGATTTGGAAAATGTTTCTGGATCGGGGCTGTAAAAATCAGAGTTGACCCATGTTTTGACCCATACGGGGATATCAGACAGTGGACAAGGTAGCACCAAATGGACTTTTGATCTTCGGCATTGCCTGAAAAGTGGACACAAAAGTGCCAGAAAGCATCGGATAGCAAGGGATTTTTGCCTTGAGTGCAGCTCATAACCCGGAGGTCGTAGATTCGAGTCCTGCCTCCGCAACCAAAAAAGGTTCCGAAAACCACCCGGTTTTTGGAACCTTTTCTTTGTTTATAGGGTGAAATAATTACCCCTAATTCTACCCTTTGGTGTCTGACCCATATTTAGACCCATAGCAAGCGTATCGTCCTTAATTGTTTCTGCGAGGTTCATGCTACAAATCGTTTTGCCGCTGAGGTAGTATGCCAGTGCGACGAAACCGATGACTGCAACAAAGAGCGTGATTGCTGAAACGGGTGGCAGGCGCTTGGCAATGAAATCATCCGCAGTAATTCCACCGGCATCCAACATTAGTGCCATTAAGGGAATGTTTACCACGATTGTTAGCAGAATTGGACGGAGCGCAACAATCGCTGCTTCCCAAGCCAGGATCTTCACAGCACCCTTCGGAGTAAGGCCAACAGCGAAGTATCGTGCAAATTCACGCTTGCGCTGATGAATCTGTCCCAAGGTGGACGCAAAGATATTGGCAAAACCAATACAGGGCAGAATGCCGGTGGACAGATAAACAATCATCTGCAAGCCTTGCTGAATCTACATCTCGTCTGCAAGATCGTGTATACGGCCTTCAAAAGCATAGTCGGGGTATGCTGCCAGCAAAGCCTGGAGCATTTCCTCAACTACATCGTTTTTGCTCTCGTCTGTCATCTTAACAGTGTAGATGGTTTCCTCGGCGGTCAAATTAAATCCGAGAGCATTCATTTTTATGGTCTTTACAGTTCTGATTTAGATTTCGCTGTTCGAGAGTTATGTGATGATGGTATTCTAGATATTAAATATACATCAATGGAGCATAAAATTTCTGTTGCAGACAATACATTTGCAAATAGGTATGATAATCAAACTGTTAATGAGATCGTGGATGAGTTTGGTAAAGAATCCCCTAGTAATCTCGAGTTATTGGCAACAGCACTTTATGTCTTTTTACAAGTAAGGGATGCTGACAAAGTGAAAGATGACGTTGTAAGAATCAAGGGAACGAAGTACACTGGACGTCAAATAGATACAGCTATTACACGGCTAAGAAGAACTGGTTATATTGCCACATAATTGGGCAAATGGATTTAAACACAAATCAAATAAAAAGCACCGGATTTCGTGAAGAGCAATTTCGTGAAGAGATCCGGTGCTTCTTTGTTTATGTGGGGTTGTTGTTTTTGGGTTCTCAAAGAAGGGCAGTTTGACCTGTGTTACCCAATGCACGCCTATAAGAAGAACTCATTTTCGGCTACCATTTCTTATGCCTTGCAATACACCTTATGATATTGCCGCTGCGTATCTACGAAGCGGTCATACTCAGAGGCTTTTACGGTATAGTGCCGGCATTTTAGCTTGATGCGCATATTCTGTGGATGGGATGAAAGCCTGACTGTAATATTGTCAGTGGGCTCGTTTGCGGTGATATGCAATTCGGTCTCAGCCGAGGCTGCCGGGACTTGTATATGCGCAGTATGCTGCAACGGCAGATGTTCTCCCATGTGGATGCCTTGCTTGATTTGAGAACGGTCGCTGTTGACCAAGGGCCTGCTATCCATTTTCTGCTTAATTGCAAACAGTTTCTCTTCGTTCACAAATTCATTCCGGGTTTCATAAGGGTCATCAATATCGTGGCCGATCACATACTCAATTTCCGGTTCACTCAAACCGAGAATGTGTAAGTGTGTACCAAAATTACGGCGAAACAGATAGGCCGTGGGATCCTTCCGATCCTCAAAAGGCAAGCTGTCCTTCTGGGATACCGGTTCGTCCTGAAGATCCTCGCTGATGGATGCCATCTGCGCAGCTTTAATTTTGATGCTTTGGAACAGGACGCGGGCAGCATTCGTTAACTCCCGGGCAGAGCACCGAACATCCCATCTGTCATTGTTGCACACAATGGGATAATCATCGATCGACTTGTTAAGCTGCGACTCTATATACTGACGCCGCTCATGGATCAGCGCGGCGACCCTATCTGGCACCGGGATAATGCGGTCCGCATTCCTGGTTTTTCCGCCTAGCTTGCCTGCGCTGGTGTCATAGCCGGTGGTTTTGTAGATCCATATTACCGGACAGTCAGGATGGGTTTGCATTGGCTTGATATCACCGTAATCCACTGCGCAGGCTTCCGCATTACGCAGGCCCAGGGAATACATTAAAAGCAGACCCATATTTTGACCGGATTGCAGCGGATCAGAAAGGAGAGCCTTGGCTACTGCCTGCTCTTGGGGGATGGTCAGTGATTTGCAGAGCAGCGCCTGATTTGCCTTTGTTTCCTCGCTTCCGGTGGTGGCTTCGGGGTTTAAGCTGCTTTCCCAAAGAACATTATCACATTCCCCGTGTCTGGCGGCTGTTTCCACGACGTAGTATATCAAACGGCGAAAATCCTGCAGGGTGCTTTCCTTGTAGGGCATATACTGTTTATCCTTTGTATCTTGACCCCGTCTGATCAAAGTCTGAATCACAGCATCGTAATCTTCTTGAGTATAGGCGCTGATTGGGGTCTCATCGTGGTTCCGAAGCAACGGGATGATTTGATTGCAGTACCGCAGGTGGTTACTTCTCTGTGTAGAGTCTGCTTTCCAGTGTTCCTCGAAGTCCTCGTAGTAATCGTGATAGATTCCATAAAAGGTGTGCTCTTCACCAACGAAACATTTCCACTCTGTCATAAACGGCCATCCTCCTTTCCTGTGTCATATACGGCAATGCTGCCGGTTGCACCGTGATCACATTCGATCATAGCATCAATAAAGCTTCCGGGCACCTCTTGGGCTGATGACAGGGTGATCGAAAGGGCGTTATAATGATTCTTTTTATGGTCAGAATGAACGATGGTTTTGCGGGTGAATGTTGACGTTTCGGATGTGCTTTGGACAGCATTCTGCCCACCGGTTTCGTGGTTATGGGTCCATCGGTTCAGCTTTTGAACCATCCCGTACTGAGCCAGATCGTTTGTGTAATCACAGTAATGCTGAGAAAAGGTGTCCGGAGCCTTGTTGCCCACAACATAAGACAATTCTCCACGGTTAAAGGAACAGGTATGGTTTGCTCGGTGCTTAAAATTGCTGTAGAAAATATCGCCTTGATACTTGTTCATATCTACAACGATCTCTTTGTCGCCGTCACCGGGAAGGACCAGCTCCTGAGTGGGAATGTCGGCTTTCTCAACCAAAGACCGGCAAACCCGGATAGCAGCATCGTACTTGCAGAAGGTCGGCTTGGAAAGCGTTGCAAGGGTCTTTTTGTTGTTGGGCATAATGATCGGCAAATGCTGCAGTTCTGCTTCTGTGAAGCCGCACACAGCCTGTAGGTAGGTTTTTCGGCTGCATAGCATATCTGCCAAAATCGGAGCTACCGGCACTTTCCTGCAGGCAGTGCTATCTGAGTGGTAGATTACTGCACCCTCATCCGAAAGAAACTTGTACACCAAAAAGCGGTATACATTCAATCCGGGAATGGTCTCAAAATCACCCCAAGTCAGAGCACAGGCTTCCCTGGTGCTCATACCGGTAAACAACTGGATCGGACCAAGAAGCAATGTGCTGTCTTCCTCAAACAGCAAAGCCTTTCTTGTACCAAAATCCGATTTGCCTTCTTCGCGAACATAGGCAAGGATACGGGCCTCCTCCTCAAAGGTGAAGGTCTTTTTCGTCAGCATATTTCGCAAATTGCGCAGCTCTTTGGATGCCCGATTGCTGATATCCGGCAGAAGCGCGGGGATGGGGTTCACTTGGATATAATTGCTTTCCTCCGCAACCCGCATAATGATGTTTAACTGCTGCCAGTACTTAACAACCGCGAGACTGTCTTCCGGGATGACGGATCGCATTGCGTTGCGGTAATCTTCATCGTTGGCATTGGATGGGCAAAGCGCAGACAGTGCGTTGTTGCCGGAACAAAACAGGACATTCCGGGCAATTTCGTCACGGTAATCCCGTCGTGCCAGCAAGCGGCTGCGGCAGCAAAACCAGATGGTCTTGAGAGAGCATTGGTCGATGCGCTCACCGTAATAATCCAGCATATCTCCTACGACATACGGGTAAATGGTCTCCGAATAGGTTATGGTCTCCATCTTAGCAATTACGGATTCCCGATCCTTACAGCGCAGACCTTTCTGTGTTGTGGGAGAATTCCAGACTCGTCCATCCTTCTTATTTTGGGATGCCGTTTTCCCTCTGTAGTAGGCCTCGCCAACAAAAACGCCATACCTGTCCTGGTGCACAGTATAGTACAGCGAGATCTCATTGGAGAACTGATAGACAGATGGCCGCTTACGGTGCTTAACAGAGCCCGGGTCAATTTTCGCTTTCTCAAATGCTTTCCGAAGTTTCACGAGCGTCGTTGGCTTTTTCAGCTGTTGCTGCGTTGCCTGGATATATTCTTTTTCAACGATAAGTTTGGTCCCGTCCTTGTCGCACTGGGTAAAGAAAACAGGGATCGGTGCATCGGGATCGATGCTGCATCCCGCGAACAAAAGCATTTTCTTTCTGGGCTGGGTAACTGTGGCGTTGGATGCAATTGCAATGACCTTACCGGGGAGGAAACCCTGCTCCCGTAGGAGCGCACAAATGTTATTATCAGATGCAGATACAAAGGTCTGAGGAAGTAATGCAATGAAATTTGCCTGATCGTTACCGGCAGAAAGCATTGTGTCGATGTTGAATTCTTCCTCTGTGAATGGGGATACGATGGCGATCAGGTCAAACCTTTTTGCATAGTTTGCAATATCAGAAAAGATGCAGAACTGAAGGTTCTTGAATTCCATTCGATAGGCGGAAGCTACATAGATATTCGGCACAGCAACGCAGCATTTACACCCATACTTCTTAGCTTTTTGAGACCAAGCAAGAAGAAAGTCGGGTCCCGGATTCACAATTAGAATCTGAGACGCATTCCGGGCCAATAGCTCAAACTGCCGCAGGAAAAAGGAGCATTCGAATCTGCCATCGTATTTGCTTTTGACATTAAAATCAGATCTCTTTCCAAATAGTTTCGGGAAGGGGTAGAGCGCTGCGCGGATCACATCGCTGGGTCTTTCGTTCTTGATGTTTTCAATCCGGTCGAATGCTGTTTCGGTAATGCCGATGCCGCCCGCGGCATTCTGCTTTCCTTTAACCGCTAACTGGAATTCGAGCCAGGGGTTAAATGACTTATCGAGCAGAGGTCTATACTTATTAAATTGGCAGTAGTTCGCAAGGAGCCTAAGACCGGAAACCTTGTGATGACGGTAGAACCGAATGGTATCCACCAGATTGGAACTTACGGTCCCTTGTAGCGCAGGCATAGAAATGTGATACACGGCTTTCCAGCACTCGGTGAAAGTTTCCTTGGAAATTTCAAAGGAAGTATAGAGTTCCTTGTTGTCCTCGTAGAAACTTTCGATCGTGGCATCCTCAATTTCTGCAATTGGTAGCTGAGACTCCTTTGCGGATTTGAGAATCAGATGAAGCACATAGGCTAATTTTTCATAATGTCCTTTCGGGAATTTAGACGCAAGTGTATCCCAGTTAACAACGAGGAAGGGAGCAAAGGCTTCAAAAAACAGCCGGCAATCTTTATCCATTCCTGCCGATACAAGCTCACTGCAAAGTGCGAAAAAAGCGGTACTGTCATAGTAGGGTTTCCTATCAGGGGGCAGCAGTTGATAACCGGAAGCCTCCGCAGCAAATTCTGCCGAGTGAATCCCATCTGTGTAATCAGGGTTTCCGGAGTGCTCTATATTGAGCTTCGCCAGAGCGTAACATCGGACAATCTCCTCGTAATGATAGATATCTATATTGAGTGCGGTGAGCTTTTGTAAGATGGATTGATGGATATTGCTCATTATAAAACACCTCCATAAGCAAAGTGATGAGCCAGGTAATTATGCAGGAGAAGTGCATCTTCAAAACAATCTTACCAATTAAAATAAATCTTTGCAAGTATGTATGGAAATATGCAAGTGGGAAACTGTTGGTCAAAAGTTGGTCAAATTCAAAATGACAGTTTTTGAATTGCGTAAAACAAGAACAAAAAAACAACGTATTTTGCGGTTTTACTCGCAAAATACGGTGTTTTACTAACTATTCAGAGAACCACATAGCCACACGGGGTCATTCCCACTCGATAGTGCCAATGGGCTTGGGGGTCAGGTCCAGCAGGACACGGTTGATACCCTCAACCTCGTGGGTGATGCGGTAGGTGATGTGGTGCAGCAGTGCATAGGGGATTTCCTCAATGGTAGCGGACATTGCGTCCTTGGTGTTGACCGCACGGATGATAGCAGGCCAACCCTCATAGCGGCTCTCGTCCTTGACACCGACACTCTTGATATCGGGCACGGCGATGAAGTACTGCCAGACCTTTTCGCTCAGGCCGTTCTTTTCAAACTCCTCACGCAGGATCGCATCAGCCTCACGCAGAGCGTGCAGGCGGTCTCGAGTAATGGCACCAAGGCAGCGAACACCCAGACCGGGACCGGGGAAGGGCTGGCGGTAAACCATTGCGTGGGGCAGACCAAGAGCCTCACCGACTACACGGACCTCATCCTTATACAGCAGCTTAATAGGCTCAACCAGCTCAAACTGCAGATCCTCTGGCAGACCGCCAACATTGTGGTGGGACTTAACTGCCTTCTTGCCTTCGGCAGCCTTCATAGACTCCAAAATGTCAGGGTAAATGGTACCCTGAGCCAGGAAGGAAATGCCCTCCAGCTTCCGGGCTTCGTCAGCAAAAACGGTGATGAATTCCTTGCCAATGATTTTGCGCTTGGTTTCAGGATCAGAGACACCAGCCAGCAGACCAAGGAAATGATCAGTGGCATCGACATAGATCAGATTGGCATCCAAACCGTCCTTGAACATCTTGATAACGTCTTCGGACTCGTCCTTGCGCATCAGACCGTGGTTGACATGGACACAGACCAGCTGCTTGCCGATAGCTTTAATCAACAGGGCAGCAACAACGGAAGAGTCAAGACCGCCGCTGAGGGCCAGCAGGACCTTCTTGTCGCCGACCTGTGCACGGACTGCAGCAATCTGCTCTTCTATAAACGCGTTCGCCAGTTCAAAATTGGTGATGCGTGCCATAGATTCGGGACGCAGGTTATTAGACATATCCATTACCTCCAATGAGATAGAATTTATGTTTTGATATTGGTATTATAAACAGTTTTTCCATACAATGCAATAGCGGTTTTTTCCCATTTGCGAATTTTGTGAATATAACAACATATTTGTTGTTTGACAGCGCGATTTTGTTGCATTTTGGCGGATTCATTTGCCGCATTGTTGCAGACGGAAAATGTCAATTATTTATAGGAAAAATTTTCGTCATAACTCTTCCATTTTCGACAAGAATAGACTATAATATCCCAAAAGGCAAACAAGCTTTGGAGGTCAGAATTATGGATGAAAGCATCGCAAGCAAGAAGCAGCGGCATTTGTACGGAAAGGCGTCTGCGAAGTCCTACATATTGGCGATTGGCCTGCCGATCCTCATTTTGCTGATTGCAGCCATCGTTGTGATCAGCACAGTACAGCTGAAGCTGGTGCTGAATGAGGGCAGTGAGATTACCCTCGAATACGGTCAGAATTATTTAGAACCCGGTGCATCTGCATCGTTTCTGTTCTTTAATGTGAATGTTGAATCTCAGGGACAGGTAGCCAGTAACGAATTGGGTACCTATACTATTACTTATTCTGCTAAACTTTTTGGCAAGTCGACTACAGTTCAGCGCAGAGTAAGTGTTGTGGACACCACAGCGCCTACCATTGTGTTGGTACATAAGGACAATGCATTCACGCTACCGGGACATGACTATCAGGAAGAAGGCTTTGTCGCAGAGGATAATTATGACGGCGATCTGACGGATAAGGTCCAGCGGATGGTGGCTGACGGATATGTCCACTACAAAGTTACGGATTCTTCCGGAAATACAGTAGAAGTCAAGAGAGAAATCATCTACAACGACATCACAGCGCCGGAGCTGACATTGCAGGGCAGTAGCACCGTTTACATCACGGCAGGAAATAACTTTGTCGAGCCGGGTTACACCGCCATTGATGATGCTGAAGGCGATATCACTGCCAAGGTAGAGGTTGTTACCAATTTTGACAAGTATACACCCGGCACATATACCGTGGAGTATAAAGTTACCGATAATTACGGAAATATAACCCAGGCATCCCGCAAGATCGTAGTCAGTGCTGTGCAGCAACAGCCTACTGTCAACCCCACTGGCGGTGTGATCTATCTGACTTTTGATGACGGCCCCAGTCAGCATACACTGCGATTGCTGGATGTTTTGAGGAAGTACAACGCAAAGGCTACATTCTTCGTTGTGGGCAATAAGGCAATCCAATATCTGGATGAAATTGTTGCCGGAGGCCATGCTATTGCAATCCACTCCGATACCCACGATTACAACAAGATCTATGCCAGCGAAGATGCATTCTTTAAGGACCTTTATGCCATTCAGGATAAGATCTTCCAGCGCACAGGTGTAAAGACTACGCTGATGCGCTTCCCCGGCGGCAGTTCCAATATGGTCAGCAGATTTAATCCGGGCATTATGACCCGGCTTACAAAAGCGGTTGAAGCTCAGGGATTCCAGTATTTTGACTGGAATGTGGACAGCAAAGATGCCGGTGGCGCAAAGACAGCGGATGAGGTCTACAGAAATGTAATCAACGGTGTAAAATCCAAAAAGGCATCTGTTGTTTTGCAGCACGATATCCACGGCTACAGCGTAGATGCAGTGGAACGGATCATTCAGTGGGGTCTTGCCAACGGTTATACCTTCGAAGCACTGACACCCAGCAGTCCTACTGCTCATCATCCCGTGAATAACTGACAAAACAGGGCACAATGCGTGCCCTGTTTTTTGTCAAATTTCGGTAGATTCTGTGAAAGTAATTCTTGCAATCCATAGGATTTTCGAGTATAATAACTTGATAAAATATACATATATTGGGTGAGGTATTTTGCCGTGTATTTAAAATCACTGGAAGTTCAGGGATTTAAGTCGTTCCCGGACAAAACACTGATTCGTTTTGGCGATGATATTACAGCCATTGTTGGCCCAAACGGATCCGGAAAATCGAATATTTCCGATGCTATCCTCTGGGTTATGGGCGAACAGAGTACCAAAACTCTGCGTGGCGCAAAGATGGAGGATGTGATCTTTGGCGGTACTCAGAAGCGTTCTGCTGTAGGCTTTGCGGAAGCAACGCTCACGCTGGATAATACCGACAGAGCACTGTCTTATGATGCCGATGAGGTTATGGTTACCCGCCGGTACTATCGCAGTGGTGACAGCGAATATTATATTAACAAACAGTCTGCAAGACTTCGTGATATCCACGAGATGTTTATGGACACAGGCCTCGGAAGAGAGGGTTATTCCAATATCGGTCAGGGCCGCATCGACGAGATTCTGTCCCTGAAGAGTGCAGACCGCCGTGAGATTTTTGAAGAGGCTGCCGGTATCTCCAAATACCGCCACCGTAAAGAGGAGACAGAGCGGAAATTGCAGCATACGGAGGACAACCTGCTTCGTATCGGCGATAAGGTTTCTGAACTGGAACTGCAGCTGGAGCCTCTTAGACAGCAATCCGAAAAGGCCAAGAAGTATCTTGAGTTGAAGGATGAGCTGCGCGGCGTAGAGGTTACCGTATGGCTTGATACGCTGGACAGGCTGACAGCGGCAGCAAAAAAGGCAGAAGAGGACTATGCTTCTGCCTCCTTCGTGCTGCAGCAGGCTCACGAGGATTTGGATAGACTTCAGGCTATGGCGGAGCAGTACGGCGAACAGCTGCGCGGTAAGGATAATGAGTTGGAAACTGCCCGTGTTAAAGTGAATATGCTGGAGTCTACATATCAGCAATTGGATGGTCAGATGGCTGTCCTGCGGGGTAATGTGGAGAACAATCTTGGCAATATCGCCCGGATAGAAGAGGAAATGAAGGGCTCTGAGGATCGCAGCGGCGGTATCATCACCCAGATCCAGCAGGCACAGGCCCGTGTGGCAGACATTGATGCCGCTCTGACTGCCAAGCATAAGGAACTGGAAAACCTGCAGCAGGAACTGGCGGCAATGACTGCCAGTGCACAGGGATTGACCCGTCAGTATCTGCAGCTGCGTGGCACCGAGTCCAATCTCTCTGCGGAGTTGGCCGGCCGTGAAGCTGATATCCGTGGCCTGCGCGAGAGTATGGATCAGACTGAGGCTCGTCTTGCTCAGCTGAATGATGACCTTTCTGCAGGCGAACAGCGCCATCAGCAGGCCCAAGAGGGACTGGATGCCTGCCGTGCGGAACTGCGTAAGGCTCAGGACGATGTTATTGCGGCTAATAATACCATTTCCGGTTATACTCTGCGTCAGGAGACCAGAGCCAAGCGGTATACCGAACTGGAGCGGACTGACCGTGAACTGACTGCAAAACTGGATTCTGTCCAGGCGAAGATCCGTGTTTTCCAAGCTATGGAACGGGATTTTGAAAGCTATACCAAGTCTGTTAAGGCTGTTATGCAGGAGGCTCAGCGGGGCGCGCTGCGTAATATCCACGGGCCGGTTTCCCGATTAATTCGTACAGATGACAACTACACAGTGGCGCTGGAGATTGCTTTGGGCGCTGCTATGCAGCAGATCGTTGTAGATTCAGAAGCGGACGGTAAGGCCGCCATCTCTTATTTGAAGCGTACCGGTGGCGGTAGAGCCACATTCCTGCCCATCAATTCCATTGAGAGCAGAACATTGAATGAGAACGGCCTGGAAAGCTGCCGCGGATTTATCGGCATCGCATCTGATCTGATCACCTGCAAACAGACATACCGTGGTATTGTTGAGAATCTGCTGGGCAGAACGGTAATTGTGCAGGATATCGATGCGGCAATCGCTATGGCGAACAAATACCGCAACCGATTCAAGATCGTTACCCTTGACGGACAAGTTATGAATCCCGGCGGTTCTATGACCGGCGGTTCGGTGAATAAGGAAGCCGGCATTCTTTCCCGTGCCAATGAGCTGGAAAAGTTGACTGAGCAGGAAAAGCAGCTGCTGGAAAAGAAGCAGGCAACGGAAACAGAGCTTACCGAAGCTAAGCGACAGGTGGATCAGGTGGAGTTCCAGCTGACTACGGCAAGAGAACAGTTGCGTGAAGCGGAGGATCAGGTGCTGAAACTTCAGGGTGAAGAAAAGCAGCACGAGATCCTGTTGCAGGCAATTGTGGATGCGGAAAGTGCTTCTGTTAGAGAGCGGGATTCCCTGCAGCAAAGGGATCGCTCTGACCGGGAACGCCTAGCCTCCAACCAGGCGAAGATAGAGGTCTTTACTCAGCAACTTGTGCAGACCAGACAGTCTTTGGAAGAGCTGGAAGGAAGCCAGTCCGAGATTGCCGAGGAAACAGCACAGCTTAATGACCGTATGACAGCCCTGAAGACGGATGCGGCTGCTCTGGATGCAGAGAAGAACACTGCTCTGATCCATATTGCGGATCTGAATGAGCTGCGCAGCGCAATGGAGGGCGACAGAGAGAAGAAACTGGCATTGATTGAAGCAATCCGGGCAGAATCCGTCCGCATTGAGGCGGAAATTGATGCATTGAAGGCACAGCAAAACGATGTTGCGCAGGAGATTAATGCACAAAAGCAGGCTCTGTCCGCAGTGTCTGGTTCACGTATTGAGACCGAGGCGGCAAAGACTCGTGCCGAACGGGAAAGCCAGGAAAAGTACAAGGATATCTTGAATATGGAGCGCACATGCGCACTTCTGGAACAGAAGAAGGTTACTTCTTCTATGGAAGAAAAGCAGATCATCGACAAATTGTGGGATTCTTATGCACTTACGCCCGGTACTGCAGGTGATCTGCGCGTCCAGATCGAATCTATGGCTGCTGGTCAGCGTTCTATTGCCGACCTCAAGCGCCGTATCACAATGTTGGGTACACCCAACCTGGGCGCCATCGAGGAGTATGCCCGTGTCAATGAACGCTACACCTACCTCAGTGAACAGCAAAACGATGTTCTGACCTCCAAGCACGAACTGGAAGGTATTATCGCAGATATTACGAAGGAAATGACCACTATCTTCGTTACTGAGTTTAAGAAGATCGATCAGTATTTCGGTCAGACCTTTACGGAGATGTTTGGCGGCGGTAATGGCGCACTGGTACTCGAGGATCCGGAGCAGCCTCTGACATGCGGCATCGAGATCCGTGTTCAGCCCCCCGGAAAGCAGCTGAAGACCATTACGTTGCTCTCCGGTGGCGAAAAGGCATTTGTTGCTATTGCGCTTTACTTTGCAATCCTGAAGGTCCGTCCCACACCGTTCTGCATGTTGGATGAGATCGATGCGGCTCTTGATGACCGGAACGTGGAACGCTTTGCCACATACCTGCGTAATTTGAGCCAGAAGACCCAGTTTATTGTCATCACTCACAGACGCGGCACAATGGAAGCTTCCGATGTGCTGTACGGCGTTACGATGCAGGAGCAGGGTATTTCAAAGCTGCTGCGGCTTGACCTGAATCAGATGGAAGAGTATCTGGGTATCACGGAATAAAGGAGTTTCCCTATGGGATTTTTTGATAAGATCAAAAGCGGCCTGACCAAGACCAGAAATGCCATGACCGCTGTGCTTGGCAATGTTTTCACCGGCTTTAGTGAAATCGACGATGATTTCTACGATGAGCTGGAGGAAAGCCTGATTCTGGCCGATCTTGGTGTCGAGACTGCACTGAAAATTGTAAAGGAATTGCGCGCCAGAGTTCGCGCCAACGGTCTGACACAGGTGGAGGATGCCCGCACACAACTGAAGCAGATTATGGTTGAGATGTTGGATGTGGGCAGCACGGAATTGTCAATTTCTACAGATCCATCTGTGATCCTTGTGATCGGTGTTAATGGTGTTGGAAAGACCACCACCATTGGCAAGATCGCAAAGCAGCTGGTGGATCAGGGGAAAAAAGTTACAATGATTGCCGGCGATACTTTCAGAGCGGCTGCTGCGGATCAGCTTCAGATCTGGGCGGATCGCTGCGGTGCGGATATCGTGCGGCAGAATGAGGGAGCTGACCCGGCATCTGTGGTCTTTGACGGCATTCAGGCAGCCAAGGCAAGAAAAAGCGATGTGATCATTATTGACACTGCCGGCCGACTCCACAACAAGGTCAACCTGATGAACGAGCTGAACAAGATCACCCGGATTATTTCCCGGGAATTGCCGGATGCGGACAAGGAAGTCCTGTTGGTGCTGGATGGTACTACAGGCCAGAACGGTCTGATCCAGGCAAAACAGTTTAAGGAAATTGCCGGCGTTACTGCATTGGCTATCACAAAGTTGGACGGCACAGCCAAAGGCGGCATTGTAGTTGCTGTGGCGGATACCCTTCAGATTCCGGTGAAATTTATTGGTGTCGGCGAACAGGCAGATGACCTGATGCCATTTGTTGCTCAGGACTTTGTGGATGCCCTGATGTGAGGTAAACAGAATGAAAGTAGTATTGGCGAGTAAGAATAAGCATAAGCTGGTGGAAATCAGCAAAATTACAGAGAAATTCGGTTTCGAACTGGTGCTCCAGTCGGAACTGGGTGTGGATATTGATGTGGAAGAGAACGGCACCACCTTTGAGGAGAATTCTTTTATCAAGGCGGAGGCTGTGATGAAAGCCACCGGTCTTCCGGCATTGGCTGATGACTCCGGTATTTCCGTGGATGCACTCAATGGTGAGCCCGGTATCTATTCGGCACGGTACGGTTTTGACGATTCACTTGATGATTGGGGCAGATTGCTGCTCCTGCTGAAGAATACGGAGCATGTTGCTGACGGAGAGCGTCAGGCGCAGTTCGTATGTGTCATTACGATGGTTACCCCAGACGGGAAGGTGATCCAGGCTCGGGGTGAGATCCACGGTGAGCTCCTGCGGGAAGCAAGAGGCGAGAACGGTTTTGGCTATGACCCCATTTTCTACTATCCACCGATGGGTATGTCCACCGCTGAAATGAGCGCCGAGGACAAGAACAAGGTGTCCCATCGAGCCAACGCACTGAACGCTTTTTATACAAAGTTAAAGGAGGGAGGTTATGCTGACAAGTAAGGAAAGAGCAAATCTGCGGGCCCAGGCCAATACGCTGGATACAACCCTGATTGTAGGCAAGAGCGGCGTATCAGAAACTGTGGTTGCAGAGGCAGAGAACCTGCTGAATGCCCGGGAATTGGTAAAGGGAAAAGTTCTTGAAGGTGCCCTGATGAGCGCCCGTGAGGTCTGCGATGCCCTTTGCGAAGCCACCGGCGCGGAAGGAATTGCTGTGATCGGAACCAAATTTGTAATCTGGCGTTTCAGCGAGAAGTGCCAGCAAGAGCGCAATCAGACCGGTCGTGCGAAACGGAAAGAAACACCGAAATCCAAGGCAGATCCGGTGGGTAGGGGTATGCGCGCCCGCCGCGCCGCACAGAAAAAGGTGCGTGAACAGCGCAATCAGTACTTCAGAGAAAAGGCGATTGAAAAAGCCATCGAACGCAGCAGAGAAAGGCAACTCCACGGCGAAGAATAAACCAGGAAAAGGGGATTGCCTATGGAACGGATCGGTATATATGGCGGTACATTCAATCCGCCTCATATTGGTCATATGCGCGGGGCACAGCAGGCATTTGCGCTTCTTAAGCTGGATAAACTCTTGCTGATCCCAGATCGGATCGCGCCGCACAAGGCGCTTCCGGAGGGTTCTGCTACAGCTGAGCAGCGGCTGCAAATGTTAAGCATTGCCGCAGCGTCGATTCCCTATGCCCAAATTTCCGATATGGAACTGCGCCGTGAGGGTACGAGCTACACTTATCTGACGGTTCTGGAACTGAAAGAGCAGCACCCAAATGATGAATTAATCGTGATTATGGGTACGGATATGTTTCTGTCTTTTCACACCTGGCGAAACCCGGATATTATCTGGAAAAATGCTACCATTGCGGTGCTCAGTCGGGGAGATAAAGACGAAAAGAACGCAATTCTGGAACAGAAAGCGAATTTGGAAGCGCTTGGCGCCAAGGTGGAGGTCGTGCCTAACGATATTACGATGATTTCCTCCACCGATCTTCGCAGAATGTTGGTGTTCAGGTGTGCAGCGCCGTTTCTACCGGATGGCGTTGAACACTATGTCATTGATAACGGCTTATATGGCGCAAAAGACAGCTACATACAGCTGCCGATGCCACAGCTTGAAGAGATTGTCATCAGTTTGATCGACCCAAAGCGTGTCGCTCACATACTTGGTTGCCGGGATACGGCAGTGGAGCTGGCGATGCATTGGGGTGCAAATGAAACTGACGCAGCCAGAGCGGGTATTTTACACGATATTACGAAGGCATTAAGAGGTCCGCTTCAGTTGACACTGTGCAGTGAGTATGGTATTATACTGGATGATTTTTCTGCAAAATACCCCAAAACCCTCCACGCATTGACCGGCGCACTGGTTGCGGAGCGCGTTTTTGGAGAAAATAAGGCGGTGGTCGATGCGATCCGGCATCACACCACCGGTAAAGCGGATATGAGTCTGCTGGAAAAGATCATTTATGTTGCAGACTATATAGAGCCCTGCAGAGATTTCCCCGGTGTGGAAAGACTGCGTGAACTGGCATTTAGAAATTTGGATGCTGCGTTAAAACTGGGGCTCGAAATGACCATTGAATTGCTGAAGCAGCAGGGCAACGAGGTGTCTCCCGCATCCCGGGATGCATTGGCCTGGCTGAATGGAAAGGATTGATACAAATGTTGAGTGCAAAAGAAGTGGCATATGAGGTAACTAAGGCGCTGGATGCAAAGAAAGGTATGGACATCAAGCTGCTGAAGATCAATGAGGTCTCCAGTCTGGCGGACTATTTCCTGATCTGTACCGGCACATCCAATACCCACGTTAAGACGCTGTGCGATTACGCAGAGTATACACTGGAGCAGCTGGGTGAGCCTATGCTGGGCCGTGAGGGCCATCGTGGCAACTCTTGGGAGTTGCTGGACTTCGGCTCTATCGTTGTCCACGTGTTTACGGATGAAGCAAGAAAATTCTACGATCTGGAGCGGGTCTGGGCAGATGCGCAGCAGGTCGATTTGAAAGATATTATTATCGAAGAGTGAGGAACGGTCTGAATGGCAAATTACGATTTTTCCGCCATTGAAGCAAAATGGCACGAATATTGGGAAAAGAATAACACCTTCGCTACGGATGTTTGGGACTTCTCTAAGCCCAAGTACTATGTTCTGGATATGTTCCCGTACCCCTCCGGCGTTGGCCTGCACGCAGGCCATCCTGAAGGCTACACCGCTACAGACATTATGTCCCGTATGAAGCGGATGCAGGGCTACAATGTTCTGCACCCTATGGGCTATGACTCTTTTGGCCTGCCTGCGGAGCAGTACGCTGTAGATACCGGCAACCATCCCAATGGTTTTACCCAGAAGAACATTGAGACTTTCTCCGGGCAGCTGAAGGAATTGGGCTTTGACTACGACTGGTCTAAGGTCATTGCTACATCCGACCCCGATTTCTATAAGTGGACACAGTGGATCTTTAAGAAGCTGTGGGAGAAGGGCTATGCCAAGCGGATCGAAATGCCCGTTAACTGGTGTGAAGCTTTGGGTACCGTTCTTGCTAATGACGAAGTTATCGACGGCAAGTCCGAGCGTGGCGGTTACCCCGTTGTGAAGAAGATGATGATGCAGTGGGTCATTGACCAGCCTGCATTTGCCGAAACTCTGCTGGAGGGCTTGGACGAGATTGACTGGCCCGAATCCACCAAGGAAATCCAGCGCAACTGGATCGGCAAGTCTACCGGTGTTGAGGTGGATTTCAGACTGGTTGGCGGCGGAGAATTCTCTATCTATACCACTTGTATCGAGACTATTTACGGCATTACCTTTATGGTGCTGGCTCCTGACGGCAAGATCGTACAGGGCCTGATGGATCGTGTTGAGAACAGGGAAGAGGTCGAAGCATATATTAAGGCGGCTGCAAGCAAGAGTGAGATCGATCGTACCGACGCCACTAAGACCAAGACCGGCTGCCCCCTGAAGGGTGTATACGCCATTAACCCCGTCAACGGCAAGGAAGTCCCTGTGTTTATTGGTGATTTCGTGCTGGGCAACTACGGCACGGGTGCGGTTATGGCTGTTCCCAGCCACGATCAGCGCGATTTTGAGTATGCTGTTGCACATAAGATCCCGATGATCCAGGTTATTGAGGGCAGAGATGTTACGGAATGCGCCTTTGAAAAGCAGGATTACCTTGGTAAAGGCTGCAAGTTGGTCAATTCTGAGGAATTCACCGGTTTGACTGTTGAAGAGGCTAAGGAAGCCATCACCTGCAAGCTGGAGAAGATGGGTGTTGCCCGCAGAAAGAACAACTACCACTTCCGTGAGTGGATCTTCGCCCGTCAGCGTTACTGGGGCGAGCCCGTTCCCTGTGTGTATACCGATGACGGTGAGACTGTGTTCCTGCCTGATGAGGAACTGCCCGTTGTGCTACCTGTTCTGGAAGACTACAAGGGTCGCGGCGGTCAGGCACCTCTGGAGAACGCTGAGGAGTGGAAGTACTATGATAAGAACGGCCTCAAGGGTAAGCGGGAACCCTCCACGATGCCCGGCTGCGCCGGCTGTTCCTGGTACTACATGCGCTACATTGACCGCAAGAATGACAAGGCGCTGTGCGACCCCGAACTGCTGAAGCACTGGCTGCCTGTTGACCTGTATGTGGGCGGCCCTGAGCATGCTGTGGGCCATTTGATCTATTCCCGTATCTGGAACCGCTTCCTTTACAATGAGGGCATCTCTCCCGTTGCAGAGCCCTTCAAGAAATTGGTACACCAGGGTATGATCTTGGGTGAGAACGGTATCAAGATGGGCAAGCGTTTCCCTGAATTCGTTGTCAATCCCAGTGATGTTGTCCGGGAATATGGCGCTGATACGCTGCGTCTTTACGAGATGTTTATGGGCCCGCTGGAGGTTTCCAAGCCCTGGAGTACTGCTGCTGTTGCCGGTGCCAAGAAGTTCCTCAACCGCGTTTGGAATTTCTTCACTGAGCCTGCCAATATCACCGATGCCGACGACGGTAAGCTGACCAAGGTCTATCACCAGACGGTCAAGAAGGTTACATCCGACTTTGAAGTTCTGGGCTTCAATACCGCTATTGCCCAGATGATGGTCTTCGTTAACGAGGTTTATAAGGCGGGTACTTGCCCCAGAGAGTATGCCGAAGGCTTTATCAAGATGATCAGCTGTATCACGCCCCATATCGGCGAGGAGATCTGGCAGCTCCTTGGCCACGACAACACCATCGCATACGAGCCTTGGCCCACATACGATGAGGCTAAGTGCAAGGATACGGAGATCAATATTGCGGTACAGGTCAACGGTAAGATGCGTGGCACTGTGCTGATGGATGCGGATCTGGATAACGATACTGTGGTGGCAAATGTTCTGGCGGATGAGAAGATTGCCCGGTTCCTGGAGAAGCAGGAGGGTACCATCATCAAGACCATCGTTGTCAAGAATAAGCTGGTCAATCTCATTGTAAAGTAAGTGCCAAAAAACGAAAAAATATCTTGACATTCTTTGGCGAATACTATATAATTATCAAGCCGATGAGGCCCTGAATGTATCCTGGATTTAGCCGGATACCATCGGAGGGAGGGAAAACCATGTCTGAAATTCGCGTTAAGGAAAACGAATCTCTGGAGAGCGCTCTGCGCCGTTTTAAGCGTAGCTGTGCCAAGGAGGGCGTTATTGCCGAGGTTAAGAAGCGCGAGCATTACGTAAGCCCCAGCCTGAAGCGTAAGCAGAAGTCCGAGGCTGCCCGTAAGAACAAGAGAAAGTTCTATTAATATCCCTCTTGATTATATGCTCAAAACCGCTCTGGATTTTCCTGAGCGGATTTTATTTTAGCTCCTGATACAGACCCACGGCCGTCGTGATCCCCAGCGATTCCGCCTCCAAAAGAAGATTATTAAGATCATCCTTTGTGCGGTGTAATGTGAAAATAAAACTATCGGCTTTCGTTGCAATGTGATAATGGCAGTGCAGTTCTTTGTCTTCAAAGGGACACTCCGGTATCGATGCAGCGGGGCAGAATGTGCTGCCTTTTTCGGTTACTGTGATTTTTTCGCAACTTAATGCTGCATCCAACCAAATCTCCCGGCCCAACCACGGCTCTATATATTCCAGTAATGGGACAGTCAGCGGTACCGGCGGAAGAAATACCGGACAATCAAAATTTTCGGCATAATCCTTAGCCACACAGACCGGGTAGTCCAGCTTGATCACTTCCTGAACGATACGCATTGTTTCATGGCACGATGGACGCTGAAAATCTAACAATAAACCAATGCAATTATTCTTTTTTAACACACTTTCCAGTATTTCCAAAACAATTCTTGGGTCTTGATGTCCGGGTGGTGTGCTGTCATTAAGAATCAGCAGGGAATTTTGCGGCAACTGATTTGGCAAATTCAACAGGGATGTACTGTATGGTGAGAAATGGCAGGCCATCCAGGCAATTTCCTGGGTGATAGAGGGCGCGTCATAAAATTCCCGGGCAGTCATTGCCAAGTATCTCGCAATAGCCATAGACAAACCCCCTTCGCCGTGCTATAATCCTTTCATAGCTTATGAAAGTGTGGATTGCGTTATGCCTTTTTCACTGCTCCCCACCGTCATCGCAAAGGAATTGCCGGAACTGACGCCGCAATGGTTGCAGGATCAGGAAATTCGTCTTTTGATGCTGGATTTTGATAATACTATCGTACCTTATACTACGAACACCCCCACGCAGCAGATGGTGGACTGGCTAAAAATGATGCAGGCATCCCCAGTGCAGATTTGTGTGGTTTCTAACAGCAAGCGGGATCGGGTGAAGATTTTTTGTAAAAAGTACGGTATACCCTGTATTACCCACGCAAAAAAGCCTTTTGCCAAGGGCATTAATGAGTGCCTTGATCGGTTTGATATACCGAAAGGGAACTGCGCTTTGGTTGGCGACCAGATCTACACGGATACCCTTGGAGCTAACTGCGCCGGAATCCGGTCGATACTGGTAAAAGCAATCGATAATCATACAATCTGGCTGAAGCTGCGCCATGTGGCTGAAATGCCTGTTATTCTAATAGCAAAGAAAGGTCGAATGATAAAATGAAGAATATTGACAAATACTTATCCCTGCTGGGACAGGAAGTGGACGGCCTGTTGCTGACCAGCCGTTACAGTCGCTATTATGCAGCGGAATTTGACATCGCTGAGGGTGTTGCAATTGTAACTGCCAAGGGATGCCGCTATTTCACTGATAGCCGCTATATTGAATCTGCAGAAAACGGCATCCGTGGATTTGAGGTGCTGGTGGTTGACAGCAATAACAGCTACAAGAAGCGCCTGAATGAGGCTATTGCTGATTTCGGTGTAAAAGTGCTTGGTTTCGAGGAAGAATATCTTACGGTTGCGGAGCTGCGCAATTTCGAAGAAAATTTGAATGCAAAGCTGATTGCTAAGAATGCTGAGATTCACGACTTCCGTGCCGTGAAAGAGCCCTGGGAGTTGGATCTGATGCGTAAGGCTCAGGAAATTACAGATAAGTCTTTTGCTGATGTTCTGAGCCGTGTAAAGATCGGTATGACGGAAAAAGAACTGCAGGCAGAACTGATTTATTGTCTGCTGAAAAATGGCGCTGACGGTATGGCATTCGATCCTATCGTGGTTTCCGGCCCTAATACCAGTATGCCTCACGGCGTAGCAGGAGACCGTGTGATCCGGGAAGGCGATTTTATCACATTGGACTTTGGCGCACAGTACAAAGGATATTGCTCCGATATGACTCGTACTTTCGCTGTGGGTTTTGCTACCGATGAGATGAAAGCTGTCTATGAAACTGTACTGAAGGCGCAGCTGGCCGGTATTGCAGCTTCCAAGGCTGGTGTTGTAGGCAAGGATGTGGACGGAGCTGCCAGAAAGGTCATTACCGATGCTGGGTACGGCGAGTACTTTGGCCACGGCTATGGCCACAGCCTGGGTATGGAGATTCACGAAGCACCCAGTCCCAGCCCCCGTGGTGAGCGCGTGATGGAAGAAAATATGATCGCATCTGCTGAGCCCGGCATCTATTTGCCCGGAAAATTTGGTGTCAGAATCGAAGATGTGGTGATCTTTAAGGAAAATGGCTGCGAAAATATTACCCAAAGCCCTAAAAATTTGATTATTGTGTAAAAAAGTTTGCGCTACCCCTTGAAAAATGTAAAGTTTTAGGGTAGTATATATGCGTGAATTTATGTACACATTAAAAGCCCATAGGGCGAATCTAGGAGGATAAACATATGATTTCTGCAGGTGAATTTAGAAACGGCATTACCTTCGATATGGAAGGCAAGGTTATGCAGGTTATCGAGTTCCAGCATGTTAAGCCCGGCAAGGGTGCTGCTTTTGTCCGCGTTAAGATGAAGAATGTCATCACCGGCGGCGTTACCGAAACCAGCTTCAACCCTACTGCCAAGTTCCCCACCGCTTTTGTTGAGCGCAAGAAGATGGAGTATTCCTACAACGATGGCGAGCTGTACTACTTTATGGACAGCGAGACCTACGAGCTGGAGCCTATTGATGCCTCTGCTCTGGACGATTCCTTCAAGTTCGTGAAGGAGAATGACGTCTGCACCATTATGAGCTACAAGGGCAAGGTCTTCGGCGTAGAAGTCCCCAACTTTGTTGATTTGGTTGTTACCGAGACTGAGCCTGGCTTTGCCGGCAACACCGCTACCAACGTTACCAAGCCCGCTACTGTTGAGACCGGCGCTGAGGTTAAGGTGCCCCTGTTCATCAACGAGGGCGACAAGATCCAGATCGACACCCGTACCGGTGAGTACCTGGGCCGTTCCAAGGCTTAATCAGTAAGGAGAATTGCTATGACCATTTCTGAAAAGTCCGCCTACCTGAAGGGCCTGATGGATGGCCTGAATCTCAACACTGAGACCAATGAGGGTAAGATGATCGCCGCTATCGTTGAGCTTCTTGGCGATGTTACTAAGAAGCTGACGGATGTGGAGGATACCACCATTGCTATCTCCGATGAGCTCGATGAGATCGAAGAAGATCTGGATGCCATTGAAGATTTCATCATGGACGAGGATGACGAGTACTATGATGACGAGGACTTCGATGATGAAGACTTTGAAGACGAAGGCTTTGACTTCGGCGATGAAGAGACCACCATCTACGAGGTTGAGTGTGCCTGCGGCAACATTATCGATTTCGATGAGGAAACCCTGGAGCAGGGTAGCATCGTTTGCGATAACTGCGGCGAGACTCTGGAATTCTCTTATGATGATGAGGACGAAGAATAATTAAAGCAAAAAATCCCGGTTGCTTTTGCAACCGGGATTTCTTTTATTTTGCAGGTTTGAAGCTGTCTTTAAGGCTGACAGAGCGATTAAATACCAGATGGCTTTCACTGGAATCCTTGCTGTCGGGGCAGAAATAGCCAAGACGCATAAACTGGAAAGCTTCGCCGGGCTTTGCTGTACGCAGGCTGGCTTCCACCTTGCAGTTTGTCAAAATTTCCAGAGAGTTGGGGTTCAGGCAGGCCAGGAAATCCTTGCCGGCAGCGTCGGGATCGGGATCGTCAAACAGATTGCTGTACTGACGGACTTCAGCATCATAGCAGTTATTGGCATCCACCCAATGGATGGTTGCGCCTTTGACTTTGCGACCGTCTGCGGGATTACCGCCCTTGCTTTCGGGATCATAGGTTGCCAGAACTTCGATGACCTTCCCATTTTCGTCTGTAACACATCCGGTGCAGGTAATCAAGTATGCGCCCTTCAGACGGCACTCGGGACCATCCGGGAACAGCCGCTTATACTTGGGGATCGGTTCAGACATAAAGTCATCGGCTTCGATCCACAGATTGCGGGAAAAGCTGACAGTACGGGTGCCGGCTTCGGGATCGTTGGGGTTGTTTTCAACCTCGAACTCTTCACTTTGACCTTCAGGGTAATTGGTGATGGTCAGCTTCACAGGATCCAGAACAGCCATAACACGCTTTGCGTGGTCATTCAGGTCCTCACGGAGGCAGTGCTCCAGGAATGCGAACTCGATGGTATTGGGGCTCTTGGCAACACCTACGCGGTCGCAGAAGTTACGGATGGATGCAGGGGTATAGCCACGGCGGCGCAGACCGCACAACGTGGGCATACGGGGATCGTCCCAACCGGAAACATAGTTATTTTCAACCAGGGCGCGGAGTTTGCGCTTGGAAAGCACAGTGTGATCGATACCCAGACGGGCAAACTCGATCTGGCGAGGATGATGGGGAAGACCTACATTCTCCACGACCCAGTTGTACAGAGGTCTGTGATTTTCGAACTCCAGAGAGCACAGAGAATGGGTGATACCTTCCAATGCGTCCTGAATGGGATGGGCAAAGTCATACATAGGATAGATGCACCACTTGTCACCCTGACGGTGATGGTGCATATGGCGAATGCGGTAGATGACCGGGTCGCGCATATTGAAGTTGCCGGAGGCAAGGTCTATCCTGGCACGGAGGGTGTAACGGTTGTCCTCAAACTCACCGGCACGCATACGGCGGAACAGGTCCAAACTCTCCTCAATGGGCCGATCCCGGTAAGGGGATGTAGCAGGAGTGGTCAGATCACCGCGATACTCCTTAAACTGATCGGGAGTCAGTTCGCAGACATAGGCAAGACCCTTTTGGATCAGAGCTTCTGCCAGCTCATAGGTCTTCTCAAAATAATCAGAGCCGTAGAAGAAACGGTCGCCCCAGTCAAAGCCAAGCCAGTGGATATCCTCCTGAATGGCGTGGACGAATTCCACATCCTCCTTGGTGGGGTTGGTATCGTCCATACGCAGGTTGCACATACCACCGAATTTCTCGGCAGTACCGAAGTCGATGATCAATGCCTTGCAGTGTCCGATGTGCAGATAGCCATTGGGCTCGGGCGGGAAACGAGTGTGGACAGTTTTACCTTCGTAACGGCCACCCTCAGCAATATCTTCTTCAATAAAGGCGTGGATAAAATTCTTGCTTTCCGTAATTTCAGCCATTATTTTAACCTCATTTCGCTAAATATCCATTATGAAGCATTATAACCCATTCACGGATTTTTTGCAACATAAAATTACCATTTCCGGTTATGTTATCTGTAATTGTTATACCGCTTTTCGAAAATAGTGAAAATTATGAAAACATTAAAGAAAAACTGAAAATTTTGGTTGTCATTTTGTAGCTTTTATATTAGAATAGGAGAAGATATATGGAAGGAGTGATTTTCATGCCTGAGGTTAAATATAAGCGTGTCCTGCTGAAGATCAGCGGCGAGGCCCTGGCCGGCGAGGCACATCGCGGTCTGGACTTTAATATGATCAATTCCGTATGCGAAGTGATCAAAAAGTGCGTCGATATGGGCGTACAGATGGGTATCGTTATCGGAGGCGGCAATTTCTGGCGAGGTGTCAAGGACGGCGCTGACAAAATGCAGCGTTCCCACGGCGATGCTATGGGTATGCTGGCTACTGTAATGAATTCTATTGCGGTTGCCGATGCTCTGGGTAAACACGGTGTGGATGCCCGTGTGTTAAGTGCTGTGGAAATGGAAAAGTTCTGCGAGTACTTTACCCGCGACAGAGCAGACCGTTACCTGAACAGCGGTAAGGTTGTCATCTTTGCTGCCGGTACCGGCAATCCCTATTTCTCTACCGATACCGGTGCTGTGCTGCGCGGTGTGGAGATTGAGGCCGATGCAATCCTGATGGCCAAGAATGTGGACGGCATTTACTCTGCTGACCCCAATGTGGACCCCACTGCCGTTAAATTTGACGAGCTTACATACAACGAGGTGCTGGCACGCCGCCTGAAGGCAACGGATACCACCGCTATGGCCCTGGCAATGGATAACCATATGACCCTGGCGTGCTTTGCCTTGGCAGACCCTGAGAACATTATCCGCGTTATATGCGGTGAAAAAATCGGAACCATCGTTAAGGAGGACTAACCAATGAGCGTAGATTTTACTGATTTCAGCAGAAGAATGGACAAGGCTTTGGATCACCTGCAGGAGGAATTTGGTGCTGTCCGTGCCGGCCGTGCAAACCCCCGTGTTCTGGATCGCATCACCGTGGAATACTATGGAAGTGAGACACCCCTGAACGGTGTTGCCACCATTTCTTCTCCCGACGCCCGCACTCTTGTCATTCAGCCTTGGGACACCAAGCTGTTGACCGATATCTGCAAGGCCATCCAGATGTCCGACTTGGGTCTTAATCCCCAGAACGACGGCCGTGTTGTCCGCCTGGTATTCCCCCAGCTGACTGAGGAGCGTCGTAAGGAGCTGGCCAAGCAGGTTAAGAAGTACGCCGAGGATGCCAAGGTTGCAATGCGTAACATCCGCCGCGACGGTATGGACTATGTGAAGAAGCTGAAGAAGAATTCCGAGATCACAGAGGACGATCAGAAGAAGGCAGAGAAGGATCTGCAGGACATTCTGGACAAGAATATCAAGCGCGTTGATGAGGCACTGGCTGCCAAGGAAAAGGAGCTTATGGCTCTGTAAGCGAAAATATCTGGGGGCGCGAAAACGCCCCCTTAGCGCTATATCAATGAAAGAAAGAGGTGCTTATTATGGCACTTTCTGATGCGGGGAACACAGTTCCTAAGCATATTGCCATTATTATGGACGGCAACGGCCGTTGGGCAAAGAAGCGTGGCCTTCCCCGTACAGCTGGCCACGGTGCCGGTGCGGAAGCTTTTCGGAGGACTGCGAATTATTGCCGTACTCTGGGTGTGAAATATTTAACAGTCTATGCTTTTTCTACAGAGAACTGGAAGCGTTCTGAAGCAGAGGTTTCCGGTATTATGCGGCTGTTGGGAAAATATTTGGAAGAGGCGTTGCGGGATATGGAAAAGAACCATGTCCGTTTTTGCTTTTTCGGCGATTTGAGCCGCCTGAGTCCTAAGCTTCGTAAGCTGTGTGAGGATGCGCAGGAACGCTCTGCAGATTATCACGAGGTTCAGGTGAATTTCTGCCTGAATTACGGTGGTAGGGATGAGATCATTCGCGCCATTCGCGCCTATGCGATGGATGTAACTGGCGGCAAGCAGGATCCTGCTGAATTAGATGAGGCGATTTTTGACGCTTATCTGGATTCTGCCGGCGTTCCCGACCCGGAATTAGTGATCCGCCCGTCGGGAGAAATGCGCTTAAGCAATTTCCTGCCCTGGCAGACGGTGTATTCCGAATTTGTGTTTATGGACGTATTGTGGCCTGATTTCGGCCCTGAGGAGCTGGATGCAGCCATTGCAGAATATCAGCGGCGCAACCGCCGCTTTGGAGGGGCTTAGACAGATGAAAACCCGTATATTGACAGCGGCTGTGGCATTGCCCTTGCTACTGATCATTATTTTGGCACTGCCGAAAATTTTTGCTGCAATCTTGTTCGGACTGATGTGTGTCCTGGCGGCCTACGAATTGTTGACATCCACCGGTTTTGTGAAGAATATGCGCCTTGTGATCTACTCAATGGCGATGGCACTTCTGGTGGCGTTGTGGAGCTACTTTGGCTGCAGTCAGGTATGGGCTGTTGCAGGTGTGTTACTGTTCAGCGTTGCTCTGTTTGCAGAACAGATGATCAATCATATTAAACTGCGCTTTGATAAAATCGCAGTGTGCTTTTTTGCCGGCGTTTTGATTCCGTTTTTATTCAGCGGCATCATCCGTATCCACGCAGTTGACGGCACCGGCAGATTCTTTGTGCTGATTCCTTTTATTATTGCATTCTTGTCTGATACCGGTGCGTATTTTGCCGGCCTGTATCTGGGAAACCACAAGCTCGCACCGGTAATCAGTCCTAAGAAGACAACAGAGGGCGTTGTGGGTGGCCTAGTAGCTGCTACGGTAGGTATGCTGCTGTATGCGTTGATTTTGGATCTGGCTTTCGGTTTCTCTGTTAATTATCTGTTGGTGATCGTTTATGGCATCGTGTGTGCTGCCGCCGGTGTTTACGGCGATCTTTGTTTCTCCGTGATCAAGCGGCAGACAGGAATTAAAGATTACGGTGCCCTGATCCCCGGACACGGCGGAATACTGGATCGGTTTGATTCTATGATTATTGTTGCGCCCTTGGTTGAGTTTTTGCTTATTCTGATTCCTGTGGCGGTGAGATAATGGTTAATAGTGTAAGTGTATTGGGTTCCACCGGTTCTATCGGTCGGCAGAGCCTGGATATTATTAGCCGGATGCCGGTCAAAGTTGCAGCGCTGGCGGCAGGCACAAATGTGGAACTGATGGCACAGCAGTGCCGTGCGTTTCTGCCCAAACTTGCTGTTATGGCAACAGAGGAGACTGCGCGGGCATTGGCGGAGAAGATTGCCGATCTTTCCATAAGTGTTGCCTGGGGTGAAGATGGCTTGATGCAGGCCGCCACTATTGAGGATGCGGATTGTGTAATTACCGCCGTGGTGGGCATGCTGGGCCTGAAGCCGACACTGGCGGCTATCCGTGCCGGTAAACGGATCGGTCTTGCTAACAAGGAGACTCTGGTTTGTGCCGGTGAACTGGTTATGGCTGAGGCAGAAAAGTACAATGCTGAGATAATTCCTGTTGACTCCGAACATTCTGCGATCTTCCAGTGCCTGATGGGTATTGGAAATGAGAAAGATATCCACAAACTGATCCTGACCTGTTCCGGCGGACCGTTCCACGGAATGGATAAGGAGCAACTGAAAAAAGTTACTAAGGCCGATGCATTAAAGCATCCCAACTGGAAAATGGGCGCAAAGATCACCATTGACTGTGCTACCCTGATGAATAAGGGCTTGGAAGTCATTGAGGCGATGCGCCTGTATCATGTTCCTGTTGAGCAGGTAGATGTTTTGATCCACAGACAGAGTATTGTTCACAGTATGGTAGAAACAGTGGACGGTGCAGTGATGGCCCAGCTTGGCACGCCTGATATGCGCTTGCCTATTCAGCTGGCCCTGACCTATCCGGAGCGGACTGCCTGTCCGGTGGACAGACTGGATCTGACAGCTTGCAGCGGTTTGACATTTTCTAAGCCGGATACGGATGCATTCCCTTGTCTGGCATTAGCGCGGGAGTGCGCTAAAATTGGCGGTACTGCTTGCCCCGTAATGAATGGCGCAAACGAGGAGGCCGTTGCGATGTTCCTGAATGATGAAATCGGTTTTTATGACATTTACGATCTGGTTCGCGGTGCGGTAGACGCCGTGCCCTTTATTCAAAATCCCACGCTGGAGCAGATATTGGAGGCTGACCGGCTGGCTCGGGAGTATGTCCGGGGAAGATAACCCCGTTTTGTGAGGGATTTTATGACGATTATTTTTGCAATTTTAATCTTTAGCTTCTTGATTTTTATCCACGAGTTGGGTCATTTTGTTGCGGCGAAGCTGTCCGGTGTACAGGTCAATGAATTTGCAATGTTTATGGGTCCTGCCATTTGGAAGAAACAAAAAGGAGAGACTTTGTACTCTCTCCGCTGCATCCCTATTGGTGGCTACTGTGCTATGGAGGGCGAGGAAGCAGACACGGATAATCCCCGTTCGTTCCAGAAAGCAGCTTGGTGGAAACGCCTGATCATATTGGTTGCCGGCTCGTTTATGAATCTGGTTGCCGGCGTTCTGATTATGTTGATCATCTATCTGCCTACCCAGTATATCGTCACACCCACCATTGAGAGCTTTGAAACCTACAGCACCGTCAGCGGTGAGCACGGTCTGCAGGTAGGCGACGAGATCTGGGAGGTTGACGGAGAGCGGATCTATGTTCAGTCCGATTTCTCTATGATTATGACCTTTAATACCGGAGAGATTCACGATCTGGTTGTGATTCGGGACGGCAAAAAAGTCGTACTGGATGATTTTGTAATGCAAAAGCACGAGGTTAAGGACAACGAAGGCAATACCTATATGCTTTACGGTATGAACTTCACACTGAATGAAGCGCCGAATCTTGGTGAGAAGCTGGCATATGGCTGGGCGAATGCAGTGGATTCTGTGCGCAATGTGCGGCTGAGCCTGCAAATGCTGCTCAACGGAAAAGCCGGATTCAAGGATGTTGGTGGACCGGTTATGATCGTTGATCAGATGTCCCAGGTTGCCCAGGCATCCGAGAATTGGGTCCACGCAATGCTGAATATGCTGTACTTTGCAGGTTTTATTGCTATCAATCTGGCGGTTATGAATATGCTGCCCATCCCGGCGTTGGACGGAGGCCGTGTGTTCTTCCTGCTGGTTACAACCGCTTTCGAGGCGATATTTAAGAAGAAGATTGATCCCAAGTACGAGGGTTATATCCATGCAGTTGGTATGGTGTTACTGCTGGGTCTGATGGCTGTAATACTGTTTAAGGATGTTTTTACGATATTCACGAGGTAATGAAATGACCAGACAAATCAATGTGGGCGGTGTGCGGATCGGCGGCGGTGCTCCAGTGGTGATCCAGTCGATGCTGAATACAAAGACCACGGATGTGGCAGGCTCTTTGCGCCAGATCCGGGAACTGAAAGCTGCCGGTTGTCAGATTGCCCGGCTTTCTGTTCAGAATATGGAAGCAGCCAGAGACTTTGCCCAGATTTGTGCTGAGAGCGAATTGCCTTTGGTGGCTGACATTCATTTTGACTATAAACTGGCGCTGGCGGCTGCTGAGGGTGGTGCATCCAAGATCCGTATCAACCCCGGAAACATCGGCGGCGAGGATAGAGTCAAGGCCGTTGTAGATATCTGCAAGGATAAGAAAATTCCGATCCGTATCGGCGTCAATGGCGGCAGCCTGGACAAGATGCTGCTCGAAAAATATGGACACCCTACGGCGGAGGCTTTGGTCGAGAGTGCATTTACCCATCTGGAATTTCTGGAGAAGTTTGGTTTCTATGATACCTGTGTATCTATGAAATCCTCCACAGTTCCTACAATGGTTGAATCTGCCAGGCTGTTCCGAAGCAAGTGCGACTATCCGCTGCATATCGGTGTAACAGAGACCGGCCCGGTGAAGATGGGAATGATCAAGTCGGCATTGGGCATCGGCGCTCTTCTGCTTGACGGCATTGGCGATACCATTCGTGTTAGTCTGACAGACGATCCCGTGCAGGAGGTCTATGCAGCCAAGGATATTTTGAAGGCTGCAGGATTGCGCAGGGAGGGTGTGAATATTATTTCCTGTCCTACCTGTGGTCGTACTCAGATCGATCTGATCGGTCTTGTAAATCGGGTTGATGAAGCCCTGAAAGATTGTGAAAAGCCCATCACCGTGGCGGTAATGGGCTGTATTGTCAACGGACCCGGTGAAGCCAGAGAGGCAGACATCGGTATTGCCGGTGGCGACGGCTGGGGTATGATATTTGAGAAAGGTATGCAGGTCGAAAAGCTGCCGTATGACGAGCTTTTACCTGCATTGCTGAAGAGAATCGAATCCCTTTGAGGAATGTTATGAAAGATACAGTTTTGTTTTTTGATATGTTTTCGGACTTTGCTCCGCCTGAGGACTTAAAGAATGCTTTGTCCCAGGCGGTCATTGTTGCTGCAGATCTGGATCCGATAAATCGGAGTATTCGTGCTGTATTGCACAGTCCGGTGTATATCAGTATTGCACACTTGGACCGGATTTCTAACGATATTTGCAAAGCCTACGGACTGTCTGATGTGGAATTGATCGCGCAGCATCCTATCGAACAGTTTCAAAATATGGATACTGTCGATATTATGCTGATGTTCATGCGTGTCGATTCTATGGCAAGAGCGCCTCTTGCCGGTGCGCAGTGGGAGTTTGATGATAATCATCTGACCATCCGGTTGTTGATGAACGGTAAGGATATTCTGGATGCTTGTGTCAGATCGGTTTGCGACCAGCTGCAGGAGCGTTTTTCCGCGCCTATCACCATTGATATTATCGCCGGTGAAACACTGACCGGACAAGCGCTCTTTGATGCGATGGAGAAGATGCGCCAGGATGCTATCAATGCGCTGCCTACCTTGGTGGTGCCCAAGAAGAAAGATGATTCTCCTAAGGCAGAAGCTTATTACGGCAGGGCATTCCGCGGAGATCCCGTTCCTATGAAGGAAATTGAGCTGGATATGGGCAATCTGATTGTGGAAGGCCGCGTTTTTGCGGTGAATCACAATGAGCTTAAAAAGCGTAACGCCTGGATCGTTTCTTTCGATATGACGGATAATACCGGTTCAATCCGGGTTAAAGGCTTCTTCGAAAATAAGGAAGATGATAAGCAGCTTAAGACACTGCTGGAAAAGATAAAAGTTGGCTCGGTTGTTCGGGTAAGGGGCAAGCTGTCTATCGATAAATATGAAAGCGAGATGGTTCTCAATCCCTTTGCGGTTATGACCGGAACAATGCCGAAGCGCAAGGATCTTGCTGAAGGTGAAAAGCGTGTCGAGCTACATTTGCACACCGCAATGAGTAATATGGACGCACTGACTGACACAGCAGCTGCGGTACGTCAGGCTGCGTCGTGGGGACACAGAGCAATCGCCATTACAGACCACGGCTGTGCACATACTTTCCCGGATGCAATGCACGCGGTTGAAGGTAAGGGCGCTGCATTGATAGCCGGAACAGAGGAGCCCATCAAGGTTCTTTACGGCTGTGAGGGCTATTTTGTTAACGATGTGGATGGCCGACAGGTTATTACGGGCAAGCAGGATCTGACTACAAGCGGCGAATTTGTTGCGTTTGATCTGGAAACTACAGGCCTTTCTGCGGAAAATGATACGATCATTGAAATTGGTGCCGTTCTGTTTTCTGATGGTAAGGAACAAAAGCGATTCCAGACCTTTGTAAATCCCCAGCGCAAGCTGAGCGCAGAGATAATCAATTTGACCGGTATTACCGACGATATGTTGACAGATGCGCCGTTAATCGAAAAGGTTTTGCCAGAATTTTTAGAGTTTGTGGGGAATCGTGTTGTGGTTGCACACAATGCTAAATTCGACACGGGCTTTATCCGTGCAGCCTGCCGCAAATTGGGTGTTGAATATACATTGACAGCTGTTGATACCCTTTCGCTTTCTCAACACTTAATGCCGCAGTTGAACAGATACAAGCTGGACATAGTAGCCAAGGCGCTGAAGCTGCCAAATTTCAACCATCATCGCGCAGTGGATGATTCCAACATTTGCGGCCTGATAATGGTGAAGTTTCAGAATATGCTTGAAGAAATGGGCCTGCACTCCGTTCAGGAGGCAAGTTTGGCGTTCTCCAAGAAACGCTCCAAGGGCGTAATTTTTGCCGGAAAACCCCGTCATATTATTCTGATTGCTAAAAACCAGACTGGTTTGCGGAATTTGTATCATTTGATTTCCGAATCCAATCTGGAATATTTCAAAAAATCACCCAGAATCCCCAAGTCCCTTTTGATGGAACTTCGTGAAGGCCTGATTGTTGGCTCGGCCTGCGAAGCAGGCGAGCTGTTCCAGGCTATCGTTGCCGGAAAGCGATGGGAGGAACTGAAGAGTATTGCATCTTTCTATGATTTTCTGGAGATTCAGCCCATTTCCAACAATGCGTTTATGCTTCGCCCTGAAAAACCGGGTTTGGAGCCGGTCGCACGGGATATTGAGCAGCTCAGGGAGTTTAACCGCACTGTTGTCCGTCTTGGCGAAGAATTGGGTAAACCTGTTGTTGCTACCGGCGATGTGCATTTTCTCAATCCTGAAGATGAGATATTCCGACACATTTTGCTGGCCACCAAGGGCTTTGATGATGCGGATAAAGATAACCCCCTGTATTTCCGCACCACAGATGATATGTTGGAGGAGTTCTCTTATCTGGGAGCAGAAAAGGCATATGAGGTGGTTGTTACCAACACCAACCTGATTGCGGACATGTGTGAAACAGTGAGACCCGTGCCGCATAATCTGTTTGCGCCGTCCATTGAGAATTCAGCAGAAGATCTGAAAAATCTGGTGTACGGAAAGTTCCACAGGCTCTATGGCGATAACCCGCCGGAGCTGATGGTGAAGCGTGTGGAAACGGAGCTTCACGATATTATTACCTGCCACTATGATGTGATCTATATGTCTGCCCAGAAGCTGGTGCAAAACTCCCTGGAACACGGCTATCTGGTTGGTTCCCGTGGCTCGGTTGGTTCATCTATAGTTGCATACCTTTCCGGTATTACCGAGGTTAATTCTTTCCCGCCCCATTACCGCTGTCCCAATCCCGAATGTAAGCATACGATTCTGGATGTGCCCAAGGAATTTAACTGCGGCGCAGACCTTCCAGATGCGGTTTGCCCCATCTGCGGTACTGCGATGGAGAAAGACGGTTTTAATATTCCGTTTGAAACATTCCTGGGCTTTGGCGGCGATAAGGTTCCGGATATTGACTTGAATTTCTCCGGCGAATACCAGGCCAACGCCCACGCATACTGTATCGAAATGTTCGGAAAATCCCATGTTTTCCGGGCAGGTACCATTGGTACAGTGGCGGAAAAGACGGCATTCGGCTATGTTAAAAAGTATCTGGAGGAGCATGGAAAGTCCGCGTCCAGCGTGGAAATGGGTCGGCTTGCAGCAGGATGTGTCGGTGTTCGTCGTACTACCGGTCAGCACCCCGGCGGCCTGGTTGTTATTCCTCAGGAAAATGAGATCTGGGATTTCTGTCCCGTACAGCACCCGGCGGACGATTCCGATTCAGATCAGATTACCACCCATTTTGAATATCACTCTATGGAAGAAAACCTCCTGAAGCTGGATATGCTGGGACACGATGACCCTACGATGATCGCCATGATGGAGGATATGAGCGGAATCGACGCCAAGACCATTCCGCTGGATGACAAAGATACAATGTCCATCTTCACCAGTTCCAAAATTCTGGGTTATGAAGATGATAAGATCCTTGGACCTACCGGCGCGGTGGCAGTGCCCGAATTCAATACCCGATTTACCCGCGGCGTTCTTCTGGACACAATGCCGGAAAAGTTTGACTTTTTGGTCCGGATTTCCGGTTACACCCACGGAACTGATGTGTGGCTGGGAAATGCAAGGGATCTGATAACATCCAAAACCGCCACTGTGGATGGCACTATCGGCTGTCGTGATGATATTATGATTTACCTGATCTCCTGCGGTTTGCCAGAGAAACGGGCGTTTAAGATTATGGAGTCCGTCCGTAAAGGCCGTGGCCTACCTCCCGGAGCGGAGGAGGAAATGGTTGCCGCCGGTGTGCCGGATTGGTATATCGGCTCTTGCAAGAAGATCAAGTATTTGTTCCCTAAAGCGCACGCAGTTGCATATGTTATGATGGCTTTCCGTATTGCCTGGTTTAAGGTGTATCATCCGCTGGCATTCTATTCGGCGTATTTCTATCGCCGTAGCCAAAAGGGCGGTTTTGACGCCAATTTGATGACCAGAGGTATCGATATGGTCAAGGCAAACATCGAAGCCATTGAGAACAATGAATCGGCAACTGCCAAGGATGAAGATTTGCTGACTACTTTGGAAGTGGCCTACGAGTTTTATCTGCGTGGCTTTGAATTTCTGCCCATTGACATCTATAAGAGCCACGCTACCAAGTTTCTCATTGAGGATGGCAAAATCTTGCCGCCCTTTGTGGCTATTTCCGGCCTGGGTGAAAATGCTGCGTGGGATCTGATGGAGGGTCGAAAGGGAAAACAGTTCCTTTCTATCGAAGAAGTTTCTGCCGCATGCCCAAAGGTGTCCAAGACCCATATCCAGATGCTTAAAGAAGCCGGTGCTTTTGGAGATATGCCGGAAACCAGTCAGGTTAGTCTGTTTTAATGAGGTGATATTATGCAGGAAACCGGAAAACAGTTCCATATCCACTGTGTAGAGGGGGATGTGGGACGCTATGTCTTTCTGCCCGGTGATCCCGGGCGTTGTGAAGCCATCGCGGCGTACTTTGATAATCCTGTTCACATCGGTATGAATCGTGAATTCAGTATTTATACCGGAACACTCCTGGGCGAAAAGGTGTCCGTGTGCTCTACAGGTATCGGTGGCCCGTCTGCTGCGATTGCGATGGAAGAATTGGCGGCTATTGGCGCAGATACCTTTATCCGCATCGGCACCTGTGGCGGCATTGCTCTTGATGTTTTTCCGGGCGATGTGGTTGTGGCCACCGGAGCGGTCCGGTTTGAGCATACATCACTGGAGTATGCCCCCATTGAGTTTCCTGCGGTTGCTGATTTTACCGTTGCGGCGGCGCTGAAGGCTGCCGGTGAGGAACTTGGCTATCGCACCCACACAGGTGTTGTTCAGTGCAAAGACTCCTTCTACGGTCAACACAGCCCGGAGAAATCACCGGTGTATTATGAATTGCTGAACAAGTGGGAAAGCTGGAAACGGCTTGGCGTCAAAGCCAGCGAAATGGAGTCTGCTGCGCTGTTTGTTGTGGCTGCTGCACTGGGTGTACGCTGCGGCAGTTGTTTCCATGCAGTCTGGAATCAGGAGCGGGAAAAGCAGGGGATGTTCATTCAGATGTCTGAGGACACTTCTGCAGCCATTCGCGTCGGCGTTGAGGCTATGAAGAAACTGATTGCTTCTGAAAAAAAGAGATAAATACAGTAAAGATAGGCGAAGTTGCGTAGTTTTATGCAACTTCGCTTCTTTTTTCTCCTTCGGTTGAGGGGAAACCCAAATTAAAGGAGGATTATTATGAAGAATGTAAAGCAAGGACATACGCAACCGGTGGTCTGTCTGGATGCCGGGCATTACGCAAAGCAGAATCGCAGCGCTGTTGTACCGGAATTCTATGAATCCGAGGTCAACTGGGAACTGCACAATCTGCTGGGTCAGCGGCTTGAGCAGTATGGCATTAAGGTGATCATGACAAGACCAGATGCCAGTAGGGATTTAGAGTTGACAGCCCGTGGAAAAAAGGCAAAGGATTGCGACCTGTTCATCTCTATGCACGTCAACGCCGCAGACAATCCTAAGGCAAATTATGTGCTGGGTGTTCATATGGTTGAAGATGAGTGTGGCGCCATCGACGAACAGAGCAAACAGATAGCCAAGCTTCTTTCTGACTGCGTAGGAAGCGTTATGGGTGCCAATGCCCAGATTTGGACAAAAGAATCTTGCAGCGACAGGGATAAGGACGGACATAAGGATGATTATTACGGTGTATTGCGTGGTGCGCACAGCGTTGGCACTGCGGGCGTGATCATTGAACACGGCTTTTATACCAACAAGACTCAGGCAGAATTCCTGCTAAGTGAAAAAAATCTAATTCGAATTGCCGATGCGGAAGCAAGGGTTATTGCGGATTGGTTTGATATGAAGAAAATTGAACAGAGCCATACTGTGATTGGAAATCCCTATAAGCTGGATCTTGTCAGTATTCGCCGTGGCAGTCGAGGTAAACAGGTCGAGGCGCTGCAGATCCTGCTGATTGCCAGCGGTTATTCCTGCGGGAAAAGCGGAATAGACGGAAGCTTTGGCGGTGATACGGAGAGGGCGGTAATGGCCTTTCAGACAAAAATGGGTTTGACCGCAGATGGAATTGCCGGTCCGCAGACAATGTATGCCTTGCTGGGCTATATTTAGGCTATGAATGATGCCGTCCTTGCCGCTCTGGTTACCGGAGGATTATCGTTAGCAGGTGTGTTTATAAGTAATTTTGCGGCAGTTAAGAAAAGCGAACACGCCATCCGCACATCTCAGGCAGTTACGGATACAAAGTTGGAGGAACTGACAAGAGAGGTACGGGAACACAATCATTTTGCCCAGAGAATGCCGGTGGTGGAGGAGCAGATCAAGGTGATCAACCACCGTATCAGCGATCTGGAAGCATATCATAAATAGGAGGTTTCTTATGGAGTTCTTAAGGAATATTGCCAACCTAATCAAGGTGAAAACTTTGGTAACACTGGTGGTGATTACAGTTTTTGCGGTGCTTGCTTTGCGAGGCGACATCACAGCGGATAATGTGATGATCGTCGTTTCAACGGTGATTGCGTTTTACTTTGGCACGGTGTATGAAAAGAAATAGGAAAGTCCCCCTTGAAAAAGGGGGACTTTTTGTTGCATTTGGCAGCAATCGGTGATAAAATAATACTATGTAAATGAAATTACTCTGTATGGAGGTTGATATCGATGGATTACAAGAAACTACAAAACGGAAGCGATATTCGTGGTGTTGCCCTGGAAGGAATCGAGGGTCAGCATATCAATTTGACTGAGCAGGTTTGTCGGGATATCGGCAGAGGCTTTGCGCTGTGGCTGATTGCAAAGACCGGCAAAAAAGAAAATATCCGGGTAGCGGTTGGTCGGGATTCCCGGTTGTCCGGCTGCACACTCAGCGGCTGGATCTGCGATGCAATGGCACAGCAGGGCCTGACTGTTACGGATTTTGGTATGGCAAGTACCCCCGCTATGTTTATGTCCACAGTTACTGCGGGCTATGCATTTGACGGTTCTGTGATGATCACTGCCAGCCATTTGCCCTTTAACCGCAACGGTTTTAAGTTCTTTACTCCTGCAGGTGGTCTGGAGTCTGCTGATATTAAACAGATCCTTGCTTACGCCGAGAGCGATGCTGTTACCGAACTGGCGGCAGGAACGCTGTGCCAGGGCGCATTTATGGATGCCTATGCCGAAATTCTGGTAAACAAAGTGCGCACCGCAACCGGCCAGGAGAGGCCCTTGGAGGGTTTCCGCATTGTCGTGGATGCCGGTAACGGTGCAGGTGGCTTTTATGTCGACAAGGTGTTGAAGCCTTTGGGCGCCAATACGGACGGCAGTCGTTTCCTCAATCCTGATGGCAGTTTCCCCAACCACATCCCCAATCCTGAGAACAAGGAAGCGATGGAGAGCATTACCGATGCAGTCCGCGAAACGAAGGCCGATCTGGGCATTATCTTTGATACCGATGTGGACCGCGCTGGCGCAGTGCTTTCTGATGGAAGTGAGCTGAATCGCAACCGCATTATTGCAATGCTGGCCGCAATCCTGCTGCGGGAGTATCCCGGTACAACCATTGTTACCGATTCTATTACTTCCACCGGTCTTGCCAAGTTCATTGAAGAAAAGGGTGGCGTGCATCACCGTTTCAAGAGAGGCTATCGCAATGTTATTAACGAGTCCGTTCGGCTGAACAATGCCGGTCAGGATAGTCAGCTGGCTATTGAAACTTCCGGCCACGGCGCATTGAAGGAAAACTATTTCCTGGACGACGGTGCATATCTTGTTACCAAGCTGCTGATTGAACTGGCACGGGGCAAGAAAGAGGGCTATACTCTGGAATCTTTGATCGATACTCTGGAAGAGCCTGCCGAGAGCCGGGAGTTCCGTATGAATATTACCCTTGATGATTTCAAACCTTACGGTCTGCAGGTCATTGAGGA
Source organism: Faecousia sp. (assembly GCA_045630825.1). Lineage (GTDB taxonomy): Bacteria > Bacillota > Clostridia > Oscillospirales > Oscillospiraceae > Faecousia. Next base: position 15,312 of record JAZQTN010000054.1, on the reverse strand, counting down.
ACTGACAGCATATGCAGCAACCAAAGATGGCTGGAGCCTTGCTCCCAGCAATTATGAGGGTGTGCGTGTAAATTTGGATGAGAACCACGGTAACGGATGGTTCCTGCTGCGTCTATCCCTGCACGACCCCCTGATGCCATTGAACATCGAAAGTAATGATGTTGGCGGCACTAAGAAGATTGCTGCTGAATTGGTCGATTTTATTGCAAACTGCGATAAGCTGGATGCTGCACCCTTGCTGGAGTTTGCAAAATAATAACTTTCTCAAATGGAAAGGGGTTTATGGAGATGAAGCATACGATCAAGCGTTTGGTCTGCGCCTTTCTGGTGTTGGTTATGATTTCGTGTTTCCTGCCCACAATGACGGCGTCCGCTGCATCTGCCGGCAGCAGACTGCAGGGGCTGAATAAAACGGTCTACGATTTTTTGAAAAAACAGATCTCTTCTGTTGCGGCTGGAACGTTGGCATCTGCAGAGTTTACACTGAGCGATGATAATCCTATATTGAAGTGGACAAAAGCAGATCTGGGCGTTTCAGAAATTCTCTCCGGCGGCCAGATAGCAGAAGCCGCAAGGACGGCAATGAGCACAAAGCTTAATCAAAGCATAGATTTTAACAGGATTAATAGCTGCTTGCTTGCAGATTGCCCCTACGAACTGTTCTGGTATGACAAGAGTAAAGGCGCTGCGATTGTTCCCAGTATCAGTGCTAATGAATCTGAGATAAAGATTACGAAAATTCAATTTAAGTTTACTGTTACAGGCGATTATGCAGCAGGGGAGTATGGCGTTGACACGGCAAAGATCAATGCAGTCACTGCTGTGGTTGACAGAGCAAAGGCTATTGTAGCTAAGTATGCAGCAAAATCTGATCTTGATAAGTTGGTCGCATACAAGGATGAAATCTGCAATCTTGTTGATTACAATCATACTGTTGCCAATAATCCTTCTGCACCTTACAGTAATGCGTATCAGTTGATCAATGTATTCGACAACGACCCCAATACCAAGGTGGTTTGTGAGGGTTACGCCAAGGCGTTTAAGTATCTTTGTGATCTGTCTTCCTTCAAGGGGGATGTATCCTGCTATTTGGTCAATGGCTATATGCAGGGCGGAACTGGCGCCGGTAACCATACCTGGAATGTGGTACAGATCGACGGCGGAATGCTGCTTGTTGATGTTACCAATTGCGATACCGGTACAGTTGGTTTCCCGGATCAGCTGTTCCTAAAGGTAGGAAAGAAAAACGGAAATACATATTCCTTTAAGGCCGGTGCAACAACGGTATACTATGTCTACGGTGAGTCTGAGAATGGCTTAAACTCTGATGGCTATCTGGAGCTGAAGGCCGGCAATACGATTCCTGTTGAGCCGACAACAAAGCCCACGGAGCCTGCAACTGTAACGCATACAGTCCCTGCGCCTACAAATCCTCCGGCTACAGTGCCGTCGACAACACAGCCCACTGTTGCTGAGACAGCAGCACCTACAATACCCACCGCTGCACCAACTGTTCCTGTAACCAAGCCGGTTGTAACGCAGACCAGCACTACTGCACCGACAGTGCCTTCGTCAACTACGCCCACACAGACACAACCGGCAACAGCCGCACCCACTGTCAAACCGACAGAACCTGCCCAGACAGCTCCTGTAGCGACAGAGCCTGCTGCCACTAAGCCGGAGGCAACCGAAACGGTTACTACTGTGCCAATTGAAACGGTGCCGACTGAAGTACCTCCTGTGATTACAGCACCTACGGAAACCCAATCGACTGAAACTCTGCCGGAGGTTATTGAGCCTGTTGCCACTGAACCGATGCCTTCTGAAGCAATGCATACTGAGCCAATTGCTACTGATTCTGTGATTCAAGATGATTCCGGCAACAATGATTTGTTGCTGTACATTGTGATTGGCGGTGTATGCGCTGCAGCAATCGCTGTAGCAGTTGTTCTGATTTTGAAGAAGAAAAAGGCATAATTCAAAAGGGACTGCCGTAATGACAGTCCCTTTTATTGCTCAAATCTATCCAATATAAAAAATAACACCCATCAGATGATGGGTGTTATTTTTATGGCGGAGAAGGAGGGATTTGAACCCTCGATACCCTTTTGGGGTATACACGATTTCCAATCGTGCGCGCTCGGCCAGCTACGCGACTTCTCCATAGAGTTGCTTCGTAATCAGCCTGTGTATCGTACAACAATTTTCTTGTTTTGTCAAGCCCTAATTTCGTTTTTTAAGTACATTTGCCGAGGAAAATCGGGCGTGAAATTCACGCCCGATTTCTGACTTTATTTTACTTTGCGAAAAACAACAGCAGTGCGGCTGGGAAGATAGATCTGGATGCCGTATTTGCCCTCCGAAAGCTTGATTGCTTCATAGCTTTGATGGTAGATCCGTCCGTCTCCGCCATAGCAGAAATCGTCGGTGCTCATTATCACTTGATAGTTGCCGGAGGAAGGAACAGGGATAAAATAGCCTTCAAAGGATTTGTTGCAGTGGAAATTAAAGGCAAAGATTGCACCACCCTTTTTGTAGACCATAACCTTATCATCCTGATGAATTAGGAGTTGTTGATCCCGGCCGGACAGCACCTTTTGCCGCTTCGCCATTGCTACCATATCTCTGTCAAAGCTGTTGAGATATTCATATTTCAGGTTCGGGTTATCCGCAAGGCTCCACTGACGGCGGCAGTAGTGATAGCTCCAGCCATTGCCTTCTCTGGGGAAATCGATCCACTCGGGGTGGCCGAATTCGTTGCCCATAAAGGTCAGATAGCCTTCACCGCCGAGACTCATCGTCAACAAACGTAGCATCTTATGCAGCGCCATTGCGCGGTCTATCGCGAAGCTGCGGTAAGACTTGTCCATACCCCAGTACATCTCCTGGTCGCACATACGGAACATCATTGTTTTATCGCCGACCAATGCCTGGTCATGGGATTCCACGTAGCCGATGACCCGCTCCTGCGGACGGCGGATGGCAAGCTCGTAATAGATATTATTCAAGTCCCAGTATTCGTCAGGCGTTTCTTTCAGCAGGCGAATCCACATATCCGGCTCGCCCATAGCCAACCGGTAATCAAAACCTACGCCACCAACATCAACGGGCAGGGCCAGACCGGGCAGGGCAGAGGTGTCTTCTGCAATGGTAATGGCATCGGGATTGACCTGCCGCACAAGTTCATTAGCCAGCTGGAGGTAGGTTACGGCCTCCAGATCAGTATTCATTGAGAAATACTGCTTCTGGTCGGTAAAGGCCACACCGAGTCCGTGATCGTGATAAAGCATTGAGGTTACGCCGTCAAAGCGGAAACCGTCGAAATGGAATTCTGTCTGCCAATATTTTAGGTTGGACAGCAGGAAATGCAACACCTCTGGCTTGCCGTAGTCGAAGCATTTTGTGCCCCAGGCGCTGTGATTGCCCTTACCACCGGCGTGGAAATATTGGTGTTCGGAGCCGTCGAATTCATTGATACCCTCCCGGGTGTTGGGCGCAGCATGGGAGTGGACAACATCCAGCAAAACAGTGATGCCCATCGCGTGGGCAGCGTTTACCAGTTCCCGAAGTTCGTCAGGTGTACCGTATTTGGAAGAGGGTGCAAAGAAGTTGGTTACCTGATAGCCAAAAGAGGCATAATAGGGATGTTCCATAACTGCCATAATCTGAATGGTGTTATAGCCCAACGCTTTGATGCGCTTCAGGTTATGCTTCCGGAATTCCCGGTAAGTGCTGACTTTTCCATCTTCCTGTGCCATACCGATATGACACTCATAGATAAACAGATTCTTCTGAGATTTGAAATGTCCGTCAGTCCAACGGAAGGGGCTGCTGGTATAAATGCAGGCATTCCATTGGTGGTTATTGGGATCCTGCACCACATAATTTGCATATGCGGGGATTCGTTCCAGCTCCTGACCGTTATGAACTACAATGGCGCTGACTTTTTGCCCGTTTTGAAGAGCATTGGCGCCGGGCAGAATGACTTCAAATACGCCGTTGTCCTTTTTTGTCATGGGACAGATGTGGCGATCCCAGCCGTTAAAGTCGCCGGTAAAGTACATTGCTTCAGCTGCAGGTGCCCATTCCCGATATACCCAGCCGTCCTGTGTGCGGTGGATACCAAAGTAAAGATGTGCATTTGCAAATTCCGTTAATGTCTGACCGGACTGCAGCAGAGTGCTTTTGGTCTTTGTATAATTGTCCATCCTCAGCTGCAGATCAGCCTCAAAGGGCTGCAGATTGGGGTCGATGGTAGTGATTTTCTGTTTCATAGGGGAATACCAGTCCTTTCCTATTTTACAGCATTACATTCAGCCATTCCTTCAGTGTGGGCAGCCATTTGGCGGCAAGTTTTGTTTTGCTGTCAAGTTCTTCACAGGTTAATCTGTCAACCGTTGAAAGACCGTGTTGGCCGTGCGAGAAGATGTGAAGATCAAAGGGGATCTTGTGCTGTGTCAGTGCCTTGGCATACAAAATACTATTTGCGACCGGGACGACATCGTCTTCAGCCGTGTGCCAAAGGAAGGTGGGCGGCGTCTTTTCGGAAACGAGGCGATCCAGAGAATAATTTCCGATATCTGCATCTGTAATCTGTGTATGACCGGACAGATTTTGGATCGTGCCCTCGTGCCGGTAGGCAGCTTCGGCAGAAATAACCGGATAGCACAATACAGATACGGCAACACCCTTGCTATCAGGGAACAGCGCCCGGACTTCAGGACAGTCATAGCGGTTGGAATAGTGTCCGGCGAGATGACCACCGGCAGAGAAACCCATAATAACAATCCGGCTGACATCGATATGCCACATATCGGCGTTGGTATGGATCAGATCCATAGCTGCTGCAACCTCGCAAAGCTGAGTGGGGAAATGGCAGGGTGCGCAGGAATAATTCAGGACAAATACCCGGTAGCCCCAGGAAAGCAGCTTCAACGCAACAGGCTCGTCCTCACGGGTACTGCACCAGGAATATCCACCACCGGGGCAGACAAGTACAGCGGGGTGTTTTTCATTCTGCCAACCCATTTCAGCCTGATTGTAGGGCAGATAGGTGGTCAGGGTGGGATCATTGCTTATCTTGGTAAGTGCCGGATAGATGTTCTTTAGGTGAAGGGTTTCGTGAAGCATATGAATTCCTCCTTTTCTTAATCATACGGCAAAAAGAAAAGCGTGTCAATATAAACCGACGTCTGCACGCTTAGCCGCACAAAAGCATATTATAACCTGAAACGATGAAAGGGGGAATTCATTTGCCGTCTGTAGGCTACATACAGGTACACGCCTATTCAAGTTATGCAGAACTTCCGCTAAAGGATGTTGCAATATCAGTAACCACAGCAGACAATACGATCCTTGCAATGCGGCTGACGGACAGAAGCGGTCGGATCACGCCGATTGAGGTCCCTGTCCCGGAACTGGAAGAAAGCCTGTCTCCGGGCACAGTGGCGCCTTATACGCCGGTTATACTGTATGCGCGGCTTAATGGGTATGAACAGATACAAGTGGACGACTTGCAGGTGTTCGCCGATACAGTAACTGTACAAAATCTGGAGATGATTCCGCTGTCGGAACTGCCGGCACGGTGGAGTAAATCGGAAACATTTCTGACACCGCCTCAGAATCTGTAAGGAGGGGTACTATGCCGACAGTGATTCCATTTGTACCCCAGAACATCACCGTCCACCTGGGGTCGCCATCGTCCAATGTAGCCAATGTAACAGTACCCTTCGTGGACTATGTGAAAAATGTGGCATCCAGTGAGATTTATCCAACTTGGGACGATAGTGCTTTGCGCGCAAATATACTGGCCATCACATCTTTTGCGCTGAATCGGGTCTATACCGAATTTTACCGAAGCCGTGGTTATGATTTCGATATCACCAATTCAACAGCGATAGACCAGGCCTTTGTGAATGGGCGGGCTTTTTTTGACAGAATTTCCCGCATCGTTGACGAACTGTTCAATGACTACCTTCGCCGCCCCGGCTTTGTCGAGCCTCTGGCGGCTAAATTCTGCAACGGAACAACGGTTACCTGCGAGGGTTTGAGCCAATGGGGTAGCCAGAATCTGGCACAGCAAGGGCTGAATTCCACACAGATCCTGCGCAACTATTATGGCAATGTGGAGATCGTCAATAATGCGCCGATCCGAGGGATTACCTCGTCTTATCCCGGGTCTCCTCTGCGCAGGGGAAGTTCAGGGCCCTCTGTTGTTGTAGTGCAGGTAGAGTTGAACCGAATATCCCAAAACTATCCCGCTATACCAAAGATTCCAACAGTTGACGGTATCTTTGGCAGCCGGACGGAAGCGGCTGTTCGTGAATTTCAGGAGATATTCAATTTGACACCGGACGGAATCGTTGGTCCGGCGACCTGGTATGCGCTGGTGCGGCTGTATACTGCGGTTACGAATTTGAATGAGCTGCGAAGCAATGGGCAGCAGTTCTATTCCATTAACTGGTCTTATCCCAATTCCCTTGAAGTCGGTGCTACCGGCGATAAGGTGCGGCATCTTCAGTATATGCTGTCTGTGCTGTCAGCATATATTCAGAATATTCCATCGGTAGATGTGGACGGTATTTTTGGTCCTGCAACAGAAAATGCTGTGATCGCGGCACAACGTTGGTTTGGCTTACCGCAAACCGGCGCGGTAGATGCTGCCACCTGGGACGAAATCTATGACCAGTTCTCCGGTATTGAGAATACCAGCCTCAGAAACGGCGAGACATTCCCACGGCAATTGGATAATGCTGTTACCGCATTTGCGCCGAACAACAGCAACAGAAGCCGATATGCCCGTTCTACAACATTAACCCAGTTCCCGGGGAGGGATTTAACACCGGGACAGCAAGACCCGGTTCCTCAGGAGGTGATTCGATGAGACCAAACGAAACTTTTGTAGGCCAGCCTGTACGGAGTTTGCAGCAGATGCTACGTGTAATCGGTGAAAATGATGACCGCTTGCCCAGTGTCGTTCCAGACGGCATATACGGCAATGACACAGTCCGTGCGGTTTCTGCATTCCAGCGCAGTGCCGGATTGCCGGTAACGGGGATTGCAGACCAGGAAACTTGGGAGACCATTGTTGCCAGATATGAGCCGGCGTTAGTGGAGCAGGATGAGGCTGAGCCTTTGCGGATCATTCTCGATCCGGGTCAGGTGGTTCGACGTGGCGAGCGTAATCCCAATTTGTATATCGCCCAGGCGATTCTCATTGTCCTGTCGGAGCAGTATGCGGGGATCACACCGCCCGGTATGACCGGTGTGCTGGATTTACCCACAGCAGATTCGTTGTCATCTTTCCAGGAAATGAATCTGATTCCGGTAACGGGAGAACTGGATAAGCATACATGGAAGCGTTTGGCGTTACATTATCCAATGGCTGTCAATGCGTTGTTGGATCAGTGGGAACTGTAAGCGAACAAAATGGAAATTTTCTATTAATTTGTCATTAACTCCCTTGATTATTCAAAATTACCTACATATAATAGACTTGGTTGTTTTTACAGCCAACGGAGGAATATTCGATGTTCGCAAAAGACTGGAAAAAAGATCTGTTTACAATTCCAAATGTGCTCAGTTTGTTCCGGCTGGTATTGATCCCTGTATATGTGTTTTTATACTTGCGGGCGGAAAAACCGGAGGATTATTTTCTTGCTGCTGCAATTCTGGCGGTATCGTGTCTGACTGATTTGATCGACGGTAAGATCGCCCGGCATTTCCATATGATCTCCAATACCGGTAAGATATTGGATCCGCTGGCGGATAAGGCTACTCAGTTCACCCTGATCATCTGCCTGATGATACGGCGGCAGAATCCTGTGTTGCTGTTTCTGGCGGTTTTATTCGTGATCAAGGAGGCGTTCCAGGCTGTAGCTGGTTTTTTGATTCTGCGCAAAGGGCAGATTCTTAAGGGTGCTTTGATAGCCGGTAAGATCAGCACAGCGGTACTGTTCATCAGCCTGATCGTTCTGGTGCTGATTCCTGATATCAGTGATCTGGCAGTGTATATCATTACGGGTGTAGATATTGCATTTTTACTGATCTCGTTTTGCAGCTATGTGCGGCTGTACTACACCCACAGCCCAATGATCCAGTCTATTAACGATAATGTAGAATAAAAAAGCGGGGGCTCAGAATGAGCCGCCGATTGTTTTGGTCGGAGTGTCGGGATTCGAACCCGAGGCCTCTTGGACCCGAACCAAGCGCGATACCAAGCTTCGCCACACCCCGATAGCCAAATTATTATAATGAAACATCGCTCTATTGTCAAGTCCTCTTGGGATTTTTTAGAATATTAAAACCTGCCTTCCATATGGTGTACGGGAGGGGACAAAGATGGGATACCGAATCATTTACGCAAAGGAAAAATACCGTTTCCGTCAACTGTCTAAAAGAAAAAGAATATTGATTATCACGATTGCTGTTAGTGCCTGTTTGATTGCGTTTGGGTGCTTTGGCGGTACTGGGAAAATTTTGCCGGGCGACCCCAATGCATCAGATGCACTGGAGAGTTTGGTCGAGTCAGTGCAGGGCGGTGAAGACATTTCTGATGCTGTTGTGGCCTTTTGCCGGGAGATCATAGCCAATGCTCAAAAACCTCAGTAGTCTGCGCTTTAGTATCAGCCCGTCTGCCTGTGTGCTTGGCGCTATGCTTCTTTTGATTTTGCCGTTGAGGTGGATCTTTGCGGCTATATTTGCAGCGTCTTTTCACGAATTTAGCCATGCGTTGGCTGTGTATCTTTGCGGCGGTAAAATAGAGGAGTTTTCAGTTGGGAACAGGGGAGCGGTAATGCGGTCAAATTCTCTGTCTGCCGGTAAGACATTGATCTGTGTGCTGGCAGGTCCTGTTGGAAGTTTGCTGTTAGTACTCTTTATGCGGTGGATCCCTCGGATTGCATTTTGCGCGCTGGTGCATACGACCTACAATTTATTGCCCATATACCCATTGGACGGAGGCAGAGCACTGCGGTGTATTTTGCCGGACAGGCTGTGCTGTGTCATACAGGCGGTCTTTCTGTCAGTTATCTGGGCTGTTGCCATTTACCTGGCCATATTCCGGCATTTTGGCCTGTTCCCATTGATCTTCGCCTTTGCTCTTTGGCAAACGAAAATTAGACCTTGAAAACGGGGCTTTCAAAGGGTACAATGGTATGGATAAAGAAAAGAGGTACAGCTATGACCGATTTACTGCATAGAATTCTCCCAACGGTGCAAAAGCCAGCACGCTACACCGGCGGTGAGTATAATGAAATCAAGAAGAATCTTGAAGATGTACGGGTGCGCATCGCTTTTTGTTTCCCAGACACCTATGAGATCGGTATGTCTAATGTGGGCATGCGGATCCTTTACGGCGTCATGAACCAGATGGACGGCGTATGGTGCGAGCGGATCTTTGCGCCCTGGGGAGATATGGAAAACGCAATGGTGGAGAATGAGCTGCCGTTGTGGGCACTGGAAAGCCAGGATCCTGTCAAAGACTTTGATATGATCGCCTTTACCATCGGCTATGAGATGTGCTATGCCAATATTCTGAATATGCTTCGGTTGTCCGGCGTGCCGATGCACAGTAAGGACCGTCAGGGACTGAAGAATATTGTATTTGCCGGCGGTGTCTGCGCCTATAATCCCGAGCCGCTGGCGGACTATATTGACTTTTTTTCTCTTGGCGAGGGCGAGGATGTTACGGTAGAGATCGTGTCCTTATATGACCGCGCTAAGGCTGAGAATTGGAGCAAGGATGCTTTCCTGCACGAGGTCGCAAAAATTCCCGGCGTGTATGTTCCATCGTTTTACCGCCACGAATATAATAGTGATGGCACACTATCTGCCATCGTACCGTTGGAGGGTGCGCCTAAGACCGTTACCAAGCGGATCGTGGAGGATTTGAACAGCGCTTACTGGCCCACCAAAATGATCGTCCCGTCCACAGAGATTGTCCACGATCGGGCGAACCTGGAGGTTATGCGTGGATGTATCCGGGGTTGCCGTTTCTGTCAAGCGGGCTTTTCCTGCCGCCCGGTTCGTAAAAAGAGTGCCGAGGTGCTGTACCGGCAGGCGGTGGAAACCCTTGAGGACTCCGGAAACAACGAGATCACGCTGTCCAGTCTGTCTACTTCTGACTACCGGGAATTAAAAGAATTGACAGATGAAATGATTCCGTATTGCGCAAGCAATCATGTAAATCTGTCTGTTCCGTCCCTGCGGGCAGATAATTTCTCCCGGGAGCTTATGCAGAAGCTGCAGACTGTACGCAAGAGCGGCTTGACCTTTGCGCCGGAGGCCGGTACACAGCGGCTTCGTGATGTTATCAATAAGAATCTGACAGAGGAAGAAATTTTGACTACCTGCACCAATGCCTTTTCCGGCGGTTGGAACAATGTAAAGCTGTATTTTATGCTGGGTCTGCCGACGGAAACGGATGAGGATGTTCTGGGAATTGCTGAGTTGGTGTATAAGATCATCAAATGCTGGCAAGAACACGCACAGAACAAAAAGCGGGGGCTGCGTGTCCACGTGGCTACGGCTTATTTTGTGCCAAAGCCCCACACGCCATTTCAATGGGAACAGCAGATCACGCCTGCGGAGTATTTGCGGCGGTGCAAACTGCTGAAGAGTCATTTCTATTCCAAATCCATCACCTATGATTACCACGGTCCGGATCTGAGCCGTCTGGAGGCTATTTTTGCCCGTGGCGACCGCCGTTTGGGTCCTGTCATCGAAGAGGCTGTGCATAACGGTGCAAAGCTGGATGGTTGGGATGAGTATTTTAACTATGGTATTTGGTTTGATGCCCTTAAGACCTGCGGTGTAGATGGCGATTTCTATACTGTTCGCGGATACGCTGAGGATGAGATTTTGCCCTGGGAAACCATTGATGTGGGTATCAGCAAGAAATTCCTGCTTCGGGAGCGCCACCAGGCTTATGCCGGAAAAATTACACCGGATTGCCGCGAAGGCTGTGCCGGTTGCGGAGCCAACGGTCTGTTGCAGGAGGTGAAGTGCGATGCCTAGAGCGCTGTTTGTAAAAACAGGGGATGCAATATTTATGTCCCATCTGGATCTGATGCGGCTGTTTCAGCGAGCTTTCAAGCGGGCTGGGCTGCCACTGACCCATACTCAGGGCTTCAACCCCAGACCTTCTGTGTCTATTGCACTGCCGTTGTCTGTGGGCGTTGAGAGCCACTGTGAGCTTCTGGATTTCGACCTGGAGGATTGCGATGCCTCCTGCGATGAGATCTGCGAGAAACTGAACGGAGCGCTTGTGAGCGGCGTACGGGTTCTCAAGGTGTATAATAACGGTCGGAAGATCCGCGATATTGCGATGCTGGAGTGCACGGTAACGCTTGAATATGATGACGGGGTTCCGGAGGATGCCTGCCGCCAGATTCAAAAGCTTTTCGCTGCACCTCGGTTGACGGTGGAGAAGAAAGGCAAGAATGGGGTTATTGAGCAGGATATTATTCCGATGATTCGCAGGATCACCGCTGAAATGACAGATTCTCAAATCTGCACGGTTAAGGCTCTGATCTGTTGCCAGAATCCCACGCTGAATCCTACGCTTTTGGTGGGAGCCATTGAACGGTATTTGCTGGACTTTAAGCCGAATTTCGCTTGCATTTGTCGCAATGAGATCTATGACGGCAACGACACTATCTTCAGATAAGGAGAAGACTATGGGAAATTATATTGTATTGGAAGACTGCCCCTGCTGCCGGGGAAACGGTATGATCGTCCACGAGGGCGGCTGGAGCGTTCAGGTAGAATGCATCGATTGCGGCAGCCATACGGCCTATGTGGAGTATGATAATGAGGAGCAGAAATTGGAAGCAGAGAAGAAGGTCGCAATGCTCTGGAATCTCGGCAAGGTCGTTAAAGCCAATATCGGCGAATAAGAAATAGTATCTGCGCGGGAGCTTAATCGCTCCCGCGCAGTGTTTTTAGTAAAAATTAAGACCGAAAGAACATTTGCTCTTTCGGTCTTAATGGTCCGAGTGTCGAGATTCGAACTCGAGGCCTCTTGAACCCCATTCAAGCGCGATACCAAACTTCGCCACACCCGGATATTTTGTTCGCTGTCACAGCGCTTGAGTATATTAGCATACCCTGACGAAAAATGCAAGTCTTTTTTCAAGATTTTTGAAAAAATTTTATTACATTATTATTAGAATGGAATAGAGCCTTTTGAACTTCGTTTATTTCTTGACGAAGGCGACGATCTCATTAAGATGTGAACTGATATGTTCATGGCCGCTACGCTGATGGGGCAGAGTACAGGCGGAACAATCCTTGACACCATCTTCTGTGTATGTAAAGTTACCACCGCAGCGGTCGCCCAGCGCATATAGGGGGCAATAACAGAACAAACAGTTAAAATTCTCGGCATTATCCACTTTGTGGCAGGGGAAATATCTGCAGGACTTATTCTGAAAAAAAGTATGATCACCCATCGCAGAAGTCTCACTTTCGGTATCTTTACTGCGATTATATCACAATATGATTGCTGTGGCTATAGTAAAATAGGGGAGTGGACAAAAAGAATGTTGACTTTGTGTTATAAAATGTTATAATTGTTATAAAATTCCTAGAACATAACATCTGGAGGTGTTTATGAATACATTTCGTCAATCACAGATCCGTGATTTTATTGAGAAAAACTATGTGGTTACCATTAAGCAGTTGCAGGAGCTGATTCCCAATGTGTCCCTGATGACCATTCACCGCGATCTGGATACCCTGGAGCAGCTGGGCGTTGTGGTGAAAATTCGGGGCGGCGCCCGCGCTGTGCGGCATAGTGGCGACCTTGGTTTTGATGTCCGAATCCGTGAGAACATCTCCGGTAAGATCGAAATGGCAGAAAAAGCAATTTCATTGATCCGGCAGGGGAGCAGCGTCTTTATGGACGCCAGCACTACAAATTTGATCCTTGCGCGAAATCTCCCGGATATTCCTATGAATGTGATAACAACCGGACCTAATATTGCAATTGAGCTTTGCAAACATGCAAATGTCAATATTAGTCTTTGCTGCGGCACGGTTAATCGCAAGAATATGTCTCTGTTCGGCCAGAACACCTTGGATATGTTGTCCCAGATGAACATTGATACAGCGTTTATCGGAGTATCGGGTTGCAGTGCTGAATCCGGTTTTACCTGCGGAACGGAGGCGGATATGGTCATCAAACACGCAGTCATACAAAAGGCCCGGACTAGTATCGCAATGTGCGACCGGACTAAATTCAGCCGTCTGATGCCCTACACTTTCGCTAAGTTCAGCGATGTGGATTATCTGATCACGGATGGCGATGTTCCCGAGGCTGTTCAGCAGGCGGCAGAAGCAGAAAATGTGATTTTGCTTTGATATTTCCATAATCGCGGAAAGAAAGTGAAAATTGCTATTGACTGCAATGTTATAAAATGTTATAAATATCAAGAGAAATTAATTTTAAGGAGGAACTATATCTATGGCATCTGCAGTAATTATGCCGAAGGCCGGCATTACTGTCGAAAGCTGCATCATCGGCCAGTGGCAGAAGCAGGTCGGCGACCAGATCAAGCTGGGTGACATCCTGTTTACCTACGAAACCGATAAGGCAAGCTTTGAGTGTGAGTCCACCGCTGAGGGCGAACTGTTGGAGATTTTCTTTGGTGAGGGCGACGAGGTTCCTTGCCTTGTTAATGTCTGCGCCATCGGCACCAAGGGCGAGGATTGCTCCGCACTGAGAGGGGGGGGCGGCGGTGAAGCTCCCTCTGCTCCCGTTGCAGAAGCTGCTCCCGCAGCTGCACCCGCCGAAGCTGTTGTTACCGACACCAAGGCTAAGGCAGTCATTATGCCCAAGGCTGGCATCACCGTCGAAAGCTGTATCATCGGCGAGTGGCTGAAGAAGGTTGGCGATCAGATCAAGCGCGGCGACATTCTGTTTACTTATGAAACCGATAAGGCAAGCTTTGAGTGTGAGTCTACCGCTGAGGGCGAGCTGCTGGAGATTTTCTTCGCAGCAGGTGAGGAAGTTACCTGTCTGGAGAACGTTTGTGCCATCGGTCCTGCCGGTGAGCCCACCGCCTGTCTGCGTCCCGGCGCTGCCGCTGCTCCTGCTGCAGCTGCTGTTCCCGTAGCCACTGCTGCTCCTGTAGTCGCTGAGACCACTGCTACTGTTGTTAAGGGCGCTCCCGTATCTCCCAGAGCTGCTAAGCTGGCTAAGGCCAACGGCGTTGACGCTACTCTGGCTGCAGGTACCGGTCCCAGAGGCCGTATCATTGAGCGTGATGTCAAGAAGCTGATTGCTGAGGGCATTCCCGCTAAGGCAACTGTTGCTGCTGCTCCTGTCGCTGCTCCTGCTGAGACTGTTCCCACTACCGAGTATGAGGATGTCAAGTTCAGTGGTATCCGCCGTGCAATCAGCAAGCCCATGCACCAGAGCCTGTCTACCATGGCTCAGCTGACCCAGACCACTTCCTTCGATGCTACTGCGATCCTGAACTACCGCAAGGCTCTGAAGGCTGCTGGAGGCGAGTATGCCGGCATCACCATCGGCGACATCATTCTGTATGCTGTTTCTCGTACTCTGCTGAATCATCCCGACCTGAATGCACATATGCTGGACGAGAACTCCAACCGCAAGTTCAAGCATGTCAATCTGGGTGTTGCAGTTGATACTCCCAGAGGCTTGATGGTTCCCACTATTCACCATGCTGACGAGATGAGCCTGCTGGAGATCTCCAAGGCTGTCAAGCAGCTGGCTGCTGAATGCCGTGATGGCGCTATCAGCCCGGACAAGCTGTCTGGCGGCACCTTCACCGTTTCCAATCTGGGCAATATGGGTGTGGAGAGCTTTACTCCCGTTATTAACCCGCCTCAGACCGGCATCCTGGGCGTTTGCGGCACTATTGACCGCGTGCGCAAGGCTGCTGACGGCTCCATTGACATCTATCCCGCTATGGGCCTGAGCTTGACCTATGATCACCGTGCTGTTGACGGTACCCCCGCTGCCCGTTTCCAAAAGGAACTGTGCGCAAATCTGGAAGCATTCATTACACTGCTTGCTAAGTAAGGAGGAAAAATAAAATGCCTAAGAATTTATTTGTCGATCCTGCCAAGGTCAGAGCCCCTGGCAAGGTCAGCTTCAAGAGCATCCCCGTAAACCAGTACAACAAGACCATCCAGGAAGAGCTGGACTCCGGTAAGTTCACCAAGGAAGATCTGATCCGCATTTTCCGTGATATGACCGTTCTTCGTGAGTTCGAGACCATGCTGAACCTGATCAAGACCCAGGGCGGCTACAATGGCATTGACCATACCTATCCCGGTCCT
>JAZQTN010000053.1:0-10263 GCA_045630825.1 Faecousia sp. | reverse complement strand
CTGAAGAGCGCGCAGTTTACAGCGCAATGATTCAGATGAACGAGGATATCCACGCATATCGCGGCATCTAATCATACGGTAATCGCGCAAAGACCTAACGCATAAACCTAAAAGCCCCCCCTGCGGCTCGCCGCAGGGGGGCTCATTTACGCAATAAAGCAAAAAAGGCGAGCTATAAGCTCGGCTCTATATATTGCACACATATGAATAAATAGACGGTCTGTTAAAAATATGCTGCTTCGGCAGATTTTAGCTGCAGCTGAAGTTTGTCAGCAATGAGAGCGATGAATTCCGAATTCGTGGGTTTTCCCTTGGTGTTGCTGACTGTGTATCCAAAAAAGCGTTGCAACGTGTCAAGATCGCCACGATCCCAGGCAACCTCGATTGCGTGTCGAATGGCACGTTCAACCCGGGAAGGCGTGGTCTGGAATGTCTTTGCTACCTGAGGATACAGCACTTTGGTGATAGCATTGATTACATCCATATCGTTAACGGCGATAATGATGGCCTCCCGCAAATACTGGTAACCCTTGATGTGGGCAGGTACGCCAATTTCGTGAATGATACCCGTTACCATAGATTCAATGCTGCGCTTATCATTCTGGCGAACAGGTGCTATCCGCAGATTCTCCCCGCCGCGGATCTCCTCCAGCCGTTCCACAAGTGCGCTCATATCACAGGGCTTCAGCATCAAGTATCTGGCGCCTAGATTTGCCGCTGTACTGGCTACATAATCGGTGACAAACCGGGATGTAGCCAAGGTCACTGGTGGCTTCTCCATACGATCAATTGCTTTTAAGACACTGATCCCATCCTTTTTTGCCAGCATCAGGTCCAGCACTAAAATGTCGGGCTTCAGCTGCTGTATCATATGGATGGCCTGCTCTCCGTCAGCTGCCGTTCCCACTACCTGAAATCCACCCGATTGTTTCAACGCCGTGCAGAGGCTGACGCAGAATTCTTCTGCGGAGTCGGCAATAAATACAGTTTTCAAATGATCCATAACTTCCTCTCCTGTTATTAGCAAATTATTCCCCGGAATACCGCGGCAAGTGCTGCGGTGCGACAAATATAATTTAGCATAATGTTCTTGGTTTTGCAAGGAAAAACGAGAACAATCGCTCGTCTAAAAACGCCATATATCGACAATTCGACATAAAACATAAACATTTCGACGAAAAACGACAAAGTGCGTATGCGGTATATCCATTATTGACGGAACGGGCGCAGTGATGTAAAATGAAAATAAGATATTTTCCTGAGGAGGATCGAAAATGGACAAAAAGACCAAGGCTTTTATGTCTTTTCTGGACGCATCTCACAGCGTATATCACGCTGCGCAGAATTTGACGAACTTGCTTATTGAGGCTGGTTATACTCAGCTTTCCGAAGGGGAGAAGTGGTCGCTGACCCCCGGCGGAAAATATTTTCTAACCCGGGGCGGTACGGCGGTGATCGCGTTCCGTATTCCCAACGGTCAGGTCAAGGGATTTGCTATGAGTGCCAGCCATTCTGACCGCCCTACTTTTAAGATCAAAGAAAATCCGGAGCTTTGCGGCACATATACCCGTATTGCAACGGAAAAGTACGGCGGTATGCTTATTGCCCCCTGGTTGGACCGTCCGTTATCAATTGCCGGCAGAGTGGTGGTAGAAACAGAAAATGGCGTAGAAAGCAAGCTGGTGGATGTTGACCGTGATCTGCTGCTGATCCCCAACGTGGCCATTCATATGAACCGCACCGCCAATGAAGGCTATAAGTGGAATCCTGCAGTAGATACGCTGCCTCTTGCCGGCGGAAAGGATGCCAAGGGCAAATTGCAGCAGCTTCTCAATAAGACGGCCGGCGGCAAAATCCTGGGACATGATCTGTATCTGTATATCCGCCAGAAGGCTACTGTCTGGGGCCTTAACAAAGAGTATATTTCCGGTGCTGCGCTGGACGATCTGGCTTGTGCATGGTGCTGCACCCAGGGTTTCCTGAATGCCCCCGAGAGCGAAAGCATTCCGATGCTGTGTGTGTTTGACAGCGAGGAAGTGGGTTCCACCTCTGTGCAGGGCGCAGCGTCCCGCTTGCTGGAGACTACGATTAAGAGAATTTGCGCCGACAGGGGACTGGATGAGCAGATTTTGCTCTCCAATTCTTTTATGGTCAGTGCTGACAACGGCCATGCCGTGCATCCGAATCATCCGGAATATGCCGATGCAAATAATGCGCCGGTCATAAATGGCGGCGTGGTGCTGAAATTTAATGCCAATCAGCGTTACACCACAGATGGCGTTACTGCCGCTGTTTTCCGCAAGATTTGCCAAAAGGCAAAGGTTGCGGTACAGACCTACTGTAACCGGGCAGATATTCCCGGCGGCTCTACCTTGGGTAACATTTCCCTTTCTCAGGTTTCTGTGCCTACGGCAGATATCGGTCTTCCTCAGTTGGCGATGCATTCCTGCTATGAAACTGCGGGTGTGCAGGATGTGTTGGATCTGGAAGCGGTAATGACGGAATTCTACAGCACAGTGCTGGAGAGAACAGGGGAAGGCTACACCTTGAATTGACTGGCAAAACTACCAAAACTTCACCGATAAAACTGTGCGAAACGACGGTTGCAAGGTGTTGCAAAATATGGTATTATTTGTGTATCCAGGTGGATTATGCCTACTCCACAAAAATAGGTATCGTTCATCAAAAAAAAGGAGGATAAAACCGTTAGACTCACGGTGCGGCAGTGTGGAGACCTGTCGTAATGCTTCCGGAATTTTACCGTCCGGAACGCGAGAATGTACGCGGAATGCCCGGTACATTTAGAGTCAGGAAACTATGGCAACTGTATCCCTGAAGAACATCAAGAAGATCTACCCCTTCAACGGCGACGACATGAAGCCCAAGAAAAAGAAGAAGGGCGACGAGCCCGAGAAGAAGGTAAACCTGCAGATCACTGACAAGGGTGTCGTGGCTGTTCAGGAGTTCAATCTCGAGATCGCAGACAAGGAATTTATCGTTCTTGTCGGTCCTTCCGGCTGTGGTAAGTCTACCACCCTGCGTATGATCGCCGGCCTGGAAGAAATCTCCGAGGGCGACCTGTATATCGGCGACCGCCGCGTCAACGATGTCGCACCTAAGGATCGCGACACTGCGATGGTCTTCCAGAACTACGCACTGTACCCCCATATGACTGTTTATGACAACATGGCTTTCGCCCTGAAGCTTCGCCACACTCCCAAGAAGGAGATCGAGGCAAAGGTTCATCAGGCTGCTGAGATCCTGGACATCACTGAGTACCTGAACCGTAAGCCCAAGGCTCTGTCCGGTGGTCAGCGTCAGCGTGTTGCTATCGGTCGTGCTATCGTTCGTGACCCCAAGGTCATGCTGATGGACGAGCCGCTGTCCAACCTGGACGCTAAGCTGCGTAACCAGATGCGTGCTGAGATCATCAAGCTCCGCGAGCGTATCGACACCACCTTTATCTATGTTACCCACGACCAGACTGAGGCTATGACTCTGGGCGACCGTATCGTCATTATGAAGGACGGTTTCATCCAGCAGATCGGCACTCCTCAGGAAGTTTTCAACCATCCCTACAACCTGTTCGTTGCCGGTTTCATCGGCGCACCCCAGATGAACTTCATGGATGCCGAACTGGTTAAGGTTAATGGTAAGTATGCAGTTTCCGTCGGCGGCCTTACTGTTGAGCTGTCCGAAGAGAAGCAGGCAAGACTGACTGCCAACAATGTTGCAGAGCAGGCTATTACTCTGGGCGTTCGTCCTGAGCACATCTCTCTGGATGACAACGGCATCGATGCTATGGTTGACGTCCACGAGCTGATGGGTACTTCCATCCACCTGCATGCTACTTCTCTGGGTAAGGATATTGTTATCGTTCTGTCTACTATGAATATGACCGGTGCTGAACTGTCTGCACTGACTATGGGCGCTAAGATCAAGTTTGCATTCCCTGGCAATGTTTGCCACGTTTTCAACAAGGAAACCGGCATCAACCTGGAGGCTTAAGTTCATATATAAAGCGGACCTGTCAAATGGCAGGTCCGTTTTTTTTACGCATTTTGGCACATCTTCCAAAGTGTTCCCGAAACAGTCGAAAAACAGGGTAAACGCAGCGTTGTTCCCTTGACAAATGGGCGAAAAAAGGTTATTCTTTAAGGGTATTGTTTTCTGGGCGCATGCTCAAAAAACAGGGGATATCTATATATTAGTAAAGGAGCAAATGCTATGCGTGAAAGTGGCGTTCTGATGCATATAACCTCGCTTCCCGGCGACTTCGGTGTGGGAACAATGGGTAAGACTGCATTTGCGTTTGTGGATTTCTTGAAACAAGCCGGACAGCGTTGCTGGCAGATCCTGCCGCTGACACCTACGGGCTATGGAGATTCCCCCTATCAGTCCTGCTCCACCTATGCCGGAAACCCTTATCTGATCGATTTGCAGTTGCTGATTGACAGCGGATTGCTGAAAGAGGAAGAGGTTCGTGCCGTTCATTGGGGCGACCGTGCCGATAAGGTCGATTTCGGTCTGCTGTATCAAAACCGCACAAAGGTGTTGCGGATTGCGTATAGCCGCTTTGACGATGCCGCTGCGCTGGACGCCTTTTGTAGACAGCATAGCAGTTGGCTCTCGGATTTTGCGCTGTTTATGGCGCTGAAGGACAAATTTCACGGCGCACCTTGGTATCAGTGGGAGGATGCTCTTAAGTTCCGTCAGCCGGATGCTATCTGGGCAGCCCGACAGGAACTGAAAGAAGAGATCCGGTTTTACTGTTTCGTGCAGTACCTGTTCTATGCGCAATGGAATGCATTGCGCAGCTACGCGCACGAAAGCGGCCTGCGGATCATAGGAGATGTTCCGATTTATGTGCCCTACGATTCGGCGGATGTCTGGAGCAATCCGGAATATTTCCAGCTGGATGAAGGCCTGGCGCCTGTTGCGGTTGCAGGTTGTCCACCTGATGCGTTCAGCGCTGACGGACAGCTTTGGGGCAATCCGCTGTATCGCTGGGACCGTATGGAAAAAGACGGCTTCAGCTGGTGGCTACGCCGCCTGACGGCTGCAGGGGAGTTGTACGATGTTGTTCGTATGGATCACTTCCGGGGACTGGAAGCTTACTGGTCTGTGCCCTACGGCGAACCTACCGCCCGTGACGGCAAATGGATCAAGGGCCCTGGTATGAAGTTTATAAATGCTGTGAAAAACGGTCTGCCGGAACTGGAAATGATTGCAGAAGATCTGGGCTTCCTGACACAGGAGGTGCTGGATCTGCGGGACGACTCGGGCTTCCCCGGTATGAAGATTCTGGGCTTTGCCTTTGACTCCCGGGATCCTTCCGATTATCTGCCCCACACATACCCCAGAAATTCCGTGTGCTACACCGGTACCCACGATAATATGACTACACGGCAGTGGTTTGAAACGGCGTCAAGCGACGCGGTCCAGTACGCTAAGGAGTATATGCACTTGACTGAGGATGAGGGCCTTGTCTGGGGCGTTGTCCGTACGGCGATGGCCAGCGTGTCAGACCTGTGCATTACCCCAATGCAGGATCTTTTGAATTTGGGTGGCGAAGCCCGGATGAATTTCCCCGGCACGCAGACAGATGCCAACTGGACCTGGCGGGCAGATTGCCGCTGTATGGATTCTGCGCTGGCGGAAAGACTGTATGCTATGACAAAGCTGTATGGCCGTTTGGGAAACGGGTAATGATGTTATAAAATCTCTGAGTGAGAATGGAGAATAAATATGAGTTTGAATTGTGTGAATATTTTACAGTGGACGGAAGCGCAGCTGAAGTACACCCATGATATTTCTTTGCAGGAGGCAACTCCTCATCAGCTCCACGAGGCACTGAGCCACGCGGTAATGATGGCGATTTCCGATAAGTGGAACCGTGCTAAGCATATCCGGCAGCATCAGCGCAAGGCCTACTATATTTCTGCCGAGTACCTGATCGGTCGGCTGGTATACTCCAATCTGTATAATCTGGGTATTCTGGATGAGATGAAACAGGTTTTTGCCGAAAAGGGTGTGGACTTGGCTGTGCTGGAAGATGTGGAGGATGCAGCTCTTGGTAATGGCGGTCTGGGCCGTCTGGCAGCTTGCTTCCTGGATTCTGCTGCCAGCAGCAACATTCCGCTGTCCGGTTACGGCCTGCGGTATCGCTTCGGCCTGTTTAAGCAGAAATTTGACGAAAACGGAAGCCAGGTGGAAGCTGCTGACGATTGGACAAAGTTTGGCGATCCTTGGTCCTACCGCCGGTATAACCATACCGTTAAGGTGAAATTCCCCGACCACACTGTTCTGGCTGTGCCCTATGATGTTCCTGTTATTGGCTACGGCACTGACAACATCAACACCCTGCGCCTGTGGCAGTGTGAGGCAGAGGAAGAACTGGACTTTAATGCATTCAATGATCAGGATTACCTGCGTGCACTGGCTCAGAAGAACAAGGCTGAGGATATCACCCGCGTCCTGTACCCCAATGACTCCACTTGGGAGGGCAAGCGCCTGCGCATTAAGCAGCAGTATGTGCTGTCTTCCGCATCTCTGCAGGATATGCTGCGGGTCTATAAGACCATGCACGGTAATGATCTGACCCATTTTGCAGACTACTATGCCGTTCAGCTGAATGATACCCACCCGGCAATGTCTATTCCGGAACTGATCCGTCTGCTGATGACAGAGGGTATGGACTTTGACCAGAGCTTCCAGATCGCACAGAAGACATTTTCCTACACCAACCACACCGTTATGGGTGAGGCTCTGGAAAAGTGGAATCTGGATCTTCTGCGCAGCGTGGTACCGGAAATCGTGGATATCATCCTGCGCATTGATGAGAAGCTGCGCAGCGAGCATCCCGATCTGTTCATTGTCCGGGATAACACTGCCCATATGGCAAATCTGTCGGTTTATGTCGGTACCTATGTCAATGGCGTTGCGGAGATCCATAGCCAGATCCTGAAGGACGATGTATTCCATCAGTGGTACGAGGCATTCCCCGAGCGATTCCAGAACAAGACCAATGGTGTTACGCCCCGCCGCTGGATGGGCCTGTGCAACCCTGAACTGACTCAGATGATCAAGTACCGCATTGGCTCCGATTTCCTAAAGGATCTGGATCGGCTGAGCAAACTGAAGACCGCCATTGATGATGATATGGTACGTCAGTTCAACACCATCAAGTTCCAGAAGAAGGAGCAGCTGTGCAAGGTCATTGCAAAGCGGGAAGGTGTGCAGCTGGATCCCAGCTTCATTTTCGATGTGCAGGTCAAGCGCCTTCACGAGTATAAGCGCCAGCTGATGAACGCTATCAGTATTGTGGATATTTACTTCCGCCTGAAAAACGGCGAACTGCCTGACTTCCAGCCCACTGCCTTTATCTTCGGCGCAAAGTCCGCTCCCGGCTACGCCCGTGCAAAGGCTATCATCCGCTATATTAACCGAATCGCCAAGATGATCAACAACGATCCTGCGGTGGCGGATAAGCTGAAGGTGGTATTTGTCCAGAACTATAACTGCTCCTACGCCGAGCATATCATTCCTGCCGCTGATGTTTCCGAGCAGATCTCTCCTGCCGGTACAGAAGCTTCCGGCACCGGCAATATGAAGCTGATGCTCAACGGTGCGGTTACTCTGGGTACTCTGGACGGCGCCAATGTGGAAATCGCCAAGGAAGCCGGTATGGAGAACGAGTATATCTTCGGCCATACGGTTGAGCAGATCAATGCTTGCAAGGACAGCTACTACAGCCGTGGTATTTACGAGCAGGATCACCACCTGCGCCGTGCTCTGGATACTTTGGTGGACGGCACTGTTCCCACCGATGATGACCAGAGAGAGTTGTACCACGCTCTGCTGGACGGCGCCCATTGGCACAAGGCAGACCATTATTTCATTCTGCTGGACTACGCTTCCTATATCGAAGCAAAGCTGCAGGTTAACCGGGACTACAAGGACCGGCTGGCATTTGGTCGCAAGTGCCTGATGAATATTGCCAGCGGCGCGAAGTTCTCTTCCGACCGCACCATTCGTCAGTATGCTGACGAGATCTGGCATATCCAGCCCACACAGTACTAATAAAAAATCCCGTCCTTTTGAGGACGGGATTTTTTGCATAGAAAAAGGACTCCCAGACGGGAGCCCTTAATTATGGAATAAATTAGGCCTTGCCAGCGCAGCCCAGGACGTTGATCAGCTTGTGGCGAACAACTTCCTTGATGTTTGCACGAGCGGGCTTCAGGTACTGACGGGGGTCAAAGTGAGAGGGATTGTCGTTGAAGTACTTACGAACAGTGCCGGTCAGTGCCAGACGCAGGTCGGAGTCGATGTTGATCTTGCAGACGGACAGGGAAGCGGCCTTGCGCAGCTGCTCCTCGGGAACGCCGATTGCATTGGGCATCTTGCCGCCGTTGGCGTTGACCATAGCGACATACTCCTGGGGAACGGAAGAAGAGCCGTGCAGAACGATGGGGAAGCCGGGCAGACGCTTGGTAACCTCTTCCAGAACGTCGAAGCGCAGTGCGGGGGGAACCAGAATGCCCTGCTCGTTCAGAGTGCACTGCTCGGGAGTGAACTTGTAAGCGCCGTGGGAAGTGCCGATGGCGATAGCCAGAGAGTCACAACCGGTACGGGTTACGAACTCTTCAACTTCCTCGGGACGGGTGTAGGAAGCGTCCTCAGCGGAAACATTAACATCGTCCTCGATGCCGGCCAGGGAGCCCAGCTCAGCCTCGACAACAACGCCGTGATCGTGAGCGTACTCAACGACCTTACGGGTGATCTCGATGTTCTCCTCGAAGGACTTGGAGGAAGCGTCGATCATAACGGAGGTGAAGCCGCCGTCGATGCAGGACTTGCAGGTCTCGAAGCTGTCACCGTGATCCAGGTGCAGAGCGATGGGAATTTCGGGGCACTCGATAACAGCGGCCTCAACCAGCTTTACCAGGTAGGTGGGATTAGCGTAGTCGCGAGCACCCTTGGAAACCTGCAGGATAACGGGAGATTTCTCCTCGCGGCAGGCCTCGGTGATTGCCTGAACGATTTCCATGTTGTTGACGTTGAAAGCGCCGATAGCGTAGCCGCCGTCGTAAGCCTTCTTGAACATCTCGGTAGTAGTAACAAGAGCCATATCAATACATTCCTTTCTTATATGTGTGAGTTTTCACATTTTTACCGAATACATTATAGCATAATTTTTTCGTATTTCAATAGAAATCTTCGAAAACTGGTGGCTATTTGCAAATTTAGTGAAAATAGCTATTTACCTTTCCCGCGGAATAGAGTATAATCTATGGGAAGTAATAAAAAGAAACAATAAGGAGTGCTTATTTTATGAAAATTTCTCCCCTTCAGCTGGCTAGATACCAGTATAATCCCAAACTGCCCGGTATGCTGAGAAACGGCATTTCCGAGATCTGTGTCCGCGATGGCGCTGCTACCCAGAGCGTTGCCGATCAGGACAAGGTTAAGGCATTGTTCCCCAATACATACGGAAAGAACGAGATTACCTTCCAGAAGGGCAAGAACACCGCTGAGGCTAAGAAGCAAATTGTCGGTGTCATCCTGTCCGGCGGTCAGGCTCCCGGCGGCCACAACGTTATCTGCGGCTTGTACGATGCACTGAAGGCTACTGACCCCGAGAATGTCCTGTATGGCTTCAAGGGCGGCCCTAGCGGTCTGCTGGAGGATGACTATGTGATCTTCGACGACGAGTACATTAACCAGTACCGCAACACCGGCGGTTTCGATATTATTGGTTCCGGCCGTACCAAGCTGGAAACTCAGGAGCAGTTTGCAGTTGTTGCTGAGGTCTGCAAGAAGCACGGCATCAATGCAGTTGTCATCATCGGCGGCGATGACTCCAACACCAACGCTGCTGTTCTGGCGGAGTACTTTGCCGCTCACAATTCCGGCATCCAGGTCATCGGCTGCCCCAAGACCATCGACGGCGACCTGAAGAACGAGGATATCGAGTGCTCCTTCGGCTTTGATACCGCCACCAAGACCTACGCCGAGATCGTGGGCAACATTGAGCGCGACGCCAACTCCGCCAAGAAGTACTGGCACTTCGTCAAGGTCATGGGCCGCTCCGCCTCCCACGTGGCACTGGAGACCGCTCTGCAGACCCAGCCCAACATCTGCCTGATCGGCGAAGAAGTTGCCGCCAAGAAGATGTCTCTGGCTGAAATTACCGATTACATTGCTGATTCTGTTGCTGCCCGTGCAGCTAAGGGCTGGAACTTCGGTGTTGCCATCATT
>JAZQTN010000052.1:0-22865 GCA_045630825.1 Faecousia sp. | reverse complement strand
CCCTTCAGCCCCCCCAGCGAAGATGAGTGGTAGACCTGAGTAATACCTGCTGTGCAGCTGCCGGCAGATATAAACGGTCTTAAGACTCAAACCTAAGCGGAGGAGGAAAATTTGTATTCCCCCGCGGCTTTTTTTTTTTGTACGCTCGCCCTATTATTTAGGGTTAACGCAGGGCAGTTCCCTCAGGAACCATATCATCCACAAAGAGAACCTTGCATCCGCAGGCATTATTGGTAGCTGCCAGCAGCATACCCTCGCTGGTAACACCGGTAATACGGGCAGGCTCCAAGTTGGCAATCACAACGATCTTCCGGCCCTCCAGCTGCTCGGGCTTGTAGAAGTCCTTCAGGCTGGAAACGATGACGCGCTTATCCTTGCCATCGAACAGGGTCAGCTTATAGTTGTTTCTTGCTTTGCGAATTTCCTGGCACTTCAGGATCTTGCACACACGCAGGTCAAGGGCATCAAACTGCTCCAGAGTAACGGTGGGCTTGAAATCAGCTACGGGATCGGGATCGCCATAGACGATTTCCTCCACTTCCTCTTCTACGGGGGCATTCTTCTTCTCATCCAGTTCGACCTCTTCCTGGGTCTGGGGATAAGAGAAGTTCAGCAGTTCTACATATTCCTTCTTATCCAGTGCATCCAGGAACAGGTACAGACGGGGGCCCTGTTCACGGTCCAGCAGCAATCGGTACACATTCTTGAAGAAAGGAATCTGGACATTCTTCTTTTCTTTGTCAGTCATTTCTGTCTGACGAACCTGAATGGGAACAGAGTAAATCATAGCGTTCAATTCATCCAGGGTGTAGTCATTGGCCTTGAGGTTGGCGTAGAGCAGATTGATTTCTGCCTTCTGCTCCTCGGTCAGGGTGTTCCATACTTCCCAGTTGCGCCAGGTGCGCAGATGATAGACCTGATCCGGAGCGCAGACCTCCAGCCAATACTTGGCCCGATCCATACGGTCCTTGAACTGATCGTAGGTGTAGGGAGTGCCGTTCTTTGCCAGAACAGTTTCCAGCAGGGGGATGTCAAAATTGACAACGCTGCCCATCTGGGCCAGCAGGCTCATAGGAACGGGGTAGGGAGTGCGACCTTCGATAAGGCAGGCATCCATAATGTCCTTGATGGCACCCTCAGCGGTGCCGTCCATGTGCTTGCTCAGCATCCGGTCGAATTCACCGTACTGACGCAGAATGCCGTCATCGAAACAGAAGTCAAATGCCTTCATAGGCTCGGTCTTGGCATACAGCCAGAGAATGACCTCGGGCTGATAGATCTTCAGCAGGGTCTCGGGGGTCAGATTCAGACCGGAAGAGCCGGACATCTTGCCGGTGCTGCCGCGGATGCCGATAAACTCATAGCCCTGGAAGAAGGGGGGATCATAATCAAAGATCTCCTTGGAAATGTCCTTGCTGGTATCGTAGCTGCCGTGGGCGGTGGCGTGATCCTTTCCGCCGGGCTCAAAATCTACACCCTCATACAGCCAGCGCATAGGCCAGTCGACCTTCCAGTTCAGCTTGCAGTTGAAGTTGGTGCGGAAATCAAAGGTTCCGTGATGGCCACAGGCACATTCGTATTCAGCGGTGGTGTCATCGTTACTGAAGGACAGAATCTTGGTGGTGTCCTTGCCGCAGCAGTCGCAGTAGATGCTGACGGGGGAGTAGGCATTGCGCTCTTCCTCGGTGGCAGCCTGGGTGCGATGGCGGGACAGAACGTCATAGATCTCTTTCCGCTTGGCAATCGCCTTCAGAATCAGGTGGGTATATTTGCCGCTGCGATACATCTGGGCCTGATGACGGTAGTCAAAATCAATGCCGAAGGCAGTAACCGCATCGGTAAATTCTTTTTCAAAGTATTCTGCATAGCTATTGCAGCCCTTGGCATCGCCAAAGGGGTTGGGAACATCCACATAGGGTTTGCCCACATACTGCTCCATATCGTCCCGGACGGCGGAAACATTTACGGGGATCTTACGCAGACGGTCGTACTCATCCCAGCTGAACAGCAATCTGGCTTTCTTGCCCATGCTCCGCAGCGCTTTTACCACGAAATAGCTGGTAGCGATATCGCGGAAGTTGCCGATATGAATCGAACCGGAGGGACTGATGCCAGCCGCACAGACATACTCGTCCTTGTCAGGACGGCGTTCAATAATCTGCTTGGCGATATTCTCGGCCCATGTCAACATTTTGAAACACCTCTTATTTATGTGCAAATTTCGCATAATACTCGAATAATTCTAACATACCCCCGGTTTTGTGTCAAGCATAACACTTGGTAAATACCCTGCAAAAAACAGGAATAAACTTATAAAAATGCATTTACTGTGGGGAAAAAGTGTGATATTCTTTATTATGTGAAAGTGAGGGGAAGTGCCTTGAAACGATATATTCTGCCAGCGGTGCTGGCGTTAAGCCTTTTTTTGGGCGGTTGTGGAGTCTTCCCGCAGGAGGAAAGTTTTCAATCTGCGCCCACGATTCCTCGATATGAGCGGGAGGAATGGACCTTTGCCTATGTGCGGCGGGGAGATATGACCTCCACGCAATCGGTGATTTGCACCTATGTTCCTGTGCAGACTCAGACACTGAGTTTTTCCGTCGGCGGGCAGTTGTATGACGAGGTTTTTGTCGCTGTCGGCGAGAATGTTCAAAAAGGGCAACTTCTGGCACAGCTGGACATATCGGGCATTTTGCAGGAAATGGAGCAGTGTGAGTTCCAACTGAAAAAGGTGGATCTGCAGATGGCCGCGCTGGAAGAAAACCGGGCGTTGGAGTTGCAGCGGCAGAAGCTGGCGCAGGCAGATGAAACAAAGCTGAAGCAGATTAACGATGGCTACGATATGCAAAAGCAGGTGCTGCAGGACGAGAAGGAAATAGCGCGGCTGAAAATGGAGGAATGTAATTCCCGGATAGCAGACCGGCAGCTTCGCGCCAAGATTGACGGAACGGTTACCTATGTCCGAAATGTCAAGCCGGGGGACCGGTCTGTAGCCGGGGAACGGGTGATCACAATTGAAGATTCCGCCTCCGCTATTTTTCAGGCAGAAACCAAGCATTGGGCTGCTGTTAAGCCGGGACAGGAGTATGGGATCACTTTCCGGAATGAAGCGTATACAGCGGTTGCCGTTTCCGAAGAGGAACTGGGTATTCCGGTGCCCGACAAGAGTGAAAAACTGCCTGCCACTGTGTACTTCAGGCTGAAGGATGCGGCGGTGCAGCTGGAAGATGGCGACCGGGGTATGTTGGATTTGGTGCTGGACACCAGAGAAGATGTGCTGATGGTCCCGGAAACGGCAGTAAAGAAAACAAAGGGAAAGACCATCGTCTATTATCAGGATGAAAACGGTCTGAAAATGTATAAAACTGTGGAAATCGGTTTGACTGCGGACGGAATGATTGAGATCGTATCCGGCCTTGCTCAGGGCGAGTGCGTGATTGCAGGATAGGAGCAAAAGGATGAGAAAAAGAATAATGATCCTCGGGCTGCTTTTGTCTGCTGTGATCTTTTCGGGATGCGGAAAACAGCGGTTGCCTGCACCACCGCTGCAGGAGCCCGTGGGTGTTCAGCCGGATAAGGCTGCCGCCTATATCGGCGATATTTATGATGTTGCATACTTTGATTCTGCCGTTGTGCCCTATGCAGAAGGACTTTCTTTTGAAATAGACGGCGCTGTGGCTGAAATTTGTTTCTACCCCGGTATGGTGGTGGAAAAGGGCGATGTGTTGGCGAAACTGGATATGTCCGGAACAGAACAGCGGGTACGGGCATTGAAAGCGGAACTGGAGCACAAGGGAAAAACAGCTGAATATGAAGACACGGTGGCGCAGCTGGATATTGATTTGCTGCGTCTGGAATTGAAGCAGTTGCAACAGCAAGGCACAACCGAACAGGAGATTAAACTCAAGGAAAATGAGATTGCCCAAAAAGAGGCGGCGCTTCGCCAGACCCGGCAGCTGCGGGAACTGGACAACCAGGCAAAGAATAGCGAGCTGGAGAAACTGAACCGGGTATTGGAGAACGATTCGCTGTGTGCACCTTTTTCCGGTCAGATCCTCTCCTGCGATGTGCTGCGTGTTGGAGCCCAAATCCGGGCATTTGATCCCATTGTGTTTATCGCGGATAATACCCGGTTACAGATGTGCGGCGAATATATCAAGCCAGCACTGCTGCAAAGCGCGGATACTGTGGTTGCCCACATCGGCGATACAAAGTACGAGATCCGGGAGATTCCCGTGGATGAGGAGGAGCTGACTGCTGCTGTTCTGGAGAACAAAACTGTGCAGACCCGGTTTGATTTCGTTGCATCGGAGAGCAAAGTTGAGGCTGGAAATTATGCAGCGATTCTCGTGTATACCGATTATATCCGGGATGCGCTGTTGATCCCCCGGGGCGCGGTGCTGACGGATGCCACAGGAAGCTATGTGTATGTGGATGAAAACAGCGAGAGGGTGCGGCGTGAAGTGAAATTGGGCAAAGTTTCAGACAGCCTTGCCCAGATTACGGAGGGCCTGCGGGAAGGGGAGGTAGTCTATGTCAAATAAACGATTGATTCCCCTGACGCTGGCACTGTTGCTGACGGTTTTACCTGTAAAGGCTTCGCAGCAGAGCCTGATCGACCCGGAACAGCTGACCAATCAGCAGGCGACCTATAATACTGCCTCGGTGCGGCGGGGAAGCTTTATCAAAGAGTACAATGTTCCTGCAGTGGTGCACTATCCGTTGCAGCAGGCGCTGTCGCTGGGGGAAAATGGCGCATTTTTTGCCGAATTTGCGGTAAAAGAGGGACAAACGGTCCAAAAAGGCGATGTTTTAGTCCGGTTTACTGTGGATGCCAGTAGCGTTACGGTTACACGGTTGGAACGGGAAATTGTCCGACTGGAGAATGAGACTGCACTGGGAATTTCTCAGCGCAGCGAAGCAATCCGGACGCTGGAAAACATCTATGCAGAAGGTCTGGAAAAAGAGAAAAATACTGTTACGCTGAAGAAACTAAAGGCGGAACTGGAGCACTACAAATATCTGCAGCAGCGCAGCATTGAAGCGCTGAAGCGAGAGAAAACTGCAGAACAGAAGAAACTGAATGGCTATGTTCTGACAGCACCGGAGGATGGCAAGGTTACGGAGTTTGCCAAGATCACGGCAGGCGATCCGGTATCTGCCGGACAAACCCTGATGACCTTAATCCGCACCGATGTGGTGCAGTTGCGGGTCAGCAATGCCTCCGGCGATCTGCGCTACAATATGCCGGTGAAGGTTTCTGTCGGCAGACAGAACAACCCCACTGTTCTTACCGGACGGGTGGTGGCGGCTGACGGCGCAATTCCCCGGGAAGAGCAGACGGGCTATGCCTATATCCAGGTTGACACAGAGGAAACCTTTAACGATGCCAGAATTACCGCAGAAACCATTCGCCTTGATAATGTTCTGCTGACAAATCGAGGCGCTGTGGTGGCGGAAAATGGTAAATACTATGTTACCAAGCTGGCAGATGGTATGCTTCAAAAGCGCTATATCGGCTTTGGCGTGAATAATACAATAGATGTGTGGATCCTCCACGGTGTCGCTGAGGGCGACACACTGCTTGCGGATTAGGAGGCGAATGTATGTTGAAATTTGTCCTTCGAAAAATGATAAGCAAAAAGTGGATGGTGCTGGCTCTGCTGATCGGCAATATTTTGCTGGTTGGCATTACCTGCGCAAATGCGGTGTATGCCGACGCTATGCTGCAGCGCACACTGACGCGAAATCTGGCGGAGCATATGGCGCAGAAAAATACTTACCCCGGCACCATAACCGTGGAGGCGGGCAGTTCTGCCGGCCGAAATCATTTGGTACCTATGGCGGCAGAAACCGTTCGCGGACTGCCGGAGGAATTCGGTCTGCGCACGGCGCAAATCGTGGAGCATTACTATGTGGGCCCGATGCCGATGAAGACAGCTTTGCACGACGAAGATGACGGCGGCACCATCATTACTTTGG
This sequence comes from Faecousia sp., assembly GCA_045630825.1. Lineage (GTDB taxonomy): Bacteria > Bacillota > Clostridia > Oscillospirales > Oscillospiraceae > Faecousia. Next base: position 16,883 of record JAZQTN010000052.1, on the reverse strand, counting down.
GCACGATGCTGGAGCTGGATCAGCATATCGAGATCGTTGGCGGCAGAGTGTATGCAGCTGCGCCGGATGAAAACGGTGTGGTGGATATTATGGTCAGTGAGCGGGGCATGGTGGATATGGGCCTTGTTCTGGACGAGATCGTTACAATGCCGCTGATTACCGATGAAAATGGCAAAGCCCTGCAGCTGCGTGTCTGCGGTGTGTTCCGCAACAAAACGGATTCGGATCTTTACTGGGTGCGTTCCCCAAGTTCCTTCAAAACCGAATGTCTAATGGCGGAAGAGGCTTTTACAGAATTGTTCATCACCAATGGTACAGAGCATAAGCTCAGCGGCCAGTTTTACGCCTTGCTTGATTATACCGATATGGATACAAAGCAGGTGGAGGACATTCTGGCGCTTTCCGCCGATTATGAAGAGTATTTTGATGCGATCCCCGGACAGAAATATACGGAGAACTTCAGCAAGATCTTAACGGAATTTGCAGCTGCCTCCAAAAAGGTGGAAGTAACGCTGTGGGTGCTGCAAGTGCCCATTTTTATGCTGCTGGCTGCTTTTGTCTTTATGGTGTCCAACCAGATGCTTCAAAGAGAGCGGGACGAGATCGCTATGCTCAAAAGTCGCGGTGCATCCAAAGAGCAGATCGTTTCTGCCTATTTGGTGCAAAGCGGTGTGCTGGCAACTGCGGGATTTGGACTTGGTATTCCATTTGGCGTATTTCTGGTGCAGGTTCTGGGCTCTGCCAATGCATTTTTGGAATTTGTCCGTCGGTCCGCCCTTCCGGTGGAGATCAACGGAGAGGTGCTGCTGTTCAGTGCGGCGGCCGCTGTATTAAGCGTGGCAGCGATGACGCTGCCTGTGCTGCGCCATGCGGATACCACCATCGTGAACCACAAGCAGAAAAAACACCGCAAAAACGATGCGCCACTGTGGCAAAAGCTATTTCTGGATGTGGCGATTCTGGCGGTGGCGCTGTATGCACTGTACAGCTATAATAATCAAAAAGATATGCTGGCACAGCGGGTAATGGAAGGGAACTCTCTGGATCCGCTGCTGTTCATCAGTTCGTCGCTGTTTATGATCGGCGCTGGTTTGCTGGCGCTGCGGATTCTGCCGGGAATTACCTATTTGATCTTCAGGATCTTCAAAAAGAAGTGGAGCCCAGGGCTGTATGCAGGCTTCCTGCAGGTTATCCGGACCCGGCACAGCCAGAACTTTATCGTGGTATTTTTGATTCTGACCATTGCGCTGGGTGTGTTCAATGCCCAGACAGCCGGCACAGTCAACGCCAATGAGGAAGAAAACATTCGCTACAGTATTGGCGCAGATGTGGTGCTGCGGGAAAAATGGGAAGATAACAGCGCTCAGGTCGAGGACAATCCCGAACTGGAGCTGATCTACGAAGAACCGGATTTCCAGAAATACGCGGATATCGCCGGTGTTCAGTCTGCTGCCAAGGTGCTCAGAGTTGCGGACGCCAAAATGCGCGTAACCGGCGGAACGATTAAAAATCTGCAGGTAACGGGTATCCACACCAAGACCTTCGGTGAAACGGCTTGGTTTAAGGATGGACTGCTGGAGCACCACTTCTTCGATTATCTGAATGCCCTGGCTACCAACCCCGGTGCGGTGCTGCTGTCCCAGAATTTTGCCGACGATTACGGCTTTGCGTTGGGTGATGCGGTTTCTTATGAAAACGCAGACGGAAAAACAGCCCGGGGCGTTGTCTATGGTTTTGTTGAGTACTGGCCGGGCTACCAGCCTGCAAGCTACAGCAAAAGCTCTGATGGGCGTTATCGCCAGAACGATAATTATCTTGTCGTTGCGAATTTGAGCCAGTTGCAGTCCGACTGGGGCATCACACCCTACGAGGTGTGGCTGAATGTTGAGGGCTCTTCGCAGACTGTATATGATTTTGCCCAGCAGGAGGGGTTGGTGTTCGAGAAATTCGAGGACACTGCCGCCCGGATCGTGGATGCGAAGAATGATCCCATCTTCCAAGGCACCAACGGCATTTTGACGGTGGGCTTTATCGTGGTTTTGTTGATCTGCTCGGTAGGCTTTTTGATCTACTGGATCCTGTCCATCAAATCCCGGACGCTGCAGTTTGGCATCTACCGGGCGATGGGTATGTCCATAAGAGAGATTATTACGATGCTGCTATGTGAGCAGGTGTTCATATCCGGTACAGCGGTAATCACCGGCACGCTGGTGGGCTTTTTGACCGCCAAGCTGTATATGCCGCTGATTCAGATGGCCTATACTGCTTATGACAGCGCAATGCCGCTGGAAGTGGCGGACAGCTATGGCGATATCGGCCAGATGCTGGCTGTGGTGGGCGTCGTGATGCTGTCTTGCATGCTGATCCTTGGCTGGTTGATCAGCAAAATGAAGATTGCACAGGCACTGAAGCTGGGAGAGGATTGAAACTATGCAGAACATCATACAAACCAAAAATGTTTCGCGCTGTTTCAAAACCAGCGGCGGTGAACTGTGGGCCCTGAAAGGCGTGGATATCGAAATTCCCAAGGGGGAACTCACTATCCTCAAGGGTCGTTCCGGTTCCGGAAAGACCACTTTGTTGAATATTCTCGGTGCGCTGGATAAGCCCACCGGGGGACAGGTGCTGTATGAGGGGGCGGATATCGCAAAGTACAGCGAGAAGGAATGTTCTTTATTGCGGCGGATGCAGATTGGCTTTGTGTTCCAGTCTGTGGCGTTGATTCCGATGATGAGCGCCCTTGAGAATGTGGAATATGCTCTGCGGATGAGCCGCTATCCGGGAGACCGGACACAGCGGGCGATGGAATGTCTGAAACTGGTGGGATTATCCCAGCGGATGAATCATCTGCCGGCGGAACTGTCCGGCGGTGAGCAGCAGCGTGTCGCCATCGCCCGGGCCATCGCCCACAAGCCTAAGATCGTCTTTGCCGACGAGCCTACGGCAGAACTGGATACCCAGACTGGTCTCCAGGTGGTCAAGATATTCAAGGAACTGACCCAGAAAGAGGGGGTTACCGTGGTAATGACCACCCACGATGTGGGATTGATGGAACTGGGTGAAAAGGTATATGCTCTGGAAGACGGGGAGGTGGCGGAAAATGTCTAACCCCATTATCCAGTGTGATAATCTGGTGAAGATCTATAAGACTAAGGATATCGAGGTGCTTGCGCTGCAGGGCTTGGAACTGCAGGTCGATACGGGCGAGTTGATGGCCATTATCGGCAACAGCGGCTCCGGCAAATCCACCTTCCTCAATATGATCGGCGGTCTGGACAGACCATCTGCCGGTCGGCTGATCGTGGACGGAAAAGACCTGTTTAAGCTCAGTGAGCAAGAACTGGTGGCGTATAAACGCAATACTGTTGGCTTCGTCTGGCAGAATAATGCCCGGAATCTGCTGCCTTATTTGACAGCGTGGCAGAATGTGCAGGTGCCGATGCTGTTCGACAGCGCTAAGCAGAAGAAAGAACGGGCGCTGGAATTGTTGGAGATGGTGGGCCTGAGCCACAGAAAAGATCACCGGTTGGATCAACTGTCCGGCGGTGAGCAGCAGCGTGTGGCGATTGCTATCGCTCTGGCCAATAACCCCAAAATCCTACTGGCGGATGAGCCCACCGGTGCGGTGGACGCCAAGACCGGCGCTTACATTCTGGATATGCTGCGGGATATCAACCGCAATACGGAATTGACCGTTGTGATCGTTACCCACGACCAGATGCTTGCGAAAAAAGTCAACCGAGTAGTTACCATCCGGGACGGAAAGATCAGCTCTGAACGGCTGATGAAACCCAACTACCGGCTGGCGGATGTTGACGCGTTTTCCGAGGAGAGTGAGACCCAGGACGAATTTGCGGTTCTGGATCGGGCGGGACGGCTGCAGATCCCCAGAGAGATCCTGAACCAGATGAACATCCGGGGCAACAAGGTGCGTCTGGAATGTAAAGACGGAAAGATCATCATTGAACCGCCGGATGCGCAGTAATACGAATAAGGGGCACGCTTACGGGCGTGCCCCTTTTATTTGCAAAACGCATTTACAATTCGGCGCAGGTGTGATAAAATGGTAAAAATATGTTTAGGAGGGACTTTTATGATCCTGGATCTTCTGAAAAATGCAAAGAAATATGCCGGTATCCATCCCGGTGTTGACCGTGCGCTGGAAGAAATGAAACGCTTTACCCCCGAAAACTATGGCGATGGCCGGGTCGAGGTGGATGGCGACAATGTGTTCCTGCTGCTGAACAACTACGAGACCCATCCTAAGAGTGAGTCTATGGCAGAGGCCCACCGCAAGTACATCGATGTGATGTACATGGTGGAGGGCGCTGAGACCATCTATGTCAAGAATGTGGATAGGCTGTGCAACATCACCGAAGAATATACCGAGGAGAATGAGGCCTTGATCGCTGAAACCGATGCTGATGCCACTGCTGTCCGTTTGGAGGCCGGCTACTTCGTAGTACTGTTCCCTCAGGATGCCCACAGCCCTGCCTGCGATGCTGACGGCAAGCAGACTGTTAAGAAGATCATCGGCAAAGTGAGAGTTTGATATTCGCAAGGAGAGAACCCTATGACACAGTTTTTGCAGAGCCCTAATTTCACGATGAAAAAGGAATATTTCCTGCCTGTTCGTCTGCTCCACAGCGGCAATGCGGCGAAGACGGAAGAACTTTTCGCCGAAAAGCGTGCCGGTGTGTCTTTTCGCACGGATAATTGCGCATTGCTGCAGGGTAAGGGAGCGTTTCTGCTTCTGGATTTTGGCAAGGAGCTGTGCGGCGGCCTGCGGCTGATTACCCGTCTGGCACCGGAAAATACCAAGTTGCGGATCACATTTGGTGAATCTGTGGCAGAGGCCTGCAGCACTATCGGAGAAAAGGGCGCCTGCAATGACCATTCTCCCAGAGATATGACTGTGGCGGTTTCTATGATGTCCGACCTGGAATTCGGCCAGACCGGCTTCCGATTTGTCCGCATTGAAATGCTGACGGAAGGGGAACTGGGCATTATTTCGGCATACGGTTATTGCCTGACCCCGGATTTTCCCAACGAAGCAAGTATCGTTACCAACGATCCGCTGCTGAATAAGATCATCGATACTGCTGCCTATACCCTGAAACTGACATTCCAGAACAACTATATCTGGGACGGTGTCAAGCGGGATCGGCTGGTCTGGTGCGGCGATCTGCACCCGGAAATTCTGACCTCACTTTATTGGTTTGGCAACACCCCCAATGTGAAGAATTCTCTGCGTTTCCTGCGGGAAAACACTCCGGAGGGCACTTGGGTCAATACCATTCCTACATATTCCGCCTGGTGGGCCATCAACGCCTGCGATTACGCCGATATTACCGGCGATGATGAATTCCTTGCCGAGAGCGAAAGCTACATTGAGGGCGTGCTGGACGCGTTTGACCGCTGCGTAGACGAAAGCGGAAAAATGCATTTCGGTGAAAAGCTGGATATGGAGTTTTATCTGGATTGGCCTACCTTTGAAACACCGGATGCGGTGGTGGGTTCTGCCAGCTTGCTGATTTTGGCAGCAAAGAAATATCTCAAAAAGAAAGATCACACCGGCGCAAAGAATATCGTTCGCAAGCTGGAGGGTTATTTGCAGCAGCCGGTTTCCCATAAGCAGATTCGGGCGTTCCAGATCCTTGCCGGCGGCGACAGTACTGCGGCAGCAGCGTATCTGGAGAAAAACGGCGCCGAGGGTATGTCCACCTTTATGGCATATTATATTCTGAGCGCAACCGCTGCCTCCGGCGGCACCCAGATGCTGCCGATGCTGAAGAGCTATTACGGCGCAATGCTTCAGCGGGGCGCTACCACCTTCTGGGAAGACTTTGATCTCGCCTGGTTGGATGGCAGCAGCCGTATTGATGCAATGCCTACCCCCGGCGAAAAAGATCTCCACGGTGATTACGGCAAGTACTGCTACCAGGGTTTTCGGCACTCGCTGTGCCACGGCTGGGCAGCCGGTGTGCTGGCGTTTGTGGTGGAGTATATCGCAGGCCTTAAGATTACAGATGGCGGCAAGAACATCACTGTACAGCCCCATATGGATGGGCTGACCGATCTGGATGCTGTGTTCCCCACGGCAGAAGGCGTTGTGGAGGTCCATATCCACGGTGGCAACACGGAAATTATACTGCCCAAGCAATAAAGGTTAAACCGCTGGGGCTAAGGAGTCAAAATCTATGGCAACATACGAAAAGATCAGCTGGTTTCAACGGCTGAAAAATGATATGAAGGATATGACCTTCAAAGAAAAGGTGGGCCATCTGTGGGAGTATTATAAGTGGTTTGCCATCACATCAGTGGTGCTGATCATCGCTACAGTTTCTGTAGTCATCAGTGTGGTTGAGAACAGCAAGGAACTGGCCTATGGCGGTATGATAGTAAATCTTACTGTTACTGAAGAGGGAAACACCTATTTGAAAGAGGGCTGGTTTGAAGCGCTGGAGGGTGACCCTAAGCAGCAGAAGATTGAGCTGGATACGATGTACATTCCCAATATGGAGCAGCCTACCTTCACGGAAACCTCCAGAGGCAATGTTACGAAGATCACCACGATGATCACGGCGGGGCAGGTGGACTATATTCTGGCGGACGCCTACGCGGTCCACTATCTGTGTTCCGGCGGTTCCTTCTCGGCACTGGATACTGTGATTCCTGAGGAATTGCTTGCAAAGTTCGAAGCAAAACTGGTTACCTATGAGGATGATGAAGAAACATATCTGGTAGCCATTGATATCACGGAGCTGCCCTTTGCAAAGAAGCATATCGCCAGCCCCGACAAGGTCTACATTGCATTCCCCGGCAATACCGGCCGCACGGAGCGAAATGCCGCTTTTCTCGAATATTTGATGAATTGGGGACAATAGTAGATAAGATTGCACTTGTGCGAATGAAAAAGCTGTGGTATGATGATAGTGCCACGGCTTTTTTGTAGTCGGGTTGGTTTTGAAGGAGGTATTTTCGTTGCGTTATTATCTTGCAATCGATATCGGTGCGTCTTCCGGCCGGCATATTCTGGGCCATGTAGAAGACGGAAAACTGATTTTGGAAGAAATCTTCCGATTTGACAACAAGCAGCTGCGCAAGAACGGACACGACTGTTGGGATATGGACAATCTGTGGAACGGTATCCTTGGCGGCCTGAAAGCTTGTAAAGCTTTGGGTAAGATCCCGCACACGGTGGGTATCGATACCTGGGCAGTGGACTATGTTCTGCTGGACGAAAATGATCAGGTTATCGGCGATGCCGTTGCCTATCGCGACAGCCGTACCGAGGGTATGAAGGAATGGGTCAATACCATCATTCCTGCCGAAGAACTCTATGGAAAGACCGGTATCCAGTATCAGCCTTTTAACACGATCTACCAGCTTTCTGCTTTGAAGAAGGAGAGCCCGGAGCAACTTGAAAAAGCAAAATGGCTGCTGATGATTCCTGAGTATTTCAACTTCCGTCTGACCGGCGTGAAATGCAACGAATACACCAATGCATCCTCTACCAATCTGCTCAATGCTGCCGCAAAGACCTGGGATATGGATGTAATCTCCAAGTTGGGTTTGCCCACGGAAATTTTCCACGAGCTGGCTATGCCTGGCACTATTCTGGGCAACCTGCTGCCGGAGATTCAGGAAGAGGTGGGTTACGATACTACCGTGATCCTGCCCGCTACCCACGATACCGGTTCTGCATTCCTGGCAGTGCCTGCCCGGGATGACAATGCTGTTTACCTGTCCTCCGGCACTTGGAGCCTGCTGGGTGTGGAGAACGAAAATCCCATTACCAGTATGGACAGCTACGCCCAGAACTTTACCAATGAGGGCGGCGCTTGGTACCGCTTCCGTTACTTAAAGAACATTATGGGTCTTTGGATGATCCAGTCCCTCCGTCGTGAACTGAACGGTGTGGACTACATTCAGGGCAAGGAAAACCGCACCGTTGCTGCTAAGCAGTGGAGCTTCCCGGACTTGATTGCAGAGGCAAAGCAAAATGAGGACTTTAAGAGCGTTGTGGATGTGAATCAGGACTGCTTCCTGGCTCCTGAGAGTATGATCCAGGCTATCAAGGATGCTTGCGCTGCTACCGGTCAGCAAGTGCCGGAAACAGTGGGTCAGATTATGCAGTGCGTCTACACCAGCCTGTCCATCTGCTACCGGGATGCCATTGCCAGCTTGCAGAAGCTGACCGGCAAGACCTACACCAGCATCAATATCGTCGGCGGCGGCTGTCAGGATGGCTATCTGAATCAGCGCACCGCTCAGGCTACCGGTTTGCCGGTGTTCGCAGGACCTATCGAAGGTACAGCCATTGGCAATTTGATCGTACAGATGATCGCCGGCGGCGATCTGGAAAATTTACAGGCTGCGCGCAGCGCAATCCGTGCCAGCTTTGAAATCAAGGAGGTAACACCATGAGTTATGTAGAAGCAAAAGCAAAATATGCTGCACTGGGCATTGATACCGATGCCGCTATCAGCAAGCTGAAGACTGTTCCCGTTTCTCTGCACTGCTGGCAGGGCGACGATGTCCGCGGCTTTGACACTGATCCCAACAAGCCTTTGACCGGCGGCATCCAGACCACCGGTAACTATCTTGGCCGTGCCCGTACTCCTGAGGAGTTGATGGCTGATCTGGACTTTGCAATGAAGTTCCTCCCCGGCACCAAGAAGATGAACCTGCACGCAAACTATGCCATCTTCAATGAGGAGAACGGTGGCTGGGTTGACCGCGATAAGCTGGAACCCAAGCACTTCCAGAAGTGGGTGGATTTTTGCAAAGAGCGTGGCCTGGGCTGCGATTTTAATCCCACTTTCTTCTCCCATCCTATGTGCGACCCCCTGACTTTGTCCAGCCCCAATGAGGAAACCCGGAAGTTCTGGATCGAGCACGGCAAGGCAAGTACCCGCATTTCTCAGTATTTGGCTGAGCAGCTGGGTCAGCCCTGTATTATGAACATCTGGATCGGCGTCGGCTTCAAGGATATTCCTGCCGACCGTATGGGTCCCCGTGTCCGTTACAAGGAATCCATCGACGAGATCCTGTCCGAGCCCTTCGATTTCGACAAGGTCAAGCCCTGTGTTGAGTCCAAGGTCTTCGGCATTGGCGTGGAAGCTTACACTGCCGGCTCTGCTGAGTTCGCACTGAGCTATGCTGCTATGAACAAGGATCGTTGCATCCCCCTGATGGACAACGGCCACTACCATCCCACTGAGGTGGTTTCCGACAAGATTCCCGCTCTGCTGGCATTCTTCCCCGAAATCGCTCTGCACGTTACTCGTCCCATCCGTTGGGACTCCGACCATGTTGTTCTGTTTGACGACGAGACCAAGGAGATCGCTAAGGAGATCGTCCGCTGCGGCGGTCTGGAAGGCTCTGTCAAGATCGCTTTGGACTACTTCGACGCATCCATCAACCGCGTTGCCGCTTGGGTCGTGGGCTTCCGCAATCTGCAAAAGGCCCTGCTGTTCGCTCTGCTGTGCCCCAACGAAGAGCTGAAGGCAATTCAGGACAAGGACAACTGGACCGAACTGATGGTCCGCCAGGAAGAGCAGAAGACCCTGCCCTTCGGCGAGATCTGGGACGAATACTGTCGCAGCTGCAATGTTCCTGTTGACGGCGAATGGTTTGCCGAGATCCAGAAGTATGAGGCAGAAGTACAGAGCACCAGAGGTTGATTGTTATGGATATGACTGCATATAAGAATGAACTGGCCGACTTGGCCGGTATGTCCAATAAGTACGGCGCAAACCCTGCCTATGTTTTGGCAGGCGGCGGCAACACCTCCTACAAGAGCGATGAGCTGCTTTGGATCAAGGGCAGCGGCACATCTTTGGCTACTATCAAGGCAGAAGATTTTGTCGTTTTGGAGCGTGCGAAGCTGAATGAAATGTTCGGCAAGGATTATCCCGCAGAGGAGGCTGCCCGTGAGGCTGCTGTTTTGCAGGAGATGATGGATGCTCGCATCGAGGGTGAGACCCGCCGTCCCTCTGTTGAAACGTTGCTGCACAATCTGTTCCCCCAGCGTTACATCCTGCACGTGCATCCCGCTATCGTCAACGGTATCACCTGCGCTGTAGAAGCAGAGGGCGCAATGCGCCGCCTGTTCCCGGATGCTGTTTGGGTGGATGCCTGCAAGCCCGGTTACATTCTGGCACTGGAGTGCAAGAAGGTGATGGACGATTATAAGGCTACCAACGGAAAGGACTGCGATCTGCTGTTTCTGCAGAACCACGGCATCTTCTTCGCCGCTGATACGGTGGAGGGCCTCGATATCCTGGCAGAAAGAGTGATGGGTGCGTTGGCAGCTGCTGTTAAGCGTGAGCCTGATCTGGCTGCTATTGAGGTGGATAACGCTAAGGTCGCCGCTGTTACCGAGCAGCTGAAGGCGCTGTATGGCGAGGGCAGTTCCGTTTGCTTTATGGCAAACAAGGAGATCCTTGCTTATGATCCTGCTACTAAGAGCCTGTCTCCTGACCATATCGTCTATGCAAAGGCAAAGCAGCTGGCAGTTTGCGAGAAATGCGACCTGACCGCAGCTTTTGCTGAGTTTGAGAAGGAGAATGGCTACAAGCCCAAGATCATCTTCTTCAAGGGCCTGGGTATGTTCGCCTGCGGTATGAGCGACAGTGAAGCCAATACGGCTGCTATCGTTATGCTGGATGCCATCAAGGTTGTTGTCTATACCGAAGCTTTTGGCGGCGTGTCCCCGATGCCTGATTTCCTGATCGAGTTCATCGTCAACTGGGAAGTGGAGAGCTACCGCTCCAAGCTCAGCCTGAATAAGTAATTAAGTTTACCCCGGATCATACGGATGTATGATCCGGGGTTTTTATGCCGATGTTTTTTGTTGCAATCGGGGGCATTTTTTGATATAATACCAGAGAATATACCTTGGAGGAATTCTATGGATAGCGAAAAACTGAAAGTGATTATCGGCAAGAATATTGCCGTATACCGTAAGCGCTTTAGGCTGACTCAGGCGGGACTTGCGGATAAATTGAATTATTCTGACAAGGCCGTTTCCAAATGGGAGCGGGGAGAGTCTACCCCGGATATTATCACGCTGGCACAGTTGGCAGAGCAATTTGGCATCACGGTCAACGAACTGATCCAGGATCCTGATGTGCTGCCGGAACATAGTGGCGCTGTCCAGCAGGCTATGGAAAAGGTGGTAGAGAAGACTTTAAAGCGGAAGGCGGATAAGAATATCATTCTGGGCCTGTCGTCCATTCTTGTTTGGTTTGTGGCGCTGTTTCTGTATGTGGTGCTGTCCGGCGTGGGGCTGGAAAACAGTTGGCTGGCGTTCTTTTATGCCATTCCTGCTACGGCTATCGTGCTGCTGAGCCTGCGCTCTGCGTGGCGCGATTTCCGCTGGAATCGGATACTGATCAGCTCTATTATGTGGGGCACATTGCTCAGTGCGTATATGACGCTGGCAGTGCTGGCAGGCATCCATTTCTGGAAGATGTTCTTGTTGGGAATCCCCGGACAGATCGCAATTTTGCTTTGGTTCCGGATGTTCCTGCCGATGAGAAAACCGGAGGGTGTATGATGGATAAATCCGCCCTGCGCCAGCAAATCCGCCAGCGCAAACGTGCGATGACGGCTGAAGAAATTGCAGAAAAGAGCCGTCTTTTGGGGCAGATGTTGGTACAAACGGAAGAATATTGCCAGGCGAGGACTCTTTACGGTTATTTGCCCTATAATCAAGAGGTGCGTACAGTCCCGGTTCTGGAGCAGGCGCTCCGGGACGGAAAACGGGTGGCCGTGCCGAAGGTTTATGGCGATGATATGCGGTTTGTGTATATCACAGATCTTTCCCGGGTGGAAAAGGGCTATGCCGGTATTCCCGAACCTATCGACGACGAGCCGGTGGCTTGCGATAAAACGGCGCTTGTGCTGATGCCGGGTCTTGCATTTGATGGGCAGGGACACCGGATCGGTTACGGCGGCGGTTTTTATGATCGGTTTCTGACGAATGAGCCGGAGCACCCCACGATTGCGCTTTGCTATGATTTTCAAATGCTGCCCAAATTGGAAACAGAAGAATTTGATGTGCCCGTAGGCCGGGTGCTTTGGGCATAGGAGTGATTTTATGGAATGGATCTTTGTCTTGATCGTTGCTGCGCTGGTATTTGGTGTATGCTTTTTGCTTGATAAGGGCTTTACAAAGCTGTTTCGCAGTCAGGCCCAGCATTATTCCGGTCTTTCTGTGCGGCTGAACAAGCGTTATGCTACCATTGGCCTGGTCATGTTTGTATTGGGTGTGGCGGCTATCTTCGCTGGGTTAACGCAGGGCGCGCTTTTGCTGGTCGGCGGTGGACTCATCGTGGTGATCGGCGTTGGTTTGGTGGTGTATTATATGACCTTTGGCGTGTTTTACGACGAAGATACCTTCCTGCTTACCACCTTCGCCAAGAAAAGCAAGGCCTATCATTATAGCGAAATCGCTGCACAGCAGCTGTACAACAACTATGGCCAGATCATTATCGAGTTACATATGACCGATGGACGAACTGTGCACTTGCAGTTGGTAATGCCCGGTGCAGAGGCCTTTTTGAACAAGGCGTTTTCCGCCTGGTGCCGCCAGAAGGGTATCCGGGAGGAAGACTGCGCTTTCCACGATACGGACAACAGCTGCTGGTTTCCCAGCATGGAGGAAAACTGATGCACATACCAAAAGGAACGGCACAGCTGGAGCTGGTTACCTTTGATCGGGCTTTGGAAGCTGCCAATACCCCAAACGATGCCTATGATGTAGAAAAATGGTTGTATGCCCCGAATTTTTACTCTGAGTACCGATATATTCTGGGTACACGGGGCGAAAATCCGCTGATTTGTATCGGCATCAATCCCTCTACCGCTGAGCCGGATAACCTGGACAACACATTGAAGTCGGTAGAACGGATTGCTAAGGGAAACGGCTTTGACAGCTTCATTATGTTTAATGTCTATGCCCAACGGGCCACAGACCCGGATTCTATGGAGCGACAGTGCAATACGACGCTTCACAAGGAAAATCTTAAGGCGTTTCGCTATATTCTGTCCATCTCCAAAAAACCGGCTGTTTGGGCGGCTTGGGGTGCAATTATCGAAAAACGGGATTATTTGGCGGACTGTGTACGGGATATGGTGGAAGTCGGTCAGGAATTTGGAGCGACTTGGTACTGTGCCGGCGCAATTACCAAGAAGGGACATCCGCATCATCCACTGTATCTGCGCAAGGATGAAAAGATCAAGCCCTTCGATGTAGATGGCTACTTAAACAGCCGATAACGGAGGAAAAATGTACTGCAGTGAATGTGATACCTGCTGGTATTTTGACTATGACGAAGAATTTGAAGAGTATTACTGTATGATGGATCTGGATGAAGATGAGGTCTACCGATTCTTCACCCAGGGTCGCAGCCACTGCCCCTACTACCGGCAAGGAGACGACTATACACTGGCAAGGAGGCAATGAGATGAAGCGATGGCTTGGCGTGTTGGCAATTGCGCTGCTGCTCAGCGGTTGCAGCAAGGAAGCGCCGCAGAAAATTGAAGACAGTGCAACCTTACCGACGGCGCAGAGCCCGGTTCAATCCGCATCTGCGTTGTACGACCCTGAAAATCCGATTGAGGAGCTGACTGATGGCGCAGTGAAGGCATATTTGCCGAAGGACGGAAAATGCCTGCGGATAGCGCCAATGGGAAAACACCTTGTCCTGTTTGGGGAAGACACAATGACGCTGCTTCGTGGGGAACGCTTGACGGAAATCGCCACAGAGGAGATCCCGGGTCTGCCAATGCCCGACAGCGGTATGCTGCAGATCAAAGAGAATGGCGTTGCCTATTATAATAAAACGGCAAAGCAGATCGTTTTTCTAAGTCAATTCTTTGAAGAAGTTGGCACATTCAGCCTGCCGGCGGAAATCGTCGGAGATGTGTACCTGACACCGGATTGGAGTATGGTTTACTACTGCTCGGAAGCGGGCGTACATGCACTGAATCTGAACACCGGCGTATCCCGGCTTTTGAAAGCACAGAGCGGCAATTGGCTGGGGATCGTGGGCGGATTTATTAACAGCACGGTTCTGCGTTGCTCTCTTCAGCAGGAAAATGGCTCAGAGCGAGTGATGCTGCTTTCTGCAGAAACAGGAACGGTTTTGCAAGAGGGAGAGCATGTGATGAGCATTCGCGGAAGCGGTGATTGCTACTATATGGAGCTGGAAGACGATCATGTTTTTGGTATCCTGGATGCGCAGCCCCAGACACTCCTGCCCACAGGTGGCGGGAAGCTATTTCCACTGCCGGATATTGGCGGTGCAGTGCAATATATCAAGCTGAATAGTGGCTGCAAGTTGGATTACTACGATATAGAATCCGGAAAACGGACAGCGTCTGTAGAGCTTCCCGGCATTATGAAGTTAGGCCGCGTGTTCGGTGCAAACGGCGCCGTTTTGTTTACTGTCGGTGATACCCTTTACCGCTGGGAAATAAAAATGAGTCCTGTAGAGGACCAGCGGATCTATACTGTGCCCCGGTATTATTATGAGAAACCGGATTATGTTGGTCTTGCTGCCATCGGCCGTCAACTGGAAGAACTGGAAGCGCGTTTTGGTGTGGAGATCCTTTACTGGAATGAAGTGGAGGATCTTGCCCCCTGGGATTACAAATTTTTGCCGGAATATTTGACAGAACCGTATTCCGCCAATATTTACAGTCTGGAGCGGGCGTTGGCTAAGTTCCCTGAAGGATTCTTCCAGAAAGCAGTCCAGTGGACCAACAGCGGAAAGCTGAACATTGTATTGGTGCGGGGCATTTATGCAGATGTGGAAACAGAAAACTATACATCTGCCCCGGGTATTCAGTTCCGCGCCAACGGCGATGCCTATATTGCACTGTCGATAGAGGAAGAACCGGAGCAGTGGTTCTACCACGAGATGGGCCATCTGATCGATAACCGGGTGCTCAGCACCGAGAATACCTATAGCCAGTGGGATAAGCTGAATCCCTGGGATTTTAAGTACGATAACGATTATGCTAAGAATCAGGATCGGACGGAGAGTAAGTATCTGAAGGGCGACAAGCGCCACTTCGTTGACCTGTACTCTATGAGTTTTGCGGTGGAAGATCGTTCCCGGATTTTTGAGTATGCCTGTATGCCGGGCAATGAGGAGATTTTTGCCTCTAAGCCTATGCAGAAGAAGTTGAAGTGCATCTGCGAAGGCATCCGGAAAGCTTTCGACCTGACCGACGGAACGTATATTTGGGAACAGTATTTAGAGGGGTGAATACCGTGGTTTTGAAAACGGAACGCCTGATCCTGCGCAAACCGGAACGGAAAGATGTGGACGATTATATGGAATTCGTCAACACAGAATTCGTTAACCGTTACAATGCAATGAGCTTTGTAAGCCGGGAAAAGGCAGAGGCCCGTTTTGCCGATGCCGAAGATGATTTGAGTTGCATTGTGATGGAACTGAAATCCACAGGAAGCGTTATCGGTATGATCTACACTGAAGAGGACAGCCTGCGCTACGGCGTGGCATCTAAGGAGTTTTCCTATTTCCTCCGGGAAGAGGATGCGCGCAAGGGTTATATGAAGGAGGCGCTGAGCGCGCTGATCGAGTACTTTTTCGAGAACGAAAAGCTATCTTGTGTAGCGGCTCGGTGCTTTGTGCCCAATGTTGCGTCCCAGCGCTTGCTGGAATCCCTTGGTTTTACCCGGGACGGCGTGGTACGCAAGTGCGTCAAGGGTTATAAGGACATCGTTTTTGACGATTGCCTCTACTCCCTGATGCGCGAAGATTGGAAACGATAAAAGAAAAAGGCTTCCGTTTTACGGAAGCCTTTTTTGCATTTGGTGATTAGCCCTTGATAGCCTCTTCGACAGCGACAGCCACGGAAACGGTCATACCGACCATGGGGTTGTTACCTGCGCCCAGGAAGCCCATCATCTCAACGTGGGCGGGGACGGAGGAAGAACCTGCGAACTGTGCATCGCCGTGCATACGGCCCATAGTATCAGTCATGCCGTAGGAAGCGGGACCAGCTGCCATGTTGTCGGGATGCAGGGTACGGCCGGTGCCGCCGCCGGAAGCGACGGAGAAGTACTTACGACCGGTCTCCATGCACTCTTTCTTGTAAGTGCCGGCGACAGGATGCTGGAAGCGGGTGGGGTTGGTGGAGTTGCCGGTGATGGAAACGTCAACACCCTCGTGGCGCATAACAGCAACGCCCTCACGTACATCGTCACAGCCGTAGCAGTTAACGGCAGGGCGCTCACCTGTGGAGTAGGGGATCTTCTTGACGATCTTCAGCTCGCCGGTGTAGTAGTCGAACTGAGTCTGCACATAGGTGAAGCCGTTGATACGGCTGATGATCTGTGCAGCGTCCTTGCCCAGGCCGTTCAGGATGACCCGCAGGGGCTCCTTACGAGCCTTGTTTGCGGAGCGGGCGATACCGATAGCGCCCTCAGCAGCAGCGAAGGACTCGTGGCCAGCCAAGAAAGCGAAGCACTTGGTCTCGTCACGCAGCAGCATTGCGCCCAGGTTGCCGTGACCCAGACCGACCTTGCGATCCTCAGCAACGGATCCGGGGATGCAGAATGCCTGCAGGCCGATGCCGATAGCCTCAGCAGCCTCAGCAGCGGTCTTGACGCCCTTCTTCAGAGCGATGGCGGCGCCTACGCAGTAAGCCCAAGCCACGTCTTCAAAAGCGATGGGCTGAATGCCCTTGGTGATGGTGTAGGGGTCGAAGCCCTTAGCCACGCAGATGTCGCGGCACTCTTCAACGGAGTTCAGGCCATACTGAGCGAGGACACCATTGATCTTGTCGATTTTTCTTTCATAACCTTCAAACAAAGCCATTGTGTTATCCTCCTCTTA
>JAZQTN010000051.1:0-55435 GCA_045630825.1 Faecousia sp. | reverse complement strand
TTGATGAACTCATAGCCGGTGATCAGGTTGTCCTCATCCAGAGCGCAGCGGGTAACGTAACCCTCAGCCATCTCCAGGTAACGGGGACCCTTAACCTTGGTGGCAAACATGGTGCCAACCTGGCTGCGCAGACCCTTGCCCAGGTCCTCCAGAGAAGCGCCTACTGCGAGGCCACCCTCGGAGAATGCGGACTGGCTGCGGCCGTAGACGATCTGCAGGAACAGCTCGCGCATAGCGGTGTTGATAGCATCACACACCAGGTCAGTGTTCAGAGCTTCCAGAATGGCCTTGCCTATCAGAATCTCGGATGCCATTGCGGCAGAGTGAGTCATGCCGGAACAGCCCAGAGTCTCGACCAGAGCCTCCTCAATAATGCCTTCCTTGACATTCAGAGTCAGCTTGCAGCAACCCTGCTGAGGTGCGCACCAGCCGATACCGTGGGTAAAACCGCTGATGTCCTTGATTTCCTTGGCCTGCACCCACTTGCCCTCTTCGGGGATGGGAGCGGGACCGTGGTAGGCGCCCTTGGCAACGCTGCACATATGTTGTACTTCGCTACTGTAAATCATTGCAATTTCCTTCCTTTCAAAAGACTGATTTTCCGTCTTCGGATTTTCGCATATATTATACAAAGACATACGAAAAAAGTCAATCGGTGCCATAGAAAATCGGTGTGCATTTTTGCGGAAAAAATGTGGCAGTTTGCACATTGTATATTTTCGTTCCGGCAGGTCATAATAATCCCGAACTCAAAAATAAGGAGGGAACGAAATGAATACCAACGCCAATAAGTGCATCGAATGTACGGTTAAGTCCTGCGCATACCACTGCGATACCGAGAACTTCTGCTCCCTGGACCGCATTCTGGTGGGCACTCATGAAGCCGATCCCGCTATGGATCAGTGCACTGACTGCAAGTCTTTCCGGAAAAGATGATCGCACAGCGCGGTAGCGTTTTTGCTACCGCGTTTTTTGTCTTGACGAAGGTTGGAAAAATTTATATGATATTGGTAATCGTAATACAAATAAGAAAAATTATGTTAAAAAACCTTTGCGGAATGTACATCATTTATTCATATCCGTTCGGTATGATAGGTACATCCAAAGATTATGGGAGGACATACAATGGATGAATTGGAAAATATCCAGAGCCAACCGGAATTTGAGCCGGTAGCAGAGGCTGCGGATTTTCTGCCGGAAGAGCCCCTGTATGAAGAATACCCGGAGGAAACCGAGGAGGAAATCCTGGTAGAAGAAAAACCGGCCAAGAAAAGAAGAGGCGCAAAGTTCTTCTTTATGGCGCTTTCCTGCTTGCTGGCACTGGTAATTGTGGTTACCGGCAGTGTAGGCGCGGTGCTCTATCTGCAGATGCATTGGGGCGATGAGATCAAACGCAATGAGCAGCAGATTCACCAGATGCAGCAGACTATTGACCAACTCCGGGAAGAAATTAAGGATAATTCCTTCACCGGAAACGGAAACTCCATCTCCGGTACGCCCAATACGAGCCCTGATGGATTGACACCTGCACAGGTCTATGCCCAGAGTGTGGAGAGCATTGTGGCGGTATCCTCCAAGGTCATTGGAAGCGCATTTGGCCAGCCAACACAGGGAACTTCCACAGGCTCCGGTTTCCTGATTTCTGAGGATGGTTATGTAGTAACCAATTATCACGTGGTGGAAAAAGCAACGGCCGTTACAGTAAAGGTATACAGCGGTGAAGAGTACAGCGGCAAAGTGGTGGGCTATGATGAGGCCAACGATGTAGCGGTGCTGAAGATTGAGGCTCGGGGTCTGAAGGCGCTGGAAGCCGGTAGCAGCGATGATTTGATCGTAGGCGATCAGGTGGTTGCTATTGGCAATCCGCTGGGCGAGCTGACTTCTACAATGACTGTAGGCTATGTCAGCGCTAAGGATCGGGTGATAAACACCGATGGCGCGCTGATCAATATGATCCAAACCGATGCTGCCATCAATTCCGGCAATTCCGGCGGTCCGCTGCTGAACATGAAGGGCGAAGTTGTGGGTATTACTACAGCCAAGTATTCCGGCACAACCAGCTCCGGCGCCAGCATTGAGGGCATCAGCTTCGCTGTCCCGATGGATGATATCTGGAAGAAGATTACGGATCTTCGGGATCACGGCTATATTACCGGCGGTGCACTGGGTGTAATGGTCCGAGATGTGGACCAGCAGACTGCTATTTACTACGGTCTGCCGATGGGTGCCTATGTTTCTGAGGTCAATGCGGGCGGTGCCGCGGAAAAAGCTGGCGTACAGGCAAAGGATATTATCATTGCAGTTGGCGGTCAGAATGTAACAAGCCTGAATGAATTGACAAGAGTTCTGGAAAAATACAGTGGCGGCGAGGAGTCCACTGTTACCGTTTGGCGCGGTGGCAGGGAAATTACACTCGATATCACACTGGATGCAAGAACTCCCGATTTTTAGTATAACTGGAACCTGTCGGAAAGCACCGGCAGGTTCTTTATTTTGTCGAAAACTGTCGAAAAATCAAAGCGCACATACAATTGCAATAAATTGTAAAACGTGGTACTATATAGAAAATCTACATTTTACAATGGGAGATGCAAAATGGAGAAGAAGAAACTGCTGATCGCGGACAGCACGCGGGAATTCTGTACTGCTTTGGAAGCGACGTTGCGGGACGAATTCTGTGTTCGGATTGCGACCGACGGAAGAGAAGCGCGAGAACTGCTGGATAGCTTTGCTCCGGATGTGCTGGTTTTGGATGTAATGCTTCCGGGACTGGACGGCATTAGTGTACTTGCGTATGCCGCGAAGCGTGGACATAAGCTTGAAACCCTGGTTACCACATCGGTGCGCAGTGAATATATTTTTGCCAGATTAATGCAGTTTGGGGTCAGTTATGTGCTGATGAAGCCCTGCTGCCTGGAAGTGGCGGCGGAACGGGTACGGGAGATTGCGGCGGCGTACAGCGAGATCGCTGTGGCGGCACCCTGCGCTGACCAGAACATAGCAAAAATTCTGCTGGAACTGGGCGTGAACCCGAAGCACAATGGGTATCATTATCTGTGCGATGCGATTAAGACCTATGCCGAAGACAGCACCCAGTCGCTGACGAAGGAATTGTATGTTGCGGTGGGCACAGTTTACGGCGTCGGATGGCAGCAGGTAGAACGCTCAATCCGTGCTGCGCTGGAATCCGCCTGGAAAAAGCGGGATGAGAATGTGTGGCGTCGGTGGTTTCCTGCCGGTATGCTGAGCGCCCTAAAAAGACCCACAAACGGAGAAATGATTTGCCGACTGGCGGAATATTATTTGTTGAAAAAAACAAGAAAAATTGGGTAATACTGTAACGATTTCCCTATAAAATATTATGTGAGGAAAAATATGGAATAGATTTTACTTGCATTTTTCTTCGGAATGTCTTATAATGTGTGCGCAATATAAAAAAACATCGGTTTTCCCTGATGTTGCGACAAATTATGATACAAAGAACAGGGTTCCTTGCTAACTGGAGGAAATGTAATGGATAACAATAAGAATACCACCAATAAAACCCGGTGGAAGAAGATAGGACTCAGCGTGCTGTGCGTGATTCTGGCGCTGATTTTGTTTGTAATGATCTTCGTTACTGTTTTTGCGGAATATTATCTGGGCAAGATCAATCGTGTTAATCCCAGTGACGAGGCGACCAACCCCTCGATTCCTACGGAAGAGGTGGATCCGAGCTTTACGGGCCCCGTTATGGATCCGACGGATGTCCAGCATAATACTGTGCCGCCCCATCATATTCTGGATGCAGATCAGGATGGCATTATCAACATTCTGCTGGTGGGACAGGACCGCAAGCCCAATCAGGGCCGTCAGCGTTCTGACTCGATGATCCTGTGCTCTTTCAATGTGCAGAAGGGAACGATCTCTATGGTCTCCTTCTTGCGTGATACCTATGTATATATTCCCGGTTGGGGCTCTGAAAAGCTGAATGCGGCATATGCTCACGGCGGCTTCAGTTGCCTGAATGAAACATTGGCAGTCAATTTCGGCGTCAGCGTGGATGCGGGCGTGGAGGTAGACTTCTCCGGATTTAAGCAGATCATTGACCTGCTGGGCGGTGTCAGCATCAATCTGACCCAAAAAGAAGCAGATTGGATGAACAAAACCACCAAGTGGCAGTTGCAGGCAGGCGTCAATCATCTGGACGGTGAGAAGGCGCTGGCATATTCCCGTATCCGGAAGCTGGATATGGACGCTAAGCGCGCCCAACGGCAGAGAACCGTGCTGCTGGCATTGGTGGAAAAGTACAAGAACAAGAGTCTAGGCGAAATGCTCAACATTCTGGATGATGTTTTGCCGATGGTTACTACCACTATGTCCAATCAGGAAATTGTCAACTATCTGTTCGAGCTCTATCCGATGCTCAGCAATACGGCTATTACAACGCAACAGATTCCCGAGGCTGGCACATATAAGGATATGACAGTCGGCAAGGTAACAGCTACAAAGGTTGCGGATATGGAAGCAAACCGTGCTATTTTGGACAAGCTGCTCAAATGATTGAATTTTATAAAGAAGCCGGCACGTTCTGCCGGCTTCTTTTGTTTTGGAAACATCCAATTCATAAAGAAATTCACTAAAAATGCGAAAAGAATATTAAAATAGTAGCACTATTCACAAAGTTTGTGCGAAAATTAACTGGTAAATTTTACAACAAATGAATTGACAAAAAAGTGTAAAATTCGTATACTAGTCTTTGCTGCGGGGAGGAATGTGCGCATGGAACTGACAAAAAGTGAAATGGAAATTATGGATGTTCTCTGGTGTGATGGCGGAGCGCTGTCCAGAGCGGATTTTTTGGAACGCTCTGCGGAGAAGACCTGGAAGGATAGTTCTGTGCATATCCTGCTGAATGGACTCCTGACCAAGGGCGCAATTCGTGAAGCCGGTTTTGTAAGGCACAATAAGACTTACGGCAGAACTTTTCTGCCCACGATGACCCGGGAAGAGTACTTTGCGGCCACCATTTTCAGTCATCGCCACAAGCCGGATATTCTGGGCTTGATGAAAGCGTTGCTGGACCGGCCGGAGGTTACGGCCGAAACGCTGGACGCCTTGTCTGCTCAAATCAAGATCAAAAGAGAATCTGTATAATACGCTGTGCGGCTTTTTGTCTGTGAGGATAGAAAGCCGCGCGTTTTTTGTCCGGAAAATGTGAACAAATTGGAATATGTGTTGCTTTTTTCTGTCCTAAGTGGTAAACTTTGATATATCAAAATTCCCCAAATGGGAGGAAGAGGTTACTATGCGGTGTAAAAACTGTCGGGAAAAGCTGGAGAAGAACAGCAATATTTGCCCTGTCTGCGGAGAGGTTAACGAGGGAAACAGCGTCAGCAAAAAGCTGAAAGTGATGAAAATACTGACCTTTGGCCTGATCGGTCTGATCTTGGTGGGCGCATTGGCGGGTGCTGTCAGCTACGGCTTGACCGGAAGAATCCTGCCCGGGAAAAACAATATTTTCTACAAAAAATCCTACAGCGTGTCCCTCGAAAAGCTGAACACCGTTTCCGGTAATAAATCCTTCCAGAAGAGCCGGGACGAGGTGGTCGCATCTGTGGGTGAGCTTACTCTGACAAACCGTATGCTGCAGGTGTACTATTGGGATGCGGTAAGTGGCAGCGAGTATGCGGATCTGAACAAAAAGACTCCGCTGGATCAGCAGTATCAGAATGCCGCGATCCAGAAGACATGGCAGCAGTTTTTTATTGAGCAGGCGATCGATACATGGCATCGGGATGCACTGGTAAAGCAGATGGCCCAAAAGGCCGGCTTTGAAATGCCCGAAACATATGTAAAGCAGTTTGAAACGCTGGAAAAGGATATCACCGCCACGGCGACCTCCAGCAATTTCACTTCTCTGGATGCTTTCCTGGAAGATATGCTGGGCTGCGGCACGGATTTCCAGACCTATTACGATTATCTTTGGACTTATTTTGTCGGCGGACTTTACTGGGCAGAATATATTGAAGGCGTCGAGGTCAATATGGATGAGGTCGAGGCCTATTATGAGGAGCATAAGGCTGAACTGGTGTTGGATGAGTCCTATCAGGTTACCAAGGAAAGTGGCAAGCTGGTGGATGTGCGCCATATTCTTATTAAGCCTAAGACCACCACAGACGAAGATGGTAATACTACCATTACGGAGGAAGCCTGGGAGACCTGCCGTGTTGAAGCACAGGCAATTCTGGATAGCTGGCTTGCCGGTGAGCATACGGAAGATGGCTTTGCCAAGCTGGCTGGGGAGAAGTCTGAGGATGGCGGTTCCAAGTCCAACGGCGGCCTGTACACCGATGTGTACAAGGGTATGATGGTGCAGCCCTTTAATAACTGGTGCTTCGATGAGAGTCGGCAGCCCGGCGATTATGGTTTGGTAAAGACAAATATCGGTTATCACATTATGTACTTTGTGGGCAGCGAAGAGGGCTGGATCCGCTTGTGTACAGAAGGTGCAAAGACAGAAAAGTCTTCCAAAATTATGGATGAGATGGTTGCAAACTCTCCCATCAAGGTCAATTACAGAAAGATCGCTCTTGCAGAACTGAGCTAAGCATTTCAGATCCCCGAAAGAAATTTCGGGGATCTGTTTTTTCGAGAAATTGCCTTTACTTTCTACTCGCCACGTGGTAAAATAAAACCCAAAGAACCCCCAAAATTCCCTGAATTGAGGAGTCATTATGAGTTATCCAACCAGACAACGAAGAAGACGGCGCAGCCAGACACAGGGTATGATCCGCTTGATCCAAATCCTTGTGGCAGTGCTGATCCTGGTCGTGATTATTGCCCTTTTTGTGAATAAAAAGCCGGCAACACCGGGTGGTACGGGAACAAGTCAGACCGAGCCCACGGTGCCCCAATACACAGAACTTACGATGACTGCACCGGCAGAAACAGCCTTTGTTACCACGGAGCAGGCCTTGGTGCTGAAGGGTACATCCGATCCCCGGCAGCCGGTAACGGTGGCGGGCGTTTCGGTGGCGCAGGCGGGCGACGGTACATTCTCCCACACGGTGCAGTTGCAGCCCGGCACCAATGAGATCACGGTGTCCCACAAAGACAAGAGTGTTACCTATACTGTGGAATACCGCTATGCTGTGCAGTCCTATTCTCCGGCAGACCAGACGACCTTTAACAGCGGCGCTACCATTCAGGTGGAGTTGTTGGTTCGCCAGGGAAGCACCCTGAAAGTTACCCTGGGAGATAAAGAAGTAGAGATGCAGGAAGCTGGTATCCAGATGGGTACTGGCGTGGTGGATGGCTTTGTCCGCTATACCGGAACATACGGGTTGCCCAAGAATAATACCCAGGATACGATTCTTGGCAAGTTTACCTATACTGTTTCCTGCAATGGCGTAACGGAAACTTATTATTCTCAGGATGTCGTCTGCAAAAAGCCGGCAAACATCCTTACTTCAGATCCCAGCGTTACCCCGGATTACGGCAACTATATTGATGTCGGCTCCGGCTACATTGCGCAGATTGTTACCGGTACGGCAGAAACCTTTAACGGGGCTACTACAGATGACTATTCCGACCCCAGAAACAACTACCTGCCGGAGGGGACGATGGACTACTGCGCAGAAAATAAGGTTACGAATTCTACTTCGTCCTATGTTCTGATGCGCTGCGGCAGAAGAGTGTATGTTGAAAAGAAAAACTACCCGCCCGTCGAAAAAGTCCCGGTTGTGGACTGCTATCGCGGTACGCTGCCGGATCACAATGAGATCGGCTTTGCATCACTTGCTGTGGTGGAGAATCATACGGTTTTGACGCTGGACAGCCTGTGGAAAGCGCCGTTCTATTTCGATTTTGGCCCTCAAGAGTACATTAACCCTGCTGACCGGGATTTTCGGGTGAACAAGGTTACCATGGAGTATGTGGAGATCACTTTCTGCTATGCTACAGTGTTTGAGGGTACGGTTACCGTTCCCGCGGATAACCCGTTGTTCAGCTCTGCTACCTTGACGCAGAATAAGGCTGATTGCGTGCTGCGGCTGAATCTGAAGAAAACCGGCGGCTTCTACGGCTGGGATGCTTACTATAACGAGAATGATCAGCTGTGCTTTGCGTTCCTCAATCCCACAAAGGCAACGGCAGCAGGCAATGCTTATGGCGCTGACTTGACCGGTGCGTTGATTATGCTGGACGTGGGCCACGGCGGCGAAGATGGTGGCTCTACGATGTGGTATTGTCCTAGATGCGCAAAATATGTTGCGGATACCAAGTATAACAGTAAGGAAAAGAAACGCCGGTGCTCCGCTTGCGGGGAAGAGGTTAATGAGAGTGTTGAAGAAGCAGATTTGAATTTGAAGCTGGCCAATGCCGTTAAGCTGGAACTGGAGAAGACCGGTGCAACAGTGGTGATGAATCGTTATGACGACGCATCCATATCCGTGGACGAGCGGGTAATGCACCTGAAGGAAGTTGCTCCGGATCTGTGCGTTGCCATTCACCAGAATGCCATCAGTGGCTATCCGAATCACAGCGGCGCACAGGTACAGTACTTCACGCCGTTCTCGCAGCCTGTGGCGCAGAATATCTATACGCAAATCAACAACTCCGGCGTTTATAAGAAGACGCTGTTTGACTGGCATTTGTACTATGTTGCCCGTCTGTCTACCTGCCCGGTAGTGCTGACGGAAAACGGTTTTATGACCAATGAAGAAGACCTTGCCAACATGATGGACGATACTGTGGTGAAGCAGAAAGCAGAGGCAATCGCCCGCGGCGTAGCGAATTATTTTTTGAGCATCTGATTCTCGGCGGACGAAGGGAATGATTAGCAATGGCAGGAAAAATTATTTGGTGGATCATATCCTTTGGCTGCGCCATCTTGTTTTACGCCATTGGCGCATATGCCCAAAAGCTGGAAAAGCCGATGTGGTTCTGGTCCGGTTCTGAGGTGAATGCCTCGCAGATCACAGATATCAAGCAATACAACAAAGAAAACGGTGTTATGTGGAAGCTGTATTCGCTGTGGTTTGCAGCAGCGGGATTGGCGGAAATATGGAATACCATCGCTGCGCTGGTAATCCTTGTTCTGGCTTGTACCGTGGGTATTGCTGTTCTGGTCCATTCCTATCAGAAGATATATAAAAAATACGCCGTACGGTAAATGAGGAAAATCGCGAAATGCATTGCATTTCGGGATTTTTTACAGGTTAATTGGCGCATCGCACCAGGTTTTTGTGCGGAAAATTTGGGTGGCAATGTCTCGGAACTCCGCAAGATCTGTGGTTTTTCGCAGCCGTTTCCACAGCTTTTCACTGCCTTCAAAATGGGTGATGAGGAAGTGCCAGTTTTCTTTCAGACGGAACATAGCATTCCGTCCGCCGCCGAACGCCTCGGTGTAGGCATCCAGTAGTTCGTTATGGAAGCGTTCCAAAGTCTGTACATTTGTGCCGCCTGTGAGCATACCGGGGTTACCTACCAGAGCTCTGCCAATCATAACGGCTTGTACCTGAGGATATTTCTGCGTGATACGGTCAATATCTGCCAATGCGGAGATATCGCCGTTAAAGCAAAGCGGATTCTTGCTGTTCTCTACGGCATAGGCGAAGCTCTCTTCAAAAATACCGCCGTCATAGAATTGCTTGCGGACTCTGGGGTGGACGGTCAGTTCTTTTATGGGGTAACGGTTGAAAACCTCCAAAATTGCCGAGAATTCTTTGGGATCTTCCAGACCCAACCGGGTCTTGATTGAAACCGGCAGGGGAGAGCTGGCGAAAATCCCGTCCAGAAAAGCATCGAGAGTGTCAACATCCCGCAGCATACCGCTGCCCTTTCCTTTGGAAACCACCGTGCCGGAGGGACAGCCCACATTGAGGTTGACCTCGTCATAGCCCCGATCTCGGCAGACCTGTGCCGCCCAGAGGAAATCCTCAGCTACCTTGGTCAATACCTGCGGAACGGCGCAAAATTGCTCGCTGTCTGCCATTGGAAGCTCCCGATCTTCCTTGTGGGTCAGGGCGCGATGGACGGTAGGGGATAAAAAAGGCATATAGTAGCGGTCAACGCCGCCGAAATGCCGGTGGTGTGCCCGGCGGAAAATGCTGTCAGTGATGCCCTCCATAGGGGCAAAATAGTAGCGCATATGTATCTCCTGAAAAGAACTGTCATTGCAAGGAACCCTAGCAATGACAGTTGTATTTTTAGATTTCCACGATGACGGGCAGGATCATAGGATTGCGCTTGGTGTGCTTGAACAGATAGCCCGACAAATCGTTCTTGATGGCGGATTTGATAGTGGCCCAGTCCCGACTACGGCGGCGGTTGCAACGTTCGATGGCTTCCAGCGCTACCTCACGAAGCTCCTCCATCAGCTCTTCCGATTCTTTCACATATACAAAACCACGGGTGATGATGTCGGGGCCGGATACCAGCGCCGCCGTCTCTCCCGAGAGGGTCATAACCACAACGACCATACCCTCATCGGCCAGATGCTTGCGGTCGCGGAGGACAACACTACCCACATCTCCGATGCCGGTGCCATCTACAAATACCTTACCTGCGGGAACAGTGCCGGAGAGCTTGCAGGTTTTGCCTGTGAGCTCAAATACGCTGCCGATCTCGCCGATGACAATATTTTTGGGATTCATACCCATCGTCTTTGCCAGCCGGGCGTGAAGCTGCAGGTGCCGCTGTTCGCCGTGAACGGGGATGAAAAATTTGGGCTTGGTCAGTGCGTGGATGATCTTCAGTTCTTCCTGACAGGCGTGGCCGGAAACGTGAAGGCCCTCACTCTTTTCGTACACCACATCCGCACCCTTGCGGTACAGTTCGTTGATGATTCTTGAAACAGCTTTTTCATTGCCGGGGATCGCAGAAGCGGAGATGATAATCCGGTCGCCGGCGACGATGTCCACCTGCTTGTGAGTGGAAAATGCCATCCGGTACAGGGCGGACATATTTTCACCCTGAGAACCGGTGGAAACGATGACCACCTTGTTGCTGGGCAGGCTCTTGGTGGCGGTAATATCTACCAGAGTACCGGGCTTTACCTTGAGGTAGCCCAGCTCCTGTGCTACCTTCAGCATATTTTCCATACTTCTGCCGGTAACGGCCACCTTGCGTCCATATTTCTGGGCGGTGGCCAGAACTGCCTGAATGCGGTGCATGTTGGAAGCGAAGGTGGTAACAATGATCCGCTGATCGCAGTTTTTGAACTGCCGGTCCAGACTCTCAGCCACAATGTTTTCGCTGGGGGTGTAGCCGTCCCGATCCACATTGGTGGAATCGCACAGCAACGCCAGTACACCCTGGTTGCCCAGTTCACCCAGCCGTGCCAGATCGGTCATACCACCCTGGGCGGTGGGGTCGATCTTGAAGTCACCGGTCATAATGACTGTGCCCACGGGAGTGTGAATGGCAAAGGCCACCGCATCGGCGATGGAGTGGTTGACGTGAATGAATTCTACCGTAAAGCAGCCGGCTTTTACAACATCGCCGGGCTTATGGGTGATGAGCTTGACGGTGTTTTCCAGATGCCGCTCTTCTAGCTTCAACTTGATGAGGCCGTTGGTCATAGCGGTGCCGTGGATTGGACAATTGATCTCCCGCATACAGTAGGGGATAGAGCCGATGTGATCCTCGTGGCCGTGGGTGATAAACATACCACGCAGCTTTTTCTGGTTGGCTACCAGATAGGAAAAATCGGGGATAACCAGATCTACGCCGTACATTTCTTCGTCGGGGAAACCCACGCCGCAGTCTACGATGATCATATCTTTGCCGTATTCCAATACGGTGATATTCTTGCCGATTTCATCCAAACCGCCAAGGGGGATGATCTTCAGTTTTTCAGACAAAATACATACTCCTTTCAATTTAGGTACACAAAAGTAAGCAGCCATTCGCCTCGGTCCTGACCCTGTATCGTCATTTCGGAGGAAAACGTCTGCGTGAATATAAGAAAAAAGGTTTGCCCGGGACTCGGCACCCGGCGCTCTGCAGAGATAGTATAACACATTTCAGGGTGAAAGTATACCACTAATTTTTTGTCGGTTTCCGCCGGAAGAATGTGTGAGAATTTCAAGGAAAATATGATAATATTGGTTGCGTATTTTGTTTGAATTTGATATAATATTCGTTATAGTAAAGGTACTATGGGGTTTGATACCCATTTGGGAGGGGAGAACTATGAACAAAAAGCTGGGAAAGGCATTCTGGCCCGGACTTTGGGTGTACTTTGCAGCAATGGCGCTCTTTATAGGTGGCGCTGTTTTGATGCGCAATTACACACTGGCTATTGCGGAAGCTGTAGTTTCCGTGGCACTGGGCGCGTTCTATGTTTTCTGCCGTGTCCGCCGCCGTAAGCTGCTGCAGAACTTTGCGAAAACCGCCTTTGATCTGCCGGAGAACTCCAGCGGTGCGGATACACCGTTTCCTATGGCGCTGGTGCGTCTGGGGGATGAGAGTATTCTTTGGACAAACGATCAGTTTTGCAAGATCACCGGCTATCAGGATCGGTATCTGGAGCAGCGCCTGAGTGCAGTTGTTCCGAAGCTGACTTTGGATTGGCTGGTTTCCGGAAAAAAGGAATTCTCCCACGATGTAACTCTGGGCGACCGCCGTTACCGTGTATACGGCACAGTGGTGCGGGCGGATGACCCGGACAGTACGGCGATGGGTATGCTGTATTTCAGCGACCTGACGGAGCTGTATCAGGTTCGGGATGAGTATGTCCGTTCCCGTCCGGTGGTATCCATCATTCTGGTGGATAACTACGAGGAGTTGACTAAAAATCTGACAGAAGGCGCGATTTCCAGTCTGAACGCCCGGATCAACGATGTTATTTCCAAGTGGACAGAGGATTACCACGGATTGCTCCGCAAAATGGAGAGGAACCGCTTCCTGTTTGTGTTTGAAAAGCGGGATCTGAAGCGGGCAATGGAAGAAAAGTTCTCCCTGTTGGAGGATATTCACGAAGTAGAAAGCCCCTCCGGTCTGGCCGCCTCCATTTCCATCGGCATTGGTGTGGATGGTATCAACTTTGAGGAAAGCTATGATTTCGCTGCGCTGTCCATCGAAATGTCCCTGAGCCGGGGCGGTGACCAGGCTGTTATCAAGGATCGTTACAATTTCAGCTTCTACGGCGGCCGTGCCATTGAGGCAGAAAGCAGAAGCAAGGTCAAGGCCCGTGTTACCTCTAATTCCATGATGGAACTGATCGGCCAGAGCAGCCAGGTGTTCATTATGGGCCACAGCAATGCCGATCTGGACGCGGTAGGTGCGGCAATGGGCATCAGCTGTATGTGCCGCAAGAAGGGTAAGAAAGCCTATATCGTTCTGGATGTGGCGAATAATGCCGCCCAGAATCTGGTGGATGAGATCCGGGATGTCCCGGAATATGCCCAGACCTTCATTTCCGGTCAGGAGGCACTGCTGTTGTGCGACAGCCACAGCATCCTGATCGTGGTGGATACCAACAGACCGGACCAGGTGGAGAGCAAACCGCTTCTGGAGGCCATTTCCAAGGTCTGTGTGGTGGATCATCATCGCAGAGCGGCAGATTATATCAGTCCGGTGGTGCTGAATCTTCATGAGCCCTACGCATCCTCTGCATCGGAACTGGTAACGGAACTGTTGCAGTATGCCGTAGAAAAGGCAGATGTCCTGCCTGTTGAAAGCAAGAGCTTGCTTTCCGGCATTTTCTTGGATACCAAGAGTTTCAATGTCCGTACCGGCGAGCGTACCTTTGAAGCTGCGGCAGTTTTGCGGCAGTGGGGTGCGGACACGGTAGAGGTTAAGAAATTGCTGCAGAGCGATTTCCAGAACACTATGGCCAAGTACCAGATCATCAAGTCTGCCCGGTTGTACCGGCAGGAACTGGCGGTGGCGGCGCTGAACACCACTACTTCCCGGGCATTGGCTGCCCAGGCGGCAGATGAACTTCTGAATATCACCGGTATTACGGCATCTTTTGTGCTGTATCCGGATGAGGATCAGGTAATCATCTCTGCCCGATCCATCGGTGATGCCAATGTCCAGATGATTCTGGAGCCCTTGGGCGGCGGCGGAAACACAGCTACCGCTGGTGCACAGATCAGAAATACGACAGTCAAGGATGCGCTGGATGCACTGGTGGCATCGATTGACCGTTTTTATGAAAACTAAGGAGAATAGACTATGAAAGTGATTTTACTGCAGGATGTAAAAGGCCAGGGTAAGAAGGGTCAGCTGATTGAAGCTTCTGACGGCTATGCCCGTAATTTCCTGCTGCCCAGAAAGCTGGCTGTGGAAGCAACCGCAGATGCTATGAACACCAAAAAGATGAACGACAAGGCTACCCAGGAGCGTATCGCCCGGGAAAAGGCAGAAGCTCTGGAGACTTCCAAGAAGCTGCGGGAGATGACCGTAGTGGTGAAGGCTAAGGGCGGCGGAGCTGGCCGCCTGTTCGGCTCAGTTACCAGTCAGGAAATTGCCGACGCATTGGCAAAGTCCGCCAACATTAAGTTGGATAAGCGCAAGATCGTTATTGCAGACACCATTAAGTCCGTTGGCACCTACACCGTTACCTGCAAGCTAGGCTACGAGATTAATGCGCCCTTGACGGTGAAGATCGAGGAGATCTAAGGTTTCTGATTTTTTGAGAGAGAGGAGAAAGAACATGGACGAAGAATTGTTGGGCAAACAGCCGCCCCAGTCCCTCGAGGCGGAGCAGGCGGTGCTGGGCTCTATTCTTATCGACAGCCGCTGCATCGCAGATGTGGTCGGCATTTTGCGCCCGGAGGATTTCTATCTAGAGCAGAATCGCCAGATCTACGAG
The DNA here is from genome assembly GCA_045630825.1 of Faecousia sp. Taxonomy (GTDB): domain Bacteria; phylum Bacillota; class Clostridia; order Oscillospirales; family Oscillospiraceae; genus Faecousia. The sequence continues at coordinate 40,629 of JAZQTN010000051.1, read as the reverse complement.
AGCGTGTATACGATGTTCAATTTCTCCCAGACCATTGACCCGGTTACAGGGCTGGATAAAATGCGGGAAATGGGCGTATATCACGAAAATTCCAGAGACTACATTATGCAGCTGATGGAGATCACACCCACTGCAGCAAATGTTGTTCGTTACGCCAATATTGTTCGGGAAAAGGCAATGCTGCGGGGCCTTGCACAAGCCGCCGCGGAGATCAGTGAAACGGTGTATTCCCAAATGGGAACACCGGCGGAGATGCTGGAAGCGGCAGAGAAGAAGATCTATGCCCTGCGTAAAGGTGAACGGGGCGATTCTCTGGAGCATATCGGTACCGTGCTGCACAAGTTCTTTGACCGATTGACAGAACTGAGCCAGTCCGATTCTACCATTCCTGGTATGTCCACCGGTTTTGCAGATCTGGACAGACGGATCAACGGTTTGAACGATTCCAATCTGGTGCTGGTTGCAGCACGTCCTGCTATGGGTAAATCTGCGTTTGCCCTGAATTTGGCCACGAATGTGGCAAAGAAATATAAAAAGACGGTAGCTGTCTTTAACTTGGAAATGTCTCGGGAAGAGATCGCAAAGCGTATGATCGCCAGCGAAGGTCTTCTGGATATGAATCAGCTGAACACCGGTAAACTTACTGAGGAAGAATGGAACAAGCTGTGTATGGCCTCTTCTGCCTTGAGCCAGACGGATATCCGCATCGATGATAATCCCACGGTTACTGTTTCAGATATCAGCGCCAAGTGCCGCAGGTTGGACAACCTGGGCTTGATCGTTATCGACTATCTGCAGCTGATGCAGGGTTCCGGCTATGGAAAAGGCGGCGGAGAAAACCGTGTACAGGTGGTCGGCGATATCTCCCGCGCGCTGAAAATTATGGCCAAGGATCTGAATGTTCCCGTGGTTTGCTTGAGCCAGCTGTCCCGTGCGTCAGAGAGCCGTACCGATAAGCGGCCTATTCTGTCAGACCTCCGGGAATCCGGTGCTATCGAGCAGGATGCTGACGTGGTTATGGCGCTGTACCGCGATGAATACTACCATCCGGACGATTCTGAGGAGAAAGGTATTGCAGAATGTATTATCCTGAAGAATCGTCAGGGCGAGACCGGAACGGTAAAGCTGCAGTGGCTGGGTCAGTACCAGCTCTTCTCCGATGTGGAGTGGAAGCATGCTTAATGCACTGAAGGAGCAGCTGCAGCAACTCACGAACCCGGGCGATAGCGTAGTATGCGCTGTGTCCGGCGGTGCAGATTCTATGGCACTGTTGTGGGGGCTGTATCTGCTGAAAGAAGATCTGGGGCTTGCGTTGTCTGCGGCCCATTTCAATCACCGGCTTCGGGGCGCAGAGTCGGATGCGGATGAGCAGTTTGTCCGGCAGTTTTGTGATCGCTATGATATCGCTTTGTATGTTGGCAGCGCAGAGGTGAAGCCCGGCAAGAAGGGACTGGAGGCTGCTGCCAGAGATGCCAGATATGCCTTTTTGACTACCTTGCCTGGGAAAATCGCCACAGCACATACCGCAGACGATAATGCGGAAACTGTGTTGATGCATCTGGTGCGCGGTACAGGTCTGAAAGGCCTGGGCGGTATTACACCGGTGAATGGCGCGCTGATCCGACCGATGCTGAATATCACCCGCCGGCAGGTAGAGACGTTTTTGGAGGAATATCATATTTCTCATATCGAGGATAGTTCCAATGCCGGCGACGCATTCTTGCGTAACCGGATCCGCCATGGGGTGATGCCCCTTTTGCAGGCGGAAAATCCCCGGCTTGCTGAAAATATGTCTGCGATGGCACAGCGGCTCAGAAATGATGAGCAGGCGCTGGCACAGCTGGCAGATTATGAAACGCTGCCTGATGTGGCACAATTAAGGCAGCTTACTCCTGCTGTTCGCAGCCGGATGCTGGAGCGGTTTTTGAAAGAAAATGGCGTCCGGGAGCCGGAAGCCCAACATATCGCTCTGGCGGAGAGCCTGGTCTTTTCTCCAAAGCCTTCGGCCGTTGCAGAATTTCCCGGCGGCGTATGCTTAAGCCGGAATTATGATCGGTTGGAGGTGCTGCACGAGGAAGCTCCCCTTGCGGCCTATACACTGCCGGAAGATGGCGTGTTGGAGATCCCGGGATGGCGCATTACGGTGTCAGCTGCTCAGGAAATCGTCAATACGGAAAGTATTTTCACTGTTCAGCACAGGGGTGCGATGGTTCTTCGCAGCCGGTGCAGCGGTGATGTTATCAAGCTGTCCGGTGGAACAAAAACCGTAAAAAAACTGTTTATAGATCGTAAAATCCCGGCTCATCGGCGTCTGCAGATCCCTGTGATCACCGATGATGCCGGCGTGTTGGGTGTGTTCGGCATCGGCGCTGATCACGCCCGAAAGGCAAATGCAATTCCGGCGACCCGGATTCGTTTGGAGCAGCTGGATAGAGAAATATAGGAGGAATAAGAAATGGAAAAGGATATTGCGCAGATCTTACTGACAGAGGATCAGATCAAGACTCGGATTCGGGAATTGGGTGAAATTTTGACAGCAGAATACGCCGGCAAAAACCCCATCGTTGTAGGCGTACTGAAAGGCGTTGTGATCTTCTATGCTGATATGATCCGCGAAATCAAGGTGCCGTGCCAAATGGACTTTATGCGAGTATCCTCTTACTCGGGAACAGAGTCCACCGGTAAGGCAGTATTCGGCGGCAAAATGTCGGAGAATATTGAGGGTCGCCATGTGCTGATTCTGGAGGATATTTTTGATACCGGCAACTCTCTGAATTTCCTCTACAAACATCTTAGCGAGAAAAATCCGGCTTCTTTGAAGATCTGCACATTGCTGGATAAGCCCTCCCATCGTAACCCCAAAGTTACGCTGAAGCCGGATTACGTGGGCTTCGAGGTGCCCAATGCCTTCGTAGTGGGCTATGGACTGGATTATAACGAAATTTACCGCAATCTACCTTACATAGGCATTTTGAAGCCGGAAGTATATACCAATTAAGGAGTACCCAATTTTGAAAAAAAGCAATCTGTTTACGATCATTTTGTATGTTGCTGTCTTTGCTCTGATCCTTTCTGTGATTTTGGGCATCTTCGGAGGCAGAAAAGATGATCTAACCTATTCTCAAATTGTGGATCTGTTCCGCGAGGAGCAGGTCAAGAGCTTTACTGTGGAGGAGCAGACCATCACATTGGAACTGCATCACCCATACAATAAGAAAGATAAGCTGACCTGCCAGTTGGCAGACCCGGAAAGTTTCCGGCAGGAGATGTACAGCACAATTCTGGAGCAGAGTCAGAACGGCGTTTTGGAAAGCTACGACTTCTTGCCGGAGAAGGGATTCTCTCCCTACGATCTGATTCTTCCCCTGCTGGTTGTGGGTGTTGTTTTGTTGCTCCTGTGGGTTCTGCTGATGAGCCGTGCCAACAATGCAAACCATATGTCAAATTTCGGCAAAGCCCGGACAGTTGTAGGTGTCCCCGACGGCAAAAAGGTTACCTTTGACGATGTGGCGGGTGTGGATGAAGAGAAAGCGGAACTGCAGGAGATTGTGGATTTCCTCCGGGATCCGGAAAAGTTTACGAACATCGGCGCAAAGATTCCCCACGGTCTGCTGCTGGTGGGTCCTCCCGGTACCGGTAAGACCTTGCTGGCCAGAGCGGTGGCAGGGGAGGCGGGCGTTCAGTTCCTGTCTATTTCCGGCTCTGATTTTGTTGAGCTGTATGTAGGTGTCGGCGCAAGCCGCGTTCGGGATCTGTTCGAACAGGCGAAGAAGATTGCTCCCGTTATTATCTTTATCGATGAGATCGATGCTGTGGGCCGCAAGCGCGGTTCCGGTTTGGGCGGCGGTCACGACGAAAAGGAACAGACTCTGAATCAGTTGTTGGTGGAGATGGACGGTTTCAGCCACAATTCCGGCGTTATCGTTCTGGCAGCCACCAATCGACCCGATATTCTGGATCCTGCGCTGTTGCGTCCCGGCCGTTTTGACCGCCGTATTCACATCGGCGCACCGGATGCCAAGGGCAGAGAGGAAATTTTGAAGGTACACGCCAAGAATAAGAAGCTGGATGCCGGTGTGGACTTGAGCATCGTTGCCCGTTCTACTGTGGGCTTCACCGGCGCCGACCTTAGCAACCTTCTGAACGAGGCGGCGATTATGGCAGCCCGTGATAACCGTCCGGTGCTGACGATGGATGACATGAACAATGCGATGATGAAGATTATGGCTGGCCCTGAAAAGCGCAGCCGTGTCCGCAATCGTCGGGATCTGAAGGTTACTGCTCTCCACGAAGCAGGCCATGCTGTGGCGATGTACAATCTGCCTACCCAGGATCCCGTTCTGCAGATTACGGTTATTCCCCGGGGCAGCAGCCTGGGTGCAACTTGGCACGTGCCCAGAGATGATGCCTATAATATGACCCGCAACCAGATGTATGAGGAGATTGTAAGCCTGCTGGGCGGCCGTGTTGCAGAAGCGCTGTTCATCGGCGATATTTCTGTGGGCGCCTCCAATGATATTGATCGCGCAACCAAGCTTGCCCGGGATATGGTGGCCCGCTACGGTATGTGTGAGGAGTTGGGCACAGTGTCTTATCTGGATGACGGCGAAGTGTTCATCGGCAGAGATTACCAGATGACCAAGCGTTATTCCGAGAAATTTGCCGGTACCATCGATGAACAGGTGAAGCAGTTGATCGACAAGGCGTATGCCCATTGTGCCGAGATCCTGAAAAAGGATGAGGACAAGGTGCAGAAAATTGTTGATTTCCTGCTTGAGAACGAGTCTATGTCCGGTAATCAGTTCGTTGCCTGTATGGAAGGCCGGGAAATCGGTGAAGCTGAAGCGATCAGTATGTTTAAGACAACGGAAGAGAACGAATAAGGAAATGCACCCACATTTGTGGGTGCATTTTTTAGAGCACATAAAAAATAATGCAGATCAGCTGCAGGGCGCTGCCCAGCACCACGAAAATGTGGAAGATGCTGTGAAACCAGTGCTTCTTTGAGCCGATACCGTAAAGAATCGCTCCAATGGTGTAGGCGATGCCGCCGGCAAGCAGAAAAGCGAAACCGGCTTTGCCCAGCACAGTATGGAGTTGCCTCGTAAAGGGCAGAACCGCCCACCCCATACAGATATAGCAGATCATAGAGAACACAGAATACTTCTTAAGATCAATAGCGGTCAGGGTTACGGCGATGGCGGCCAACCCCCACTGAAATACGGCCAATCCCCAGCCAATGGCGGGATATACCGGGCGGATTGCCACCAACGCGATGGGGGTGTAAGTGCCGGCAATAAGGAAATAGATGGTGCAGTGATCCAAAACCTGCAGCACCTTTTTACCGGTACCGGGACGCAAACCGTGATAAATGCTGGACATACTGTACAGCGTTACCATAGAAATACCATAGATTGCCGCGCAAAGGATTCCGCAGACACTTTGATGCAAAACGGAGATTCCGCAGCAGGCGAGCAGTGCCAGCACAGCCATTCCGCCGCCCACAATATGGGTAACCATATTCATACATTCTTCGCCAAAGGTATAGTCCGGCAGTTGCCGGTCAGAGAGCTTGGTGCGTTTCATATAATACCTGCCTTGTCATAAAAGTGTAGTGGAGTTGTATTTCAATTATATCACTGTTTGCCCTGATTTCATCCTACAGCAGCAGTTTTGCCCTCCCCAAAGAGAGGAAAACCAATTCTACCACCGGTAGAACGCAGAAAAAGGTTGACTTTTGGCGTGCTTTCCGTTAAAATGCATATAACCATGGCTGAGGTCGCGGTGTTCATCAGTACTGCTTTGGTTTGGCAATTGCCGGAGCAGGAAAGGGGAGACTGCCGAAGAGTGCATTTTCTGCCAAAGGATGCGCTCTGGGACTGCATAGAATATGTGCAGGACTGTCATCCGAACGGATGGAGCGCAGATCAGGGGTATGTGGATGCTATGCCCTGTGTCGCTCAGACACGGGGATTTTTATTTTTCAAAAGGGATGATCACTATGAAAAAGACACCGTTTATTACCTTGGAGCAGGCTCGTGCTATTGCCTGCGAGATTCCTACTCCTTTTCACGTGTATGACGAGGCAGGTATTCGCGCCAATGCTCGGGCACTGAAGCAGGCGTTTTCCTGGAATGCGGGATTCCGTGAGTATTTTGCCGTAAAGGCTACCCCTAATCCCCACATCATTAAACTTCTCCACGAGGAGGGTTGCGGTTGCGACTGCGCTACCTATACAGAACTTCTGCTGGCAGAGGGCGTAGGTATCACCGGCCACGACATTATGTTCTCTTCCAATGTTACCCCGGAGAAGGATATGCGCAAGGCTCTGGAGATGGGCGTGTACATCAACCTGGACGATGCTACTTATGTGGAATTTTTGGAGAATCTTTGCGACGGAAATGTACCGGAGACCGTATGCCTGCGGTATAATCCCGGTGGCTCTTTCAGCCTGGGCAATACCATTATGGATATGCCCGGTGATGCTAAGTACGGTATGACCGAGGATCAAATGGCCGGCGCCATTAACCGACTGATGCAGTTGGGCACCAAACATTTCGGCGTCCACGCTTTCCTAGCCTCCAATACCACCACCAACGAGTATTATCCCGAACTGGCGGCAAAGCTGTTCCGGCTTATTGTGCGGTTGCATAATGCCACCGGTGCCCATTTCTCCTTTGTCAATCTGTCCGGCGGCATTGGTGTGGATTACCGCCCCGAGCAGCCTAAGTGCGACATTGCCGCCATTGGCGAGGGTGTACATATGCGCTACGATCAGATCCTTGTGCCTGCCGGTATGGGTGATGTGTCTATCTTTACGGAGCTGGGCCGGTTTATGCTGGCACCTTACGGCCACTTGATCTCTACCGTCCTGCACAAGAAGCACATCTATCGGGAATATGTGGGTCTGGATGCTTGTGCTTCCGATCTGATGCGCCCTGCAATGTACGGTGCTTATCACCATATCACTGTGCTGGGCAAGGAAAATGAGATTCTGGATCATGTTTACGATGTTACCGGAGGTCTGTGTGAGAATAACGATAAATTCGCAATCGAACGCAGCCTGCCCCGTATCAAGATAGGCGACATTTTGGCAATCCACGATACCGGTGCTCACGGCCACGCAATGGGTTACAATTACAATGGCAAGCTCCGTTCTGCGGAAGTCCTGCTGAAGGAAGACGGCAGTTTCCAGCTGATCCGCAGAGCAGAAACCCCCAAGGATTATTTTGCGACGCTGGAAGGCTTTGGTTTTGAATTTAAGTGCTGATTTTGGTAAAAATGCACAAAAACAAACCAGAAAATTCAGCGCTTGAATCTCGTTTTTTACAAAATATTATCTCCTATACGGCTTCAAATATGCTATAATAATTTTGGACGAAGAAGCGTCCGGCAAAGCGTGAAAAGGAGCCCTTATGAATAATATCTTATTTTTCCTGACACCGAAGGCAATGTGTGCCTTCCTGCAAGATGACTATACAATCCGCCAGGCATTAGAGAAAATGGAGTCGGCCGGCTATACCGCACTGCCGATTCTCAACAAGCGGGGAGAGTACCGCGGTACATTGACAGAAGGCGATCTTCTGTGGGCTATTAAGAATATGTGCTATATGGATATGCGCCAAGCGGAAGCTCACCGGATTATGGAGATCAGCCGCCGCAGAGACCATCTGCCGGTCCGTGTTACCACTTCTATGCAGGATCTTGTAGAGCGCGCAACCAACCAGAACTTTGTCCCCGTTGTGGACGATAAGGATACCTTTATTGGCCTGGTTACCCGGGGTAGTATCATCAAGTTCTGCCGTCAGCGGCTGTTTGCCGAAGACTGAATAAAAGGTGCTTAACCGCACTCCGATTTGCACATCGGAGTGCGGTTACTTTTTTCGGTTTTCCTGTAGCTTTCTCTTGATTTATTCGCCGTTTAGGGGTATAATTTATGCTACATAGGTATGTGCATTTTTGGCGCAAAATAAAATCTGAAAGAAGGAGCCAGCCGATGCGCAAAAGCGGATCTGAAATGACTGGAAAACGGGCTATGAACTACTATTCCGACAATCAAAAGCGCAAAAAGTATCGCAGAAGACAGCGCAGAAGGCTGATTACACTGGCGGGCATTTTGTCTGTGGTGCTGCTTGTTCTTATAGTGTTTCTTTTAGTTCAGGGAAAGAGAGTTGCTCTGCATCCAGAATTGACAGTGGAGGCAGGAGGTACGATTCCTGCAGCCCAGAGTTTCCTTGCCCAGAAGACCGATGCCCAGATCGCATACGGTGATACATCGGCTGTAAAGATGGATGTTCCGGGCGTTTACAACGTTATGTTAACCTGTGACGGACGGGAGTATACCGCCAAGATCCGGGTTGTGGATACTGTGGCCCCCATGGGTACGGTGCAGGATCTGTCCGTATCGGCCGGCAAGGTTCCTGAGGCTAAGGATTTTGTGGTTTCCGTGCAGGATGCTACCGCGGTTACCGTATCTTACCTGACCGAGCCGGATAAAAATAAGGGTGGGGAACAAACTGTTACTGTGGTGCTGACTGACGCTGGTGGAAATACCACCCAGTTGCAGGCAAAACTCACATTGATCGTCGATATGGAAGCACCGGTGATCAGTGGTGTTACGGATAAGACTATTTATGTAGGCGAGTCCATCTCCTATATGAACGGCGTTACCGTAACCGACAATCTGGACACCGAGCCCACGCTGAATGTGGATAGAAGCAAGGTTGACCTTTCTGTTCCCGGTGAGTATACCGTAACCTACACGGCAACGGATTCTTTTGGCAACACTACAACTGTTGCGTCCAAAGTAAAGGTTCTGGAGAAGAAGGAACACTATGTTTCCTACGAAACCATCTATCAGGAAGTGGACGCTATCCTTGCGGAGATCATTCAGGAGGATATGACTCTGCAAAAGAAAGTCTGGGCGGTATATGTCTGGATCCGGACGAACTGTAGATATGTTAATCACTCTGATAAGGAAGACTGGATGCAGGCTGCCCATTTGATGATGACGGAACGTAAGGGCGATTGCTTCAACTACTATGCTCTGTGCAAACTGATGCTGGACCGTTTGGAAATCCCAAATATGGATGTGCGGAAGGTCAAGAACTACGATGGCGACAGCGACCATTACTGGAGCCTGGTCAGTTTGGACGGCGGAAACACCTGGTATCATGTGGACTCCACACCCAGAACTGATCCTGCATCTTTCTGCTTGGTAACGGACAAGGTTATGGATGACTATTCTGCCAGCCACGGCAAATGCTTCAACCGGGATAAATCGCTGTACCCGGCAACACCGGAGGAAGGTCTATGATGAAACCGGATAAAAATATGCTGGGTGTTATCGGCGGCCTTGGCCCTATGGCTACAGCTTATTTTATGGAGCTGGTAACGGGTATGACCGACGCTGCTACGGATCAGGAGCATCTGGAGATGCTGATCTACAGTGTACCGTCTGTACCGGACCGCACCCGCTATATTCTGGATAACACCAGTGAGAATCCGCTGCCGGATATGCTGCGCATAGGCCAGCTTCTGTCCCGGCAGGGGGCGCAGCGGATCGCAATTCCCTGCGTAACAGCCCATTATTTCTTCCGGGAACTGGAGAGTGGTATTCCCGTGCCGGTAATCAACGGCGTTCGGGAAGTGGCGCTGCATTTGCAAAGCCACGGAATCACCAGAGTTGGCATTATGGCCACTGACGGAACGATTCAATCCCGGGTGTTCCATCGGGAACTGGAGGAATGCGGCATTGAGGCTGTTATCCCTACGGAAGCTCGGCAGGCAGATGTAATGTGCCTGATTTTTGATGATATTAAAGCCGGCTTGCCGGTGGATATGGAAAGATTTGCCGCAGCGGCGCAAGAACTGCGGGAAAACGGTGCTCAGGCGATTATCCTGGGCTGCACGGAACTGTCTTTGATCAAGCGGGATCACACCATTGGTCCGGGTTTTCTGGATGCAATGGAAATCCTTGCACAACAAGCGGTTTTGCAATGCGGAAAGCCGCTGAAAGAACAATATCGGAGTTTGATCTCAAAATAAAAGAGGTATTTGCTTATGCAAACCAACATTCTGGAATATCTGGAAAAGACTGTGCTTCGTGTGCCGGAGAAGGTAGCGTTCTTCAATGAAGAAACGGCTTTGACATTTCGGCAGGTATATGACCAGTCCCGTGCCATCGGCACATTCCTAAATAGGGAGGGGTTTTACAAGAAGCCGGTGGGGGTGTTTATGAAAAAGCACCCCAGAACCATTTCTGCCTTTTTCGGCGCGGTCTATGGCGGCAATTACTATGTCCCTCTGGACGAGGAGATGCCCCGCCACCGTATCGAGCTGATCTTCAAAACCTTGGAGCCCGGCGCAATGATCTGCGATGAGACTACTCAGGTAATGGCTCAGGAGATGGCTTTTGGCGGCAAGATCTACCGCTATGAGGATATCGCCTTCGGCAAAGCCGATGAGAATGTGCTGGCGAAAGTCCGGGAAGAACAGCTGGATATCGACCCTATCTATATCGTGTTCACTTCCGGCTCTACCGGTATTCCCAAGGGCGTTATGGCTTGCCACCGCTCAGTGCTGGATTATGTGGAGCAGCTGTGTGATGTGTTGAAATTTGACGAAAATTCCGTTTTCGGCAACCAGACACCGCTGTATTTCGATGCCTGCCTGAAAGAGATCATTCCCACCATTAAGTATGGCGCTACCACCTGCCTGATCCCTAAGCAGCTGTTTATGTTCCCCATCAAACTGGTGGAGTTTATCAATGAGCATAAGATCAACACCCTTTGCTGGGTGGTATCGGCGCTGACAATGATCTCGGCATTCCGCACCTTTGAAAAGGTGAAGCCTGAGTATTTGCACACCATCGCCTTTGCCAGCGAGGTGTTTCCCATCAAGCAGTTCAACCGTTGGAAAGATGCGCTGCCCAAGGCTCGGTTTATCAATCTCTACGGCCCCACGGAAACCACTGGTATTTGCTGCTATTATGAGGTTGACCGGCAGTTTGGTGAAGAGGAGAGCCTGCCCATTGGCCGGCCTTTCCGCAATACCCAGATTATCCTGCTGGACGAGAATGATCAGGTGCCAGCTCACGGCGAGCAGGGTGAGATCTGCATCCGGGGTACACGGCTGACTCTGGGTTACTACTGCAACCCGGAAAAAACTGCGGAGGCCTTTGTGCAGAATCCGCTGAACAAGCTGTATCCGGAACTGATCTACCGGACCGGCGATCTGGCTAAGTACAATGACCGGGGTGAACTGGTTTTCCTGTCCCGTAAGGATTTCCAGATCAAGCATATGGGACACCGCATTGAACTGGGCGAGATTGAGGTTATCGTGAATATGCACCCGGATGTGGCATCGGCGTGCTGTGTTTTTGATTCTGTTAAGAAGAAAATCGTCCTGTACTATGCAGGAACGCTTCCTACCGGCGATATGGCGGGCTTTATCAAGGAGAAACTGCCCCGCTATATGGTACCCAATGTGATCCGTCAGCTGGATGTTATGCCGCTGACACCCAACGGAAAGATCGACCGCAATCTGCTGAAGCAGTGGTATGAGGAAAATAAAAACTAAAGGAGAAACCCTTATGGAAAAACTCTATGAAATTCTGGAAGAACTGCATCCGGATGTGGATTTTGAAACAGAAGAGCATCTGATTGACAATAAGATCCTGGACTCTTTTGATATTGTTACGATCGTAGCGGAGATTGATGCTGAGTACGATGTGGCAATTCCTGCGGAAGAACTGATCCCGGAGAATTTTAACTCTGCCAAGGCGATATATGCGTTGGTTGAGCGGTTGATGGACGAATAATATGCAAATTACATCCTTTGGCTTTCTGCTGTTTGCGGCGGCCTTGCTGGTGCTGTACTATCTGATCCCCAAGAGGGGACAGTGGGTACTGCTGCTGGCAGCAAGCTACTGCTTCTATCTGTGGGCAGGGGTGGAGTATCTGGGTTTTATCCTGCTGACCACACTGAGCACCTATGCCGCCACAATGGCTATGACCGTCAATCAAGACAAACAGACAAAATATCTGGCAGAGAACAAGACTACCCTTTCCAGAGAAGAGCGTAAGGCCTATAAGGCTAAGATCAAGGGGATTAATCGGATCTATCTGATCATTTGCCTTGTGCTGAATTTTGGCGTTTTGGCGGTCTGCAAGGCCCTGCTGATCGAGCCTTTTAAGGTGGCAGCAAGCGCAGGTACATTCTCTTTTCTGAGTCTTGGCCTTCCTTTGGGCATTTCTTTTTATATGTTCCAGAGTATGGGTTATGCAGTGGATGTGTATCGGCAGACATCGGTGGCAGAGCGCAATCCGCTGAAGTTGGCGCTGTTTGTGTCCTTCTTCCCCCAGTTGATCCAGGGCCCTATCAGCAAGTTTGGTCAGCTGGCCCCCCAGCTGTATACGCCCAAGAAATTTGACGGCAAGCAGCTGTCCTTTGGCTTGCAGCGGATGTTATGGGGCTATTTTAAGAAGCTGGTGATCGCCGACCGGATTGCCGCTGCAGTTATCGCGCTGCGTGGCCCGGAGCATACCGGCGTGTCATTTTTTGTTTTGACTGTGTTTTACGCTATCCAGATCTATGGCGACTTTACCGGCGGTATCGATGTAACGGTGGGCCTGGCGCAGGCGCTGGGCATAAAGTTGCCCGAAAACTTCATTCGCCCCTATTTCTCCAAGAATATTGCCGAATATTGGCGGCGTTGGCACATCAGCCTGGGCGAGTGGATGAAAGATTACATTTTCTACCCCATTTCTGTCAGCCAGCCTATGCTGAAGCTGAGCAAGGCGGCCAGAAAGAATATGGGCAATTTCGGCAAACGGCTGCCGGTGTATGTGGCATCGGTGGCGACCTGGTTTGTTACCGGCATCTGGCACGGGCTGACTCCCAATTTTGTGCTGTGGGGTATGCTCAACTGCTTCGTCATCGTGTTGTCGGAGGAGTTGTCCGGACTGTATGAAAAGTTCCACAGCCGCTTCCACCTGAAGGAAAAGAAATGGTACGGCGGCTTTGAGATCCTGCGGATGTTTGTCTTGATGAACTTGATTCGTATCGTGGATCTGTTCCCCGATGTGGGTGTCTATTTCTCCAAAATGGGAAGTCTGTTCACCGCCTTTAACTTCCACGTTTTGTGGGACGGAACGATGATGAAGCTGGGCTTGTCGGCATTGGATTACATCATTCTGGCAGGCGGAATCGTGCTGATATTTACAATCAGCCTGATTCAGGAGAAAAAGGGGAGCATCCGGGAACTGCTTTGGCAGAAAAAACCCGTTGTGCGTTATTCACTGATTTTCGTGTTGTTGGTAATCGTGCTGCTGATGGGCAGTTATGGCGTTGGCTACAACGCCAGTGCGTTTATTTACACCGGATTCTAGGAGGCAGATGTGAAAAAGAAATTTGGTTTTACACTATGTGCCTCTCTGGCGGTCTGTATTGCCCTTTTGTGGCTACTGCAGACGCTGCTGATGCCCAAATATATGGGTAGTGTGAAAGAAGGCGCGCTGATCGGCGAATACTATGATAACGCCGGTAATAACGATGTTGTCTTTATAGGCGACTGTGAGGTGTATGAAAACTTTTCCCCTATTACGATGTGGGAAGAGTACGGTATCACCTCCTATATCCGGGGCAGTGCCCAGCAAATGATCTGGCAGTCCTATTACCTGATGGAAGAGACTTTTAAGTATGAAACGCCTGCGGTTATGGTGTTCAATGTGCTGTCGATGAAGTACGATACCCCGCAAAGCACCGGAAACCAGACCCAGAGAGAAGCTTATAACCGAATGACACTGGATTCGATGCGCTGGTCAAAATCCAAGTTGGATGCCATTCACGCCTCTATGACAGAAGAGGAAAAACAGTGGCAGGGCCAGTGGAGCTATCTGTTCCCGTTACTTCGTTATCACGATCGTTGGTCCCAGCTGACAAGTGAGGACTTTCGGTATCTGTTCAAAAGAGATCAGGTATCCGATAATGGCTACCTGATGCAAACCGGAGTGAAGCCTTTTACTACAGAACATGTCCAGCCCCCGCTGGTGGATTACACTTTCGGCGAGAATAGCTATTACTATCTGGACAAGATGGTTCAGCTGTGCGAAGAGAACGGCACCCAACTGGTGCTGATCAAAGCCCCGTCGTTGTACCCTATGTGGTGGCCGGAATGGGACGAGCAGATGGAAAGCTATGCCCAGGAGCACAACCTGCTGTATATCAATCTGCTGGAGCATCAGGAGGAGATCGGCATTGATTGGTCGAAAGATACCTATGACGAAGGTTTGCATCTGAATGTCTACGGCGCAGAAAAGCTGGCGTCCTATTTCGGCAAGATTTTGGTCGAGAAATGTGGCCTTTCCGATCACCGCGATGATATGGAAATCAGCGCGGTTTGGGCAGAGAAGGTGAAAAACTACTATGCCCGCAAAGAGGCTTTGGAAGCCCAATCATAAATCCGGAGGAAAGAAAAATGAAAAGACTGATTGCAATTCTGGCAGTGCTGTGTATGATGTTCAGCCTTGTGGCTTGCGATAACGGCACATCCGGCGGCACAGAAATCAAGGGCACCACACCCAATGTGGGAAATCCCGGTGATCCCGATGCATACTATTTCACCTATAATGGCACGGATATCCGCCTGAACGGCGATATGGAGGTCATTCTCAAGGCGCTTGGTGAGCCCAAAAAGTACACCGAGGAGACCAGTTGCGCCTTTGAGGGCCTGGATAAGACCTATACCTATGACAGCTTTGTGATCCAGACCTATCCTAGCGGTGAGAAGGACTATGTCTATGCCTTCTGGTTCCTGGACGATCTGGTCAAGACCCCTGAGGGCATCAAGATCGGCGACCCCCAGACTGCTGTAGAAGCCGCTTACGGCACAGAAAACTATAATGGCCGTAATGCCTATATCTTCAAAATGAAGAACTATTCTATGACCGTGATTTTGACGGACGGAACTGTAAGCTCCGTTCAGTACACCATTGCTATTGGCTGATATGGATCACGGGATGTATGCTGCAGATTTGTTTCTGCAGGGATATAACTGTGCCCAGGCTGTGGCTGTGGCCTTCGCCGATCTGACCGGCCTGAGTCCCCAGATTTCTGCCAGAATGGCATCTTCCTTTGGCGGTGGAATGGGCAGAATGCGGGAGGTCTGCGGCGCTGTCAGCGGTATGCTGATGGTTACGAGCATGCTGTATGGTTATGACAAGCCGGAGGATGAGCAGGGGAAGAAGGAACTGTACAAGTTGGTGCAGAACCTTGCGGACCAATTCCGGGAGCAGGCAGGCAGTATCATCTGTAGAGAACTCTTGAAATCGCCGCCCTCTGACCCCAACCCGTCGCCCAGAACAGCGGAATATTACCGCCAGCGACCCTGTGCAAGAATGGTGCTGCTGGCAGGGCAGATTTTGGATGCCTATATTGCTGAGCATCCGGTATAAAATATGGAGAAAGAAGTCGGTTTTTGAAAAATCGGCTTCTTTTCTTTTTGCTTATATATGGAAAAAAGTTATTGCAAAACGGGAAAGCTTATGTTATAATTGCAAAAGTGTCCGATGCGCGCTAGCGCCAACATTGGGATGTCGCCAAGCGGTAAGGCACCAGACTTTGACTCTGGCATTCGTAGGTTCAAATCCTGCCATCCCAGCCATATGATCCGCTAGCTCAGTTGGCAGAGCAACTGCCTTTTAAGCAGTGGGTCCGGAGTTCGAATCTCCGGCGGGTCACCAAAAAAGGAAGATACCATTCGGTATCTTCCTTTTTTGATTATTCAGTGCCAAATCTTTATCTTTACCTTTCACGAAGATGCAAACGAATCGTCCGCGATCCTCTCGAAGGGAGAAGGAAACGAAATGGCCGCAGAAACGCAATGTTATTTGCCAAATAAACCGTGGAGAGACATCTCATTTACCTTGATAAAATGGTGGAAGTCTTCGCCGAGCGCATCTGTTGTCAAGTCGTGGATCAGGATGTTTTTAATGCCGGTTCGCGCACCGTTGACCCATTCTGTAACTTCGGAGCTTGTAACGATAACAAGCTGAAGATGTTCCGGCAGTGTATCTTTATCAATTTTACAGCCCAGCGTCCACTCCAGATATTGGGCTATTTTTCCATATGCGGCGTCGCAGTGCGTACCACCGTAGGAAAGCTCCCGCAAATTGTGCAGACATTTAATAAAACCACTGTTCTCAGCAAAGCGAACTCCAACTTTTACATTTGCGGTATACTGAGGTTTGTTGTAACGCTCCTGTCCTGCAGCAGTCAGATCTGTAAAATACACAGGGGTTATTTCACTGCCGTTATTGTGCGCCTGTAAGTAGTCTGCAATACCCCGGGGATAGTAAAATTCGGTTTCTTCAAAGCCGGTTTCTGTTTCGTAACGGAAAACGGTTTTTATGCCGGGGATTTGAATTGCAAGTAACTGAAGCCTGTCGGAAAGCTGCTCTCTGGACAGGGCTATTTCTGTAAATACTTCCGGATCCGGTTTGAAGTGAATATGGGTTCCTGAACTTGCGGAAGTGGGCGTTTTGCTCAAGCCACCGATGTTTTCACCCTTTTCAAAATGGAGTGTCTGCTTAAGTCCGTCGCGAATTACGCAGACATCCATATATCTGGATGAATACTGTACGGAGCAAATCTCAATGCCGTTCGCATAATTGTCAGCTTCATCGGCTGGGTTTTTGTATCTTTCAATGGGCGCATAAGCGGAACCGGCATAAAGTTCACAGAACAGATTCTTCCAAACCGTGTCGTCTTTGCTGTCCGGAGAGGCAAGGAAGAGGCCTCTGCCGTTATCCTGAATTGCAATTGAATCATCCTGATATTGTGTAACCGTGATTTGATTGCTGTGGCCGCTCATACCTTCCTTTGCCAGCGTAT
Source organism: Faecousia sp. (assembly GCA_045630825.1). Lineage (GTDB taxonomy): Bacteria > Bacillota > Clostridia > Oscillospirales > Oscillospiraceae > Faecousia. The sequence goes on along the minus strand of JAZQTN010000051.1, from coordinate 23,736 downwards.
GCAGCAACATTTCAAATGCGGTCATTACACCGGCCGCATCCTCGCTTCCGAAAATTACTGCAGGCCGTTTGCGAACTCGTTCCGGTCCCCGAAGGATCGTGATGCGATGATTCATAGTTTCCCTCCCATTTTTCAAAGGTTATGGTGATTTCGTATGATTGCATATTGACTTTTTGTTCCTGGATTCGGTACAATATCCTACACGCAACATCTTTCTCTAAAGTATACAATAACGCAGCCCAGATTGCAAATGTATTCTGCCAAGGGAGAGAATTATGAAAAGGAGGTAGCGACAGTGGGACAATATGAGACTTTGCTGAAAAATGTGCTGACAATGAAATTACGTGCGAAGGAATACGGCGAAATTTGGGATATGATGCTGAAAGACAGCGATGTATATCAAGCACTGTTTGAGATTGACAGCACTCAGGATGATCTCATTGGTGTTTTGGATTACCATGGGCCTGCAGAGGCAGACGAGGTCATTGAGGGGGAACTCGAAGAGGTATGCAGCGAGTTGCTTCCCCGGGCGCACAAGAAGGGGTGGTATAAGCTCTGTGGATTTATCTATGGTATGGGTTACTGCACTCTGGCAGACCCTCTGTGCGGCAGCGAAGATCCCCTTATTTTTGCTGCAAAGCAACACAATGCTGCATTTGCAGAAGCTTATCTGGAGGGACAAAAGCGGTTTAACTACTTGAGTTTTGACGGTTCAGTCAAATGCGACGACGGTGTTTGCCGTACGTTCCTCGAGCAACTTGTGGTGTTGGATGATGTAGATGTTTTTGCACTTTGCATTAAAAATGGTGCCAATCCGAATGCATTTGGTTTCCGGGGGGACAGGTTGCTGGATGTTGCCCACAGTTCCGAAATGCAGAAGCTTTTGCTGGATTTTGGCGCCAAAAAAGCAACGGAACAGGAGCGCAATCTTGTACGGCTGGTAAACGAACTGCAGAATGATTGCCTGAAAGGAAGCACGGTAAAAGCCTTCTTTGCCACGCAGCCGCTAATGAGGCTTAGTTGGTATAATGGCACAACTGAGGAGTCCAGAGAGCAGCGGGTGGATGCCTTTTTAGCAGCTGCACAGGCCTGTCATGCTGAATTGTTGGAAAAGTTGTGTCCGTATGCAGAAAAGGATCTTGATGATTCCCAACGCCAACTGATTCTGGATGCAATCCTGGATATGGACCAACTTTTTCCTTGCAGAGACATTATGGATGAAAGACCGATAGATGTGCCCAGATCTCTGGAAGCACTTTGCAGTGCCGGTTTCCGATATGGCATCAATTGTGATCCGGCAATTGAGCATCCCGTTGTGAACATGCTGTGCGATGCTTGCTGGGCGTTCTTTTTTAATAAAGGCGTGCCTGTCAGTATGCAGCTTCGTACTTTTTCCGCTCTGTGGGAAATGGGAGGATCGCCTAAGGATTGCACAACGGTTCAGGCAATCAAAGAAAATGCGCACAGATACCCCAAGTCATGTCTGGAGGAGTTTGTATCTGGTATTACATCCTCATGCTGAATGCTATATAAAACGCCCTGGAAAAAACTCCGGGGTGTTTTGCTATAAAAATTTTCCCTTTACACATTGCGCAGATTCCCGTATAATGCAAGATAGAAATATACCTTAGAGGAAAGACATATGAAAAAACTCTTACAAAAGCTCCGGTCGGAAAACCTGGCGGAGATGCTTAGAGAGTTCGCTTGGCTCAGCCAGTACGGGCAGCATTACAAAAAGGAAGTGTTGTGGTACTTGCTTGTTGGCATTATGGGCACAGCAATCAGCCTGCTCGGTAGCATTCTCAGCAAGCATATTATTGATGCCGTAACCGGTTTTAACACCAGTGGTATTATCACTGCGCTAGTGTTCTTTATATTTATACAGCTGTCGCAGATTGTGATCCACGCGATTTCCAGCCGGATCAATATGAAGGTTAGTATCCGTGTAAATCAGCAGATCACGGCGCAGGTTTATGACAAGCTGCTCGCTACCGAATGGGAGGCGCTGTCTGCTTATCATTCCGGAGATCTGTTGACCCGTGTGGCAGGCGATGTAAATACCGTTTCCTCCAGCATTTTGGGGTGGTTTCCGGAACTGCTGACTCGGTGTTTGCAGTTTTTCGGAACACTGGGCGTGATCTTCTACTACGATGCTACATTGGCACTGCTGGCACTGCTTAGCGCGCCCGTTACGCTGCTTATGAGCCGGTATGTGATTAAAATGATGCGACACCACAACCAAAAAATGCGCCAGCTGAGCAGCCAGCTGATGGTCTTCAACGAAGAGTCTTTCCAGAATATCCAGCTCATCAAATCCTTTGACCGCACAGATGCTTACAGCCAGAAACATCGGAAACTGCAACAGCAGTTCAAGGATGTATCTATGGATTACAACCGATTCTCTATTCACAAGAACAGCATTATGTCTTTGGTTGGTACTGTGGTAGCGCTGCTTTGCTTTTCCTGGAGCATCTATCGGCTTTGGTCCGGTCATATCACCTATGGCACAATGACGCTGTTTTTGCAGCTTTGCGGTTCGTTGGCAGGTGCGTTTTCTGCGCTGGCGGGGCTTGTTCCCGGCGCAATTAATGCAGCTACGGCGGCTGGACGCATTATGGTCATTATGGATCTGCCTGTGGAGGATCGCAGCGATGCGATGGCGGCAGAAGCTTTTGTGGGAGCGTATAAATCTTCCGCTCTGCGTGTAGAGGCTAAGGGCCTTTCCTATCACTATGAGGATCTTACTCCGGTACTGACTGACAGCAGTTTTACAGCCCACGCCGGACAGATTGTAAGCTTTGTGGGCCCCTCCGGTGAGGGAAAGACGACACTGCTTCGGCTTTTGCTGGGTATTGTTCGTCCCAAATCCGGTTCATTGGAACTGTGGGCGGAGGATGGGAGTAGGATTGATATATCGCCTTCTACAAGAGCACTGTTTGCCTATGTTCCTCAGGGCAATACGATGTTTTCCGGAACTGTGGGAGAAAATCTGCGGCTGATTCGTCCGGATGCTACGGATGAGCAGCTGTATGATGCTTTGCGTCTTGCCTGTGCAGAGGAATTTGTCCGCCAGCTTCCCTTGGGGCTGGATACCCCGGTTCGGGAGCAGGGCGGAGGTTTCTCGGAAGGTCAGTTGCAGAGATTGTGTATTGCAAGAGCACTTCTTTCTGATGCGCCGATCCTCCTGCTTGACGAGGCTACCAGCGCCTTGGATATGGACACAGAGAAGAAAGTGCTGCAAAACATTATGAAAGCACAAAAAGATCGCACCTGCATCATTACGACCCACCGACCCAGCGTGTTGGAGATCAGCCACAACATTTATCGGATCCGTCATGACCGGGTCGAGCTATACGAGAAGAAATAAAAAGAAGCACCCCATTGGGGTGCTTCTTTTTTACCATATGGATGTATAGTAATTATTCAGAACAAAGCCGCAAACCTCCGGGGCGCTTTTTCTCAGCCGGTCAAGACCGTCATTGATTGAATTGGCAGACATAAAGTCAGAACGCACAACCAGGAAGGCGGTGTCTGCCATTGCTGCAAGGGTCTCTGCATCGGCAGCGGCCAGTATGGGCGGTGTGTCCAATATTACATAATCTGCCTGTGCGCGCAGATGTTGAAGCAGCGCATGCAGCCTGCCGTTATTCAGCAGCTTGGTTACATTTCGCGTGGCGTTGTGGCTGATACCCAGCGTTATTCCGTGCTTTTTTATCTCCATCAGATAGGGAGACGGATCTGGGTCCTCCTGCAACAGATAGGAGGTAAGGGTCAGCTCTTTCTGCACCGGAATTTCGAATATCTTATGCTGAGAGGCTTTGCGGAAATCGCAATCCAGCAGAACGACGCGGCGATCCTTTGCTGCCAATGCCAGAGCCAGATTTGCTGCGATAGTAGATTTTCCCTCATTTTCACCGACGCTGGTAACAAGGATTACCTTTTGTCCGCGTTTGCGCATATGGTATTCCAGTGCAGAGCAAAGGCTCAGGTTGTCTTCAATAAAGTCCTTTGTGATCAGCGAATTGGTCAGCAGGGGAGCAATATTCTTCCGGCGGAGCTTTGCTCGCAAGGTTTTATTCTTCTGCTCGTGGTTGACCGTCCGAAGCAGTCTTGCATCAATCCGTCGACGGGCAGCTTTCGGTGTTTTTACGGTATCATATTGCAGGTAAATAAAAATGATTCCCACAATAGAAATAATTCCGCTGATGAATAGAACAAGAGGGTATTTTGCTTCAGCATCCAGAGGGTTGGAGGGAACTACAGGCACCACCGGATCCTTAATTACCTCCAATTGAGCATTGGAGAAGAGATAATCGGAAATGGAACTGTAATTATCCACCAGCAAATTTAGCGCCTGGAAGGATGTATCCGGTTCTTCCGATGAGATCGTAACCAATAAGATGTTGGTTTCCGGTATCGTGGTTGTGTTAATAGTCCCGTTAAACTCCTGATTCGGCATCTGTTCGCGGATTTTTTCCCGCAATACATTGCTTTGGAACACTTCGACAAACACGGAAGCCATACTTTGCGTGGTCGTCAGAGAATTGTAGGCGCTGGTGCCGTCCTTAGCACTGACCATAAAGGTAGCGGTGGAGGTGTATGTAGGTGTATAGGTTAGTTTATATGCGGCGGTATGGCACAGAAGTGCGCTGATGGAAAGTAAAACAATCACCCACAGATTCTTCAACAGCAAAGTAACAAGGCCGAGAGGATTGATTTCATCCAGCCGTATCAATCTGTCCTTCATATCATCCCTGCCTTTCTGTTACGACTACGGTAAGCGGACTTTGTCCAGTTAGCTTACCGTCATCGTAGCTGTATATCAGCTGATAACAGCCGGGGGTGGTTATGTCCAGATTGCCCAGCACCTCTACATTTGCAGCATCCAATGTAATACCGTGCCGGTCTGTTACAGATGCAAGCCATTGTTTAGGATCAAATGTATCTTCCTGATGCAGGTAGACAATATACTGGTTAAGCTTGACAATGGCCGAACTTTCCTGATTCATATAGTTGACCCAAAGGGTGATCTGCGCCGTATCGCCGCAGGAGTTCGACACCTCCAGAACTACTGGATAGTTGCCTGCAGAAAAGATATTTACCATATTGGAAAGTACCCGGATATGGTCGGCAATATTGCCGTCAATACTGTCCTCCACCTGGACATATTTCAGCAGATCAAAGGAACTGCCTACGGTGTAGACAGGCGATTTGTCCAAAGAAAATTTAGGCGCTTCGTAGTCGGTATACTGCACACGGCGGGTCAGCGTAGCGGAATTATTGTGGTTATCAAAGACCACGTATTTAACACTAACAGTACCGGGCTCCAGAAAATGGGATACAGAAGCCACCATAATCTGGTCTGTGAGATCGCCGTCTGTTGCGTCTGTGGCGCTGAGTCCCCGGAGGATTGCCTCCGGAGGATCCTGCACGCTGATCTGAAGCGTTTCTTCGGAATTTGAAATTACGGGGTAATCCATATTCAAACCGCTGTAATAGCGATTGTTTGCCCACACAGAAAACAGCAAGCTGATTACAAAAACAATTACGGCGACAATACGCAGGCGTCGCATATTACACCTCTTCTCTATAGGTTATCATTGTGGCAAATGCGCATAGGATTCTCGTACAAAAGGCATTGCGCATATTGTTTGGAATACTGTACGGATAAATGGGTATATGCATCCAACAAAAAATTGGTGCGGTGGTGCAGACCATGCGCGTCGCTGGCGAGGCATGCGACCAGCCTCTGTTTCAGCAGGAAGACCGATGCCCGCTGAACTGTTTTTCCGTATTCACCCAGAGCGCTTCCGGCAGTCAGCTGCAAATGGCAACCCATATCCAACCACGGCATAACGATCCTGGGATTTTTGCATACTGCGAAGTACCGTTCCGGATGCGCTATCAGAGGAATGTAATCGAGTTCCAGAATCTGGCGGAGCATTTCTTCAAAATCCTCCGTGTCCGGAGAAAACTCTGTCAGCAAATAGCGGCTGCCATTAATGGTGGGAATCTTCCCTTGTGTAAGGTTAGGCAGCAACTGGTCATTTGCTCGAACTTCCGCACCTAAGACAAGCTGTATGGGGAGGCCTTTTGCAGTTTCTTTCAGCTGTGCAAAGCGCTCTTTCAAATCTTGATCCAGATAGTTGCCGCTGCTGTAGGGGACATTGCAGTGGGGGGTTAGCGCCAATAATTCCACGTCGCTGGCAATGGCGTTTTGGATCATCTCCAGAGCACACTCCATTGTAGACGCTCCGTCATCAACCCCAGGCAGTACATGGGTATGTAAATCACATAACTTCATATTTTTATTTCTGATCGGCATCATAATGTTTGCCGCCTTTTTCCTCGCCATAACCGTAGTTTCCATAACGGCCGTAGTGGTATCCGCTTCCATAGCCGTAGCCATATCCATAACCATAACCGTATCCGTATCCGTAACCAGTGATGCCGGAGCGTATGCCGGTCAATACGCAGCCAATCAGCTTGGCATCAAATTGGTTTAGATCTTCAAAGCAATTCATAATACGGGACAATTTGGTATAATCCTGTCGGATTGTATATAAGATTGCATCAGCCTGCTCAGCAAAGGAAGCAATCAGCGATAGATTTTCACAGGCAGGAGCGTCAATCAGCACATAATCCGCTTCTGTTTGCGCGCTCGGTATTTCTTCCGGATTTTGTGTATAGCCATCAATCAGGATTACGCGTTTTCCCTGCTCCGTAAGAGCGTGGGCAAGATTCTGCGCCACAGTGGAAGTGCCTTCCTGTTCCACCGTTGCGGTGATCAGCAAAACCTTCTTGTTTTCCAGCGCTCTTGCTGTTTGCAGCGCGAGTCCACGGAAGCTTTCCTTAAAAGGAGAGCCAACCTTGTTGCTTAGGATAGACAACTGTGTTGCTTTGCGGTTTCCCTTTGGTACGACCAGGGGGATGGCACCAAGGCAACTTGTATGCAATTTATCAGCAATGTCGGTTTCTGTACGAATGGTATTGCGCATAAGCGCGCACAGCACAACAATGAGCATGCTGACTGCAAAGCCAAGAAAACCGCCGGTTGCTGCCGATTTCAGATGATGGGTGCGGTTATAGGGCAGGGAGGGGAACTCCGGATAGTCGATCATATTTAGCTGTGTTTTGCCGATGACATATTCTGCGACTGCCGGATAATTGCGGATCAGCGCTTGCAAAATATCATAGGCGGACTGGGGATCACGGCTGGTAACAGACAGAGTAAACAAATTGGAATTTTCAATTACTTTTGCGCCGGGTGTGCCATTTAAGAATTCTATGCCTAAATCTGCCTTCACGCGTTCCAACAGCAAGTCGCTATCCAAAAGGAAGGGAAAGGTCTGTGCCATCTGGGCAGCCGTTTGGGAATCGTAAAAGAAGGTGTAGCCACTTTGGGTGGAGCTGTATGTTTCCACGGTAAAGGTGGCTTCTGCTTTGTACATTGGATGATAGGCTTTTGCTTTTTGCAGAAGCAGACCAACTGCAAATATGGCCACCAACAAGGCAGTCAGCCACCAAAGCTTCAGGAAGCCGCGCAGCAGATCCCGTACAAATATAGGCAGATTGATCATAAATGCGCTGTCCTGGGTATTTACTTGTTTGTTATTTCTTGCTTCCATAATTATTCTTCCAACAGCTGCATATTTCGCAGTTTATCCAAAAAATTTTGTACATCTGTTCGGGCTTCGCAGTCGGAAACCTCAAACATGTCTGTCAGCGCAGTTACGATGCAATCAAGGGTCGTGCCCTGTTCCAAACATTCCCAGATCACTTTGCTTACATCGTTGAGAATGATCATACCGTTCAATTGCAGGGCAGTTTGTCCTACAGGGATTGCAACAGTATCGTCCATAATCTGACGCAATACAAATTCTCCACGTAACTTCATACTACACCTCGGAATCATAGGTCAGCACCATTACCACGCGACAAGTCTGGCTGGCATAGTGGGAGGGTTGAATGGTAACACTTGCGCCGGCGCCCAATCTTGTGATCCGGACTGTAAAAGCAATACCGCCGACAAAAATCTCTTCATTTTCCATATAGTACTTATAGAAAACACGGACAGTGGGAATCGTTTCCCCGGTCAGATTCGTAATTGTCAAGGTGTTATCACCGTTATCGGTAACCCGGACCTCGCTTTTAGACATTTCCATCTCAGCACGCCGGACTACAGTGGCAGAAACATAGGAAACATCACCCTCCGGGATCGCTTTTCCTGACTTTTCCTGCACAACAAGCTTTTCTCCTGCCGGCAATGCGGAAATGTCAAACAGCAGCTTCTCCTCGCCGTACAATAAGCAAATTTGTGTATATTCTACAGAAGAATCGCCATTGTTATTTACCAACAGCATAGCCACATTCTGCGTATTTGCATTGGAGCCATCTTCTACAAACATACCGCTGTAGGGCGCTACCTTCTCAATGACCAGATCATACTCCTGAATTTTGCAAGGGAATGTAACACCCACGATTTCACCGGTGTCCGGATCTTTTTCAGGAGGGACGGTGACGGACGGAGGGATTTCCTCCGGAGGAGTGATGGCCTCATCTGAAGGCATCGTGGGGTTCACAGTGCCTTCTGTAGGCTGCACAGTGCTTTCAGTAGGGTTCACAGTGCCTTCGGTAGGATTCACAGTGCCCTCAGTGGGCTGCACAGTGCCTTCGGTGGGCTGCACAGTGCCTTCGGTGGGCTGCACAGTGCCTTCGGTGGGATTCACAGTGCCTTCGGTGGGCTGCACAGTGCTTTCAGTGGGGTTCACAGTGCCTTCGGTAGGCTGCACAGTGCTTTCAGTGGGGTTCACAGTGCCCTCAGTGGGATTCACAGTGCCTTCGGTGGGATTCACAGTGCCCTCAGTGGACTGCACAGTGCTTTCAGTAGGATTCACAATGCCTTCTGTGGGGACAATGCTTTCCTGGGGGAGAGTGGGCGGTTCGGTTTGAAAGATACCAAAGATCGGATCAGGAGAGCGGCTGTCAAGGGTTATTGCCACGGCTACAGCTATCAAAAGGATTAAAATGCAAAGCAATCCAACAGCTAACTTAATTGGTTTTCTGTTTTTCACAGCATTTCCTCCTTTACGCGATTCCACTGGGCATTGTAGGCGTGAATCATATCACACCGGTATTGGGGTACCTTATCAAAGCAACCGCTTTCTGTAACAACCATAGCGGCACAGGCGCGGCAGGTATCTTTAGCGTTGCAAACTGCGCATTTGACAGGCAGACGAATATTGGCAGTTTTTTTCTTGACTTGCTCCCAGGCTGAGAGGAAGGGTATTTCAAATACATTGGGGCTGCCGTCTGTGGGAAACATTCCGCAGGGCGTCATATTACCCTGCCAAGCAATCCAAAAACTGCACTTGCCGGCACGGCAACGCACACCGTCCCCGTTGTTGCCGCACTGTTCCTCTGGGTCAGAGGGGATGGGACATTTGCCTTCATCGGCAGCAAAGCGCTCCGGTCCCCGGACCAAATAATCGGCATAAGCCATATAGTATGCGGCTTCCTCCGGGGAGAAACGGTGGTTTTTTCCGGTCATTGCGCTATCTTTCCGGATTGGCGGGAACATATAGGTAGCAACCTGAAGATACAGCTTGTTTTCTTTTGCATATTCTACCATCTGCGGTAAATCAGATGCATTGTGGGGTGTGAGGCTGCAGTTAAGTTTTACGGGAATATTTGCTTCTTTTAACAGCCGAATTGCGTTGGTTACTTGGGTGAAGCCCCGGGGGTTGCCGCACAGCCGGGCGTAGGTATCATCCGATGCGCCGTAAAGGCTGATATTGATGCGCACCGGTGGACAATTCTTCATCCATGCCACGGTAGCTTCGTCGATCATTGTTCCGTTGGAATTGATGGTGATTAAGAGCCCCATTTTATGCAGGCCCTCCAGTATTTGCCGGAATTGGGGGTGTAAAAAGGGTTCTCCGCCGGTCAGTAGCAAATAGAGCATACCGGCAGATTTTGCTTCCTGCGCCATTTGAAGCCACTGAGGTGCGCCGGCTAAGGGGGCAATGGTTTCCTGTTCTTGCCGGGAAAGCCGGATGTAGCACATTTTGCAGTCCATATTGCACACCGGTGTCAGTTCAAATGTTCCGCTTAATGCAATTCCTGCAGCAGATGCCTTCCGGTAGAAATATTCGGTTGCGGCAGGTGCTACAGGTATGGTATTCATAGCCCAAGTCCTTTCTTCACAAGTAACGCGGCGCTTTCATCGGGACGACATTCCAGCACATATACCGGAACATCTGCGAGAAGCCGGATGGCAAGGTCTGTCGCTTCTGAAATAAAATGTTTGTCCCAGTGATGCATTGAGAGCTCCGGGTAAATATATCGGAAAGATTCCGCCTCGGTTGCGGGACGAAAACGGTTTTCCGCTGCTTGTTGCAGCAACACGATTGCCGCAAGAGGCGCAGCATCGTTTTTGTAGATGCCGGAGGTGCCGGCGTAGGGAGAGCCGTAAGCTGTCCAACCGCCAACGCCTTTTCTAAGGGCAGCGCGATCACCGTTCAGAATGTCTGCGCCCATATGGTTGTGCCAGAGATTTGCCTGTGTAGATTTGCCCACGCCGGAAGGTCCGGTGAAGGCGATAGCGTTATCGGCGTATTTTATCAAAGATGCGTGCAGCAGCAAGCCCTGATGCTGCAGCAGAAGTTTTTCCATGCCAATACGATTAAAGATTCCGGCGCTGCCCGAAAAATAAGAGAGGTAGGCAGGCAGAGCGCAGATTCTGATGTTTCCGTTTTCAAAGTGCTGTGTTACAGCAAAGGCTGCCGTTTTGGGAGCGCTGCAGTGGAAAATGCGCGCAATACCATCCTGGCAGTCATAGTATTCGGGGCCATACCATATGCCGCTTTCTGAAAGAGCAGGTAATGCCTCGCAAAACTGCAAATCAATTGTGCAGTCGGATTCTTCCAGCGGCGCACATAAAAAAGGCCGCAGGCTTTCTGAGATGGTAATTTCATAAGGGGTGCGCAGCACGGTGCGCAGCCCTACAAGGAAAAAATAGTATTCTTTCATAATCTTTCCTTACACCCCCGCAGACCTCAAGGCCTGCGGGGGTAAGGTGTAGTAGTTAGGATCTAAAAATATAGTTTCCTTCGCTGGGATTATTGTAGCAGCCGTATCCCATACTCTCACCGTCAAGCATACAGTTGGAACCGGCGACAAATACGGTTGTACCTCCGCCAAGATCCCAAACACACTTGCCGGGATCGCTGAAGTTGAGCTGGTCCTTGGGAATCGAATCACCGCAATCCCGGGCAACGGTCTGGGTGAGAGAGAACAACTCTACTGACAGCAGGGGTTTTGTGTAATTTGCTTTCATGTTCTCTCCTCCTTTAATTCGTTGTTTCCAGCCACTGGCGAACGGTGGGGAACAACGCGTTGGCAAATTCCAGATTTGCCTGCGCCAGATCCTCAGCGGAGGGTATTTCCTCCTCGGGTTCGGTGGGCGGGGGAGTGATTTGCTCTGTATTGGCTTTTTCAAGCATATATGCAGAGAAATCGCTCACCATTTCAACTGCTTCCTGCTGCGCTACCGGCAAAATGCCACCGTTTGGTGCAGCAGCTTTCAAATTGGTGGTGCGAAGATTGGTAATGGACAGGATCGCTCCGTCGGTATTGCCGTTTTGGATCACGATGTAGCCGTTTGCCGGAGTTACCTGATAATACATATCTGTGGTATGCGCCAATTTGATCGCAGTGGGTTCGGCCTGGTCAATACCGCTGACATTGGCGGTTACCGAAGCGCCCGTCATACTCTTAAGGCCCACATAGTAGGTGTTGCCTTCGGCAACCTTCAGTACGATGGCTTGACCCGCGCTCAGGTAGACTTCATTCTTGGGGCCGTAGGTCTTAAAAGTGCCAATCTCATAGGAGGGCTTGCCGGTGCCGGTGGCGTCATTTTTACTACCCTGACCATCCTGGATCCAGTCGATAAATACCGCGCCCAGCTTTCCGTCGGTGCTGTCCGGCAGTTCGGTATTAAAATCACCGTAATCCAGCAGGATATCACGAACCTCAGTGAAGACGGCGTTGGTCTCCAGCCCATAAGCGTCCTTAATGATATTGGACTGATAGTTGGTGGTGTTACCCAACGGATTATGAATGCGAACACCATCAATGTAGTACTCATACCGTTTTCCGGTAGCAGCCATATTTGCTGCGGTGGCAATCAGCCGCAGGGTGTAGGTGCCGTAAGGAAGTTCCTTAAAGGCGACTGTGGGGATGTGGTAGTAATCGCCGGACATTGCCAGATTGTCCACAGCGATGCTCTTCATTAAGACTGTGGATTCTGCGCCGTCAGAGCCGGTAACCTTGCGGTTCAGGACAGCCACAACCATACCGGATGTTGCATTGGTACGGGTGTACACTTCCACACCGGTGCCAGTGAAGGTGAATTCAGCCGATGCGCCCATTTCTCCGTTAAGCCCGGTGGCATGCGCACTGCCGTCGGTGTAGGTCAGGTCATCCGATAGAGAATCCGTCCAGCCGTGGACATCGCCGTAGGGCGTGGATTCCATGTGTTCGGGAACTTCTGGGTTACCACTGTCAGAGCCAACAATGGTCCAATCGCCTGTGAATGTGAATCCCTGAATACCGTTCTGAGTGGTATCTTCGGTGGTGATAAAGGAATCCTCGTAGTAGATGTTGTTGGCGGGGATCACCGTTACCTTGTTCCACAGATTGCCGTTTTCGTTGGCATCCTGAGCAAGGACAGTCTTTCTCCAGGTGTCGCCAAATACATAGAACTGATCGTAGCCACCCCAGTTTATAGAAGTGGGGGAGTAGGTGACCATTCCGTCCTTCACCTGCACATTGCCGTACTTGGTATTGCCGTATTTGCCGTTAATAGCGTTGGTGGTGTTGGGATTCTCCGGGTCAAACCAGTTCATACCGTTGGAAATGTCGCAGTCGATATGGACCGGGGTTGCGTTTTTGCCATCTTCGTCATCAAAGTACCAGCCGGAAAGGGTGAATTCCTTGCCGTAGTCCAGCACATAGGCCCGCTCCACGAAAATGGTGGTAGGCTGGTCGAAGGGCAGGAGCAGCTGGCGGTTGCCGTGCTCATCTGCAGGCAGCCACAGACCGGACTGTTCATTATTGGTGGCGGTGCTGCGGCTCCACTCCACATCATCCATTGCTTCTACGCGGTCGATGGTAACAACCATTTTGTAACCCTTGGTATGTTCTTCGCTGATAAACCACTCGGAGAAATTGTAGCCGGTGATATCCACCGCATGAGGATGGTAGTTGTCCTTGCTAGGATTGGTGGGATTTGCAGCATCCAGGTTGTAAACATGGATGGCGACGCCGCTTACATCATCCTTTGCGGTAGTCGCACCGGTACGGAGGTCCAAGCTCACCTTTTTCTCCAGTACCGGTTGGCCGTTTGCATCAACAGACCAAGTTATCTTACCGGTATCCAGATCATAATTGCCTTCCTGTGTGTAGACAGTGATGACCGTATCGTCTGTCAGCACCAAGCCCTGATTCATAATGTCGCGCAGGATGGTATCGCTTTCCAGAATGATTTCTGTGGTGATCTTGGTGGTGATGTCCTTCAGAATGTTTTCAAAGTATTCTTTCAGGTAGGCGGAGTTCTCAGTGGTTGTGTAGTAACCGGAGTTTTCGGTTGCTGCATAGCCGCCGGCTTGCTGGTAAATGGTAAAGTTACCAACCTTACCGTTGGATACGGTGGGAGATGTAGTAGTGGAGATAGAGTAGTTGGTGTTGTTGCGGGTGTAGTACCAGCAATAGCGGGACATATAGCTTCCGGAGGTCCGTACATATCCGTACTTAACTTCGTAGTAGGTAGAGCCGCTGTTATTGTGCAGCACATAGAATTTGCCGTTGTTCTGCAAAGCAGTGCCGTTAGACGCTTGCTTATAGGTAGTGGCTGCCTTGATGCCGTCCATATTCTGTGCATTGGGGTAGTTGGAGGACAGAGCGTTCATATAGTATGCGACTTCACTGGTGGCGTCCACGCCGGAGCTTTCGTACAGACCGATGGCATACACATAGGCATTGTGGGTATTCTTGGAGATATATGCCTGGGCAATTGCATTGTTTGCTTCGGTAACTGCCTGTTGATAGTATTGATCGCCGCTGCTGTTGTCAAAGCCCATATAGCCGGGTTCGCCGTCAGTGAACATAACCACCAGGCGGACACGGTCTTCACCGGAATCCAAGCGATGTGCCTCCAGAATTTTGTTTGCCATGATCATACCGTAGCTGGCGCGGGTAGCGCCGTCAGCACCCAAAGAATCGGCAGCCGTCAACAGACCGGGGTTAGTACCGCCGGAACCAGCGGCACCGATGGAAACTGGGATCAGCGCATCCTGATAAATGCTCTGCATATAGCTGTTGCCAGTGGTTTCCTCGCGGGTGAAGACACCCTCGTGGCCGTCGGTGGGGGTGTAATTGGCACCAACGCCGTATGCGTGAATCTGTCGGGCGTTGATTCCGTCACGATGGGTCCATACATCGGTATGGTAGGTAAAGAACTCCTTTTCAGAGTATAGCTGCTTATTGCCGTACAGCCAAAGACCGCTGCTGTTTCGGGTCAATTCTACCCAGTTGCCCACATTTTGCTCATTGTAGACATAGCCGTATACCTTCTGGCCCTGAAGCGTTGCCACACGGGCCTCTTCTTCTGTAATCAGGTGTCGGTATTCGTCGTGGTGGGTCAGCAGCAGATACTTATCCTGACCGTTAACGGTTACTTTGGTGTAGTAGATGCCATCGGCTGTCATCGTCTTTGTGTCAGCAAGCTTGGTATAATTAAAACCGTTGACATTATACAGGTGGAATTCGCCGTTGGAGTCAAAGACACCGGTGTTGATCCAGGTGTCGGTCTTCTTGCCACCGGTAGCTGTTACATTGCCGGAACTGTGAGCATCTGTTTCGTTACTTGCAAAGCCGACCAATGCAATCCGGTGGTCTACTTCATTGTGTCTGCCGTGATCTGCCACAGAAACGATGAAGTTATCTACTGCATCCTGCAGCGCTTTCAGATATTCATTGTCATTTTCGGCCAGAGAGCCGGATTGGTCCAACACCAGTACGATGTCCAATGGTGTATTCTGTTCTATCAGCGTGGTAATAGGATTGTCTTTGGTGTAGGTGTCCAGGGTGATGGTATAGGTGCCGTTATCTTCCAGGACAGCGGTCTTGTTGATGTCCAGATTGCTTTCCACCTGCTCGGTGTAGCCGTCAGAGCCGTCGGGCAGGTAATAGATTACCATCAGGTTTTTAACGGGGTTGTCGCTGACGGTCATTACCGGGTTTTCAGATTTGTCAAGATAATTGCCGTTTACAACAGCGCCTGCATAGAAATAGCCTTCAATGGGGGTTGCAAAATCGGCCGCTACAACAGCATCGCCTATAGAGGCACCTGTAACAGAGGAAGCGCCTTGCAGCACCTTATCGGTGTTCAGTTCCAGATAGCGGATGGTGTAGTCTGTTCCGGTCAGCTTCTCCCACTGCGCTGTCAGGGTAATGTTGTTCGCCAGGGTGTTGCCAACATGAATAATACCATCTTTGATGTATACCTCATCTGTGTTGGGACTTGTCCAGCCCTTGAACACATAACCCTCTCTGTAGGGATAAGCGGAGAATTGCTCTGCAAAGCTCCAGGTGTGTACAAACACATATCGCTCGTTGCCGGTGCCGTCATCTACCAGATACTTTTCCAGTCCCCGAACAGGCGTGGTGGTGTCATCACCCAGATTCAAATCCAGAATGACAGCGTATTCCTTGGGTACCAATGTGGCCTCCAGCATAATTCCGCCTAGCGCAGTCTGCCGCAGGTAGTTGTTGGAAGGTCCGTAAACGATGGTGAAGGGACTGTCATCCGTGTAGGGCGTACCGTTCTGATCGTAAGCGCCGGGTACATTGTTGCCGTATACTGTGGATATTTGCGCCTGATATTCATAGGGGGCACCGTCGGTATGCCAGTTCCAAAGATATTCAAATGCCAGACCGGAAGCCTTGGACGGGTCCAGGTCCACCTTGATGCCGTTAGTCTCGTGCTGGGCGATCACCTTGTAGTTGTGTACATCTCCCAGATCGCGGTAGAGAATCTGAACCACCGCGCCGGTAGGACGCAGGTCTTTCTGGATCTGAGATGCGTCTACCCAGATTGCCTGCTGATAAGTGTCCGGTGTAAATGTTAAGTGTGCATCCACCTTTGCAGTTGCATTCAGATCGTCAATCTGTGCGACGGCTTCTTCCTTTGAGAAGATTTGGTCCTGATTGTTGTCGTATGCTTCGCTGTAGTTCAGTTCCAGCATTTGCACACGATACTCACTGCCGTCGTTGGGCAAATTTTCAAACTGATAGGTGCCGGTGCCAGTGGTGTACTTACCGGCTTCGTTCTTGGCATAAGTCAGAGTTACGACGAAAGAATCCATATCGTTGTAAACGTTGCCGAATTTTTTCTGCAATACCACAAGGACAGAGTTGGCCAGGTCAGTATCGTTAATATATACTGTTTTACCGTTTTGCTCATAGGAAGCATCTACCGTAATATCACCGGAAAGGACAAAGTTGTCATTATACCGGGCATACAGGGTAACATTTTCTGTCAGCATGGTGCCGGCCTGAACATCTACCCGGTTGCCGTCTTTATCTACCCAACAAAGGAAGACACGGTTAGCTGCGTCCGGAACGGCAATATAATGATCCAGATCCGGATACTGCCACTGGTTTTCCAGGGTGATAGTCTGCTGACCGTCCACTGTGCCGTTATCTGCATTCAGTTGTACAGTGAAAGGGGTAATGTCGATGGTTATGGTGGGGGTGCCGACCTGCTTTTTGTCATCAAAGTAGGCACCATGGAGGGTAGTGTGGCCAGCTTCGGGGAATTTGGGTGTTTCGCCGCCGTTTTCCAGCGTTACGGTAGCGGTGTACAGACCGGAGCCGTTTACAGTGTAAACCTCGCCATCGCCGGAAGCGGGGATGATGGTGCCATCGGGCATAACCACGGAGGTTACCTCGATCCGGTAGTAGTAAGCATCTTCAGTGCCGGAATGGTAGCACCATACCGGGAAGAAGGCTGTACCCTTGCCGGTTTCATCGAGAATAATGGTGGTGGGTGCGTGATGGCCTTCCTGCTGGGTGATGATGTGCCAGCCCAGTTCGTTGTTATCGTTGTATCCCCAGTAGAGGATTTTTGCGTTCACAGCCTGAGGCTTCAGAGCCATCTCCGCTTCGTTATCCGCATTTACGATGACGTTGAAAGTCAAGTCAAAGTTGTTGGGGGTATATTTTAGATTGACGTTAATAACCGTATTACCGTTTTCGTCCTCGCTATGGGAGACGCTGCTTTCGTAATGGGACTTGGTGCCGGCAGCGTGATAGTTGCCTTGGGGCATATCCGTGAATACGATGGTATAAGTGGTCAGACCTGTTTCCTCGTTGTAGGTATAGCCTGTAGACAGGAGTCGCTCCTCAACAGGCAGATTAACGCCGTTTTCTTCCCGCAGAAGCAGGAGGAGAGCCTCGTGCATATTTTTGTCGGGATTCACACCGCCGGATTCCGGCTTGTGGTCAATTACCACATTGACGGTAACCGTAATAGTTTTTTCCCAAATGGCTGTCAGGATAATCTGCTTGTCGATGGCAGAAGTCAGGTGTGCGCCGGGCGAATAGATATTTCCGTCCTGATCCTTCCAGCCAAGGAAACGGTTACCAGCCAGAGTGGGCACTTCATTGATGACAGCTACATGATCTTGAAAATGATGCATTTCCTTGCCGGGATTCTGACCTTCTGCCCATACACCGCCCGCAGTGTCGTAGCTGACACTGTAGTGCATACACTCGGAGCTGCCGTTTTGGTTAAAGATGACTGCTTTATGGCCGTGTGCTTCTTCGTAATCGCCGTCACCTATCTTGGAATAGATGATATATGTGCCGTTTTCTGCTACCTTGGCGCTGTAGGTGCCTTCGGCAGTCCTTTGCAGGGGGATGTAGGTGTCTGTGTTTTCCAGAAGAGCAAAGAATTTTTTGTCCAGACCGCTAATCTCCTCCACATCCATGGGCGTGCCGTCCAGGTATGTGATCATAGAAACGGTATACTTGGTCTGCCGATACCATTCGGCATAGAGGGTGATATCATCTGTGATGGTGATGACATCGCCGGGAGCATATTCGGTACCAGAGCCGTCCGGTGCAGTATTCCAGCACTGGAAGAGCCAAGTGTCCTCGCCTACATCTTTACGCAATTCAGTGGGTGCCAGAACGGTGTACTGATCGCCGCTGGAAAGCATAACAGCATTTTCCGGAAGGGTACCGGCAGTGTGGCCGTTGCCGTCATAATTCACATCGTAACCCACCACGTGATCGGTAAGCTTATACAGATACACGGAGGAGGTGGTAGTGCTGTTTGACCAGTCCGAATTGTTGTAACGCAGATAGTAGGTTCTCCACCAGGAGGTGTAGTGGATCTGATATTGACCGTTGCCCTGATGGGTAAAGGTCAAGGTTTCACTGGGGTTTCCTGTAACAAAGCCGTTGTTGCTCAGGTCCAGTTTGTAGTTATCGTGGGTAATATTACCTGCACCGGCACCGGTGAACAGGAACTGACAATCCGTGTCATTGGTAAAGCCGGCTTCAATATACTGGATGCCGTCTTCGGTCTTGACCGTTACAGACTGGTTGCGCAGATCCCGGTTCCAGCTGTTGTTGTAGTAGAACCGCAGAGCGTTGCCCTCGCCGGCAGAACCGGTGTTGACAATCAGGTAGGTTGCGCCGATATCGATGCCGTCCGTGTCTAATTCATACCTCTGAGTAACCTCAGCTGCCCGGGTGAAATTCATTGACGGCAGCAGAGAAACTATAAGACAAAAAAGCAAAACAACAGAGACAATTCTTGTAAATTTTCTCATTGCATTCATTCTCCTTTTTCGAATAATTTGCCACTATATCTATTATGAATGTATTCTAGCACAAAGGGCGAAAAAAATAAAGAGTTCCGACACATTTTTTCCAAAAAATATAGTCAAAAAAACAGCGTCAAAAAGCCCCGGAGAAGCTCTCCGGGGCTTTTTGTTATAGCGGTGGGCGAATATAGCGTTCGTGGCTTCGTGGCGCCGGTCGTGCGTGAACACCGGACACTAGTCCCAGCATAGCATAAGTGGTAACGATGGAGCTGCCTCCGTAGCTGAAAAATGGCAGCGTCAAACCGATAACGGGGGTAACGCCAAGGCACATACCCACATTATTGACCACCTGGAAAATCATCGCCGATGCTGCACCAAAGCAGACTAGCCGGCGCATATAATCACGGCTGTGGATACCTACCCAAATGCAGCGAATGATGATCAGCAGAAGTGCAGTAATGACCAGAAAACAGCCCACAAAGCCCAACTCCTCACCGATGGAGGAGAAAACATAGTCTGTATGCTGGGCAAACAGATTGCCGCCCTGTGTGCGGTTTCCGTTGAACAGACCCTGACCGGTAAAGCCGCCGCCGGTGAGGGATTTCAGGCTTTCGGTGGTGTGCCAGCCTTCGTCCAGACCCTCGGGGTCAATAACATCAGGAATGAATACATACAGGATACGGTTCCGCTGCTTTTCAGAGAAAACATGTGTCCAAATAAAGGGGAATGCCGCTGCGATTGCGCCGCCTACCAATGCAAACCAGAACAGGCTGATGCCACCGGCAAAGGCCATACCAACGAAGATAAATACGAAAATTAGGGAAACACCCATATCTGATGAAATCAGCAGATTTACGCCGGCAAACAATGCCAAATAGATTCCTACATGGGTAACAGACCAAATATGGGATGCTCGGTTTTGGTGGGATGCCATTATGGATGCGGTAATCAGAATGTACAAGATTTTACAGATTTCTGCAGGCTGGACATTGATATGTACCACAGGAATCTCAATCCAACTCTTATTACCGGTGTTGTTATCGGTGCCGAAGGGGACAAGAATAATAAGCAATGCCATGCTGATGCCTACCAGCAGCAGCCGGTGCTCTGAAAAAACATCCGTATCGATACTGGACATCACGGCAAACAGCAAGGCGCCGATAATCGTGGCGCCGATCTGGACGGCAATGTACCGGGTAGAACCGCCGAATTTTGCAGCGTTAGTAGCGCTGGCGATGATCAGGCTGCCAAAGGCGGATGTGGCAAGACACAACATCAGCAATATCATATCGCCCTTGCGATGAAAACGTTTTAGTTCCTGGATAAAGTCGCGCAAGATATCCGCCTCCTTTCTGTTCGTCTATTCTACCATTGATCAGATAAAAAGTAAAGCAAGGAATTGCTGCCAAAAGGCAAAAAACTCCCCACAGCGAAGCCGTGGGGAGTAATATTTATGCCAGGTAAATTGCCTTGCAGGCCAGCATAGTTTCGTAGCAGTCCAGCTTGGAAACCAGCTCGATGGGTGCGTGCATGCTCAAAACGGGCACGCCGGCATCCACAGTAACGATATTGCGGTTTGCCATATAGGCAGCGACAGTGCCGCCACCGCCTTGATCGACTTTACCCAGAGTGGCAATCTGCCAGATAACGCCGGCGTTTTCAAAGGTGGTGCGGATGTGGCCCATAGCCTCAGCGGAGGCATCGGATGCGCCGCCCTTACCACGGGAGCCGGTGTACTTACAGATGGACACGCCGTAGTTCAGTGCAGAGTTGTTCCGGCGGTCGCAGGTTTCCGGGAAGTTGGGGTCAAAGGCGTTGGAAACATCAGCAGACAGGCAGAAGGAATTGGCGAAGCACTGGGTCAGCTTTACGCCCTGAGCGTCGCACAGATTCTCCATAAAATACTCGAAAGCTTCACTCTGCATACCGGAGATGCCGACGGAGCCAATCTCTTCCTTGTCAGCCAGAATGCAGACGCTGGTCTTGTCGGGAGTGCCGATGGTGAACAGAGCCTCCAGCTCGGCGTAGGCGCAAACACGGTCATCGTGGCCGTAGGCACCGATCAGGCTGCGGTCCAAACCTACCTCACGGCAGCGGCCTGCGGGAACGATAGTCAGTTCAGCGGATAGGAAATCGGTCTCGATAAGTCCGTACTTCTCGTTCAGCAGTTTCATCACATTCAGCTTCACCATATCGCTGCCTTCGCCCTCAATGGGCTCGGTGCCGAGAATGACATTCAGCTGCTCACCGGCAATACCCTTAGCCAGGGGCTTTTGCATCTGGTCAGCGGCCAGGTGGGGCAGCAGGTCAGACACCATCAGGACGGGA
This sequence comes from Faecousia sp., assembly GCA_045630825.1. Taxonomy (GTDB): domain Bacteria; phylum Bacillota; class Clostridia; order Oscillospirales; family Oscillospiraceae; genus Faecousia. Next base: position 2,512 of record JAZQTN010000051.1, on the reverse strand, counting down.
TCGGTGTCGTCTTCGCCTACGGTAACGGTAATCACAGAACCGTCCTTGCGGTAGACAACGCCGTGGAGTGCCAGGGGAATGGTAACCCACTGGTACTTCTTGATGCCACCGTAATAATGGGTCTTGAAAAAGGCGATCTCTGCATCTTCATACAGAGGATTGGGCTTGATGTCCATACGGGGAGAGTCCACGTGAGCGGCGCAGATGTTAGCGCCTTCAGCAAGGCTCTTCTTACCGATGACGGCCAGCATAATGGACTTGCCGCGGTTGTTCAGATAGATTTTGTCGCCGGGTTTGGCGTCCATGCCGGGGGTAAAGGGCTTGAAACCGTTCTTTTCGGCTTCAGCCACAGTCCAGGTAGTCGCTTCGCGCTCTGTTTTGCACGCATCCATAAATGCCATATAGCGCTTGCAGTATGCTTCCATTTCCGAGCGCTGCTCGGGGGTAATGCGGGCATAGCCGTTTTTCGGCGCAGCCAGCAGGGATTCACGCAGTTCATCAGCAGTCATAGTAATCGTTTCCTTTCTTGCTTATTCTGCTTTCATTATACCCAAGTCTTGCAAAAAAGCAATACATTTTGTTGCGAATGCATCTAATTTACCGTTGTTTTCCAGCGTGTAGGTGCACTTGGTGCGGAACCAGTCATTTGTATGCTGGGCAGCAATTCGCTTTCGGGCATATTCCGCGGAAATGCCGTCGCGAGCCATCAGTCGCTGGACGCGCTGCTGTTCAGGGGCGGTAACCGCTATAGTTACATCACAAAGAGCCTCCAAGCCACTTTCAAAAAGGCCGATGGCGTCAATGGCAGCAAGGGTCGGCTTGTTTTTCAAAATTCGCAAAACTTCCCGCTTTACGGCGCCGTGGGTGATTGCGTTCAGGTCTTGCAGCGCTTTTGTGTCAGGGAATACAATTTCACCCAGCGTTTTGCGATCAAGTTTGCCGTCTGCAACTGTGCCGGGAAAGCGGGCTTCAATGGCAGCCAGCAAGTCGCTGTCTTGTTCCAGGAGTTGATGGTAAATGGCATCGCAGTCAAGGATTACACCGCCAGCCTCTTCGATCAGCTTAAGCAGTGTCGTTTTCCCGCTTCCGGTGCCGCCGGTGATGCCCAGAATCATTCCGTTACCTCCGCATCAATTATATGGAAAGCTGCGGCTTTTTTTAGTCGGTTCTGCACGGCAAAGGCAACGCCGTCGCCCTCAGGGCAGCGGGCATAGACCTGATGGATACTGGGGTCATCCAGTTCCCGCAGTGCGGCAAACAGGCCGGCACAGAGGGTATCTACATTGGCCTCCTGACCGTAGGAGAGGGGATGGCAGTCTGCATACAGCGGCAGTTCCTCTTCAAAGCACAGTACCCGGTCGCCGGGCTCGAAATGCTTATGGATATATGCAGCCGCCTTTTCCCGGGAACCGGACACGATAACCACCGGTTCTGCCGGAGCATAGTGGCGATATTTCATTCCGGGGGCTTTTACAACAGCGTCGTGGTCGATGCTGGCAGTTACCGCCTTGTCGATCAGCAGATCGCCCAGAACGGCACGCAGCTGTTCCGGTGTGATGCCGCCGGGGCGCAAAAGCCGGGGACGGGTATCGGTCAGATCTACGATGGTGGATTCCACACCGACACGGCAGGGACCGCCGTCAACGATGGCATCGATTTTGCCGTCATGATCGTGGCGGACGTGCTCTGCTGTAGTGGTGGAGGGCTTGCCGGAAATGTTGGCTGATGGCGCGGCAATGGGAACGCCGGAAAGGGCGATAATCTCTCGGGTGATATCGCAGTCAGGACAGCGTACAGCAACGGTGTCAAGACCGGCGGTGGTGCGCTTGGGCACGGTCTCTCTGGCAGGCAGTACCATCGTCAGTGGGCCTGGCCAGAAAGCGTTGGCCAGGACATAGGCTTCCAACGGGATGCTATGACAGAATTTTTCGATATCTTCCGTCTTGGAAACGTGAAGGATCAAAGGGTTGTCCTGGGGACGGCCCTTTGCTTCAAATATTTTTGCCACGGCGGTTTCGTCCAGTCCATTGGCACCCAGACCGTAGACTGTTTCGGTGGGAATTGCTACAAGACCGCCGTTTTGAATGATCTGCGCAGCAGTAGAGGCTGTGGCAGGATCTTTGGCAGACAGATATAGGGTTTGCATAAAATGCCTCCTATGTGCAAAGAGCAGCTGCATTTTTAGCAGCTGCTCCCATTTTTTGAAATTACACAGTGGGCTGATTTGCTGCTTCGATGATCTGCACGAACTTTTCGGGAACCAGGGAAGCACCGCCGATCAGGCCGCCGTCGATGTCGGGCTGAGCCAGCAGCTCAAAAGCGTTCTTCTCGTTCATAGAGCCACCGTACAGAATGGAGATAGCACGGGCGTTCTTGGAGGAGTACAGCTTGCGGACAACAGCACGGATGTTCTCGCAGACTTCCTCAGCCTGCTCGGGGGTAGCGGTACGGCCGGTGCCGATAGCCCAGATGGGCTCGTAAGCGATGACGACCTTGCGGATCTTGTCCTCGG
>JAZQTN010000050.1:0-3291 GCA_045630825.1 Faecousia sp. | reverse complement strand
AATACCCACAATGGGGTTGGTGAAGGAGATCATCAGGTCTGCAAACCAAGCTTCACTCTTCAGGAAGGACATGGAGCTGGACATCAGATCCATACCGGTCATCAGTGCCATGAAGCCCAGGCAAATGGTGCCGATACCCTTTTTCTTTTCGCTCTTGGTAAACATGTAAAGCACAATACCAACGATAGCGATCAGTGGGGCAAGAGTAGAAGGCTTAAAGAGCTTAATAAGGAAGCTATCACCCTCCAAACCGGACAGGGACAAGATCCAAGCGGTAACCGTAGTACCAATGTTACTGCCCATGATAACACCAACGGCCTGCTTCAGTGTCATAATGCCGGAGTTAACGAAACCGACTACCATGACCGTGGTTGCGGAAGAGGACTGGATCACCGCGGTAACACCCAGACCCAGCAGGAATCCCTTGAACACATTGGAACTCATCTTCGCCAGAACGGTCTGCAGTTTACCACCGGCCTGACGCTCCAGAGCCTTGCCCATAATGTCCATACCGAACAGGAACAAAGCCAAACCACCCATGAGGGTGATGATTTTAAAAATGTAAGCTGTCATATATTTCTCCTTTGCGGAAAGATTTCTTATTTCGACAGGTTACATTATAAATTTGGCCATTTGTAAATACCATAGAGGGTTTGCAAACCTTAAGTAAAATCTATGTAAAGCGAAAAGAGCGCACCCTTTCGGATGCGCTCTGCATTAGAACAAAATAGAAATCGTTGTACCCTTTCCGGGGGTGCTATCCAGTTCGATATTGGCTTTGTGATACTGCACTGCGTGTTTCACAATAGAAAGGCCCAAACCTGTACCACCGGATGCCTTGGAATGGCTCTTATCAACCCGGTAGAACCGTTCAAAGATCCGGTCCTTATGCTCAGCAGGAATACCGATACCCGTATCACGGACGGTCAGCTTCTTGTTCTCAACATGGATTTCCACGCTGCCGCCGGGAACATTGTATTTGATGGCATTGTCGCAGAGATTGTAGATGATCTCCTGCAACATTCTGCGAACGCCTTGTACCGCAAAACCACTACCGAAAATGGTGATACTGACATTCTTCTCCGCAGCACTTTTTTCCAAAATCGCCTTCACTTCTTCTGCAATCAAAAGAAGTTCCACATCTTCAGTGGGGAGTGCTACGCCTTCGTCCAGCTGGGACAAACGAATGATATCTTCGATAAGGCTTACCAAACGAGAAGCTTCATTGCGGATATGTCCTACGAAACGAGCTTCATCCTCAGGCTTTACCATACCGTTTTCTAGCAGTTCTGCACTGCCGATGATACCTTGTAAAGGTGTCTTCAACTCGTGGGAAACATTGGCAGAAAATTCCCGGCGCATCTGCTCGGAATTCAAGCGTTCCGTAATATCAAAGGCAAGAACAACCACGCCAATGATTGCGCCATCCGATTGAATGCGGCTTAGATCAAACTGATAATCCCGACCATTTCTGCGAAGTCTTGCATATCCTCGCCCCTTATCCAGGGCGTCGTTAACCGCACTGCGCATGGCACTATCGCGATCGATCTGTAAAAAGCCCTTACCGATACAATCTGCATCTGTTTCAAAGAGTGCCATAGCAAAGGGGTTGATACTAAGGATCGTTCCTTCACCATCCAGCAGAACAAGTCCTTCTTGCATATGGGATGTGATTTGCTGGAATTCCTCGGCCTTGTGCCGCAGCTTTTCCATCTGCTCTGCAATCTGCCGATGCTGCCGATGAATACGGTGTAGCAGAGGAGAAATCTCTTCATACACATCGTTTTTCAGCGGTTGCTCCAGATCCAACTTGTTCAGCGGCTCCACGATCTTCTTTGCCATTCTTCTGGCCAAGATGGAAGAAAGTGCAATTGCCAGTGCTGCGATCAAAATGACAGGCCACAGCATACCGATCATCAGCGACCAGGCAGATTCCTGGTTGGTGGAGATACGCAGTACAGTTCCGTCTTTGAGTTTTTGTGCTTCATAGAAGGTTTGCTCTGTCAGTGTAGCAGAAGTACGCACTGCGCTGCCACGGCCAGTTTCGAAGGCTTCCTGAATCTCCTCACGGTCTGCATGATTCTCCATGACTGTTTGATCCGCCTGGGTATCAAAAAGAACAGTACCATCCAGGTCGATCCATGTGATACGGAAACGATCCGCCTCCACATTTTCTAGGAAAGCATTTCCGTATTGTTCTGTACCGGTGACAGCCAAACTCAGCTCGTTCTTTAGTTGCTGTACCTGCACTTGCGTGAAGTGGCTATAGAGAACACCCATCACGATACCCAAAGAACATAGCAGAACGACAACCGCAACAAACACTGTTGAACGGAATATCTTACTTGTCATGTCTTGCCTCCAGGCGGTAGCCGACATTACGAACCGTTTCAATCATGTTTCCGTATTCGCCCAGCTTTTGACGCAGGGTACGGATATGCATATCCACTGTCCGGGTCTCACCCACATAATCTGTATTCCAAACGCTTACCAGCAGCTGCTCTCTTGTAAAGGCAATTCCCGGCTGAGAAAGGAACAGATGCAGAAGTTCATATTCCTTGTAGGTTAAGCTGACCCGCTGACCGTCCGCGGTGACAGTATGCTCTTCCGGGTTCAGCACCAAACCATCCATCTTGAAAGATTTACTTTCCTTTACGGGTTTGCATCGGCGCAGTACCGCCTTGACTCGGCTGACCATTTCCATAATGCCAAAGGGTTTAACCAGGTAATCGTCAGCGCCCAAGTCCAAGCTTTGGATCTTGTCATATTCACTGCCCTTGGCAGTTGCCATTATTACAGGGATTTCACAGAATTCCTGGGAACTCTTCATCATCTTCAGCAATGTTACACCGTCTTTACCGGGGAGCATTACATCCAGCACCACCAAATCCGGCTGTTCGGTCTGTAAAGCATTCCAAAAAGAATCACCGTCTTCAAAGCCTTTTGCTTCAAAACCGGTGGAAGTTAAAGCATAAACTTCAATGTCGCGGATGCTGGAATCATCTTCCACGCACCAAATCATAACCTCACCTCCGTACATTTGTTATAATTTTAGCTGTTTTAGTAGGAAACTTCAAGGGATTTACATACATTTTACATTCTGTTGCAATTTAGAGCGCAGCCATTTGCGCTGGGTGTCTTTTTGCGATTTTATATGAGCGGCGTTAGGACGGGAGAGCTGGTAGGGATATTAGAAGTGTATAAGCAATCGGCGAAGAAAGTGATATGTGCAGATTTTTAAATGATTTGAAAAACATGGCGATCCATTGTAAAGGCGGAACGGATATGATA
>JAZQTN010000049.1:0-3073 GCA_045630825.1 Faecousia sp. | reverse complement strand
ATACGCCTGCAGGATCAGCATTTGCGTGATAAACTCAGCAGTACGGTCCGGGAGTTGAAGATCGGTGCCACAAAAACAATCGGCGATTATGTGCTGAAAGAGGATATCCAGCGGTATTTAAGCAAGGAAGATCATGCGTTGTCACTGGTTGTGGATAACACAGAGCATTTGCTGAAAATGCTGGACGTGAATCAGCTGGATTTCGCGGTGATCGAAGGCTATTTTGACCGTTCCCTGTTTGACAGCCAGCTTTTTCGCAAGGAGCCCTTTGTGGGTATCTGTCCGCAAAATCATCCATTTGCCGGAAAAGAGGTTTCATTGGAAGAGCTGTTTCAGGAAACCATCATTCACCGGGAAGCGGGCTCCGGTACCCGGGCAATCCTGGAGCAGAAGTTGCAGGGTTACAACGAATCCCTTGACCGGTTTAAGCGGCAGATCTGTATCTCCAGCTTCCCTGTGATTCTTGATCTGGTAAAAAAAGGATTTGGCGTTTCGTTCGTATACGAAGTATTGGCAGACAGTGATCCTAACATTGCAAAGTTTACAATCAGAGGAGAACGCATTGTCCGGGAGTTTAATATCGTATATCTGAAGCACGCAGATCTTCAGGAAAAAATAAGCTGGTTTTTCCCTGGGAGGAATGAAGTATGATCAAAATCGCTGTTGTCCAGGAATGCGCCCATGAAAATTTGTCGAACAACCTGGAAATAACGCAAAAATATGCAAGCGAAGCAGCACAAAGAGGATGCTCAGTAATTTGCTTCCCGGAATGTTATCTCACAGGATATCGTCCTGACAAAGCTGTATGCAACGCAATTTCGTTAAACGCTCCCGCTTTGCAGCAGGTATCCAAAATCGCCATGGAAAATGCCATCGACATTCTGGTAGGATTTATGGAAAAATCAGATGATTCTTTTTATATTACCCACGGTCTTTTCCGAAAAGATGGTACCCGGGACTACTACCGCAAAACCCATTTGGGTCAACGGGAAAAGACAGTCTTTTCTCCCGGAAAGGAATTGAAGATCCTTTCCCTGACCAATGGAACCAGAATCGGCATTCAGCTGTGTGTGGAGACCCATTATCCGGAAATCACCCAAACTCTGGCCTTAAGGGGGGCTGAGGTGGTTTTCGCACCCCATGCGGTGCCGCGCATCTCCGGTAACAGAGAAAAAATCTGGAGCAAATATATCCCGGCCAGAAGCTATGACAACCGCATTTACATGGCTTGCTGTAATTTATGGGATAATACGAGCTTCGGCGGCGGATGTCTGGTCACCGGTCCCAGAGGAGAAGTTGTTTCCGCCTGCTTTGATGACAAGGCATTCCTCCTGGTCTGTGAGATTGACGAAGATCTGATCGCCTCGTTTCGAACCCTCGGAAATAAGCGTTCCGCCCACTTCTACCCATCCTTACGCCGCCCTGAATTGTATGAGTGAAATAATTGCCGAGTATATGGCAGTCGAAGATCTACGCGCCAAAGGTATCTCTCCTGCCTTTCTGGTGACTGACCATGTTAGCTTCTATGAGCGGTACGGCTGGGAATTCCTGTGCATGGTACAGGGTGACGGCGAACCTGATATGACTCGGATGTACATTCACAGATAATCATTCCGCACAAGCCTTTTATCAAGTACATTTGTCACGCTTTTACTTGAAGAATTTTGACAGGTAAGGTGTTTGTATTCCCAATGCCCATCTATCAGAAAAAGTGGTTGCGCTGCAACCACTTTTTTCGTCAAAAGCGTGACATATAGCCCATCATTAAGCCAGTTGAGCACTATAATTACATACAGCAAAATATGTTTGTCTACCGGAAGAACACGTTTTGGACCAAATGGCAGACAAACAAAAAGCAGTCCCGAACAAGGCATTTTTCGTGGCTGATCGGGACTGCTTTTGACTTTCTCATATCATATCGGAACTCAAAAATGTTGTAAAATTGTAGTAATTTGGGTGTGCAACGTCAGTTATCGTTGATTCTCTAGGCGAATCTCAGCTGATTGGAGTAGTGCCGTGGCAAAGAAACTTAAAAATCTTTCAAATCTTCCATCGATCGTTGTACAAACCGATTCTGGGTCATATCCAGGTGAGCATATATCTCCATAGTTGTCCGGATGCTGGAATGACCGATGGATTTGGAGAAAGTGGCCAGATCGAAATCAGGGTCGTTTTTATGCTTGATGTAATAGTGGGTCACATAAGTGTGCCGGAGTCCATGCACGGTGACATTGTGAGTCAGACCAATCTTCTTGCAAATCTTACGATGCGCCTGGCTGGTGCTGCAGCTGACACCGCTACCAAAGGGGAAGTTGGAAGAACTGCAGATGTACTTGTGCTCCCGACGGATGGCATCGTACTTCTCTTTGATAATCCGCTTGGCTGACTTCTGCTCGGGGCCAGCAAAATCCAGTTCTGCCTGCCGCAGCTCCTCTGCCATTCTTTGCTCAATAACCTCTGATTGCTCATCGAATTGCTTGCGAAGCATTTGGAGGTCCATGACCGCCTGCTTGTTTAAAACGATGACACGCTCGCCGGATTCGGTTTTCGGTGTCTGGGTGATCTTCTCGCCGTCCACATAGACCATATTCTTGTCAATCAGAATGGTTTTGCTATAGTCATCATAGTCTGCCCAGGTTAGGGCTAAGGCTTCACCTACACGTAAGCCGGTATGAAGGATAAACAGCAGTTTATAGCCGCCAGTATGGTACAGCAATTCCTTACCGGCATACTTGGTGTACTTTTTGGGAACATAGGTCCGCTTGCATTCCTCTTCGTATGCCCGGATCTCGTCATCCCGCATCCAGTTACTTTTGGCCAGACGATCCGCATCTTGATTTTTGCCGTTGGGTATGGTAATGTCAAGCACAGGAACCATATCCAAGTAATGCTTTGCAGCAGCCATTTTTAGAACAGCACCGACGGCTTGTTTGGCCTTAGTCATAATGCTTTCGGAATAGCCTTGTTTAGCCAGGTCATAGACCATTTGCTGAACCATATCACTATCTATGTCACGGAGCATTACACGGCCAACATATTCATTTGCACGGTTCACGCTATCTGCCAGAGCCTT
>JAZQTN010000048.1:0-16392 GCA_045630825.1 Faecousia sp. | reverse complement strand
AGGTGTTATAGTTTGTCTCACATTATTCAATTTACAAGGTACAGAGCACCCACCGAGCGGTGAGCTTTTTCATTCTAGCACGCGCCTCCCCTCTTGTCAAGAACTTTTTTCAAGTTTTTGCAAAAAACTTTTTCATTCGAGCATCTGTGCGTTGAAGCGCAAAAACAGGGGCCTTTCCAGGCCCCTGCTAGGTAACAATTCTCTTTACTCTGCGTCTTCGATCAAGCCGTAACCGCCGTCGTTTCTGCGATAGACAACGGCAAAGCGGCAATCCTTTTCTTCGTCCCGGAAAGCGAAGAAATTATGCTCCAGCAGGTTCATCTGCAGGACAGCCTCCTCCCGGGTCATAGGTTTGAACTGGAACTGCTTGATACGAACGATGCTCAGATCATCTTCGGTTTCCTCCGGAATAAAGGAGGTCTCCTCTGCGGTACGGACAAATGCATCTTGACGAAGTCTACGGGCCAGGCGGGTCTTATTTTTGCGGATCTGACCTTCGATCGTGCCAATGGCAGCGTCAATGGATGCGAACATATCCGAGGTGCTCTCTCTTGCCCGGAACCAGGTGCCTGCACCATGAACGGTGAGCTCTACATTATTCCGGTTCTTCTCTACAGAAAAGACGATCAGTGCCTGCGCATCTTCGTCAAAGTAGCGTGCCAGCTTCATCACCTTTTTCTCGGCATAAGCGTGGACATTACCGGGCAACTTGACTTTCTTCTCACTGAATTGAAACTTCATATGCGTCAGCTCCTTTCGTTTCACCGATCCTTCGGTGTATTAATATTATACCATAGTTTCTGCGATTCGGCAAGGGTTTCGCCTCAATCTTCGTCAGCATCTTCACCATCCAGCAGCTCAGACATTGTCAGATTGTAAACCATCTCCGCCTTCTTCTCAAACAGGCGGCTCAAGCGCAGTGCCTGCCGTTGATCGGGGGCCACAAGTTCCAGTGTCATCAGATTGCCTCTCTCATCATCCAACGACATAATGACAGCATATTCATCTCCCTGCCGGGGCACGATCTGTGTCTTAACAAAGCTGCTGCGTCGGACCTGCCGGTTATACCGGGCAACTGCGTTTTCTGTGCGCTGCTTAACAGTAAAGGCGATGGAATCCGCAGTCAGCTCACCGTCCTGGCGTCCTTTGTCGGTAATCTCATATTTTTCATCCTCAACCTGCCGCAGATGACCGGATTTCAGCATTTCAGGGATAGCGGTACAGACATCAAAATAACTCAGGCAATCATCCTGATAGCACACCTCGTAAATGTCCTGGCTGGTCATCGGGTAGTTGGAGCGGGATGTCGCATACAGGATCAACACCTTAACATCCATCATATCGTGAATAAATCCTAATCTTTGCATATCGTTCACCTCTTAAGTTTATTATACAGAAACCATTGGAAAAATCAAGCACAACGGTTTCGGAATCGGCATATTCTGGGACGAAAGGGGGATGTTTATGAACGGAATTCGAATATGCTGCGCAGGAAACACTTCCGCACTACAGTTTGCTGTGCAGAACCTATCCCGGCGGGGCTTTGAGGTCACAACACAACCTGCGCCGGACATAACCCACCTGCTCCTGCCCGTACCAAGCTTTGAAGCAGACGGAAGAATCAAAGGCGGCGGCATCCCGGCCCATATTCTGGCAGATCTCCCGGAGCATATTACTGTGGTAGGCGGAAAACTGCACAGTTTATCTGCATATGGGTGCCCCATCCTTGATTTGCTGCAGGATCCGCAATATGTTGCCGAAAACGCCGCAATCACCGCAGACTGCGCCATCCGAGTTGCCCGGGAACAGCTACATCTCGTATGGGGCAAGTGTCCTGTTTTAGTCATTGGTTGGGGCAGGATCGGCAAATGTCTGGCGACGCAGCTAAAAGCCCTTGGGGCAGATGTAACCGTAGCTGCCCGAAAAGAAGCCGACATATCTATTCTGAAAGCACTGGGGTACAGCGCAGATAACAGTCTGTCCTTCTGCCGGGGATTGGGGCATTACCGCGTCATTTTCAACACCGTTCCAACTGCAATTCTTACAAAAGAACAATGCAAAAGCTGTGATCCGGAATGCATCAAAATTGAATTGGCCTCCCAGCCGGGAATTGATGACACCAATGTTATCCCAGCCCTAGGTTTGCCGGCGAAATATGCGCCGGAATCCTCCGGTAGGCTCATTGCCGATACCTTTATCCGACTATTGCATGGAAAGGAGCGAACATTATGACCGTCGGATTTGCCGTCTGCGGCTCGTTCTGTACATATGCCCAGGTGTTTCCCGTAATGGAGGAACTGGCAAAAACGCATACTGTCATTCCCATCTTCTCCCCTGCCTCATATGTAACCGACAGCCGGTTTGGCACAGCGCAAAGCCATATCCGCAAGGCTGCCGAAATCTGCGGTAAGGATCCGCTGTATGCCATCAGTCAGGTTGAACCAATTGGGCCGAAAAAGTTATTGGACGCCCTTGTGATTGCGCCTTGCACCGGCAACACCTTGGCAAAATTGGCTCACAGCATCGCTGACACCTCGGTTACAATGGCTGCAAAGAGCCATCTGCGAAATGCCCGGCCGATCCTTGTCGCCGTTTCCACCAACGATGCTTTAGCGGGCGCAGCGGAGAATATCGGCAAGCTTCTGGCTCGGAAGCATTACTACTTTGTGCCCTTCCGGCAGGACGATCCTCATAATAAGCCCACCAGTATGGTGGCAGATTTCACATTGATTCCGCAGGCACTGGATGCTGCAATGCAGGGTGTCCAGCTACAACCGATTTTATTATAATGTATTGAAAATGACGGATCGTGTCGAAATAACGATCCGTCAACACATTTTGTGTAAATATTTTTGACCAATGATGGAGTATCATTGGTCAAAAAGGTTTATTGTTTCGTTTTTAAGCGCATTAAGATTCTGCAGATTCTGCAGTCCTACCGGCATCGCGCCCATTTGGCACAATTGCTGCGCAGCAGCCGAGCCGTCCTGAAAGCAGAACACATCACTCCAACCGCTCTGAAGATTCTTTACCGTTCCGTCCCAAGTACCACCGGTCTGGTATGCGCTTTGCGCTACGAAGGTCATTTGTCCCAGTGCGTGAATAATTCTGTTACGACTCAATGCCCGTTGGGCAGAAAACGCCTGGTCATAGTCCTCTTCGCTCAGGTAAAGCACCCGTTCGCGGTGCCTTTGCTGCGCCAGGGAATCCGCCACAACAACAATAACAGAGCCCCCCGCTTCCAGACAAGCCTCCTGGGCCGTTCTGTCTGCACCTCGCGCATTTCCGGAAACCAGAGTATATCCCTGCCGGGCAGCCTGCTCACCCACTTTCCGGGCAAAAACAGCATTGCTCTCACAAAGATCCCGGCTACCTACCAAAGCGACCTTGGGACTATCAAGCAGTTCCAGTTTTCCCTTTGCCCACAGCACGCCGGGGCTGTCCAGCGCCAGACGCTTGCGAAGGATCAGCGGATAGCTCTCACTGACACGGGTCAGAGGCGCGCAGTCTTTGCGCCTGGCAATCTGCAGATAATGATCCAGCACTGCGCCGTCAGACAGTAGTTTCAGAATCCTCGTCGCCATACTACGACCGTAGCCCAGTGCGATCAGGTCCGCCATCTCCAAATCCCGTTCCTCCGTGGGAAGTTCCAGTTTCCATGCACGGTCTGTCAGAATCCGCATTTGTGCCGTGGTCAGTGGTTTGCGCATTGGGTCTCCCAGATGACTGCTCAGCAGCAAAAAACCTCGTTCCGCCGCTCTCACCGGAATCTCCTCTTCACGGGAACCGGCGCTTTCACCTTTTCGTCAACAATCTTACCGGTTTCGTCCAGGCAGACGGGTCGGATAGTGTATTGCGAGAACTTGGCGATTTCATCCAGTTTTGCCTTTTCCGGAAAATTGCCAATGATGGAATAGGCACTACCCTTGCGCTTGGCTCTGCCGGTTCTGCCAATACGATGAACATAGTATTCATTCTCTTCCGGCACATCGTAATTGATGACACAGTCCACATCATCCACATCAATGCCCCGGGAAGCAACATCGGTAGCAATCAGGATGGCCAATTTACCCTCCCGGTAGCGCTGCATTGTCTTTTCACGCTGGCTCTGGCGAATGTCGCCATGGATGCACTGACAATCCATACCTGCCCGCTGGAAGTCGTCGCACAGCCGCTGGCACATATGCTTGGTATTGCAGAAGATCATCACACGTTCAAAACCCTGGGTGCGAATCAGCCGCAAAGTCGTTTCTGCCTTTTCTAGAGGGGTTACTGTGATGCTGTACTGGTCGATATCAGGGCGGTCCTCCTGCTTGGGCTCGACGGTAATCTCCACCTCGTCCCGCTGGTACATCCAGTAAACGGTCATAACCTCCTGAGAGATGGTAGCAGAGAAAAGACCCAGATTCTTCCGATTTTTGATTTTCTCAATAATACGGGTAACGTCCTTGAAAAAGCCCATATCCAACATCCGGTCAGCCTCGTCCAGCACAACAGTCTGGATCTTATCCAGCCGGACAGTTTTACGGTTATAGTGATCCATCAGCCGACCGGGCGTTGCCACAACGATCTGCGGCTTCTTCTCCAGTGCCTTGATCTGGCCGCCAATGCCGGCGCCGCCGTACAGCACCGCCACGCGGATACCCTGATAATAAGTCAGCAGACCCCGCAGTTCATCACCGATCTGGATAGCCAGCTCCCGGGTAGGCGCAAGGATTAAGCCCTGCACATCACCGCATTCCGGATCGATATGCTCGATCATCGGGATGCCGAAGGCAAAGGTCTTTCCCGTACCGGTAGGGGCTTTGGCGATTACATCTCTCCACTGCAAAAAGTGGGGAATCGCCTCCATCTGAATGGTGGTAGGATAGCCGTAACCTTTCTTTTCCAACGCCTTAAGCATCGCTTCGCTTAAGCCCAAATCTGCAAATGTAATGTTGCTTTTCTCCATATTTTCTCGTCCTTATTGTGAATTGCATTTTCCTAATTGTAACATTTATTATTTCAATATGCAACCCCACTTCCCTATTGACAAAATCCTTGCCATCGTGTATATTATATTTAACCTTTAGGTTAAATGTTAAATAAGGAGTGATCTTATGAGCCTTCAGGCCACGCTGCGTGCTTTGGCCGATCCCATTCGGCGCGAGATCTTGAATCTTCTCAAACAGGGACGGCTGTCCGCCGGCGAAATTACCGATCATTTTCCCGTTACGGGCGCATCCATCTCCCGGCATCTGTCGGTGCTGAAGGACGCAGGCCTGATCCGGGACACCCGGGAAGGTAAATTCATCTATTACGATATCAACGCCTCGGTTTTGGAGGAGATTTTGCTGTGGGTCAGCGATTTGAAAGGAGTCGATAGCAATGCTGAAGAAGTATAAAGGCACACTCATTATTACATCTCTTGTTACCCTTATCCCCATTCTCATCGGTCTTTTGCTGTGGAACAAGCTTCCGGAGCAAGTCCCCTTTCATTGGGACCTCAATGGCAATGTGGATAACTGGGCAAGCAGGGCCGTTGCCGTGTTTGCAATGCCTGCTTTGATGCTTGCTCTGCAGTGGGTATGCGTTTTAATAAGCACTGCCGATCCCAAATCCACCAATTACAATCGCAGCACGTTTCAGTTGGTGCTGTGGCTTTGCCCCATTATTGGTCTGCTGGTAAGCACGTTTGTGTATAGTACAGCTCTTGGCTGCAGTCTGCGAATTGAGGTCATTATGCCGCTGTTTATGGGTGCGCTTTTCACGGTTATCGGCAATTTCCTGCCGAAGATGAAGCAAACCTACACAATGGGCATCAAGCTCCCCTGGACACTGAGCAACGAAGAAAACTGGAACAAAACCCACCGCTTTGCCGGTAAACTCTGGGTGGCAGGCGGCGTAACCACCATGGCCACCGCATTCCTAGGTAACTTCTGGATCTTTATTGGCATTCTTACGATAATGGTTATTGTCCCCACCATCTATTCCTATCGGTATTACCTCAAGCACAAAGAGGACTAAATAAAAAAGGAACGGCTTAGGCCGTTCCTTTTCTTTTATATAAGCACATTTCGTAAGCGATTCCCTCTTCTTCGCCGGACTGCAGAACTTGCGCAAGTTCCCAAGCGGGGTCTTCATCCAGATTTGGGAAGAAAGTATCGGACTCGGGTTTGCAATGCACCTTAGTAATATATGCGATATCGCACATAGGAAGCATCTGCCGATAGATGCTGCCACCGCCAATGACCATTGCACGCTCTGCTGTTTTTGCCAGCTGCGCCGCTTCCTCAGGACTGGTGCAAACCGTGAAGCCCGGGATATCCTTGCTGGTGCGGGTCAGCGCAACATTCACTCTTCCGGGCAGAGGCTTCTGGCCGGGAAAGTCTGCAATGGTACGCCGTCCTGCGATGACCATTGCACCCCGGGTGGTTTCCCGGAAGAACTTTCGGTCCGCGCTCAGGGCGATGGGCTGTGTGCCGTCCTTGCCAATTCCCCAATCGTCGTAAACTGCTACGATCAGTTCCATCTGCTTACCTCAGATCGCCATAGGGATCTCAAACTCAAATGGATGGAACTGGTAGCCTTCCATCTTAAAGCTGTCCTTGGTGAATGCATAGAAATCCGTGATACTCTTATCCATAACAAACTCAGGAGCATCATAAGCTTCCTTCTCCAGCATTGCCTTAACAGCAGGAATATGCCGGTCATAAATATGGCAGTCTGCGATAACGTGGACAAATTCGCCCACTTCCAGACCGGTAACCTGCGCCAGCATATGGGTCAGCACGCTGTACTGTACCACATTCCAGTTATTGGCTGCCAGCATATCCTGAGAACGCTGATTCAAAATAGCATTGAGCTTGTTGCCGGTAACATTAAAGGTCATAGAATAAGCACAGGGATACAGATTCATCTCGTGCAGATCTTCGAAGTTATAGATATTGGTCATAATACGGCGGGAAGCGGGATTGTTCTTCAGATCATAAATCACCCGGTCCACCTGGTCCATGGGCTCTGCACCCACCTGGAACTGGTACTTCTTACCCAGCTGATAGCCGTAGGCCTTGCCGATGGTGCCGTCTTCGCCGGCCCACTCATCCCATACATGGCTGCCCAGATCGCAGATCCGGTTGGACTTCTTCTGCCAGATCCACAGCATCTCATCCACCGCACTCTTCCAATAGGTACGGCGCAGCGTCATAATAGGAAATTCCTCTGCCAGATTATAGCGATTTACAACACCGAACTTCTTAACCGTATGGGCAGGCGTGCCGTCAGCCCACTTAGGGCGCACTTCCATACCCTCATCGGAAAAACCGTTTTCCAAAATATCCAGACAAGTTTGGCGATAAAGTTCATCTGCTCTGCTCATATTATAGCCGCCTTTCCTATGTTTTGTGCATTTCTTGACACGCACTGTACAGTTTGCTAAAATGTAGTTGCGCAAAATTGCGCACAATTTCTTAAATATTATATCACAGCCCATACCATATTGCTAGAGGGAAAACACGATTATGACAAAAAAAACGAAACTTACCATTAACGACATTGCCCGGGATCTGGGAGTATCCAAGACTACCATATCCCGCGCCATTTCCGGTAAAGGCCGCATTGGCGCCGAAACCCGGGCCAAAGTTATGGAATACATTGAAAGCCACAACTACCGCCCCAATGCGGCAGCAAAATCCCTTGCCGACAGACGCAGTTACAATCTAGCTTTGGTAATGCCGGATTCTTTTGACGGAGCTTCTTTGCAGCAAACCGTGCACAGCGTCTGGGAAGAAGCCATCCGGCAGGACTATAATGTTTTGCTCTTTTTCTCCGCAGAGGAGGGCTTTGCCGCTTTGGTGCGGACATTGGACAACCGCAAAGCCGATGGTGTGATTTTGGCAGGAAAGAACGAAGCCATTGCAAATCTTCTGAAGCAGCGGCAAATCCCCTTTGCCACCCCTGCTAACTGCAGGGAGTTTCTGCTGAAATTGCGCTGCGTCCATCAATCCCGGTAGTGGACAAATCGGGAAAAATATGCTATTCTATGGTAACATAGTATCACTATGCGCAGGAGGCTAGAAAAATGGGTAAACTAATCGTAATTGAAGGCACCGACGGCTCCGGTAAGTCCACCCAATTCCGCAAACTGACACAGCGGCTGGAGCAGGAGGGGCAAGAATTTAAGACTTTGGTATTCCCCCGCTATGCAGAACCCAGTTCAGCGCTGATCCGGATGTATCTGGGCGGCGAGTTGGGCACAAAGCCTTCCGATGTCAATGCCTATGCCGCCTCCTCTTTCTATGCTGTAGACCGCTATGCTTCTTACAAACAGGATTGGGGTCAGTGGTATGAAAACGGCGGACACATCGTTTCCGACCGCTACACCACCTCCAATGCTGTACACCAGACTTCAAAGGAGCCTAAGGAAAAGCAGGCGGATTTCTTAAAATGGTTGTATGAGTTTGAATACGACAAACTAGCGCTCCCCTGCCCGGATCTTGTGGTGTATCTTGATGTTCCCACTTCTTTCACAGAAAAGATGATGCGCCGCAGAGAACAAGAAACCAACACCCACGCTGATATTCACGAGCAGGATATGGCGTATTTGGCCACCTGCCGGGAGTCCGGTCGCACTGCCGCCGAGTATTACAGCTGGCATATCATTCAGTGCGTAAAAGATGACGAGATGCGTTCTATCGAGGACATTCACGAAGAGATCTACCAGCTCGTCAAGGGCTGTTTGGAGGATTAAGTATGGTATATATGTTGTTGGGAACCGGATTTGAAGAGACCGAGGCCATTGCCCCGCTGGATCTTCTGCGTCGTGCCGGTATTGCTGTACACACCGTCGGCGTAAACGGAAAGACCGTTTATGGTAGCCACGGTATTGGCGTTGAGGCCGATATTACGCTGGGTGAGATGGATCTAACTCAGATGGATATGATCATTCTTCCCGGTGGACTGGGCGGTGTTGCTTCCGTACGTGCCAGTGAGGAGGCAATGCAGGCGCTTAAATTCGCCTGGGATAACCAAAAATTTGTGGCTGCCATCTGTGCCGGCCCCACCGTATTGGCAGATCTGGGTATCACCGACGGCAAGGATGCCACCTGCTACCCCGGCTGTGAAGGCGGTATGGGTAGCGCCAATATGCTTCCCAATCAGGCCTGTGTCCGGGATGGAAATCTCATTACCGGCACTTCCGCCGGTTGTGCCATTCCCTTTGGACTGATGCTAGTCGCCGCATTGAAGGGCCAGCAAGCAGCAGATACCGTCGCACAGCAGATCGTGATCCGCTGACAGGAGGTAACCTATGGATAACGAAAACAAGAACAATCAGCCCGATCACTGGTTTGACGACCTGCTGAACACGCCGGAAGGTGGTGCAGAGATCGGTGCAGATGAGCAAGCTGTTGCTTCTCACGATATGCCCGGGCTTTCCGATATGGAACTGGAGCAGATCATTCGGGAAACAATGGCAGAGGATTGGGGCGCAGAACTGGAAGACGATTCCGTCTTGCCCGAACTGGATGACGACCCCTATCCAGTCGATGAATACGCAGAAGAGGAAATCCCGGCAGATGAATCCGGCGAAGATGATGTTCCCGATTTCGGGGAAACCGTCACCCGGAAAGTACGCCCCAAGCGCAAAGGAGGCTACGGACTTTTTGGTCTGCCCCACCTTCTGTCCACTGCCATCTGGGCGGGTCTGATCCTGCTCGTCGGCATCTCTTTGGGACGGGTTCTGTGGCTGTGCGCCGCTGACATTCTGGCCTTTGGTCGCCAGGACAAACCTGTCACCATCACCATTACGGCAACAGATGATCTGGATTCCATCACCAATAAGCTTCATAACGCCGGTCTTATTAAGTATCCCGAACTGTTCAAGATGTATGCCAAGCTGGCCAAGGTCGAAGAAAAGGACAAGATCAGTGCCGGTACCTTTGATCTGAATACGCTCTACGATTATCACGCTCTGGTGGGTGGAATGTCCGCCACCTCCTCCTACCGGGAAACTGTGGAGGTTTTCATTCCCGAAGGCTATACCTGCGCGCAAATCTATGCCCTTCTGGAAGAAAAGGGCGTATGCACCGCTCAGCAGATGGAAACCTATGCTTCCCAGAGCGAATTCTCCTCCTACGATTTCCTGGCAGGTGTAGAGCGCGGCAACAAATACTGTCTAGAGGGTTTCCTGTTCCCGGACACCTATGAATTCTACACCAACGATACGCCTCAGCGCATTTTCCACAAACTGCTGAGCCGTTTTGACGATCAGTTTACTCCGGAGATGGAGGCACAGATTGAAACACTGAACCAACGCCTTGCCGCCAAGTACCGTGCACACGGTTTGGGTCAGGACTATATCGATCAGCACAAGGTAACTGTAAAGGAAATCGTAATCATCGCATCGATGATTGAAAAGGAAACCGCCCACACCGGTGAGATCCGCAACATTTCCTCCGTCATTTACAACCGTCTGACCAATCCCAGCAATTATCCTAAGCTGAACATCGACGCCACTATCGTCTATGCTTTGGGCGGAAAGACCGATCTGACCGCTGAGGATATGAAAGTGGACAGTCCCTACAACACCTACCTGTATAACGGACTGACTCCCGGCGCCATTTCCAACCCCAGCCTGTTCAGCCTAAAAGCTGCCTTAGATCCTGCGGATACAAACTATTATTTCTACGCACTGGATCCCAATGCTTATCCCAAGGAGCATAAATTCTTCAAGACCTACGACGAACACAAGCAGTTCCTGGCAACTCTGGGGGACTAAGTATGGCGAAATTGGAATTACTCAGCCCCGCCGGTGATATGGAACGGTTGAAAATGTCCGTTCTGTACGGTGCAGATGCCGTATACCTTGCCGGCACAGACTTCGGTATGCGTTCCTTTGCCGGCAACTTCACCCCGGAAGCGCTGCCGAAAGCAGTGGCCTTTGCCCACGAACACGGTGTTAAGGTTCACGTAACCGTCAACACAATGCCCCGCAACGAGGAGATCGCCCAGCTACCCGCCTATCTGGAGCGGCTGGACGATGCCGGGGTGGATGCGCTAATCGTTGCCGATCTTGGTGCTTTCACCTTAGCAGGTAAATATGCTCCCCATTGCCAGCGGCACATTTCCACCCAGCAGTCCATTGCCAACTACGAATGTGCAACAGCCTGGTACGATCTGGGTGCACAAAGAGTTGTCCTGGCGCGAGAGCTGAATCTGGACGAGATCCGATATATCCGCGCAAACACCCCCAAAGAACTGGAGATCGAAACCTTTGGCCACGGTGCGATGTGCGTCAGCTACTCCGGCCGTTGCCTGCTCAGTAACTATATGACAGGCCGGGACTCCAACCGGGGCGCCTGTGCCCAACCCTGCCGCTATCAGTACGCACTGATGGAGGAAAAGCGCCCCGGCGAATATTTCCCCGTGTACGAAGACGAGAAGGGCACCTACATTCTCAATTCCCGGGATATGTGTATGATCGACCATCTGCAGGATCTGATGGATGCCGGCGTCGACTGCATCAAGATTGAAGGCAGAGCCAAATCTGCCTACTACGCCGCCATTACCACCGGCGCATATCGGCATTGCATTGACGATATTGCCGCCGGCCGTCCCATTGACCCCGTCTGGCGGAACGAGGTGGACAAGATCTCACATCGGGTATACTCTACCGGCTTTTACTACGGCTTTCCCGGACAATATGTAGAACACTCCCGGTACATTAGGGAGTGGCAGATTTGTGCTATTGTGGAAAGCTGTGACGAAAACGGTCTAGCCCTGTGTAGCCTGCGTAATAAATTCCCCGAGGGAACGGAGATTGAAGTGGTCGGTCCTGACCTAAAGCCTTTCACCGTGGTTGCAGGAAATATGACCGATCTGGAGGGCAACTCTCTGGCTGAGCCCAGAACACCGGAAATGAAGTTCTATCTTCCCCTGCCCCAAGCCGTTCCGCCCTACAGCATCATCCGCCGGGCTGTGGACCTTTCTGCAAAATAACAAAAACGCACCGATTTCTCGGTGCGTTTTTATTTTAGCTGTTAGCGCATCCACATTTCGTCATTGCTGGGCAGTTCGTAAGGAACGGCCTGCGGCTCAGTCAGATAGTAGAACGCAACGGTGGTATAATCGTCATACCGGGGGGTCATAGGCAACTCGTAAGTGCCGTTGTCCATGGTCATACGGAAGGATTTGTCGAAATAAATCGCATCCTTCACGTGCCAGCGATACAGCAGGAATCTCTGCTGGGACTGATACTTCTTCATCGAATTGCCAATCACTGCATACATACCCACATACTGACCGCTGTAGGTCTGATAAGCATCGTGGGGGGTATCATTGCCGAAAGCATAAGAGCCGCCGAAGTAGTCCTCTGTGCCAGTGTAATTGATGGAGGGATAAGTTTCGCCGTCGATGTACATCTTCACTTCGCCTTCCACCCAGATCCAGCTTGTGCCGTTAATGCCGGCAGCCAGCAAGACACCTGCAAAGCAACCCTTGCCGTTAATATTATCCAGCACGGTATAAGCTCTGCCCTTGGTGATAGGCTTTTCCTGCCGATAGGCAGCGTGGAAATAGCCGGCATTCTCCGGCAGCTCGCCGTACCAACCGGTAACGGTGTAGAAAGACCAGAATCCTTCCTTGCCACGATTTTCCAAGGTGATGCGACAATGCTTGAAGAACGGCATTTCCCAATAGCTGTTATAGGATGCGTAAGGGGCCATCAAAATCTTCTCAGAATTCAACACGATCAGATTCTCGTTGCGATCCCGGATATTATCGTCGTAGGCATTGCCAAAGAAGGCAGATGCCGGTGCTTCTACGGAAGGCTCAGGATTGTTGTCCCAATAGATCCGCAGAATGGCGGTGTGATTCAGTCGGCCGCCCAGCCAGATATGGGTGATCATACCCGGACCGTCTGTATCCACCAGCGTCAAAGTATCGCCGGGTTCAACCCAAGTGCAGGCATTGAGTTTCTCGCAGTCCTTGCCTCTGGTTCCGCCATTGCGGCTACCGGTGGGGTTTTCACCGGAAAAAGCAAAAGTCCGGCGATCTTTGGGGATTCTATACATAATGCTCCCTCCTTGTTCGATGTGAGTTTACTTATCCTCATTATAGAAGACGCAATCGGCATTGTCAACAAAAAGCAGCGTATT
This sequence comes from Faecousia sp., assembly GCA_045630825.1. Classification (GTDB taxonomy): domain Bacteria; phylum Bacillota; class Clostridia; order Oscillospirales; family Oscillospiraceae; genus Faecousia. The sequence continues at coordinate 3,259 of JAZQTN010000048.1, read as the reverse complement.
GCTACGCTGCTTTTGCTGTTAAATTCCAGCCAATTCCTTGAGAATAGGTGCCAGGTCTGTGTTCTCCCAAGGTCTTCCCTCCACACCGAAGTGGCCATACTCTGCAGTGGGCGCATAGATGGGGCGGCGCAGCTCCAGTCTGCGGATAATGCCGGCAGGAGTCATATCGCAGGTCTTGCGCAGCAGCTCGGTCATCTTCTCGTCAGAGATCACGCCGGTGCCGTAGCTATCCACCCGAAGGGAAACGGGCTGTGCAACGCCGATAGCATATGCCAACTGCACCTGCACCTGAGTAGCCAGGCCTGCAGCCACCAGATTCTTTGCCATATAGCGAGCCATATAGGCTGCACTGCGATCCACCTTAGTGGGGTCTTTGCCGGAGAACGCACCGCCGCCATGGGAGAAATAACCGCCGTAGGTATCCACGATGATCTTTCTGCCAGTCAGACCGGTATCGCCGTTGGGACCGCCAATCACAAAATTACCGGTGGGGTTAATATGAATGTTTGCAACATTTTCAATATCAAAGCCGTAATTCTTCAGTACGGGTGCGATAACGCCTTCACGGATGTACTTACGCAGCTCCTCGATTTCAAAATCGGCGCTGTGCATAACGGAAACAACAACAGTATCAATACCGATCACATTGCCCGCTTCATCATATTCCACACTGACCTGAGTCTTGCCGTCTGCACGCAGCAGGTCGTTGGAATGGACACACTCTGTCAGCCGGTTGCTCAGCGCACGGGACAGCGCAGCAGGCAGGGGCATCAGCTCAGGGGTTTGGGTGCAGGCGCCGCCAAACATCATTCCCTGGTCGCCAGCGCCGCCAACTTCATCATTGGTGCCCAGCGCAATATCTGCAGACTGGGTATGGATGCGGCACTGAATCTCCACGGTGTCGGCATCAAAGCCATCGCCGGGGTACACATAGCCGATCTTGCGAATCGTCTCCCGGGCAACTGCGGCATAATCCACAATTGCCTTGGTGGTGATCTCGCCGCAGATCAGGCAGAAGTTGGTGGTAACCATCGTTTCACAGGCTACACGGGAACCGGGATCCTGCGCAAGGCAAGCATCCAGAATAGCATCGGAAATCGAATCCGCCACCTTGTCGGGATGGCCGTTGGTAACACACTCAGAAGTAAACAATCTCTTTTCCATTTGTAATTTCTTTCCTTTCATTCATCAGTTCAAATCGAATCAACTAGCGCAGTTTAAAAAATTAATTGTTCTATGGACAAAAACATCCGCTGTTCCATCAGCAAGAAATTTTCTAAGCTGCGCAACAAATAAAAACGCACACCGAAGGACTCGATGTGCTTATATCGAATCCTCATCTTTCGTTGCCGCCGGATTTGGCACCTTGAATTAACAGGTTGCCGGGTTTCATCGGGCCGTTCCCTCCACCACTCTTGATAAGGCCAGTATGCAGTTCCCCATTATTTTACTGAATTTTCGGCAAATGTCAAGTATTTTTTCAAGTTTTTGTTCACAATTCTTCTATAGACTTTTTTCCTAATCTCTGGTAGAATAGAAACAACATTTTACAGGAGTTGAGTGTATGAAAGGCCTGCGCAACCGCTTTGAGCGCTTTTGCTTCAAGCACCGCAATAAGGGTATTCCCAACCTGATGCTGTATGTATCGCTGGGTGCAGCCCTGGTATATTTCATGTCTATGTTCGCCCAGAATTACACCTTATACTATTGGCTGTGCTTTAACAGAACACTGATACTGCACGGACAGATTTGGCGTTTGTTCACATTCCCCTTTGTCTACGGCGTTGGCAATCCCAGCGTCATTCTGATTCTGATCAGTCTGCTGTGCTATTATTCTCTGGGTCGGGCGATGGAGAATCTCTGGGGAACATTGCGTTTTAATCTGTTCTATTTCTCCGGAATCTTGCTGATGGATGTTTACTGCCTCCTATTCGGCGGTAATGCAGATGTTTATTATCTGAATCTCAGCCTGTTCCTGTCTTACGCAACGCTGTACCCCGACAATCATTTCCTGCTGTTCTTCATCATTCCGGTGAAGGCCTGGATTTTTGCGCTGATTGATCTTGCCATTACGGCATATGAAGTGATTAGCCTGTCCATCCCGGTATTCTTCTTCCCCTACAATCTGTTCCCACTGGTGGCCATTGCCAACTATCTTCTTTTCTTCGGCAAGGGGGTTGCCAATGTGATCCCCCTGACCTGGCGCATTAACTTCAAGCGACTCTTTAACAAGAAATCCGCCGGAACACAGGCAAAGACCATCCCATTCCCCAATGCCGGCTCTTACGAAGCAACCGTCGCCAAACCCAAAGAACCCTACACCCATCGTTGCACCATATGTGGCAGGACGGATATCTCGGATCCGGATCTGGAATTCCGGTATTGCTCCCGCTGTCAGGGATATCATTGCTACTGCATTGACCACATTAATGACCATACCCATGTAGAATAAAGAAACCGGCAGGTACTTTCGTATCTGCCGGTTTTTATTAAAGATCGTAATCTGCAGCGTAGCGCTTGTCCAGCAGTTGATGGAACTTGTCCTTAGCAGCAAGATGCAGAGGATGATCTGCATACTCAGTAAGCGCCTGGCGGCTTTCAAACTCGGAGTACAGTGCGTAATCCAAACCGTTAAACGCCTGCCGAACTTCCAGGTGCTTCAAACCCGGAATCTGTCCTACCAAAGGCTCCAGAACACTGCGAATCAGCTCAACAGCGGCATCCTTTTCTACGCCCTCCTTGAGGGTATACATTACAATATGCTTTACCATAACGATATCCTTTCTACGCAAATACCGGGGCCGGCAAAAGTCGGTCCCGGTATGTATTTTGCTTATTCAGCCTCGACAGTCTCAGTCTCTGCGGGTGCTTCGGTCTCCTCAGCAACCTCTTCTGCGGACTCTTCCTCAGTCTCTTCGACTTCGGGCTCCAGCAGAGCGCGGATAGACAGGGAGATACGCTTATTCTCAGCGTCGATCTCAGTGATCTTTACCTGAACTTCCTGACCCTCGGTCAGAACATCCTCGGGCTTGCCGATGCGCTTGTTAGCGATCTGAGAGATGTGAATCAGGCCATCAACGCCGGGCAGGATCTCTGCGAAAGCGCCGAAGGTCATCAGCTTAACGACCTTGGCATCAACAACATCACCAACAGTGTAGTTGGTCATGAACTTGTTCCAGGGATTCATCTCAGCGGTCTTGTAGCCCAGAGAGATCTTGCGCTTCTCAGCGTCGAAGGAGATGACATAAACATCGATCTC
>JAZQTN010000047.1:0-47816 GCA_045630825.1 Faecousia sp. | reverse complement strand
GACCCAACTGGCTGAAAATGATTTATAAGATGCTTTTCTGCAAGCCAGTGGGAGTGTGAGTATGGAGAAAAAGACAGATATTCGCCAAATTCGGCATTTTATATGGGACTTTGACGGCACGCTCTTTGACACCTACCCCATTATCATAGAACAGATGCAGGAAGCGTTAAGGGGTTTTGGTCACACCATCGACCCACTGGAGCTGATGGAGCAGCTGCTGAACACCGTGGGTATCGCCCTGGAGTACTGCGCCGCAAAATTTGCCATAGACTATACCCAGCTGGATGAAGCCTATACCGCGCTGCACAGCCAAACTGTCCTTTCGCCGGTGGCACCTCCAATGCCTTCGGTGGAAAAAGCGCTGGCTGCAGTGGTAGCTCGGAGTGGCAAGAATTTTATCTTTACCCACCGGAATTTGGCCAGCACCAATGCCTATTTGGAAAAGTACGGCCTTTCCCACTATTTTTCAGATATCGTTGCCCCGGACACGCCCGGTTTTACCTGGAAGCCTGCGCCGGATTCCATCTCCTATTTGCTAAGCAAACACGGATTGGATCCGAAAGAAGTGGCTATGGTGGGTGATCGGGAGATCGACCTTGGAAGCGGACGGGCCGCCGGCGTGTACAGCATCCACTATTTGTGCAAGGATGTCCCCCAGGATTTACAATGCGATTGGCGCTTTTCCGATTATGAGGTTATGGCAGCCAGGCTGAATGAGGAGTGAGAAATATGGAAATATTTGATTTGATCGTAATCGGCGGCGGTCCCGGTGGCTATTTGGCTGCGGAGCGGGCTGCCCACGATGGGCTGAAAACCCTTCTTTTTGAAAAGCGCAGCCTGGGCGGTGTGTGCCTTAACGAAGGCTGCATCCCCTCCAAGGCGCTGCTGAACTCCGCCAAAACCTATGTCCACGCGCTCCACGCCCAGGATTATGGCGTTACCTGCCAAAATGTGCAGATCGACCAAAGCAAGGTCGTGGCAAGAAAAGCCAAGGTGGTTCGCACCCTGGTTTCCGGTGTGAAGGCCAAAATGAAGGCCGCCGGCGTCACCGTAGTGATGGAAGAGGCGCAGATCCAGGGCAAGACCGGAGAGCTGTTCACCGTCTGCGCCAAGGGTCAAACCTATCAAAGTAAAAATCTTATCATCGCCACCGGCTCTTCCAACGTGATCCCGCCCCTGCCCGGTCTGCAGGAAAACCTGGGTGGCTTCGTTCTGACCAATCGGGAGATCCTGGAGCTGCAGGAGATCCCCAAGGAACTGGTGATCATTGGCGGCGGTGTCATCGGTCTGGAGATGGCCTGCTATTATGCCTGTGTCGGTTCTCAGGTCACGGTGATCGAAATGCTCGACCACATTGCCGGCGCTACCGACCGGGAGCTGGGCAAGATGCTCCAAAAAGAGCTGGAAAGCAAGGGCATCCGCTTCCTGCTTTCCCACAAGGTCACCGGTGTGGAGCCGGGAAACGTGTTTGCGGAGGATGCTTCCGGCAAATCCGTCACCGTTTCCGCAGACAAGGTACTACTGTCCATCGGCAGACGGGCCAACTGCGCCGGGCTGGGTCTTGAGACCATTGGTGTAAAGTTTGACCGGGGCATTGCCACCGACACCCAGGGCCGCACCAATGTGCCCGGTGTATATGCCATCGGGGATGTAAACGGCCATCATATGCTGGCCCACACCGCATACCGGGAGGCAGAGGTGGCTGTCAATACCATTATGGGCCGCCAGGATGCTATGCGTTATCACGCAAACCCCTCTGTGATCTATACCTTCCCCGAGATCGGCTCCGTGGGCAAGACGGAGGAAGAATGCAAAGAAAAGGGCATTGATTACGAGGTCGCCAAGCTGTCTATGCGCTACTCCGGCCGCTTTGTGGCAGAGAATGAGGGTGCAGACGGCCTGTGCAAGATCCTCATTGATAAAAAACGCCGCACCATTTTGGGTGTGCATCTCCTGGGCAGCTACTCCGGCGAGATCATTTGGGGCGCAGCGGAAATGCTGGAGATGCAGCTGCGGGTGCAGGATGCCCGGCAGATCATCTTCCCCCACCCCACCGTCAGCGAGATCATCCGGGAAGTTCTGTGGGAGTTCCACGACTAATAAAAAATCGGTGGCAAGCAATGCCACCGATTTTATTTATGAAATGAAATAACCCCTGACTCGTTACTTAATCACTGTAACTGTCAGGGGTTATTTCCATAGTGTGCGGGTTCCATCATTTTACGTAACCTCCGCTTTCTGCAGATTTGACGGTTCTTTCTCGTTGGTTTTGAATTGCTTCCGTTTCAATTCTTGGTTTACTTTTACTTGATCATTATGTCTTCGGAAGATTAGAAAGGCCGTCCTTCGATCCCTCTACCATAGGGGTCGGTATTTGGATATTTGGTTATCTCTTGTGCTTATATAATATCACAACCAGCACCGTTTGCAAGATGGAATGATCCATAAAAAGTTTTCCATAAAATAATGCAAAAGGGAGAAATCCCAATTTTTAGCTAAGAAACCATTGACTTTCCCTGGGCAAGTGTGATACGATAATTGTGTTAGGGCGGTCAGCAGACCGCCCTTTTTTACTGCCTAAATTATGAGATCATATCAATTCCCCGTTGCAGCGTTTCGGCATCGATGGCGCGCGCTGCCCGGGCTATCACATTGCCGCTGCTATCAATAAAGAATGTCATAGGAATTGCATAGACGTTATAGCGGATCGCAGCATCCAAATCCATGTCAAAAAGCACCGGGAAGGTGTATCCCTTTTGTGCGATGAATTCAGAAGCCCTCTCCACCGTCTCCCTGGCGCCATCGGTCATATTGATCATCAGAAACTGCACGTCGCTTCCCAGCTCCCGGTATTTGGCATCAAAGTCGGGCATTTCAGACTGGCAGGGGCCACACCAGCTTGCCCAAAAGTTCAGCACGATGGGCTTTCCAAAATAATCCGATAGCTGAACCGGGTTCCCGTCGGCATCATACACCGTGAAATCCGGCGCTTGGTTTGCCACCTGCTCGGTGGTGCCCTGGGTAGTTTCCTGGGTTTCCTGGGTGCTTTGGGTTTCTTGTGTTTCCTGGATCTGGCTGTCCAGAGTCGCCAGCGGATCCTGGGTAAATTCCGGCATAAGCCGGGAATAAAGCATATATGCCCCAAGCATTACCAAAACGAAGGCCACCAGGACTACCAACCATTTTTTATTATTTTCCATAGTATCTCCTTATGCTGAGCAGTATTGTCCGAACTCGCCTAACTGAGCAGGTTCAGCAGCTGCCCCAATGTTCCCGTCATCATCAGGATTCCCACCACGATCAAAGCGATACCGCTGATGGTATTGATGACTTGATAGTTCTTTTTGATCCAGTTGAATGCGCTCTTCAGATAATCGATCAGCACAGCGCTCAAAACAAACGGGATGCCCAGGCCCAAAGAATAGGCCAGCAGCATCAGCATTCCCTCCACCGCGTGGGCCTGCTGGGATGCCAGCATCAGCGCCGAGCCCAAAAACGCGCCAACACAGGGCGTCCAGCCAACAGAGAAGATTACACCAAACAAAAATGCGGAGAAAAAGCCTGTTTTATCCCTTTTGACCGTGTGCTGGCTGCCTTTGAATAAATTCAGTTTGAATATACCCAAAAAGTTCAGGCCAAATACGATCACGATCAGTCCGGAAAGAATATTTACGATCGTCTGATACCGGCGTAGGAAACTGCCCACCGTGCCAGCCAATGCGCCCATTGCTACAAATAAAATCGTAAAGCCCGCAACAAAGCCCAAAGCGCCTTTTAGCGTTTTCCCGGTGCTTCGCTGCCCACCGCCTGCAAAATAAGAAATATATATAGGCAGCATAGGCAGCAGGCAGGGAGAAATGAAGGTGATCATACCTTCCAAAAACGCGATCACATATTGCATATCGAAAATTCCTTTCTGCATATTCCTTTGATAGAATTATAATACAAAATCGGCAACAATGCTACCGTGATTATGTCACATAAGCCGCAATTGATACGCCTCTAAATTGCTCACCCCAAAAACGCCACTGTTCCACCATCCTATCAAGCGAAGAAATCCCGCAGGATTTGTTCTCATCCTGCGGGATTTTTATGTGTCTAGGCGTTTTCCGGTATGCTCACGCAATAGCTAACCAAGGCCTTTACTTGGGTCCTTGATCCCTCTGTATGCCAAACCGGCGCAGCTTGCTTTGATTTTCGATCACTTCGTCTTTTCCGATCTTTCCGGTTCCCTTGCTCCAGTGAACAATCAGGTCTCCGTGCTTCGTCACCGCGCGATAGGCGCGCACGCACCACGCAGCAGGCAGCAGAACGGGCTTGCCTTTGCACCACGGAAAGCGGTCCTCCAACTCTGCCCTGGAGTAGAAAACCTTCTTCATAAGCGCAGAAATCCGGTTGCCGCCGGGAGACAGACTCACTGCGTTGAGCATAGCCCGATCTGCGATGCCGTGGCTGCCGCTGGAGAGAATATATTCCCCCAGTTCTTCCAGCAGGGGTGTCTTTTCCCCTGCCCCGAACCAATGATCTGCCAGCGCTTCGATTTTCTTGGCAAATTCCAAAAGGCCGAAATTTTCCAGTGCCTTTTCCACCGCTGCTCTGTCCGGTTCCGGCTTACGCAGATACCGATTCACCCATACATCCAGGACGAAACGCACTCCCACACCACCGGTAACGAAGTGGTTTGCCAGGTGGCAGATGGTATTTAGATAGAACCCTTCCTCCGTCATTTGGTTCGGCTCGTCGGAATCTGCATATTGCCAGCCTGGATTAATTTGCGTGCCCACCGGTACGTCCTGGTGGATCAGATTGGGGTGGAACTCCACCTCCACTCCTCCGGGGAAGCTGTAATTGCGGTGATTGCCGTCGCTGTGTCCTCGCTTACCTTCTAAGGTTTGGGCGATGGCATCGATCTTGGGATAATCCTTCGTATGCACCAAAATATCAATATCGCACATAGTGCGAAGCGCAGGCTCCGGATAATTGTGCTTCAGCACAAAGCCCTTCAGGAAGATGTGGGGCACTTCCGCCTCCAGCAGCTTCTCCTTGAGCTTGCGTCCAAGGTTTTCCGTTTGGACGTCTTGGTGGACCGCCTGCAGGAATGCCCGGTACAGGCGTTTTTTCACATCTTCCGGCACTTGCTGCCAATCTTGAGGAACGCGATGCAGCCCGTCATACAGCAGTGGCAGAAGCATATGCTTCCTGGCAAGCAGTAACAGCTGCTGCCAATCCACGTCCATAGAAAGGGCCTGCGTTGTTCCGGTTACCGCCCGGCGCAATGCGCCAATGAGCAGCTTACTCTCCCCGTTCATCAGAACTTTCTCCAGACCATTTTATTGACCACGCCGGTGTAGGACTGGATCAGCCCCACCACCTTGGTGGAAACATTTTCTTCCACATAATCGGGCACAGGGATACCGTAGTCGCCGTTTTCATTCATCTCTACAGCCGTTTGGACAGCCTGCAGGAGGCTGTTTTCATCGATACCCGCCAGCACCAAACAGCCCTTATCCAGGGCCTCAGGGCGCTCGGTGGAGGTGCGGATGCACACCGCCGGGAAAGGCTTGCCGATACTGGTAAAGAAGCTGCTCTCTTCGGGCAGCGTGCCGCTATCGGACACCACTGCGAAAGCGTTCATCTGCAGGCAGTTATAGTCGTAGAAACCCAGAGGTTCATGGCGAATCACTCTGCTGTCCAGCTGGAAGCCGCTGGATTCCAGGCGGTTGCGGCTTCTGGGATGGCAGGAGTAGAGAATGGGCATATCGTACTTCTGGGCCATTTTATTGATGGCGGTAAAGAGAGAAATGAAATTCTTCTCGGTATCGATATTTTCCTCCCGGTGGGCGGACAGCAGGATATACTTGCCTTTCTGAAGGCCCAAACGGTCGTGGATATCGCTAGCTTCGATCTTGGGAAGATTGTTGTGCAATACTTCTGCCATAGGGGATCCGGTCACATAGGTGCGTTCCTTAGGCAATCCGTTATCTGCCAAATACCGCCGGGCATGCTCGCTGTAGCACATATTCACATCGGAAATGATGTCCACGATGCGGCGGTTGGTCTCTTCGGGCAGGCATTCATCCTTGCAGCGGTTACCGGCTTCCATATGGAAAATGGGAATGTGCAGCCGCTTGGCGCCGATGACACTCAGGCAGGAGTTGGTATCGCCCAGCACCAGCACCGCATCGGGTTGAACCTCTACCATAAGCTGATAGGACTTTGCGATGATATTACCCATAGTTTCGCCCAGGTCTTTTCCCACCGCATCCAGATAAACATCCGGATCCTCCAGCTGCAGGTCGTGGAAGAACACGCCGTTAAGATTATAGTCGTAGTTCTGCCCTGTGTGGGCCAGCAGGGTATCGAAATACTTTCGGCACTTGGTGATCACCGCCGCCAGACGGATGATCTCCGGCCGGGTGCCCACGATGATCAGAAGCTTCAGCTTGCCGTTATTCTTGAAGGATGCCATAGTCAGTCCTCCACTTTCTCAAAAAATGTATCGGGTTTGCCCGGATCGAACGGCTCATTGGCCCACATCAGGGTCACGAGATCGTCCGTTTCGCTTAAATTGATAATGTTGTGGGTATAACCGGGCAGCATATGCACTGCCTCAATTTTTTCGCCGGAAACCTCGAAGTTCAGCACCTCGTCAGAGCCGATTTTGCGCTGTTGGATCAAGGCCTTTCCGGACACCACGATAAAGAATTCCCACTTACTGTTGTGCCAGTGCTGTCCCTTGGTGATGCCGGGCTTGCTGATATTTACGGAAAATTGCCCGCAATTTGCGGTTTTCAGCAGCTCCGTAAAGCTGCCCCGGTCATCCACGTTCATCTTGAGGGGGAAGCTGACCGCCTCCTTGGGCAGATAGCTCAGATAAGTGGAATACAGCTTCTTGGCAAAGCTGCCGGCGGGAATCTCCGGCATCAAGAAGGTCTTGGGTTGATTCTTGAAACTGCTAAGCAGCTCTATGATTTCTCTCAAGGTTACCCTGTGGGTCACGGGCGCGGCGCAGTAACGACCATCGTCGCGCAGCACGGTATCGATACCGTTAAACTCGCAGCGATGTTCCTTGCCGGAGAGAGCGCAAAGCATCTCCTCCACCAGATCGTCGATGTACAGCAGTTCCAGCGTCACCGCCGGGTCATTGACGGTGATGGGCAGGCCGTTTGCGGTGTTATGGCAGAAGGTCGCCACCGCGCTGTTGTAGTTGGGGCGGCACCACTTGCCGAAAAGGTTCGGGAAGCGGTACACCAGCACCTTTGCGCCGGTCTCTTCCGCGTAAGCGAAGAACCGTTCCTCTCCTGCCTTCTTGCTTCTGCCGTAGTCGCTGTCGTAGCGGCCAACCAGAGTTGCCTGAATGGAAGAGGACAGCATCACCGGGCAGGTGTTGCCGCAGCTTTTCAGCGTATCCAGCAGAGTAGATGCAAAGCCGAAATTGCCCGCCATAAATTCCTCGGCATTCTGCGGGCGGTTCACCCCTGCCAGGTTGAAGACGAAGTCCGCCTTGGCGCAGTATTCTTTCAGCAAGGCCGGATCGGTATCGATGTCATATTCAAAGATCTCGCCGATGGTCAGCCCCGTGGCGCGGTTCTTGCCGTCACGGATATTCTTGAGGTTTTCCACCAAATTCCGGCCGACGAAGCCCTTCGCACCCGTAATGAGAATGTTCATAGGAAACTCCTTAGTAAGTAATGCCCAGCTTGTCCAGCTCTTCCCGGATATACGCGAGGCTCAGCAGCTTCTGCTTCACCTGCTCCACGTCCAGCAGTTCCGTGTTGTTGGAGTTAAACTCGGTGAGGGTGTTGCGCTCCTTGTCGCCGCTGTTAAAATACTTGTCGTAGTTCAGACCGCGCTTGTCGCAGGGCACCCGGTAGAAATTGCCCAGATCCAGGGCATTGGCGCACTCTTCGTTGGTCAGCAGGGTTTCGTACATCTTCTCGCCGTGGCGAATACCGATGACCTTGATCTCGTGGCCCGGAGCAAAGAGGCCGGTGACCGCCTTTGCCAGGGTCTCGATGGTGCAGGCGGGAGCCTTCTGCACCAGGATATCGCCGGAAGCGCCGTTTTCGAAGGCGAACAGCACCAGGTCCACCGCCTCGTCCAGGCTCATAATGAACCGGGTCATGGTGGGCTCAGTGATGGTGATGGGCTTGCCGGCCTTGATCTGCTCGATCCACAGCGGGATCACGCTGCCGCGGCTGCACATCACGTTGCCGTACCGGGTGCAGCAGATCTTGGTCTTTTCGGGGCTGACGGTGCGGGACTTGGCCACGATGACCTTCTCCATCATCGCCTTGGAGGTGCCCATGGCATTGACCGGGTAGGCCGCCTTATCGGTGGACAGACACACGATGTTCTGCACGCCGGCATCGATGGCAGCGCAGAGCACATTCTCTGTGCCCAGCACGTTGGTCTTCACCGCCTCGATGGGGAAAAACTCGCAGGAAGGCACCTGCTTCAGGGCTGCAGCGTGGAAAATGTAGTCCACGCCGTGCATAGCGTTGCGCACGGAAGCGATGTCCCGCACGTCGCCGATGTAAAATTTGATCTTTTCCGCCACCTCAGGCATTTTTGCCTGGAACTCGCGGCGCATATCATCCTGCTTCTTCTCATCCCGGGAGAAAATACGGATTTCTCCGATATCCGTTGTCAGAAAATGCTTTAATACCGTGTTGCCAAAGGAACCGGTACCGCCGGTAATCATTAAAGTAGCTCCAGAAAATGCAGACATAGTATCCTCCATAATTATATAATCTATATTTTCCTTGCTGTTGCACAAGCACAGCAACTATGGACTTTATCCGTCCCTCACGAAAGGTGCACTGCTGCCAGCGCTCCGCCGTGAGAACCCTGCACACATCATATTGTGTCCAGGGGCGGAACACTTTTCCAGATATTGCAAATCTCACAAAAGTGTATAACAATCCATTTTTTGTTTATGATATCATACCACATAGGAAATAGCAAGCCCAAAAAATCCCCAATACTGCCACAAAATACACCTTTCACTCCATTTAACGCCTTGCAAAAAACAACCGGAAGCAATTGCTTCCGGTCATTTCATTTCTTCCATTACTTTTCCGCAGCAGCGGGGAATCACATCGCCGGCTTTCACCTCTAAAATCTTGTGGCAAATGGGGCAATATGCCGTATTTGCGTTCTACAACTTCTTTTTAATGACTATGCGCACCAGGCCCCCTGGCAAGGATCTCGCCGTCCATAGAGATAATGTATACCCAAGATTCACCGTCAATCGTAACATAGACATTGTAACAATTTTCGTTTTTATGGGTTCCTTTGTGAACATGCGGAGTGGCAATATCCTTAGCATCCTCGCCTAAATGCTCCAGCACGATGGAGACTGCTTGGGCGTCGGTAATTTCCTCCTTCGGCGTACAAGCGCACATGAAACTACATACCAAACACACCAAGACTAATACGCTAAACAATCGTTTTTTCATAGTTTTTCCTCCTTTCGGCTTTATATCAGTGTATCATAACGAATATGAACAATCAAGAAAAATCTGTTTATCACGATTTTTAGGCGGTCGCAATAAAAGAGGATAGAGCATTTGCTCTATCCTTTTATTTTATTTCATTTCTTCCATTGTCTTGCCGCAGCAGCGGGGGATGACCTCACCGGCTTTGATGTGGAGCAGTTTGTGGCAAATGCCGCAGTACACATCACAATCTTTTTCTGCCCGCACCACCGGCAGCAGACCTTCTTTTAGTTCCATAACGATCCTTTCTAAAAAGGGCGGAGGAAAATCCTCCGCCCTTTGGTCTTTATCTTACTTAAAGTATCTCTCCAGCAGACCCTTCAGAGCCTTGCCGTGGCGAGCTTCGTCGCGAGCCATCTCGTGGACGGTGTCGTGAATAGCATCCAGGCCGTTCTTCTTAGCGCAGGCAGCCAGATCGAACTTGCCGGCGGTAGCGCCGAACTCACAGTCAACGCGCCATGCCAGGTTGTCCTTGGTGGTAGCCTTCATATTGGGCTCCAGATCCTCGCCCAGCAGCTCTGCGAACTTGGATGCGTGCTCAGCCTCTTCCCAAGCTGCCTTCTCCCAGTACAGACCGATCTCGGGGTAGCCCTCACGGTGTGCGATGCGGGCCATGCACAGATACATACCAACCTCGCTGCACTCGCCGGTGAAATTAGCCATCAGCTGCTCAAAGATGAACTTCTTGTCCTCTTCGCTGATGTCAGGGTTGTTCTTAACAGTCTTGGCGTAGATGCCGTACTCGTGCTCAGCGGCCAGCTTATTCTGCTCCAGAACCTTGAACTTGGTACCGGGAACCTTGCATACGGGGCAGACGAAGCCTTCGGGCATCGCTTCTGCTTCGTGGACATAACCGCAAACGGGGCAAACAAACTTCTTCATAATAATTTCCTCCAAAATTTTAATTTAATTAATTTTTATTATTTATGCCGTATAAGCATTTAGTTTTCTTCTTCAAACAGATCGGGTCCGACGCCGCAGAGGGGGCACTCGTAATCTTCGGGCAGCTCTTCGCCCTCATAAACATAACCGCAAACTGTGCAAACATACTTTTTCATGCTGTTTCCTCCTGATTAATACATTGATTACATTTTCCTGTGAATGTGAGTTGACACCCAGAAACCTGAGCGCCGGCTGTGTGGGATACGGTGGTGGACAGCTCCTCAGGAACCGCAATGCCCTCCAAATCCAGCACGCTGTCGCAATCGGTGCAGATAAAGTGAACATGAGGCTCTGTGTTGCCGTCGAACCGCTCAACGCCGCCCACCGTTCCCAGACTGACGATGTCGCCCCGCTCCTTAAATCGTGCGAGATTGCGATACACCGTAGCCAGTGAAATGTCGGAATGTTCCGCTTTCAGCTGTTCGTAAACCCATTCTGCCGAGGGGTGCACCTTGGTGCTGCGCAGGCAGGTCAGGATTGCGTTGCGTTTGCGGAAATGCTTTGACGTAGCTTCCATAGGCACCTCCTATTTGCGAATGATTATCATTTACACCCATACTTTATCACAGCTGTTTTTATTTGTCAACACTTTTTTGAAAAATTTTCTAAAAAATTTTTGCAGACAAAACAAGGCCCCCTTGTGAAAGGGGGCTGGCTTTTCTCTATCCAAGTGCCGCTGTAACCAAGATTGGCACATTGTCCCGGTAGATCTCGTCAAACTGATTCAGCGGCAGCGGATTGATCCCCTCTCCCACCTCTACAGTGTACCCGGGTCGACGGAAATATTTAATAAACCAATCTTTATACCCGGCAAAGGCAGACTCATAGGGTGTATCGTCCAGCGCATAGCCACTAACCTGTGCCAACCGTTCTCCCAGCTCCCGGGCACCGGCCACAAATACATCCTCAAACTGCCAATAGATAACCTTCCCCTGCGTGTGATATGCCAGCACCAGTTCCGGGTCTACGGCTTCTGTATACTGCGCTAACGCCCGGCTTTCCGGCTGGGTCAAGGGTGCACGGCCCACATAATCCCGGGGCGCAGGCCGGTCAAAGCCCTGAGAGAACTTGATCTCTCTCGCCTGCAGCCACCCGGCAGGATACTGTAAATTCAAGTCCACACCCAGGAGATTGGCTTTCCAGCCATCCGGGAACGGTATGTTGGGAAATTCCTGAGAGATCGCCGCTGCCGTTTCATAAGCCACCTGCCCCGGCTGCAGCGCTCCGGTTACCAGATCCACCCCATCGGGATTTACCATCGGTACTGTATATATTGTTACCTGCTGAGCAAGACCTGCTCCGTCAACGCCGCCGATCTGCCCGCCGGTTTGGATCGATTCGGCAAAATCCTCCACAAATTTCAGCAGCACCGGCGCAGTGATCCACTCGTTGGCGTGAAATGCCGCCCCGTACAGCACCCGCCGTGGTCCGTTACCGATGACCAACGACCGAACAGGCCTGTCAAACGCCGTTACCGTCAGCAGTTCTGACCGGCAAAAGGGATACCTTTCTGTCAGTGCCAGAATGGTCTCGTCGCACAGTTGTGCCGTCATAGGTACATCCGTCCTTACGATGGACATAAAAATCACCTCCGGTTATTGTATGCACCGGAGGTGAAGTTTTTGATTATGAATTTTGTTCCAGCCAGATCAGCAGCACTGCGATATCCGCCGGACTGACACCGGAAATTCTCCCTGCCTGGCCGATAGAAACGGGGCGAATTTCCGACAGCTTCTGCCGTGCCTCCAACCGCAGACCGGCAATGGCATCATAGTTAATATTGTCCGGCAGCATACGGGATTCTTCTTTCTTGAAATCCTCTACCTGCTTGCTTTGCCGCAGTAGATAACCGGCATATTTGATCTGAATTTCCACCGCTTGGGTTACGCTTTCCGGCAGTTGCGGTCTTTCCGGATCGAAAGGCGCAATGTCGGCATAAGTTACCTGCGGACGCCGCAGGAGATCAGCAAATCTTGCAGAATTGGCAACCGGAGCAGAATCCCGGCTGGCCAGCATCGCATTCAGCGCTTCGCTTGCCGGTACACCGCTGCTTTCCAAGCGCTGGATCTCCCGGCGGACGGAAGCATACTTTTCTTCCACTTCCCGCAGCCGTTCGGGGCTTACCAGACCCACCCGGGCGCCGATATGGGTCAGCCGCTGGTCGGCATTGTCCTGCCGGTGCAGCAGCCGGTATTCCGAGCGGCTGGTCATAATACGGTAGGGCTCCTGTGTGCCCTTGGTTACCAGATCATCGAGCAGCGTACCGATATAACTGGTATCCCGGGTCAGGATCAGCGGCTCTTTTCCCTGCAGCTTCAGCGCCGCATTGACACCTGCCACCAGACCCTGTGCCGCGGCTTCTTCATAACCCGACGTGCCGTTAAACTGTCCCGCACCGTAAAGGCCGGAAACCAATTTGGTCTCCAATGTGGGCAGCAGCGCCGTGGGGTCGATACATTCATATTCAATAGCATATGCCGGGCGCATCATTTCCGCGTTTTCAAGACCGGGAATGGTCCGCAGCATAGCCAGCTGCACATCCTCCGGCAGCGAGGACGAAAGTCCTTGCACATACATTTCTTCCGTATCCAGTCCGCAAGGCTCGATGAACAGCTGATGCCGCTCCTTCTCCGCAAAACGGACGATCTTGGTTTCAATGCTGGGGCAGTACCGGGGGCCCACACCGGAGATGGTGCCGTCGTACATCGGACTGCGGTGCAAATTGTCCCGGATAATTTGGTGGGTTTTGTCATTGGTATAGGTCAGATGGCACACCGCGCTGTTGTAAAGCTTTTCCTCCGTGCGGAAAGAGAGAGGCTCTGCCCGCTGGTCGCCCTCCTGCAGTTCCATCTTGGAAAAATCGATGCTGCGGCGGTTGATTCTGGGGGGTGTGCCGGTTTTGAACCGGCGCAGCGGCAGCCCCAACTCCCGCAGATTATCCGCAAGGCCCACCGACGGGTGCATTCCGTCCGGACCGGAAGAAAGGACGCTTTCTCCGGTGATGCAGGTGCTGTCTAAGTATGTGCCGGTGGCGATGATCACCGCCTTGGCGGCATACTGCGCCCCCAACTGGGTACAAACGCCAGTAACTGCGCCGTTTTCCGTCAAAATTTCCGTGATCTGGGCTTGCTTCAGTTCCAGATTCTCCTGAAGCTCCAGCGTGTGTTTCATCACCTGCTGATACTTGCGGCGGTCAGCTTGCGCCCGCAAGGAATGAACGGCAGGTCCTTTACCCTTGTTCAGCATTCGGTACTGGATGCAGGCCTTATCTGCGGCAACGCCCATCTCACCACCCAGAGCGTCCAGCTCCCGGACCAGATGGCCCTTGCCGGTGCCGCCGATGGCGGGATTGCAGGGCATATTGCCCACGCTATCCAAATTAATGGTAAAAAGAATGGTGTGAAGACCCAGACGGGCGGCGGCCAGAGCCGCCTCAATGCCGGCATGTCCTGCACCAATTACAGCAATATCACATTGTCCGGCAAAATACGTCATCAAAATTACTCCTCGGTTTTCTTTTTCTCCTCTTTGGGCAGAATGAAAGGCTTGCAAACCACTTCGCATCGGTTGATGGGCGTTCCCAAAGCGTGGAACTTCTCTTCATATCCGGTCATAATGCCCACAATTCCGTTCTCGTGCAGATTCCGGGTCAGATTCTTGACATCCAGACCGCAAGCGGCAAATTCTTCTTCGCTGAAGGCAAAGAGGTCGGCGTTATCGGTCTTGAAATGGAACTCCCCGCCGGTGCGGACCACCCGGCAATACTTATCCAGGAAGCCCCGGTGGGTCAGCCGCCGCTTGGCGTTCTTCTTTCTGGGCCAGGGGTCGGGGAAATTGATAAACAAACGGTCAATTTCTTCGCCGGCGAAGATCTCCTCGATGTTGGCCACATCCATATCAATATAAAACACATTGGTAAGGCCCATAGTCTTGGCCTTCTCCATAGCCACGACCATTGCCTCCCGGCATCGCTCCACAGCGATCAGCAGCACATCGGGATTGGCCTCAGCAGTTTCTGCGGTAAACTTGCCCTTTCCGCAGCCGACCTCCACCCAAAGGGCGGTGCAATCAGGCTTTAAGCTGCGCCAGTTTCCCTTCAGCGCAGCCGGCTCTTTGATCTGATAGGCGGCACACTTTTCCATCCGGGGCTCAAGATTCCGCATTCTTCTCATTCTCATATGGACATCCTCCGTAAAGGTAAATTTCATTTCCAGTCAAATATTATAGCAGATGCTTGCCCACCCGTCAAAGCTTTTGTGAAAATATCCCTCCCCCACCCTTGCACACAGGTTGTTTTCGCGCTATAATACAAAAAACAACACTTGGGAGGAACCCTCAATGGCAGACCATACCCACGATCACGCCTATATGCACGCCCACGGCATTGCCCACAGCCACGGCCATGTCCACGAAAATCAAAAAGCGGTCATTAACCGCCTTGCCCGGGCGCTGGGTCATCTGGAAAAAGTGAAGCGAATGGTGGAAGAGGGCTATGATTGCGCTGATGTACTGGTGCAGTTGGCTGCAGTCCGCTCCGCTCTGGACAACACCGGCAAGGTCATTTTGCAGGACCACCTGCGCCACTGTATGGTGGACGCCGTAGCCGCCGGTGATACCGACGCCATCGACGATCTGTGCCAGGCCATCGACAAGTTTATGAAATAAAAAGAACTGCCATCCGACCGGATGGCAGTTCTTACATTATTATTTATATTCTACAAGACCGGTCTCGGGAACGAATGCGATATAGGTCTTGCCCACGCCCAGAGTAATGGGGGTGCCGTTCTCCAGGGTGTAGGTGTAAGGATCGCTGTCGGAAGCGCGGCTCCACTTAATGGGAACGATCTGTCCGTTGCAGGCGAAGTAGCCGGTGCCGGTGCCCTTCACGCCGATCTTCATATGGCCGGCAGGCAGCTTCTGCATCGGAGCCCGCAGAATGATCACATTCCGGAAGGAAAGTACATCGCCGGAGTTGCCGTCCACATAGTCCTCTCCGTGCTGATAAGCTTCATACAGGCCGGTGGTGGAATTGTAGTTCATTGTGGTGGACTTGTTCCACTTTCTGTCGAAATTGGCAACCATATTGAACCAGGCAACGATCTTCTCGGCCTTTTCGCCAACGAAGAAGGCCTCTTCGTCAAACTTCAGACCAACATTCAGGCTCTTGTCCCGGGTGGTGGTCAGGTTCAGACGCTGCGCATAAGCAATCACGCTCTCCGGCTTGATAAAGGTTCTGTGTTCCAGCGCATAGTTGAAGCGGGTCTGGTAGAAATACTCGCTGCAGTATTTGCCGATGTTGCCGTCAAGATGCTCCCAGCCGGTATCCTCAAAATAGGCCTCAGCGCTGTATTCGTGAGGCTTCTGGCTCCAGCCCTTGTGGACATAGATGGCATCATAGGCCATTGCAATATTGATAAAGTCCCGACGGGCACTGCGGATAGAGCCCAGAGGCTCGGTAGCAGAGGCCAGATCGTAAAACACACCCATGCAGCGGGTCTCGCCCTCGATCAGGGTTTCATAAATGATGTCCGCCTGCGCTACACCATGCTGGGGCATTGCAGCAGTGGAATTGTTAAACATTACACAGTATGCCCGGTTGTTGGTCAGTGCGTCTACCGGCTCACCGGTCAGAGGATTGATGTTCTCCACTACCGGGGGCTCAGTGGGCTGCGTGGGCGCCTCTGTGGGTAATGTAGTGGGTTCCGTCTGAGACTGCGTGGGCGGCAGAGTTTCCGAATCCGGAGATTTTGCACAGCCGCACAGCAGGATCAGCATCACTGCCAGCATCAATGTAAGAGCGCGTTTCATATAGGTATCATCCTTTCAAAGTGGGTTTGTCATATTATAGCAGATGCTGTCGGATATTGCAAAGGAAATATTTGCTTTTTTACCAGCTTAACCCAGACTTTTTGAAAAAACCTCTAGCAAAACACGAACAAATGTGTTATCATAAATTTTGAGGTGATACATTATGGAAGAAGAACGCTTGCAGGACACTGAAAATCAGACCACCGAAACACAGACCGCCCCCTTCTACCAGCCCCGTCCCACTTGGCAGCGGGTATTGGCATGGATCGGTCTTGGAATCGTGGTCATCGGTGTTATTCTATATTACTATCACATCGCGCGGGGTGGCCTGTAATGCGGATTCTTGGAATCGACCCGGGTTACGGCACCACCGGTTTCGGCATCATCGAAGCCGGACGCGGACAGTCCCAGCTGATTCAGTGCGGTGTCATCACCACCCCTCCGGGAATGGACTTTTCCGCCCGGCTGGAGATTATTTATGAGGATATGCGCAAACTGCTGGAAGTAGCGAAGCCGGACGCGGTAGCCATTGAAGAACTGTTTTTCGGCCAGAATGTTACCACCGGCATCGGCGTCGCCCAGAGCCGGGGCGTGATTTTGCTGGCCATCCGGCAGGCAGGTCTGGAGGTTACCTCCTATAAGCCCGCCAGATCAAGCAGGCGCTGGTCGGCTACGGAAATGCCACCAAGCACCAGATGCAGGATATGACCAAGCGACTGCTCCATCTGCAGCAAGCCCCCAAGCCCGACGATGCGGCAGATGCCATCGCCATCGCCCTGTGCCACGCCCGCAGCAGTACATCTTTGATCGCTCTGGCGCAAAAATAAAAGGAGGTTTCTCCAATGCTTTACTATATTTCCGGTCCGGTTACGGTTCTGGAGCCCGGTCTTGCTGTCATCGACTGCGGCGGCGTGGGCTACGGTTGCCGGATTACTGCCTATACCGCGGCGCAGCTGAAACTGAATCAGAGCGCCCGGCTCTACATCACCGAATCCATTCGGGAGGATGCCTTTGACCTTTACGGCTTTATCAGCAAGGAAGAGCAAAACTGCTATGAACTGCTGACCTCCGTTACCGGTGTGGGCCCTAAGGCCGCCATTTCCATTCTGTCCGCCGGACCGCAGAACTTCACCCTTGCGGTGATGACCGGGGACGAAAAGCTCCTTACCGCTGCCCAGGGCATCGGTAAGAAGATCGCCCAGCGCATCATTCTGGAGCTGAAGGACAAGATCGGCGGTAGCAATGTGGAACTGGATTTCTCCACCCCCACCACATCCGCCCCCGCCCAGACCGGCAACAACGCTGCCATGGCAAGAGCAGCTCTGCAGGAACTGGGCTACAGTCCCGCCGAGATCCAGAATGCCCTCAAGGGTGCGGACGCAGCCGCCTCCACGGAAGAACTGATCCGCTACGCCCTCCGGGCTATGGTTATGAAAGGATAAGGTAGATCTATGAGCCTTGAATTTTCTGAAGAGCTGACCAGCCCTATCATATCCCCCACCTTTTCTCCCCAGGACGCCGGCGAGATCGGTCTGCGGCCCAAGCTGCTGTCGGACTATACCGGTCAGGAGAAGGCTAAGAGCAACCTCTCCGTCTATATTGAAGCCGCCCGCCGCAGAAATGAATCTCTGGATCATACCCTGCTTTACGGCCCTCCCGGTCTGGGCAAAACCACCCTTGCCGGTGTCATCGCCAACGAGATGGGCGTTAACATCCGCATCACCTCCGGCCCGGCTATCGAAAAGCCCGGTGATCTGGCAGCGCTGCTGACCAACCTGAACCCCGGTGACATTCTGTTTATCGACGAAATTCACCGTTTGAACCGGGTGGTTGAGGAAATCCTCTACCCTGCTATGGAGGACTTTGCCATCGATATCATCGTGGGTAAGGGCCCCAGCGCCAACTCCATCCGTCTGGACCTTCCAAAATTTACGCTGGTGGGCGCCACCACCCGGGCTGGCCAGCTGTCCGCTCCGCTGAGAGACCGATTTGGCGTTTCTCTGCGGCTGGAGCTGTACACCCAGGAGGAGCTGGCGCGGATCGTTACCCGCAGCGCTACCATTCTGGGTATGGACATCGACCCTCAGGGTGCACTGGAGATCGCCTCCCGCAGCCGCGGTACGCCCCGTATCGCCAACCGTTTTCTGCGCAGAGTCCGGGACTTTGCCACAGTCTTAGGCGACGGCACCATCACCAAGGAAGCCGCCGATCTGGCTCTGAGCCGCCTGGAAGTGGACAATCTGGGCCTTGATACCATCGACCGCCGGATGCTCACCGCCATCATCCGCAATTACGGCGGCGGCCCTGTGGGTTTGGAAACGCTGGCGGCCACCATCGGCGAAGAAGCGGTTACTCTGGAAGACGTGTACGAGCCCTACCTGATGCAGCTGGGATTCCTGACCCGTACCCCCCGGGGTCGCTGTGTTACACCGCTGGCTTACAACCATCTGCACATTCCCTTTGAGGGACAGACCCAATTTGACATCTGAAATGTTGCGTTTTTGCATACAATGCCTGCATTTTCGATAAATTTTGTAAAAAAATAATGAATTAACGATTGACATTTATTATAATATTGTTTATAATGTATCCCGTGGTATAACCACATTTATTCTATTGACTCCGCGTTATGACCAGTCGTTTTTATTGGCAATCACGGGGCAAACAACCGAAGAGAGGTATTTCCAATGTACGAAGACAAGACTTTAGTTTGCAAAGAGTGCGGCAATGAGTTCGTATTCACCGCCGGTGAGCAGGAGTTCTACGCAGAGCGCGGCTTCCAGAATGAGCCCCAGCGCTGCAAGGCCTGCCGCGACGCTCGTAAGAACGCCAGCCGTGGTCCCCGTGAGTTCTTCACTGCTACCTGCGCACGCTGCGGTGGCGAGGCCAAGGTTCCCTTCGAGCCCAAGTCCGACCGTCCCGTGTTCTGCAGCGAGTGCTTCGCTCAGATGCGCGCAGAGGGCTAATTGCAAAAAACCGACAGGGCTGGATCTCCAGCCCTGTTTGTTTGCTCTTGTGGTTTACATAACATTTAGTGCTGCTTCCGGTTCTCCATTTTTCCGGACCGGATAATTGGTGGCTTTGGATCCGCCACCTCCCAATTTATGGGTTTCTTCTCTTCTTGTTTCACTGCAGGTCCCTTCCTTTCGCCTTTAGTTTTCCGCAGGAAAGGGAAAATATCCGCAGCAAAAACCAACCAATATATTGCCCGCAGATACCACGGCTTTTTCTCCAGTCTGTCCTTTGCTGAAGCCTGCCAATCGTCAAACATCTGCCATTCCTCCGGCGTCAGCCCGTAACGGCTGTACGCCGCTTTTTGCGCCATTTTTTCCACGGCCGACACATCTTCCCCCAGCAGCCGACCCAGAAGCCGCGCAGAATCCCAACGACTACGCAACCGCAGACGCACCCACGCCTGCAATGCAATGATCACCATGGCCACCAGCACCCATAAAAAGCCATAATTTTGCTCCTTTTCTTCTGTAATTTCCTTTTCTGCCGGCAGTTCCGGCAGCGGCACAGTTTCCAAAACCGGCGTGGCCTCCAGGATCCGCCAGATCCCCCCGTCAAGATATTCCACCCAGGCGTGGGCGTCCTCCTGCACCACTGTTTTGCGAACGCCGGCCTGTACATTCACCGCATAGCCGGTAACAAAGCGTGCCGGAATTCCGGCACACCGCAAAAGCACCGCGGCCGCAGTGGCAAAATGCACGCAGTAGCCTCTGCCGCTTCCCTCCATAAACCAGCGGGCAAAATCCATATCCCCCGACATTTCCATGGTGTTTTTGTCATATTTTGCGCAATTTCTTACAAAATACTGAATTTTCTTTACAGTTTCCCCCTCGTCCAGCAGCTCCTGCCTCAATATGCTTTCCGCCCAGGCTCTCGTATCCTCCGGCAGCTGCAAACACTGCATCGGCAGCGCCCCGTTTTGTGCGATACCCGCTGTCCTTTGTTGGCGATATGTATACTCCTGCAAGCGGTCGGTGTTGGGAATTCCTCCCCGGGCAAAACCGAAATTTCCTTCGGCAATATAGTAAGGAAAATACAGCCACGGCTGCACCGTCCGGGTGGCGATGGTTACCGTTCCCGCACCCTCGGCATCGCACTTGGGCCAACAAGTATCCTCCCGGTCCGATGCGCTCCAGCTTCTGCCGTCATAAATTTCAAAAGCCTGCCCCCGCAGGTACAGCATCTGGGTTTCGGAGACCACCACATCCAGCACCGCCTGTTTATTCTTCGCCACCGGACCGGCTTTCCGCAAATCTATCGAGGCCGCCCCTTGCATCGTTGGTCGCAGCAGCAATCTTTGCAAAAACGCCATCTGCTGTCCATACTTCCACGGTGGAAACAACGAAAGCAGAACACTCAGGCACAGCGCAACCGGTATCGCTGCCCGGGGCTTTGCCCTCGGTCCGGGCAGAACCGCACACCGCTCCTCCCGGACAGTCAGCTCCCCGGTCTTGGCCGTTATTTTCCAATGCACCCGGCCGGGACTGTCCCCGGGCTGATAGGGTCGCAGTACCAGTTCATAGAATACCGCTTTGTTTTTGCGCACCGGAAAGCGAAAAAGCCCTAAGCTGTCATACTCAGACGCTTCTTTCCTCACAATTCGCACCGTTATAGAAAAGAGTGGCAGCGACGCTGCTGTCAGCAGCAACATCCACGCTCCCCAGCCCGGCTTTGCCACATACAGCCCCATACTTCCTGCCAAGGCAGCAAGATAAACACACCACCGCCTGATCATTTTTGCTCTTTCGGTCCACGCACCCACCGCAATATCCGCCGCAGCTGCGTCGCTGCATCCCCTTGGGCCAGTATCCGGTGCGGCACACCGCGCAAAAAGCACCTGCGCACATCCTCTGGGATCACAAAGTCCCGCCCCTCCAGCCGGGCGGCCGCTTTCGCCATCGCTGCTAGCGACAGCGTCGTCCGGGGGCTTGCGCCCCGCAGGATCCGAAAATCTTTCCGGGTCGCTGACACCAGTCGCACAATGTAGTCCGCCACAGCTTCGCTGATATAGGTTTTCTCCGTTTCCGCCTGCATATCCAACAAATCCTTCGCTGTCATTATTTGCGTTACTGCAATTTGGTCGCTATGCTCCAGGATCATATTCCGCTCCTCCCCCTTCGTGGGATATCCCAGGCTTGTCCGCAGGGCAAACCGATCCATCTGGCTGTCCGGCAGTGGCTGCGTTCCAGCTGCGCCATAGGGGTTTTGCGTAGCAACCACAACAAAAGGTCTCGGCAG
Organism: Faecousia sp.; assembly: GCA_045630825.1. Classification (GTDB taxonomy): domain Bacteria; phylum Bacillota; class Clostridia; order Oscillospirales; family Oscillospiraceae; genus Faecousia. The sequence continues at coordinate 26,316 of JAZQTN010000047.1, read as the reverse complement.
TGTATGGCTCACGCCGTCCACCGTTACCTGCCCCTCTTCCATCGCCTCCAGCAGCGCCGACTGGGTTTTGGCATTTGCCCGGTTTAATTCATCTGCCAAAAGCAGATTGCACATCACCGCCCCGGATCTATAGACCATCTGCCCACCCACCGGTACGCTGTAGCCCACCACATCCGAAGGCATCACATCCGGAGTAAACTGCACCCGGCCGAAGGAAAGCCCCAGCGCTTCCGCCAGCGTCAGCGCCAGAGTGGTCTTGCCCACCCCGGGAATGTCCTCCAACAGGATATGCCCACCGGCCAGGATCGCCGTCAGGATCCACCTGACCGCATCTTCTTTTCCCGCTATCACCCGGCTGACCTGCTCTGTAATCAGCCGGGCCCACTGATCTGTGGATATCCGGGTCTGAACCACAGGGTATCCCTCCTTTCCTGCATACAATAATGCAACATTATACAATAAACTCCGTATATATTTCCGTCGCAATCTGGTGGATTCCACCATTTTTCAGATTCTGTATTGCATTTTGTTCCAAAAGCCGTTATGATATGTTTAGCAGTATGTCCGAAGAGGTGATCACTATGTTTACAGGCTTCACCCCGGAAACCGTGGACTTCCTTTGGGGAATCCGGATGAACAACAACCGGGACTGGTTTCAGGCCAACAAACAGCGCTATACGGACACCCTTTATCAGCCGATGAAGGCGCTGGGGCAGGCGCTTTTTGCGCCCTTTGCGGACAAGCCGGGTAACCTCCTGAAGGTCAGCCGGATCTACCGGGATGCCCGGATGCACCATCCCCTGCCCTACAAGGAAAGTCTTTGGATCTGCATCCGCAAAGATGTGCAGTGGTGGCCGAAAAATCCCTGCCTGTTCTTTGACATCAACGCCGAGGGCGTGGACTACGGCTTTTTCTACTGGAAACCTCCGGTATCTTCGCTGGAGTATTTCCGCCGGGAGATCTCTGCGCACCCCAAAAAGTTTTTGAAACTGATCCGGGATGTAGAGGAATCCACCGGCATTGCCGTAACAGCTGAAACTTACAAACGGCCGAAACCCACCGACAATGCTGCTCTGACCCCGTTTTTCGCCTGGAAAAACGCCATCAGCTGCATCCGCCACGAAGAGTTCAGTAATGCCACCTTTGGCCCGGAACTGGAATCCCGGGTCCGCATTATGTTTGAGCAGCTGATTCCCCTGTACGACTTTTTCGACAAATTCCGAGCTTAACCGCTTAACAAAGGAGACAGATTATGAAAAATACAATTTTTAAGGGTATGGCAACCGCACTGGTTACACCTATGACCACCACCGGCGTTGATTACGACGCCCTTGCCCGCCTCATCGACTTCCAGCTGGAAAACGGCATTAACGCATTGGTTTCCGTGGGAACCACCGGCGAAAGTGCCACCCTCAGCCCCGAAGAGCGCAAAGCTGTCATCCGTTTCACCGTAAACCGGGCAAATGGCCGCGTGCCCGTTATTGCCGGCACCGGCACCAACAATACCGCCCACGTTCTGGAGTACACCCGTAGCGCCTGCGGCGACGGCGCCGACGCTGTTCTGGCGGTTACCCCTTACTACAACAAGGCTACCCAGTCCGGTCTGATCGCTCATTATACCGCTGTTGCAGATGCTTCCGATAAGCCCGTTATCCTTTACAATGTCCCCGGTCGTACCGGCTGCAACCTGCTGCCCGCAACTGTAGCGAAGCTGGCTGACCACGATAACATCGTGGCTGTCAAGGAAGCCAGTGGCAATATGAGCCAGGTAGTCGAGATTTTCGCCAAGTGCGGCGACCGCATTGATGTCTATTCCGGCGAGGACGCACTGACCGTAGCGATGATGGCTATGGGCGCCGCCGGCTGTATCAGTGTGCTGTCCAATGTTGTTCCCAAGATGGCCGTGGAAATGACCGACAAGGTCTTCGCCGGCGATTTCGCCGCCGCTTCCAAGCTGCAGTGCAAGATGCTGCCCCTGATCGACGCCCTGTTCAGCCAGGTCAACCCCATTCCCGCCAAGGCAGCCGTTTCTGCTATGGGCTTCGGTGAGGAGCACCTGCGCCTGCCGCTGACCCCGATGGAAGAGCCCTTCCGCAGCAATCTGTTCGCCCAGATGAAAGCACTGGGGGTCAACCTATGAGAGCCGTTCTGTGCGGTGCCAATGGCGCTATGGGCAAACTGATCGACGGCATTCTGGGCGATGAGGTCATCGGTCGGGTCAGCCTGGACGGCGAAAACGGCGTTCCCAAAACCTTTGCCGAACTGGGCAAGGTGGATGCAGATATGGTCATCGACTTTTCCCATCACAGCGCAATCGCCGATGTTCTTTCCTATGCGCGGACTCTGAACTGCGCTGTTGTGATTGGCACCACCGGCCATACCGCCGAGGAAAAGGATCTGATCTACGCCGCTGCCAGGGAAATCCCTGTGTTTTACTCCGGCAATATGAGTCTGGGCATTGCTGTGCTGTGCCGTCTGGCAAAACAGGCCGCCAGCTTCTTCCCCGATGCAGATATCGAGATCGTGGAAACCCACCACACCCGGAAAATGGACGCACCCAGCGGCACTGCCCTGATGCTGTTTAACGCCATCAAGGAAGTCCGTCCTGAAGCTACCGCCAACTGCGGCCGCGCCGGCGAGGGCAAGCGTACCAAGGAAGAGATCGGTATCTCCTCCCTGCGGCTGGGTAATGTGGTCGGTGTTCACGAGGTGCATATCCACACCGCCACCCAGAGCCTGACCCTGCGCCACGACGCCATCACCCGGGCGATGCTGGCAGACGGTGCGGTAGACGCCGCCCGTTTTATGGAAGGCAAAGGCACAGGACTGTATAATATGGAATCCGTTCTGAACGGATAAGGAGTATCGTATGAACGTTTGGTATATGAACGGCGCAGGCAACGACTTCGCAGTCATCGACGCCCGGGGTCTTTCGCTGGATTTTCCCCAGTTGTCCAAAGAGTTATGTAAACTCACCGGCGCTGACGGCTTTATGGCTGTGGACACCTCCGCAACAGCCGATTTCAAGCTCCATTTCTACAATGCCGACGGCTCCCGGGGCGAAATGTGCGGCAACGGCAGCCGTTGCATCTGCCGCTTCGCTTACGAGCTGGGCATCGCCGGCGAAACAATGACTGTGGAAACCGACGCCGGTCTTGTTTCCGGCAAACGGCTCAGCGAAAGCCAGTATCTGGTGCGGCTGAACAATCCCAGTATTGTGGATCTGAACCGGAAGGGCGATGTATCCTATGTGGAGTTGGGCAACCCCGGCGTTCCCCACGCCGTTACCCAACTCACCGGCTTTGTTTGGAGAGAGAGAAACGGACTTATGGCTCATGTAAAGCAGCTGCGGCACGATCCCGCGTTTCCCAAGGGTGCAAATGTGAATATTTACACCTGGCTGAACAGCCATACGATCCGGATCCTCACCTACGAACGGGGCGTGGAAGATTTCACCCTGGCCTGCGGTACCGGCAGCGCCGCCACAGCCGTGGTGCTGTGGACACAAGGTCTCCTGCCCGAAGGCAAGTTGACGGTGAAAAATCCTGGCGGCAAACTTTCCGTTACCATCGAAGGCCGTGATGGCGTGATCGATGCCATCTGGCTGGAAGGCCCCACGGAGATCGTCAAAACATTTGAAGTATAAAAAAGAGATGCCAAAAGGCATCTCTTTTTTTATGCATTTTCCTGCACAACTACAAAGCCGTCTACCAGATTGGCGCTGAGGAGCTGTCCCTCAATCGCCACGGTGCGCTCCATCAGATCCGTCAGGATCACGCAGCCGTCTTTGCAGTCGATACGCATTACATTCTTCATAAGCACAGTTTCCGGGCTCATGGTGTTCTTATATACCGTGGAAAGACACATAGCATTTCCCTCACTTCAGGCTCTGCAGCACAACGCTGAGGCGCATATTGCCCTTTTCAAAGTCGGACACCGCAGCCATTACCTGCTCATAGGCCATACGGTTGCCCGCCTTTTCCAGCTGGGCCGCCAAATCTTCCAGCTCCTTGGCGTGGGCAGCGTTGTGATTCACCATATACTGCATCAGGGCAGTCAGCTCCTCCATCGGAGTGTGCCCGCAAGCCTCACCGCAGCTGTGGCAATGTCCCTCGCAATGGCTGTGGGTATGCTCTGCTCCCGCGTCGTGGAGATGATCGTGATCGTGAGGATGCTGATGGGTGTGCTGATGACTATGGGTATGTTCGTGGGTATGGGTAACCCCATCGTGGGTGTGCTCGTGGGTATGGGCGTGCTCGTGAGCATGTTCGTGGGTATGTTCGTGTCCAAGATGATCCATAATAATCGCTCCTTTTCTTATAACTGGGCATCCAAGGCTTCTTTGATATCGCCGATGGTATACAGCGAGCCAAAGCACAGCACTGCGCCGTCTTTTCCTGCCAGTTTCACCGCAGTTGCCACGCCGTCGGCAATACTTTCGCAGGGGGTAGCCTTTGCACCGGCCCGGGTCAGATGCTCTGCCAACTCCTGCGCCATCAGCCGGCGGGGATTGGGGGGCGTTACGCAGACGAACTGCTCCACCAGCGGCATCACCGGGCGATACATATCGCCGTAATCCTTATCTGCCAGCACACCGGTCAATGCGATGACCCGCTTGCCTGTCAGATAATCACCGATATTTTTCACCAGCGCATCAATGCACTGAGGATTATGCCCGCCGTCAATGATAAACAGCGGCTCCCGGCTGACGATGTCAAACCGCCCCGGCCAGGACACATCTCGCAGACCGTCATATACGTTCTGCCGTGTGATCTTCCACCCCTTTTGGGTTAGTATTTCCATCACCGCCAGCACCACTGCCGCATTGCGCATCTGGTGATCGCCCAGCAGAGGGATCTGCAGACTTTCATAGCCTGCGCAGTCAAATACCTGTCCGTCCAGGCTGTGAGAAATGGGCTTCAGACTGTCAAAATCCGCCTTTTTCAGCTTGACATTCTTCTCGGCGCAAACTTTCTCAAACACTGCCTCTACTCCGGGTGTACCCCGGTAAATAACGGCATTTCCGCCCTCTTTGAAGATGCCCGCCTTGTTAAAGGCGATCTCCTCCAAGGTGTTGCCAAGATAATCTGTGTGGTCAAGACCGATATTGGTAACCACCGCCACCTCGGGAGTGGGGATCACATTGGTGGAATCAAGGGCGCCGCCCATTCCAACCTCCAACACCACGATATCACAGCCCCGGCGCTTGAAGAATTCAAAGGCGATACAGCTGACCAGCTCGAATTCCGTGGGGGATTCCTCCATAGAATCCGCCAAGGGCTTGACAAACTCGGTGATGGCCACCAGCTCGTCATCGCAGATCAGTTCTCCATCCACCTGCATCCGCTCGTGGAAGGTATAAATATAGGGTGAGGTATAAAGACCGGTGCAGTACCCGGCTTTGCGCAGGACCGATGCCGTCATAGCCGCGGTACTGCCCTTGCCGTTGGTACCGGCAATGTGGACAAATTTCAAGTCCTTATGGGGATTTCCCATCTTTTCCAGCAATGTAAGGGTGCGGCCCAGGCCGGGAATACTTCCCTTCCAAAATACGCTGTGGATATATTCAATGGCCTGCTGTGCGTTCATTCTTCGCCACCTCTTTTGTGCTGCATAGGCTGCCAAAGACCCAGACGGGTAAACAGCTTCAGTTTTATCAGGGTATAAATAAGAGCAACCTCTGCCACCAGCATAATGGAGAACTGGACCGTCCGGGTACCCAGATAGTACGCAAGACCCTCCAGCAAACCGCCGTCGAAGTAAAGGTACGCCAACATATAACTCTGGTACAAGATCGAGCCGAATACAATGGGGCACAGATAGCTCACCACCAACCGCAGCAGCGACGGTTTGTTCAGAAGATACCGACGGAACAGACCGCCAAACAATCCGTAAAGGATCGCTGGCAGGCACAGCAGCGGATTGAAGCCGAACTGCATCAGGCTGCCCAGAAAATCGGCAGTAAAGCCGGTCAGCGCGCCCATCACCGGGCCAAACAGCATTCCCGCCAGAAACAGCGGAAACTTATCCAGCGACCATCTGACGCCATCCGGCGTGGCGAAACACAGCATCCGTGCCATCACGATGCTGATTGCTGCCAGCATCGCACAACAGGCGATGGCCTTGACCGCGATTTTATTTTTTCCTTGCATAATCAGCGCCTCCAGACTATTGGGGTAAATTCCGGTCTAAGAGAACAAAAAAGCCCCGTACCAACAGCACGGGGAGCAATTTCCGCATAAAAGCACAAAAATAGGCAGCGGGTGCGGATATCCCATCGCGGACAGTGTCCTTCGTCTGCCAGACAACTCCCCATTTTGGCAGCACTTCACGCGGGATTTCCTACTCTGTTCCCCAATATCATACACGATTGCCCCCAAATTGTAAACAACATTTTTTGGTGAATAAATTTACCACCAATGGCAAACAATACCTCCGCAGATAAATTACAGGAGGGATTTCTATGTTTCCGAAAAAAATGCTTTGCTTCGCAGTGGCTTTATGCTGTGTGCTGACAGCCGTTACCGGCGTCTGTGCGCTGGAGGTGGACTGCGACACCGCCTACTGCTTCAGCGGCGAGGAATTTGCCGGGGAAGAGCGCCTGACCGGCATCTGTATCACCGGTCTTCCTGATGCTGCCACCGGTACGGCGATGCTGGGTCACCGGGTGCTGCAGCCCGGCGATATTCTCACCGCCGACCAGCTGGCGCAGATGACCTTTTCTCCCCTGCGCACCGAATTTGACCGGGATGCCATTGTAACCTATCTTCCCATTTATGAAAACCGGGTAGCCTCCAGCGCTACGATGACACTTTCCATCAAGGGCAAGACCGACAATGCTCCGGTGGCAGAGGACTCCGCTCTGGAGACCTATAAAAACCTGCCCATCACCGGCAATCTGAAAGTCTCCGACCCGGAGGGCGAGGCGCTGACCTACACCCTGACCCGTGGACCCAAGCGTGGCAGCGTTACTCTGGCTGAGGACGGCTCGTTCGAGTACACTCCCAAGAAAAACAAGGTAGGCGTAGACTCCTTTGTCTTCACCGCCACCGATCCCCGGGGCAATGTTTCCCGGGAGGCCACCGTAACCATTCGTATTCTCAAGCCCACCGATGCCACTCAATACACGGACACCGTTGGTTCTGACTGCCGCTTTGCCGCAGAATGGATGAAAAATACCGGTCTGTTCGTAGGGGAACAGATCGGTGGAGAATATTGCTTCGGGGAAAACATCCCCGTCAGCCGGGGGCAGTTTGTGGCGATGGCCGTAAAGGTACTGGGCATTCCCACAGAGCAGAGTGCTACCGCCACCGGCTACACCGATGAAGTTCCCAACTGGCTGAAGCCCTATCTTGCCGCAGCGATGCGCAGCGGTATGACCGCAGGTCTGCCGGTATCCGAGTCCGGTAACTTCGGCGCATTTGATCCTATCACCGGCGGTGAAGCTGCAGTGATGCTGCAAAATGCTATGGATCTGGCTGTGTCCGCCTCTGCAGAGGTATCCGTCGGCAAGGAAGATACCCAGACCCACTGGGCAGCTGCCGCCGTTACCGCAATGAGCGACAACGGCATTGACCTTTCCCTGTCCGACACCCTGACCCGTGGCGAAGTAGCGCTGCTGCTGTATCAGATCAGCCAAATGACTGACTCAGCCCCCGGCCTGCAGATGTATCAATAAAGCAAAAAGGGACGGATCGCTCCGTCCCTTTTTATATTTTATCTTAGCCCCACAGGCCGTTGGGGTACAGACCCTGATCGGTCATAGCCTTCAGCGCGGCCACAACCTGCGGCTTGTCCGCAGCATAGGTAACACCGTACCATCTGTCAGGGGACTTCAGCACCTTAACAGTGGCCTTCTCTTCCTGCAGCAGACACTCCACAGCAAACGGCAGGAAGAACTCTGCCTTGTTGGGATTCTCTACCAGCGCCTTCTCCAGGAACGCGCAGAAGCGGCTCTCCAGCTCGTTCAGGAAGCTGGGAGTGTAGCCCCACATATTCATAGAAACCACAGTGTCAGCAGCTACATCTGTCCAGGTTGCGCCGTTATCCTCCGTGTAGTGGATGCCGCCGTCATACATCTCAATGCGGGTACGTTCAACAACAGCGGTCAGCAGACCGTTGCTGTCAATGTCGCAGATGCCGCGGGCCACGCTGCCGTTCTCGGTAACGGTATTGCCCAGCTGGTAACCGACCATATAAAAATCGTACTTATCGCCGTCCTGAGCCTTCTCCAGTGCCTGATAGATGGTACGGAAAGCAGCCTTGCCGTAGTAGTCATCGGCGTTGATAACGGCAAAGGGGGCGCCGTCAATGGCTTCCTTTGCGCACATAATGGCGTGGCAGGTGCCCCAGGGCTTGGTGCGCTCAGCAGGCACAGTGAAGCCGGCTGGAATCTTGTCCAGCTCCTGATATGCATACCGGATCTCCATAGGGCAATTCTCCAGGCGCTTGCCCACGGTGTCCATAAAATCCTTGCGGATGGCATCCTTGATGATGATGACCGCAGTTTCAAAGCCGGCTGCGTGCGCATCAAACAAAGAGAAGTCCAGAATTGCCTCGCCCTGACTACCAACAGGGTCGATCTGCTTCAGTCCGCCGTAACGGCTGCCCATACCGGCGGCCATAACTACCAAAATCGGTTTCTTTGCCATAATACATAATCTCCTTTATGTAAGGGTTAAATAAATATCTTCTTTTTTTATTTTATCCCAGGTAAAAACGCTTGCCAACTCCCTGGCTGACACCGCTTCCGGCTTTTCAATGAGACCGCAGGCGTGGGCCAGGATACCCAGAAGCTTTTCCGGCGACATTTTCTGCCGCAAAACACCCAGATCCAGGTCCTTGTCCCGCTTGCTCAGCCGCCGGCCGTCCACCGACATCAACATCGGCACATGGCCATACTGCGGATGCCGGAATCCGAACAGCTCCTGCAAATACATCTGCCGGGGTGCGGAACTGAGCAGATCGTTGCCCCGTACCACCTCGGTAACGCCAGCCTCGCCGTCGTCCACCGTAACCGCCAGCTGATACACATATACGCCGTCTGCCCGCCGAACCACGAAATCGCCGCAGTCAGTGGCCAGATTTTCCCGGTATGTGCCTTGCATCAGGTCTTCCACCGTCCAGACTTTGTCCGGAACTTTGACCCGCCAGGCCGGTGCGCGGTCAAAGGCCGCCCGTTGCGCCTCGGTCAGATTCCGGCAAGTGCCGGTGTAGACATAGGTTCCGTCGGTCAGATGGGGCGCATTGACGCTGTGGAGCTGACTGCGGGTGCAGTAGCACGGATACAAAAGTTCCATTTCCCGCAGTTTTTCAAAATACACATCATATACTTTGCTGCGCCGGCTCTGGGGCTCGGTCTCCCGGTCCCAGGTAAGACCCAGCCAACAAAGATCCTCGCGCAGAGTCTGAGCAAGCTCCGCACTGGTGCGCTGCGTGTCCAGATCTTCCATTCGCAGGACCATTTCTCCGTTCCGGGATTTTACAGAAAGCCAGGCAATCATCCCGGCAAACACATTACCCAGGTGCATCCTTCCGGATGGGGTCGGCGCAAAGCGTCCAACAGGCTCCATTACAGATACTTTACCAGCCAATAGACCAGCACACCCACAATGCCCATAGACAGCACTGTTGCGGTGATCATCAAGCCCATAATGGTCTTATCGTCCTTTTTCTTTTTTCTCAGTGCTGCCTCTTCTTCCTCAGACATCTGAGGCTCATTGCCGTAATCATTGGAATAATTGCAATATACCACGGGCTCATCGGAGATCTCCGTTTTATCGGGATCTTCAAACGCGGGCATAGGCTCCTCCAGGAAGTCCTTCAGCAGCTTATCCAGATCCTGAGGCTCCTCTTCCAGCAAACCCTGCTGAATCCGCTCCAGCTCTTCATTTGTATTTTCCATGGTTTGCACCTCCTTTTGGCTTATTTTACTGCAAAAAACCGGGATTGTAAAGATGAAATCTATCCCCCGGCAAAAAAGTTGCTATTTCCCCTTTGGCCAAGCAAAGGCGCACTGCGTTTTGCAGTGCGCCTGCCGAAAAACCGAATTATTCCATTACCGTTCCGTCGGGATGGAACAGGGGCAACTTCTCAAGATAGATCAGATCCTCCCGATTCTGGGCATCGCCCTCCGCCAGGATCGCCATTCTGCCGCAGACCGTGCCGCCGGCCTTTTCCACAAGGGCTTCCAGAGCGCTAAGGCTCTCGCCGGTGGAGATCACATCGTCCACGATCAAAATTCTCTTGCCACGGATACGCTCAGCATCCGAGCCGTCCAGATACAGGTGCTGTTCCCGGTCAGTGGTAATGGAGCGAACAGCAACATCGAAAATATCCCGCATATACAACTTGGTTGCCTTACGGGCAAGAAGGTAACGCTCGTTGCCTGCCTGACGCGCCATTTCGTGGACCAGAGGAATACCCTTGGCCTCAGCGGTGATAATATAATCATATTCCGGCGCTCTTTCCAGCAGAGCCTTGGCGCAGGCCACCGTCAATTCCGGATCGCCAAAGATAACGAAACCGGCTATGTACAGCTTGTCAGTTACCGGGCAGATGGGAAGCTCCCGCTCCAGACCCGCAATTTTCATACGATATTTCATAAAAACTGTCCCTCGCTTTTTATATATTGTTAATGCGCAATTTATATGTTTTTCATACATTAACATTATAAAAGTATTCATACGCATTGTCAAGGCGTTCCCAAAGGCCGGCAACATCAAAAACAAGGAGAATATTTTATGTTAGATCGCTTTTTCTCGTGGTACGAAAACCTGTCCGAATCTCCATTGGGCGCGCTTGCGCTGTTTGCTGTGGGACTTGTGCTGCTGATCAGGGGCGGCGACTGGTTCGTTGACAGTGCCACCGCCATCGCCAAGCGGTTCCGGGTACCGGAGCTTATCATCGGTGCCACCGTTGTTTCCATCGGCACTACGCTGCCGGAGGTTATGGTGTCCGCCACTGCCGCAATCAAAAATAACGGTGCCATCGCCTACGGCAACGCCATTGGCTCTATCCTCTGTAACACCGCCCTGATCGCCGCCCTGACGGTCGCTATCCGTCCCGGCGCAGTAAATCGCAGAGCGATCTCCATGCCGGTGGTGTTCTTCTTTCTTTCCGCTGCGATCTATCTGGTAGCAGCCTATGGTTTTGGGCGTTTTGACCGCTGGTTAGGGCTGGTGATGCTCTTTGTTTTCGCCCTGTATATGGTACTGACCATCCGTCAGGGCTTCCGCCGCCCACTTGCCCTACCCCACGACGATGATCCCGCCCCGGAGAATCCGCTGTTTCTCAACTTCGCCGTGTTGGTAAGCAGTGCCGTGCTCATCGCCCTCGGTGCAAATATGCTGGAGCGCTCTTCTGTTTCCCTTGCCACTATGGCAGGTATCCCCGCCGAGGTGGTAGGCGTAACCGTTGTGGCGCTGTGCACCAGTCTTCCCGAGCTGGTTACCGCCATCACCGCCCTGGTGAAAGGCCACAGCGCCCTATCCCTTGGCAATATCATCGGCGCAAACATTTTCAATCTGGTGTTGGTTTCCGGTGTTGCCGTAACCATTTCTCCCTTTGCCGTCCCCCGGGGAAGTACGCTTTTCGGCAAAAACACCTCTCTGGTGCTGGAACTACCCTTAACGGTGGCCGTGATGGCGCTGCTGACCCTGCCTGCCCTGCGAAAAGGCAAACTCTCCCGCTGGCAGGGCGTTGTGCTTTTGGGTATCTACGCCACCTTCGTCCTGCTCCAAATCCTCATAGCCCTGCACATTCTCTAAAAATCAAAGCCCCCTAAGAAGGGGGCTTTCCTTACGCAAACCTGCTGTACACCTTTCCCGGTTGAACTGTATACCCCCGTTTCCGGGCCAGTTCCGACGCCGTAACGAACCGGAATCCCTGCTCCTGCAATTTATCTATAATGGCCAGGGCCGCATCCACAGAGCAATCGCACATATCGTGCAGCAGAATCACATCTCCGTCCCGGACCGTACCGGTTACAAAGGTTTCCACCGCCTGCGCATCGTGGGTCGCCCAATCCCGGGGGTCAACAGACCAGTTCAAAATCGCCAGAGCATATTCCTCCGTTACCTGCTCCAATGCCGAGCCCCTGCTGCCTCCCGGCGGCCGCAAGAATACCGGCTTGCACCCAGTTGGCAGCAGCATCAGGGTCTTTTCGATCTCTTTTTTCACCTGAGCGGTATTCATTTTGCCCATATCATCGTGGCTGTAGCCGTGGAGTCCGATCTCGTGGCCCTCCCGGTATATCCGCTCTGCTTCCCGGGGATAATCCTTCAGCCGGTAGCCACAAAGCAAAAAAGTAGCCTTTACATTCCGTTCCTCCAGCCCATCCAGCAGCCGCCGGGTATATTTCCCCGACGGACCGTCGTCAAAAGTCAGGGCAATGTATTTCGTTTTCTCTTCTCCCCGCACAGGAAACGCCATCAAACAAAGGCACAAAATAATACTCAGCAACCGCCGCATAGCCATCAAACCTCCGCAATATGGTAACTTTACTTTTCCCAAAAATAATGATATAATGCAAAAAAAGACGAAATGCAGAGGTTAACGATATGCTTGACAAACTCAACTCCGTCGCCAACCGATATGAAGAGCTGTGTGCCAAGTCCGAACAGCCGGATTTTTATGCCGATCCCAAGAAAGCGGCCGCTCTGCTCCGGGAAAAGAGCGACTTGGAGCCCATCGTGGAAACGTTCCACGCCTATAATGCCGCTGTGCGGGAAATGGAAGACGCTCAGGAACTGATGAGCGATCCGGAAATGAAGGAATTCTGCCAGGAAACCTTCGTTAATGCCAAATCCAACAGCGAAGAGCTGTTCCGTAAGCTGCAGATCCTGCTGCTGCCCAAAGATCCCAATGACGAAAAGAGTGTTATTGTGGAGATCCGTGGCGGTGTCGGCGGCGAGGAAAGCGCCCTGTTCGCTCACAGCCTTTTCCGGATGTACAGTATGTACGCCACCCAAAAGGGTTGGAGCATTGAGCTGATGAACTATAATGAAACCGAACTTGGCGGCGTTAAAGAAGCCGACTTCATCATCAACGGCCGAGGTGCCTACTCCCGGATGAAGTATGAATCCGGTGTACACCGTGTCCAGCGTGTTCCAGAAACCGAATCCGGTGGCCGTGTCCACACCTCCACCGCCACCGTGGCAGTTCTGCCGGAGGTGGAAGAGGTGGATGTAAAGATCGACCCCAATGACATCGAAATGCAGGTCTACCGGGCCAGCGGTGCCGGCGGACAGCACGTTAACAAAACCTCCTCTGCCGTCCGGCTGATCCACAAGCCCTCCGGTGTTGTTGTGGCCTGTCAGGAAGAGCGCAGCCAGATCCAAAACCGGGACAAGTGTATGCGGATGCTGGCCGCCAAGCTCTATGAGATGGAACAGGCACGGCTGGATTCCGAGGTCAGCGGCATGCGCCGCTCTCAGGTGGGTACCGGCATGCGCAACGAGCGTATCCGCACCTACAATTTCCCCCAGGGCCGTGTTACCGAACATCGGGTAGGACTGACCCTATACAAAATCGACGCCATTATGGACGGTGCGCTGGACGAGATCATCGATGCCCTCGCCACTGCCGAGCAGGCCGAAAAGCTGAAAAACGCCCAATAAAAGGACTTTACTATGGAATTCATCACCAATTCACCTCAGCAGACCGAAACCCTCGGCGCTGCGTTGGGGGAGATATTGCCTGCCGGCAGTATCATCGCCTACGAGGGCGATCTGGGCGCAGGCAAAACCGCCTTTACCCGGGGTCTTGCCCGGGGCTTGGGCTGCACCGATATTGTTACCAGCCCCACCTACACCATCGTCAATGAATATCTGTCGGGACGGCTGCCCCTGTTCCACTTTGATATGTACCGTCTGCATTCCAGCGACGATCTTTGGGATATCGGCTGGGAGGATTACTTGGAGCGGAACGGTGTTTGCGCTGTGGAATGGAGCGAAAATGTAGCAGACGCTATGGAAAATGCCATTACCGTCCGTATGGAGAAAACCGGCGAGGAAGCACGCCGCATCATTATAGAAGGAGAGATCGACCTTGCTGCTGTTAGCCTTTGAAACCTCGGCAAAAGCCGCATCGGTAGCCCTGTTTGACGGCGAGAAGCTGCTGGGTGAGAGCTACCAGAATACCGGTCTGACCCACAGCCAGACTTTGCTGGTAATGGCCCAGGAACTACTTGCGCAGTGCGGCAAAATACCGGCCGATTTGGAAGCCGTGGCAGTGGCCAACGGCCCGGGCAGCTTTACCGGTGTCCGCATCGGTGTCGCCGCCGCCAAAGGCTTCGCCTGGGGGCGGGAGATCCCCTGCTACGGCGTCAGCACCCTGGAAAGTATGGCGCTGGGACTGGGTGCATTTAACGGTGTCGTCTGTCCCGTGATGGACGCCCGGAGAAGCCAAGTCTACAACGCCCTCTTTTACGCAAACTGCGGAGAACTGGCCCGCATCACCCCTGACCGGGCAATTTCCCTTGCCGATCTGGGCGCGGAACTAAAAAATCCCGATATTCCGGTTTTTTTAGTTGGCGATGGCAGTATTTTGTGCTATAATGCACTTAAAGAAAGCGTTCCCAACCTTGTCCTGCCGGGTGAGCACCGGTTGCACCAGCGTGCAGTGGGCGTAGGTCTGGCTGCGCTGCAAAAAATTGCCGCCGGTGAATCCGGCGACGGTAACGCCCTTGCCCCCAACTACCTGCGGCTGAGTCAGGCCGAACGGGAGCGTATGGAGCGGGAAAATAAATAGGATCTTAATTAAAAAGGAGATAGATAATTATGTCCAATGTTTATGTTCTTGATCATCCGCTGATCCAGCACAAGCTGGCAATCCTGCGCAACAAGCGCACCAGCGTCAAGGAATTCCGCGAACTCGTCAGCGAAATTTCCGGTCTGATGTGCTATGAAGCCACCCGCAACCTGCCCCTGAAGGAAATTGATGTAGAAACCCCTATGTGCACCGCAAAGTGCCTCGTCCTGGCAGGTAAGAAGCTGGCCATCGTTCCGATCCTGCGTGCCGGTCTGGGTATGGTGGACAAGATGGTTGACCTGATCCCCTCCGCAAAGGTTGGTCATATCGGTCTGTACCGTGATCCCGAGACCCATATGCCCGTAGAATACTACTGCAAGCTGCCCGAGGATATCGAAAACCGTCAGGTCTTCGTCGTCGATCCTATGCTGGCCACCGGCGGCAGCGCTGTTGCTGCTATCGACTTCCTGAAGAAGCGCGGCTGCAACAACATCATTATGATGAACATCATCGGCTGCCCCGAGGGTGTCAAGACCGTTCAGGATGCCCACCCCGATGTGGACATTTACCTGGCCGCTATGGACCCCGGTCTGAACGACCACGCTTACATTGTTCCCGGTCTGGGCGATGCCGGCGACCGCATCTTCGGCACAAAGTAATTAAGGAAATATATATGGGACTGTTGCTAAAATGCAACAGTCCCTTTTTTCGCCTTCAGCCTTATCATCAGGATATAAATCATACTGCTGAGCCGGTTCAGCATCCGCAGCAGATCTGCTCGGGTGGGGTTGCCCTTTTCATCGGTAAAGGCTACTACCGCCGCCAGCTCCACCTGCCGGGCTATACACCGGACACGATTTAAGGCGAGGATCTCCTCCCCATCGGTATACTCCGGCATAAAATGGGGCTGACCGTGAAAGTCCTGGGGCATATGGCTGTGCCGCCGCAGTTCCTGCTCGGTCAGGCCGCAAAGCTTCCGATCTTCCACCGGCTCTTCCATCACTTCGCACCGCAGCAGATACCGGGCAAAGGTCAAAATATCCTGCAACTCCTTGGAAAACGCCGGTACTTTTAGTTGACATAACATCAGCTCTGCTTCCAACAGATCCATTTTCCCCCGAAAAGCGATCCGGGGATGGGTCTTGCAGACCAGCACATTCCCGTTCAAATGGGTCATATGCTCCGGCTTTTTCGTAAGAAATGCGCCGTTTTCCAACCGGTAGTGATCCGGTCTTGCCTGCTCTGCCGGCAAGATCTCGATCCGCTCCCGCCGCAGGAAGTCCCGGGCACCGGAGGTCAGCTGATCCCCAGAACGGAGATAAAACACCCGCTTGCCCTCCCGGTTGCGGATATTATCCCGGACATTTTGCTCCGTGTAGAGCATCAGGCCTTAGCCGCAGGGCCGGACTTGCGATCCTTGGGCAGAATGGCATCCACCTCAGAGTGGGGACGGGCGATGACGTGTACGGAGATCAGCTCTCCTACCTTTTCCGCAGCCGCAGCGCCGGCATCGGTAGCCGCCTTGACCGCACCCACATCGCCGCGGACCATTACGGTAACCAGACCGCCGCCAACCTGCTCCTTCCCCACCAGCTGCACATTGGCAGACTTCACCATTGCGTCTGCTGCTTCAATCGCGCCGATGAGGCCCTTTGTTTCGATCATACCCAAACTATTTGTATCCATATTCCTAACTCCTTTATTATTTCAGTTTTTCGAGAATTTTTGCCGTCAGCAGTTCTACCAGATCGTTATCCACCTGTGCTGTTTGTTCCCGGTTTGTATCCCACGCCACCCGGCGAATGTTGATCAAATCCAGGGGGGAAATATTATTGGACGATGCGCTGCCGCCCACCGCACCGCAGCCAAGGGTCAGTGCCGGGAACAGCTTTGTTGTGGCGCCGATACCGCCCAGCGCCGCCGGTGTGTTCACCAGAAAACGGGAAACCGGGATCCGCGGGGCAAACTTTCGCACCACATTCATATCCTCCGCGTGCATTGCGAAGGTATGGCCGCTGCCCTCGTGGGTCAGTACTTCGATGGCTTTCTCCAACACTGCATCCTCGCTGTCCATCACAAAAAACGCCAGCACGGGGCACAGCTTTTCCATCGAATACGGCCGGGTAGGGCCAGCCTCCTGCTCCCGGGCCACCAGAATTTTGGTGCTGTCCGGAACGGAAAAGCCCGCTTTTTTTGCCAGATCTGTAGCCGGTCTGCCCACAATGTCAGGATTCAGCGCACCGGAAGGCCGAAACAGCAACTTCGCCAGCTGTCCCGCTTCCCGGGTGTCCATAAAATAGAATCCCTGCCGCTGGGCTTCCTCCCTGACCGCAGCTTCCATATCCTTTTCCACGATGATGCTCTGCTCAGAGGCACAGACTGTGCCGTGGTCAAAATCCTTCGACCGCAAAATGCAGGAAATCGCCTTTTTTACATCGGCGCTGTGGTGGATATAGGCCGGGCCGTTGCCCGCACCAACACCAATAGCCGGTTTGCCGGAAGAGTAGGCTGCTCGCACCATTGCCGGCCCGCCGGTGGCCAGAATCAGCCGCACCTCCTTTGCTCCCATCAGCTCCTGACAGCCCGCCATTGACGCCAGACTCAGACAGCTGATGCAGCCTTTGGGCGCCCCGGCCTTTTCTGCGGCGGCAGCCACCACCTTTACCGCCTGAGCTGTACATCCGGCCGCCTTAGGGTGGGGCGAAAAGACGATGGCATTGCCGCTTTTTAAGGCAATCATCGCCTTATAGCATACTGTAGAGGTGGGATTTGTACTGGGTACGATGGCAGCAATGACCCCCACCGGCACGCCGATCTCCCACAGCCGATTTTGGGGGTCTTCCCGCAAAATCCCCACGGTTTTCATCCCACGGGTGGCCTCCGCCACGATTTCGGATGCGAATTTGTTCTTCGTAATTTTGTCCCGGACATTTCCAAAGCCGGTCTCCTGCACCGCCTTTTCTGCCAGCACCTCGGAAGCCGCAGAAAAATCCCGGGCGATAGCTTCCACAATGCTGTCCAGCTGGGCTTGGGACATTTTCTCCAACGCTTTCTGGGCCTGCTCCGCCTGGCGGCACAGATCCCGGGCTTCCTGTCGGGCCGCTAAGTCCTTGTCAAAGTCCATATCATCACTCCTTTATCCTGGGATTCGCCGCAACCTCGGCAACCGCCGCCGCAAAAGCGGCGCAGGCCGCCTGACAGGCGGACTGGGTCCCGCTGAGCAAACCTCCGCCAAAATTTGTTTCACTGGGGGGTGTATATAGTTTACATAACTTTACATCTGCAGCTTTCAGCGCCGCATCCATCCCATACATTGCTTCCAATGGCGGCGCAATCAGATAGGCTACCGCACTACCCTGCGCCACCCCTGCCTCCTGCGCCAGAAACGACCCTACGCTGGCAATCGTGTGCGCCAAAAAGGGCACACCCTTTGTTTCGTCAAAACCCAACCGCTCCAGCGCTGACAGCGCCGCCTCCATACCGCTGCGGACAGCGCCGGGGGTAGGGCCCGCCAGCACGCCGATAACCTCACCGGCATTAGGGGTGGATGCGTTGGCTGCTCCGGCGTAAAAGCTTCTGCCATAGCTGACCCGGACATCGGCAGCTTTGGTCGCCGCATCCAGGGCGATATAGGTGGCATCGTCGCAATCCGTAGTCAGCATACCTAGACTGGGCGCGCCCAGCGCCGAAGCCAGTGCCGGGGATACATTATTCAAGTACCGCACCGCAAGGACATTTACCGGAATCATTGTTTCCCCTCCAGATACAGCCCTACGCCGGACACCTTTTTCTTCAGGATCGTATCGATCAACTCCGCAATATGGGCGCCGGCTTCAACTGCCGGTGTGCCCTGGGCGTGGATGTTGCTGACCACCGTGCGCGCCGCTTCCGGAACGCCGGTACGGGGCTGATAAGTGATATAGGCAGACATACTCTTGTCCGTTACCAAGCCCGGCCGTTCGCCCACCAGCATACATACCAGCTCACACCCGGTAATATCGCCCACCGCATCGCCGGCACCAACCCGGCAATATCGGACGAAGAGGGATTTGCCCAGTTCGATGCCCCGGGCCTTCAGTCCGTCCTTGATGGCCGCAAGGCAGTCCATCGCATTGGCCTGACAGGCCGCCGAGGACAGCCCATCTCCCACCACGATCTGTACTTTGGGTGTGCCGCTGATGGCGCTGCGGATGATCTTTGCATTTTCTTCGTCAAAGCACCGGCCGTAATCAGGGCGGGTCAGATACTCATCTTTATCCTTGCACCGTGTCTGCACCGCCACAAGGCCGTTTTTCTGCGCAAAATCCTCACTGACCTGAGAAAATACTGCATCCTGCGCCGCGGCGTGATCCGCACGAAAGCGAAGCATCGTCAAGGTCTTGTACCGGGCACCGGCTCTGCCGGAGCCCAAACGAGCAGGGGTCTTTTGCTTCATTTTCTTATACTTTGCTGCATCGGCAGCACCCTCCACCAGATACAGCTCCCGCAGATCCAGCTTGGTAATATCCGGCACAAAATCCCCATCGTGATAACCGGTATCCACCGGCTGTGGACCGGGATTTGCGGGGCGGTAATCGCTGCCCTTGACCATAGGCTCGATGTCCATTGACCCCAGAATTTCCGCAATCATCGCACTTAATTCCTGCTTATTGATACCTCTCACCCCTTTCTTCAGAACAGAAGACTGGAGCCGTCGGCGGCTTTTTTCGTCAGTTTTCCCTTTTCCATAAAGCCCATTTTCTCCAGCCACCGCTGGAATTCCGGAATGGCCGTCTTGCCGGTAATTTCCCGCAAAGCCACCGTATCCCGGAAGCCGGTAGTCTGATAATTAAGCATAATATCGTCGCCGTGGGGAATGCCCATAAAGTAGTTGCACCCCGCCATAGTCAGCAGCGCCGCCAGATTTTCGATAGAATTTTGATCCGCTTTCATATGGTTGGTGTAGCAGCAGTCGCAGCCCATAGAAATGCCCGTCAACTTGCCCATAAAGTGATCTTCCAAGCCGGCTCTGGTAACCTGCCGGGCATCGTACAGATACTCCGGTCCGATGAATCCCACCACCGTATTGACAAGAAACGGCGAAAAATGCTTAGCAAAGCCGTAGCACCGGGCCTCCATCGTAACCTGATCGGTGTCATAATGGGCATCGGAAGACAGTTCCGAGCCCTGACCGGTCTCGAAATACAGCACATTGGGGCCTTCTGCCGTGCCGTCGCGCAGCAGCAAATCCTTTGCCTCCTGAATCGTGGCGGCATTGAAGCCAAAGGCCGCGTTGCCCTTTTCCGATCCGGCGATGGATTGGAAGATCAGGTCGCAGGGTGCCCCATCTTTCACCGCCTTGATCTGGGCGGTAACGTGGGCCAGTACACAGATCTGGGTAGGAATTTCCCAGTGCTCCTTGATCTCCTGAAACCGCCGCAGCACCTTGCCCACCTGCTCCGGGCTGTCAGTAACAGGATTCAGACCAATCACCGCATCGCCTGCACCGAAACTAAGGCCCTCCAGGGTAGACGCTGTGATACCCTCCGGATCATCGGTGGTATGGTTAGGTTGCAGCCGGCAGGACAGCGTCCCCGGCAGACCGATGGTGGTGTTGCAGTGGGCGGTAACGGTGATCTTATTCGCTGCATAGATGAGGTCTAAGTTACTCATCAGCTTGCACACCGCCGCCACCATTTCCGAGGTGAGCCCCCGGCTCAGCTTGCGGATATCGTCGCCAGTGGTCTCTTCGCTCAGGATCCACTCCCGCAGATCGCTGACAGTCCAACCTCTAATTTTGTTGTAAACTGTCTCATTCACGCCGTCCTGAATGATCCGGGTAACCTCGTCGCTCTCATAGGGCACGGCAGGATTCTCCCGCAGATCTCCCAAGGTCAGCGCAGAAAGCACCACCTTGGCAGCAACCCGCTCCTGTGCCGTTTCTGCCGCCAGACCCGCCAGTTTATCGCCGGTCTTTTCTTCATTCGCCTTGGCAAGCACCTGCTTGACATCCCGGAAGGCATATGTTTTTCCCGATAATGTGGTTTTTAACAGCATAGAATCCTCCTATCCCTTATTGCGCCATTCGCGGCTGAAACCGATCTCTGCGTGTCAGCAAAAGGGCAACGGCAATGGCGCTGACACCGCCGGCCAGCTTTCCCACGATCACCGCAGTCAGCATTTCCGGCGCAAAGCCCGCCGTAAAGCCCAGATGATCGCCAAACACAAAGGCCGCTGACACCGCAAAGGCGATATTCACCACTTTGCCCCGGCGGTCCATATCCTTGACCATACCGAAGGTGGCAATGGAATTTGCCAGACTGGCAACCAACCCCGCCGCGGCAGTATCGTTGATGCCCAAAAGCCCACCCAGTTTCAAAAGGGGCTTTTTCAGGATCGCCGTAACCGCAAACACCAGCGGAAACGCCCCAGCCAGTACAATGGCGATGGCGCCTACGGTCTCAAATCCCTCACTGATGGGCGCAAGACCGGGAATAACGGAAACGCCGGTCAGGGTCTCCAGAATGGACGCCGCCAGGCCGATGGCAACCACCGCCACCACACCTTTGCCAAACCAGCCGAAGCCCTTGATCATCCCCTTTTCCGCTTTCCACAGACCCAGAGCGATCAGCGCCGCAATGATGACGATGGGAATAAGATTGCGAAGTACCATCGAAAGTTCAAAGCCCGCCACAAGGCCGCCAACCAGTACACCCAGCGGAATGGTAACGATACCGCAGAGAATACCCTTTGCCATAGCCGCCTGATCTTCTTCTTTCAAAATTCCCAGTGCCACGGGAATGGTAAATACGATAGTAGCCCCCAGCATCGAACCGGTGAGCACGCCGCCCAAAAGTGCCGCAGAGGAATCCCCGGTCATTTCCATCGCCAGAGCTCCGCCGCCCATATCGCAGGCCAGGATCGTGCCGGCAAACATAGCCGGATCCGCTCCCAACAGCCGGTACACCGGCACCACTACCGGCTCCAGCAGCCGCGCCAGCACCGGCGCAAGGACGATGATGCCCACCATCGCCATAGCCAGCGAGCCCATAGCCAGAATTCCGTTTTCAAACTCCTCGCCGATGCCGATTTTGTTGCCGAAGATCCGGTCGATGGCACCCAGCAGGGCGAATACCGCCATCACCGCAATCAGTATTTCGTGAGCAGACATCCTTATGCCCCCTCTTTTCCTTTGTTTTGGTCCAAAATTGCCACGATAGCTGCGTCAATAGGTGCTTCCATACAGTACCGGGCCGCTGTCGTGCCCAAAACCACCAGCACCCGGTCGCCTACCCCAGCGCCCACCTGATCTGCGGCGACGATTTTCCCATCGTCCACATCCACCGTCAGAAAGGTCTGCCGCTGCAGGCAGTCTGCCTTTCGTGTTGCCCAAACCGAGCCTGTTACAACGCCTGTTTTCAATCCGATCCCTCCAATATTTCCCTTGCCAGGGGTGTCATTACCGCATCCCGGTTAGGCTTTTGCCCGTTGCGGCGCAATTCTTTCGCCTCTTCCGCCGTGATGAGCCGTTTTCTGCCGCCGTCCGTGAAGATCACGCCCCAGTTCTTCAGCTCCCGCTGCGCTGAGGCCAGTGCCGCTGCCAATGCCCGGTTTTTCGGCACCTCCGGCAGCCCCGGGGTGTACAGATACACCGGTTTCCCCTCGGCAAGGAGCGTAAGCACCGCCTCCTGCCGAAACCGCAGCAGCTGTCCCACCGTCAGCGAGCCGATCACTGCAGTGTCATAGGGCGGCTCCGACACATAGCTGACCCCCAGAGGTATGGGCGGTGTGTCGCCAATCAGCAGCGCCCGGGTCATAGCAAGATCCTCCCCAGATCGCCGTTTTGGAATCCGCAAGCATTGGCTTCGTCGTAATCAATGTGGACGAAATCGGCAAATTTGTCCGATACCCGCACCGTTACATCGTCAAAAATCAGCGGCCGTTCCGTAAAGACCTGCAGCTTTACCTCCTGCTTGTCCCGAATATTCATCCGTTTGGCGGTCTCCGGGGTCATATGGATGTGCCGCTTGGCGCAGATGACCCCCTGCTCCAGCTTCACCTGTCCTCGCGTTCCCCGCAGGACAGCGCCCGGGGTGCCGCCCACATCTCCCGACAGCCGCAACGTTGGGATGATACCCAAACTTCTGCCGTCGGTCAGCGAGATCTCCACTTGCGCCTCCGGCCGCTCCGGACCGAGGACCGCCACTTTCTCCATTTGCCCTTTCGGGCCAACCAGAGTTACACGCTCATTGGCAAGATACTGCCCCGGTTGGGACAGAGGGCGCTTAGGTGTCAGACTGTGGCCAAACAAAGTCATCGCCTGCTCCTTTGTAATATGCACATGCCGCCCGGAGGCCTCCAAGGGGATAAACAACCGTCCCATCACCGCCTCCACAACGGCCTGTAAATCTGCATTTTCCATATTAACCTCCCAAAATCAGCGTTTTGATCACCACCGGCAGCGCCGGTCCAACGGGGGCTGCCACATCCAGAAAGCTGCCCTCCTCCAGCTGCACGCTGTCAATGCTCAGACAAGGTCTGTCCGGTGGCAGCCGCAAAGCAACTGCCTGCCCAAGGGCTTTCGCCATATCCTGCTCCAGCGCAATCAATGCCGGTTTTTCTCCTAGTCCCGCCACGATTTGCTCCGCAAGTGCCACTACCGCCCCATAACTTGGGGAGGAAAGTCCAGCCATCGACAGCACCGCATTGCTGTCCTGCATTTGAAGCCGCTGCCGTATCTGCCCCGGCTCTGTAATGCGTACTACCGGCAAATTCTTCAGCGGAAAATCTATATTCTTGTAAAACACCGTACTGCCGGACAGCTGAGCGCTGTGGCAGCCTGCGCCGATGACGGTGGCCCGGATCGTCTGATCCCCCAGCCGGTAGGGCCCCTGACACAAACGGCTTTTTCGGATCGCTCTGCCCAGCGCCGGGCCGATATCTCCAAAGGCCAGCGGGGCGTGCTCCTGCTCAATGCAGTCCGCCACACCGCCAGAAAAGGAGATGACCAGCTCCCCTTGGGGCAGATTCTTCAGCCACCCCTCACCGTTTGCACACTCGTCAGTCCAAAAATGCCCAAACAAATCATCGCTCTGCCGCAGTCCTGCTGCCATTTCCAGCACCTGCGCCATGATCTCCACAATTTCCTGCACCGGTTTGTCAAACTTCTGCAGCACCGGGGACACATAGACCGTCTTTCCGCTTTGGTCAAATTTCAGCAGCCGACCGCCCACATTCAAGCATCCTGTGGCAGTAATTTTCCCGTTTTCGATCAGCGCCAGATTGCTTGTGCCGCCGCCGATGTCCATATGCAGTACATTCTTGCCGGTCTTCTCCGAATATTCCACTGCACCAGCGCCCTTGGCCGCCAAAACACTTTCCAAGTCCGGACCTGCTGTGGCTACAACAAAATCCCCGGCAAATTCTGATAAATTTTCCAACACCGCCCGGGCATTTTCTTTCCGGGATGTTTCCCCGGTGATGATCACCGCGCCGGTGTCAAGACTTTCCCGTTGAACCCCGGCTTTTTCATATTCTTTTTCCACGATCTCCCGGATCGCCGCCCCATCCACCAGAGTCTGACCCACCAGAGGTGTGAAATACACCGGGCTGCGGTATAGGATCTTTCGCTCCGTAATAACCATTTTGGGTACAGCAAATGCCCCGGCCTGGTTTTGGATCTGCAGCTGAGACACCACCAACTGCGTGGTGGTAGTACCCACATCCAGCCCTACGCTGCGTAAAATTTCAGACACGACCCGTAACCTCTTCCAAGATCTGCCGTAGCATAAAGTCCTCCACTTTCACGGGATTGGTCTGGCAGCAAGGGTCTTTCAGTGCCGCTGCCACAATATCGTTTGCCCTGTGCCACACATCCTGGGGCGCCACCCCGGCTTGCGCCAGGGTTTGAGGCAAATGCAGCTCCCGCCGCAACCGCACAAGCCCATTTTTCAGATTCCGCACCGCAACCGCATCGGCACTGCCGTTTAACCCTGCCGCCCGGGCAATCCGGGCGTACTTTTCCCCAACAATGGCAGCGTTGCAGCTGATCACCGAGGGCAAAAGGATAGCGTTGAGCCGCCCGTGAGGAATGTGGAACATTCCGCCCAAGCTATGGGAAAGGGCGTGGCAAACGCCCAAGCCCGCTTGCGTAAAGGCCATCCCCGCCATCGTCGCCGCAATATGCACTTTGCTCCGGGCCTCCTGCCGCCCGGTAAAGGACGCCGGCAACGCCCCAAAGGCGCTGCAAAAAGCATCCTTTGCCAAAGCATCGGTAATGGGGCTGGCGTTTTTTGCCACATAGGCCTCCAGCGTGTGGCTCAGCACATCAAAGCCCCCATCTGCTACCAGACTTGTGGGCAGTCCCGCCACCAGATCATCGTCCAGAATCGCCATTTCCGGCCGCAGCCGGCTGTCAATAAGCGGATGCTTCACGCTCTGGTGGGTCAAAATTGCAAAATCCGTAACCTCCGACCCGGAGCCGGAGGTGGTGGGAACAGCTACCAGCCGGATTTTGCCGCCTGCGAAGTGGAGCATCGCCTTGGCGCAGTCCATAGCGCTGCCGCCCCCCAAGGCCACCATCACATCGGGGCAAAATTCTTTTACCATTGCCGTACCCTCAGCCACCAGCATTACCGTGGGATCCGGGGCCACCTGATCAAAGATCCGCACCTGCTCCGCCCCGGCCGCAGCCGCAATTTTCTGTGCCGTTCCGTTCTTGGCGAAGTAGGGATCTGTAACTACCATCAGCTTTTTGGCGTTTATATTTTTCAGCGCTTCCACAGCGCCTGCACCGCAGACGATCTTTGTTCCACTCATAAATTCTTTCATTCCAGCACCGCCTTTTCACAGCCAGTATTCCCCAATCCCAACAAATGATGTATGAAAATACGGAAAATATCCTGATTTTTTCCGTTTTCTGTGTTGACAAATAAAAAAACAATGGGTATAATGTTTTAGCCTGCGTGTGCAGGCATATCCTTGCTTCCGGCGCGTCCGGAGGCCAAAAGTCCAAAAGGAGGTGCAAACAACATGGCTAAGATCACCGGTAAGTACGAGGTGCTCTATATCATCGACGCCGAACTGGGCGAAGAGGGCATCACCGCACTTGTGGAAAAGTTCAAGGCAATGGTGGAAGCGGAGGGTACTCTGCTGAACATTGACCTGTGGGGCAAGCGTCGTCTGGCATACCTGATCAACGACAAGGCCCAGGGTTAGTATGTTCTGATGACTTTCGGGAGCAAGCCCAATTTCCCCGCCGAGATGGAGCGCGTTATGAAGATCACCGAAGGTGTCATGCGCTGCCTGACCACCGCAGTGGAGGAGTAATATTATGCTCAACCACATCACCATTATGGGTCGTTTGACCCGTGAACCCGAACTTCGCCGTACCGGCAGCGGCATCGCCGTTGCCAGCTTCACCGTAGCTGTCGACAGAGATTTCAGCGGCAGAGACGGCGGCGAAAGAGAAACCGATTTCATCGACTGTGTCGCTTGGCGCAACTCTGGCGAATTCGTCGCTAAGTATTTCACCAAGGGCTCGATGATCGTGGTTTCCGGCCGGCTGCAGATCCGCAGCTGGACCGA
>JAZQTN010000046.1:0-3350 GCA_045630825.1 Faecousia sp. | reverse complement strand
GTACACAAGTGGAAGGTTCGCACTTTCGGCCATTGGGATACCACGAACAGCATATCCAGACCTTCCACCGCTAAACTCCGGGTCAGTTCCGGAAAACGCACATCATAGCAGATGATAATACCGCACTTCACACCATCTAAGGCAAATCTGCACAGGTGATTACCAGCGGTATAGTAATCATGCTCACCCATAGGGGTAAACAGATGGGTCTTGTCATAGGAAGCAATGCAATTGCCGCTCCGGTCAAACACCATGGCGGTGTTATACACCTTACCGTCCCTAACATTGGACACACTGCCTGCTACGATATTCACCCGGAATTTTGCTGCCAGTGCGCCGATCTCCGCTTTCACCCGTTCACCGTCCCGATCGCACAGTCCGGTTAGGTTTTCTCTTGGGAAAAAGCCGGTATTCCATGTCTCCGGCAGCACCAGCACATCCGGCTTTTCTGCCATCGCATCGCAGATCATCCGCCCAGCATGAGCAAAGTTTTCATCCGGACAGCCAAGCTGCATATCCATTTGCAAGCAAACAACCTTCATATCCGTCACCTCCCCAGCAGCTTACAAAGGCGGTTAGCCGCTTCCTTTGTGTCCTCCGGATCTCCAAAGGCAGAAAAGCGGAAATACCCCTTACCGCAGGCACCGAAGCCTTCACCCGGAATACCCACCACTTGAATTTCATTCAGCAGGCAATCAAAGAACTCCCAGCCACCCATATCATCTGGACACTTCAGCCAAACATACGGAGAGTTCCTGCCTCCGCAGTACCAAATGCCGATTCGTTCAAAGGCATCCATCAGCACACGGGCATTCTCCTTGTAGACTCGGATGTTCTTTTGAATCTGCTCCAAGCCTTCCTTGGTAAACACAGCGGACGCACCTTTTTGCAGGATATAGGAGATGCCGTTGGTTCTCGTCTCCCGATTCCGCGCCCACATTGCGTTCAGATTCATACCCATTCGATCCAACACCTTGGGAATAACTGTGTAGCCTAGCCGGGTTCCGGTAAAGCCTGCTGTTTTGGACAGGGAGCATATCTCGATGGCACAGGTATCCGCACCCGGGATCTCAAAAATGCTGTGTGGAATGTCCGGATCCTCGATGAATATCTCATAGGCTGCATCATAAAGAATCACAGCCCCACTCCGGTTGGCGTAGTCCACCCATTTGCGCAGTTTTTCCCGGTCATATGCAGCGCCGGTGGGGTTATTGGGCGAACAAATATAGATAATATCTGCCTGGATCTCCTCGCTGGGCAGCGGTAAAAAGCCATGCTCCTCTCCGGATTCCAGATGGATGACTTTCCTTCCGCAAAGAATATTGGTGTCTACATACTCCGGATACGCAGGTTCGATTACAAGGACTGTGTTATCCTTGTCGAACAGCTCCAGAACATCTCCCAGATCGTCGCATGCACCGCTTGATACGAATACTTCATCGGCTGAAACGCAAACAGAAAACTGCTTATAATATTCTGAAATGGCTTTTCGAAGCTCCGGCGCACCGCTTTCCGGCATATACCCGTGGAAATGCTCCATGGTTGCCTGATCGTCAACAGCCGTATGCAGGGCTTTAATAACCGCATCGCACAAAGGACGTGAGACATCCCCCACCCCCATACGGTAAATCTTCTTGTCCGGGTGAGAACTCTGATATTCGGCAGTTTTGCGGTAGATGGTATTGAAAAGATAAGAATCCTTCAATTCCGAATAATGCATATTGGGTGTCAGCATAGTTTGGTCTCTCCTTCATAAACGATTTCAGCCGGGCCGGTCATCGTCACAGTATTGTCAGATACGATTCGGATAACCAGTGTACCACCGTCCAAATAAACCGCTACAGGTGCGTCATAACAGCAATAATTCTTGCTGATCGCAGCCATCACACTGGCGCAGGCTCCGGTTCCACAGGCCATCGTTACACCGCTGCCCCGCTCCCAGACCCGCATACGCAGCGCGTTGTTTCCAAGCACCTGCACAAACTCCACATTCACCCCATCCGGGAACGCGGTGTGGCGCTCCAGTTTTGGGCCAAGGGTGGTAAGGGGTACTTTGTCTATATCATTTACAAACAGTACCGCGTGGGGATTTCCTACGGTTACCGGCGTGCAAACCGCTTCTGCTCCGTCCACCAGCAACCGCATATCCTCCTGAACTGCCGCCTTTCCCATATCCACGGTGACGTTATCCACTTTTCCATCCGTCACTTGCAGATTCAAAGTACGGATGCCGGATAATGTTTCGATTCGCAAATGGAGCTTATTGGTATAGCCCTTGTCATATACATACTTTCCTACGCAGCGGATCCCATTGCCGCACATTTTGGCTTCGCTGCCGTCGGCATTGAATATACGCATCTTGAAATCAGCCACAGATGACGGGCAGATATAGATCATACCGTCCGACCCGGCACCGAAGTGGCGATCTGACAGCTGAACGGACAGCTCTGCCACATTTTCCGGGACCTCGCCGTAAACATATAAATAGTCATTGCCAAGACCGTGCATTTTTGTAAAGTGCATAGGCGCCTCCTTATGCGTCTATTGTAGAGATCCCCAGCGTGATCTCCTCCAAAACATCCAACAGTACCCGGACGGTATCCAGCGCGGTCAGCATAGTCACGCCGTTTTCTACAGCGCAGCGGCGAATGGCAACGCCATCTTCATAGTGTACTCCGGACAGGATTGCACGGGTATTGATCACATAGCTCACATAGCCGCTGCGGATCGCATCCAATACATCCTGGCTGCCCTCGCTGAGCTTATGAAGTGTCCGCGTCCGTATTCCATGCGCCTTAAAAAAAGCTGCTGTTACTGTGGTTGCTTCAATATTGAAGCCCAGCTCATAAAAGCGGCGCACCAGCGGCAGTGCTTCCTCCTTATCTTCATCTGCCAGTGTAACCAAAACCGTACCATAGTTCTGCAGTTTCATACCGGAGGCAGTCATAGCTTTATACATTGCCCGGTGGAGTTTTTCATCATAGCCGATGGCCTCTCCGGTGGATTTCATTTCCGGGCTGAGATAAGCATCCATACCCCGAAGCTTGGAAAAGGAGAACGCAGGTACTTTCACATACCAACGTCTTTTCTCTTCCGGATAAAGATCAAAGATGCCTTGTTCCTTCAGGCTGTGCCCCAGCGCCACCAGTGTTGCAATATCCGCCAAAGGGAAGCCGGTGGTTTTACTTAGGAACGGCACTGTCCGTGATGACCGGGGATTGACCTCGATGATATACACAGCATCCTTTTCATCCACGATGAACTGGATATTGAACAACCCCTTGATTCCAATAGCAGGACCCAGTTTTCTGGCGTACTGAAGGATGATACCCTTGACCTTATTGGAAATG
>JAZQTN010000045.1:0-5326 GCA_045630825.1 Faecousia sp. | reverse complement strand
GAGCTATTTCGAGATCCACGAAAAAAACTATTAATTTTAACAGCAAAGTCCGGTTGCAATGCAACCCAACTTTTATTTTTTTGGTTACTTTTTAGACTTCAGCGGCCGTTTGGTACCGTCAGGAGATACGACATAGGTATTATCCAACTGACCGGTAAGATTGGCCTTAACATTGTCGATATAGGCTCGGCGAAGCTTATCACGCTCAGCGATCTCCTCCTCCGTCAGCCCCGCTTCCTTTGCTTTTTTCGCCAGTTCGTTGATCCGGACAATCACTTCATTGATATTCATACTAACACCTCACATATAGCGGTGGATCTCCACCAAAATTCGACCTTTTTTCGTCTTTCCATTTACACAGAACAGGCAGATCTTTCCACTGCCCCGCAAAGATACGTTTGCACCCTCGGTCAGCACTTTATCCGGCTTTTCGCAAAGCAAGCCATCCACAGTCACTTTACCGGCGCAGATATGCTGACTGGCCAGGGTTCGGCTGATGTGAAATCCGCCGGCCACCACACTGTCTAGCCGCAACGATGCCAAAGTGCCCAGGATCAATTTAACCTCACTCACAAGCATCCGTAACTGATTCAACGGGACAGGCTGGATCTGCAGCAGTTTTGCCCGGCCGACATATTTCAGTTCCTGCAGCACATAGGGCGCGATCTGCGCCGTAACCAAAAAGTCGCAACTATCGGAATCCATACAAATATCGCCCACAGTTTCCCGTCCGATACCGATACCCATTAGCGCTCCGAGAAAATCCCGGTGGGTAAGGTTATCCCCTTCATAAAACTCTGCCCGCAGGCAAACAATGGGCGAATCCTCACCGAAAAGCACATCCTCATCCAGATAATCCGGAAGATAAATAAGCATTTTTCGCTCCGATGCTTCGTGGCCGCCGAAAACGCGAAGACCCTCAATATCACCAAGCAGATACCAGGCCATTTGCGCCTCTCTTGGCGAGAGAAAACCGGTATTTACCATAATATTGCGGTTGACACCAGCAATTATCTTATCCCACAGCTTTGCAAGAAGGATCTTATCCTCCTGCGTCTGTGCAAATTTAGCAATGTCGCTTTTATCCATATTGACACCTTCCCTCACGGAGTATATCACACAATTGAGCGCTTGAAAAGAAGTTTTTTCTTGTGTCTTATGAGAATGTGGAGTATAATGAGTGAAAAGGCAGGTGAAATGTATGAAGATCGGTATTATCGGCGGCGGTGCATCCGGAATGGCGGCAGCATTGTGTGCTGCAAGATCCGGAAACGAGGTGCTTCTTTTTGAGCGGCAGGCACGGGTAGGCAGAAAACTTCTGGCTACTGGCAACGGTCGCTGTAATCTTACCAATACGAATTTGGATTTTAATAACTATCACGGTGAAGAACCGGACTTTGCAAGATTTGCATTGGATTCCTTTCACGTGGGAAGGACGCTGCTTTGGTTCCATGAACTCGGTCTTTATACGGTAACTGAGCCTTCCGGTCGGGTCTACCCCTACTCTGATCAGGCAAATTCCGTGGTTGACGTGCTGCGCTTCGCCCTGCAGCGGGAAAACGTGCAGGTTTTGACGGATTTTGAGATAACAAAAGCCCGCAAGACCGACGAAGGCTTCCTTGTTGAAAGTAAAAACGGACAACATCTTTGCGACCGCCTCATCGTGGCCTGCGGCGGGCTGGCTGGAACAAAGCTGGGAGGAACGATGTCCGGCTATCAACTACTGCGTTCCTTTGGTCATCACGCCACCAAACTGCGGCCTGCCTTGGTGCAGATAAAGAGTAGCTGGCAGGGCTGCGCCTCTTTGAAAGGCGTTCGCACAAACTGCCACGCAGCCATTTATCACAACGGAAAGCTCTATTCCCAAAGCACCGGCGAATTGCAATTCACCCAGTACGGCCTGTCCGGTCCGGTAATTTTTGAAATTTCCCGGGATGTCTGTCAAAGCAGTGGTGATTGGATCTGCAAACTGGATTTTCTCCCGGATATATCAGAAAACAATCTTGAACATAACCTGCAAAAAAGAAGATGCAACGACTTGCCGGTGGATGACTTCCTCACCGGAATCCTCCATAACCGTCTGGGGCGTATTCTCACTCAGGCGGCACAAGTCCGCGGAAACCGTCCTTCCTCTGAGCTGACAGATCTTGAGATCAGCAGCATCTGCGAAGCAGTCAAAGGCTTTGAAGTGTCTTTGACAGAAACGCTGGGTATGGACAGCGCCCAGGTTACCGCAGGCGGCATCCTGACCTCGGAATTCTGCCCGGAAACAATGGAAAGTCGTCTTGTACCGGGACTATACGCATGCGGCGAGGTGCTGGACATTGACGGCGACTGCGGCGGATATAACCTGCAATGGGCCTGGAGTTCCGGAATGATCGCCGGTATGAGCGCCGGAGGTAGGGTATGATTCGAATTCGTGATATTTCCCTTTCGCCGGAGCATAATCCCAACCAGCTCCTATTTGAAGCGGCAAAACTGCTGAAAATCTCCGGCTCTAAAATTCGCAAACTTTCCCTGGTGCGCCGTTCTATCGATGCCCGAAAAAAACCGGATGTGCGCATTATTTATACGATAGATGTCGCCATCGACGGCAGTGAACAGAAGATTCTGCGGCAGAGCGGTTGCAAAAAAGCATCCATCGTTCAGAAAACCTATTACGAAGTCCCCAAAGCCGTTAGTGCAGAGCGTCCTGTGGTGGTCGGCTTCGGTCCTGCCGGTATGTTTGCCGCCCTGGTGCTGGCTCTGGCCGGTCTACGCCCCATTGTGTTAGAACGTGGTGAAGATGCTAAGACCCGGCACGAAAAGGTTTCCCATTTCTTTGCCACCGGCGAACTGGATACCAAGAGTAATGTTCAGTTCGGAGAAGGTGGAGCCGGCACATTTTCCGACGGCAAACTAAATACCGGTGTGAACAACATCCGCATCGGTTGGATTTTGGAACAGTTCGTGAAAGCCGGTGCGGCGGAGGACATCCTCTTCGATGCCAAGCCCCATATCGGTACAGATGTGCTACTGGAAGTGGTGCAAAATCTTCGCCAGCGCATTATCTCTATGGGCGGCGAGGTGCGATTTAACACCCAGGTTACCGGCATTTGCGCAGAAAGCGGGATATTAACAGGTCTTGAAACCAACAATGGACCTGTCCCCTGCTCCAAGGTCATTTTCGCCATTGGTCACAGCGCCCGGGATACCTTTTCTATGCTCCACGAACTGGGTATAGCTATGGAGCCCAAGCCCTTTTCTATGGGCGTCCGAATCGAGCATAAGCAGGAAACCATTGACATTGCCCAATACGGCTCAGCAGAGCTTCCATTGCCTCCTGCAGACTATAAGCTGGTAAAGCATCTGAATAACGAAACAGTGTACACCTTCTGTATGTGTCCCGGCGGTTATGTTGTTGCCGCCGCATCGGAAGAGGGCGGCTTAGTCACCAACGGAATGAGCTATGCCGACCGTGGTGGCGAGAATGCCAATGCCGCTCTACTGGTTACCCTGAACCCCGAGGATTTCCCCTTTAAGGGCGTTCTGGGTGGTATCCAGTGGCAGCGCCAGATCGAGCAACGGGCTTTTGCAATCTCTGACAACTACCGGGCACCGGCACAGCTGGTCGGCGATTTTCTGGCTCATAAACCCAGCGAGGGCGCTGGCCGAGTAAAGCCCACCTATCGTCCAGGTGTCACCTGGTGTGATCTGCACGATGTGCTACCTGACAAGATAACGGGGGCAATTGCCGAGGCATTGCCCCAATTGGAGAGAAATCTCAAAGGCTTTGCCGATGCTGATGCGGTACTGACCGCACCGGAAACACGAAGCTCCTCCCCGGTACGAATTTTGCGGGATGAGCGCCGGGTTGGCTCTATCAAGGGCTTCTACCCTGCTGGCGAGGGTGCGGGCTACGCTGGCGGCATTATGTCTGCCGCTGTTGATGGTATGATGTCCGCCGAAGCGCTGATTGCAACGATAAACGAATAAAGAAAGCCACCGGCTACACCGGTGGCTTTTTCATTGGAGAGCGGGAGGGATTTGTTTGCATTTTTGCCTTTCTCAATGCAAAAATTATTATTCGCCTCCGTCCAGCCGTCGGCGGCAACAGTCCCCCGGACTGTTGCATTCAGATCGGTTCAAATCCCATATCTCGATATTCACCAATAAGAAAACCACCCAAAAGGGTGGTTTTCTTATTGGCGGAGATGGAGGGATTTGAACCCCCGCACGCCTTTCGGCGCCTAGCGGATTTCGAATCCGCACCCTTCAGCCGCTTGGGTACATCTCCGTAACATCCTGCTCATTATATCAGCAGAAAATGTAAAAATCAAGTTCTTTTCTGGCTATACAACTCTCCAAGGGTACACCAGAGGCGGCTCTTTTTCGAAGGTCAACCATTGTTTTGTTGTCGGATGATAAAAGGCCAAACAGTAGGACCAAAGTGCAATTTCACAGTCATCTTCAAGTACAGCATATTTCCGCTCTCCAACCAAAGGCATCTGCCGACTGGCAAACTGTACTCGAATTTGATGCGTCCTGCCGGTTCTCAAGCCGATCCACACACGGCTTATTTCATCGTTTGCGTTCAGCACTTTATAATTAAGGATTGCCTCTTGAGCGCCCTTTTCCGGCGCATCGACAACCATCGTCATCTTTCTTGCTTTATCCCGGACCAACAAATCCGTAAGCATGCCCTCGGTCTGCTTCGGCTGCCCGTGAACAACCGCCAAATATTCCTTTTGGAAGACATCCTCACGAATCTGCCGGGAAAGCTCCGATGCAGCATCTGCACTCCGAGCCAGCACCATCAAGCCGCTGACAACTCTGTCCAGCCGATGAACCGTCCGCACATCCGCTTTGGGATCGCCCAATGCCTCTCGCACCAAGTCCGGCATACCACCCGGCTCATCCGTAGAAAGCACCCGAGCCGGCTTCACCGCAACCACAACATCGGCATCCTGATATATGATCTCCATCTCATCACCTACCACAATTATCCTATCAAATATAAGGCAGAAATTCAAGAAAAAGAAAAAACTCCACCATTTCAGGTGGAGTTCTCTGTGTTTGCGTTACCTATCTTCCCGGGCAGTCGCCCGCCAAGTATTGTCGGCGTACATGTGCTTAACTTCTGTGTTCGGGATGGGAACAGGTGGACCCACATGACAATCAACACAAACTATTTGGTGACCCATACCGGATTCGAACCGATGTTAACGGCGTGAGAGGCCGCTGTCTTAACCACTTGACCAATGGGCCATTGGTGCACCCTCAGGGACTCGAACCCGGGACCCACTGATTAAGAGTCAGTTGCTCTACCAACTGAGCTAAGGGTGCA
>JAZQTN010000044.1:0-15726 GCA_045630825.1 Faecousia sp. | reverse complement strand
GTGGAGTTCAAGAACAATGTCAAGAAGGCCTGGCTGAAGAAGTTCGTGCAGGAATCCGACTACAATGTTGGTTTGGATGCTGCCATCATTATGAACCCCACTACCTGGGTTACTACCGGCCACGTGGGATCTTTCTCCGATCCTTTGGTGGATTGCAAGGGCTGCGGTTCCCGTCAGCGTGCTGACCAGCTGATCGCCGCTTCCGAGTCCGGTAAGCTGGTGAATGTGGACGCAATGGACACCAAGCAGATGAATGCCTTTATCGAGGAGCACGAGGATGTTGTCTGCCCCAACTGCGGCAAGCATCACTTCACCTCTATCCGTAACTTCAACCTGATGTTCCAGACCAAGATCGGCGTTACTGAGGACTCCTCCTCCATCGCATATCTGCGTCCTGAGACCGCTCAGGGTATTTTCGTCAATTTTGATAACATTCAGCGCACCACCCGTAAGAAGCTGCCCTTCGGCGTCTGCCAGGTTGGCAAGGCGTTCCGTAACGAGATCACCCCCGGCAACTTCACCTTCCGTACCCGTGAGTTCGAGCAGATGGAGTGTGAATTCTTCTGCCAGCCCGGCACTGACCTGGAGTGGTTTGTGTACTGGAAGGACTTCTGCAAGAACTGGCTGATCAGCCTGGGTATTAAGGAAGAAAGCCTGCGTCTGCGGGATCACGATCCTGCTGAGCTGGCATTCTACTCCCGCGCTACTACCGACATTGAGTATCAGTTCCCCTTCGGCTCCGGCTGGGGCGAATTGTGGGGCATTGCTGATCGTACCGATTACGACCTGGGTCGCCATCAGGAGGCTTCCGGCAAGAAACTGACCTATTTCGATCCTGATCGCAACGAGCACTATATCCCCTATGTCATTGAGCCCTCTCTGGGCTGCGATCGTGTGGCTCTGGCATTCCTGTGCGAGGCTTACGACGAGGAGGTCGTTGGTCAGGACAAGAACGGCAAGGACGATGTTCGTACTGTGCTGCGTCTGCATCCGGCTCTGGCACCCTTCAAAGCTGCTGTGCTGCCCCTTTCCAAGAAGCTGAGCCCCAAGGCAGAGGAGATCTACCGTGAACTGCGTAAGGACTTTATGGTGGACTTTGACGATGCCGGCTCTATCGGTAAGCGTTACCGCCGTGAGGACGAGATCGGAACACCTCTGTGTATCACTGTGGACTTCCAGACCGTTGGCGACGAGACTACGCCTGCTGATGATTGCGTTACCGTCCGTGACCGTGATACTATGGAGCAGGTCCGCATCCCTGTCAGCGAGCTGAAGAACTACATTGCCGAGAAGTGCAAGTTCTAAGTGAATAAAGATAAGCGCCGTGGAAAACCACGGCGCTTCTTTTTGCGCAGAAAAAGAGAGGGCGAAACGCCCTCTCTTTCTACATTACTTAAAATACTTTACAGCAGACTCAAACAGCTTCATATCGTACTCGCCGGGGACATTGCGGTACAAGCCGCCCTGCCAGCGTTCGCTATGACCCATCTTGCCCAGAACACGGCCGTCGGGGGAGGTAATACCCTCGATGGCGCAAACAGAGCCGTTGGGGTTGAAAGCGGTATCCATAGTGGGATTACCGTCCAGATCTACATACTGGGTAGCGATCTGGCCATTGGCCATCAGCTGATTCACCAGCTCTTCGGATGCGAAGAAGCGACCTTCGCCGTGGGAGATGGGCACATTGTAAATGTTGCCGACCTCGGTACCTGCCAGCCAGGGGGACTTGGTGGTGCACACACGGGTGCGGACAATCTTGGACTGGTGGCGGGCGATGTTGTTGTAGGTCAGAGTGGGGCAGGTGTCATCGGTGTCGATGATCTTGCCGTAGGGCACCAGACCCAGCTTGATCAGCGCCTGGAAGCCGTTACAGATACCCAACATCAGGCCGTCCCGCTGCTCCAGCAGACGGGTAACCTGCTCCTTGATTTCGGGGTTGCGGAAGAATGCGGTGATGAACTTTGCGGAGCCGTCGGGCTCGTCGCCGCCGGAGAAGCCGCCGGGGATGAAGATCATCTGGCTCTCGGCAATCTTTGCGGCAACGGTCTCTACGCTGCGGGATACATCTTCAGCGGTGAGGTTGCGGATAACCACAATCTCAGCCTCAGCGCCGGCGCTCATCATAGCCCGGGCGGAGTCATATTCGCAGTTGGTGCCGGGGAAGACCGGGATCAGAACCTTGGGCTTAGCAGTCTTGATTGCAGGTGCGGCAGTAAAACCGTCAGTGCAATTAAAAGGAGCGACAGTACCTACATCGGTCTTGACCTTAGTGGGGTATACGCCTTCCAGCACAGCCTCGTTCAGCTGCAGAAGCTCCTCAATAGAGGCGCTGTCGCCACCCAGAATGATGGCGGCCTCCGCGGTGGTCTGACCAATCTTGGTTGCATAAGCAGAGCTGATCTCCTCAGTCATTTCTGCAACGATACAGCCGTAGAAGGGAACATACCAGTCGCTTACAGCGCCATTGGCTGCAAAGCCGATGCGGTTGCCGAAGGACATCTTCATCACGGCTTCGCCCAGACCGTTTTCAACAGCCCAAGCGGAGCGGACTTTGCCTGCCATATGCAGGGCGTGGAAAGCTTCCCAAGCGGCCTTCTTGCTGTCGGCAGTGTTCTCAGTGGGCGCGAAGAAGTAGACGGGGCTGCCCGCAATCTTGAATTCGGGGGTCAGCACCTGATCGGCATCAATGGGAGCGATGGCGAAAGAAATCAGCGTGGGAGGAACATCCTTGTCCAGGAATGTGCCGGACATAGAGTCCTTACCGCCGATGGCAGCGGCATTCAGCTCCAACTGCGCGTCCATTGCACCCAGCAGAGCGGCAAAGGGCTTGCCCCAGCGAGCGGGCTCATTTTTCAGTTTTTCAAAGAACTCCTGCAGGGTCAGGTAAGCCTTCTTATAGTCAGCACCGGCAGCTACCAGCTTGGCAACGGAGCTGTAAACAGCATCGTGTGCGCCGGTATAGGGGTCGATGCACATCTGGTCGGGATCCATACCCCAGGCCATAACGCTGCCCTGCTCAGTAACCTGACCGGGCAGAGTGGGCAGCTTTGCTGCCATAGCCTGAGCGGGGGTAGCCTGATACTTGCCGCCGAAGGGCATCAGCACAGAACCGGTGCCGATACTGCCGTCGAAACGCTCAACGAGGCCACGGCGGCTAGCGGTCTTGAGGTCCGCAGCCATTTCCCGCAGGCTGCCGTAAAGGCTCTTGCTGAGCGCTGCCAGATCCTTCTTGTTAACAGATACGGTGGTATGCTTGCTTGCGCCGTTGGTGTCCAGGAATGCTCTGCTTAGGTTGGCAATTACATTGCCCTTCCACTGCATAACCATCCGCTCTTCCTCGGTAACGATGGCTACGCGGTAAGCTTCCAGGTTTTCAGCCTGGGCAGCAGCGATAAACTTGTCAGCATCTTCAGCAGCGACAACAACAGCCATACGCTCCTGAGATTCGGAGATAGCCAGCTCAGTACCGTCCAGACCGTCATACTTCTTACGAACAGCGTCCAGATCGATCCGCAGACCGGCAGCCAGCTCACCGATGGCGACGGAAACGCCGCCTGCACCGAAGTCGTTGCAGCGCTTGATCAGCCGGGTAACCTCGGCGTTGCGGAACAGACGCTGGATCTTGCGCTCTTCCGGGGCGTTGCCCTTCTGAACCTCAGAAGCCATAGTGGTCAGGGATTTCATATTGTGGCTCTTGGAAGAGCCGGTAGCACCGCCGATGCCGCCGCGGCCGGTACGGCCGCCCAACAGGACGACAACATCACCGGGTGCGGGGCGCTCACGGCGGACATTGTAAGCAGGAGCGGCAGCCACAACAGCGCCGCACTCCAGACGCTTGGCAACAAAACCATCGTGGTAAATTTCTGCGATATGGCCGGTGGCCAGACCGATCTGGTTGCCGTAAGAGGAGTAGCCTGCAGCGGCGGTGGTGCACAGCTTACGCTGAGGCAGCTTGCCGGGCAGAGTTTCGCTGAGGGACTTTCTGGGGTCGCCTGCACCGGTAACACGCATGGCCTGATGGACATAAGCACGGCCGGACAGGGGATCGCGGATACAGCCGCCGATACAGGTAGCTGCGCCGCCGAAAGGCTCGATTTCAGTGGGATGGTTGTGCGTTTCGTTCTTGAACATCAGCAGCCAATCCTGGTCTTCGCCGTTGACTTTGGCGCTGACATGGATGGAGCAGGCGTTGATCTCTTCACTCTCGTCCAACTCCGGCAGCATACCCCGCTTCTTCAGGGTCTTTACGCCGATGGTGGCGATGTCCATCAGGGTCTGGGGACGCTTGGCAGCCTTTTCCTCGCCGTAAACTTCCACACGGGCGTCCAGATACCGCTTATAGGCCTCAGCAACAGCGGGATCGTCAATAACAGCGTCATCAATGATGGTGGAGAAGGTGGTATGACGGCAGTGGTCGGACCAGTAGGTGTCGACAACCCGGATCTCGGTGATGGTGGGATCCCGACCTTCATCCTCCCGGAAATAGTTCTGCAGGAACTTAAGATCGTCCAGGTCCATTGCAAGACCCAGGGTGTCCAGCAGTTCGGTCAGGGCTGCTTCGTCCATACCGATAAAGCCGGTAACGGTAGCCACAGATTCGGGAGTTGCATACTCCATTGCCAGAGTTTCGGGCATCTTAAGAGATGCTTCCCGGCTCTCCACGGCGTTGATAACATACTTCTTGATGGCGGCCACATCGCTGTCGGTCAGCTCGCCGGTCAGCACATAGACCTTGGCAGAGCGGACCAGGGGACGATCACCCTGACTCAGAATCTGGATACACTGGGCGGCAGAGTCAGCCCGCTGATCAAACTGACCGGGCAGGGGCTCAACAGCGAAAACGATCTGACCCTGTGGCACATCGTAGGAAACATTGTCCACCTGGGGCTCGGAGAAAACGGTGTTCACAGCATACCGGAACAGCTTTTCATCGATCTTTTCTACATCATAGCGGTTCAGCACACGGACACTTTCCAGCGCCGGAATCTGCAGGAAATCCCGGACTTCCCGCAGCAGGCTGTCAGCCTCGTGGGTGTGTCCCGCTTTCTTTTCTACATATACGCGATAAACCATGGGGTTACCTCCATTTTCTTTATGCCTGTAAAGCCTTGCGGCCGATATCGCTTCTGCGGAAGGAATTTTCGAACTGTACGCCGTCAACGATGCGGTATGCCTCTTTCACGGCATCTGCCAGAGTGTCGGCAACAGCGGTGGTGCCGGTAACGCGGCCACCGGAAGTGAGCAGCTTGCCGTCAACCAGCTTTGCGCCGGCTACATAGGTGTGAGCATCTGCTTCCGGGGTGAAAGTGATCTCAAAACCCTTTTTATAGCCAAGGGGGTAGCCGGCAGATGCAGTAACGACGCAGCAGGCGTGCTTATCAGCAAACTTGACTTCAGTTTCTGCAAGAGTGCCGTTGGTGGTAGCCTGCATAACGGTCAGCAGGTCGCTTTCCAGCAACGGCAGGACCACCTGCGTTTCGGGATCGCCGAAACGGCAGTTGTACTCAATGACCTTGGGACCCTTGGGGGTCAGCATCAAGCCAAAGTACAGACAGCCCTTGAAGGTACGGCCCTCGGCATTCATTGCGTTAATGGTGGGCAGGAAAATCTGCTCCATACACTGCGCTGCGATGTCCTCGGTATAGTAGGGATTTGGGGCGATGGTGCCCATACCGCCGGTGTTCAGGCCTTCGTCGTTGTCAAATGCCCGCTTGTGGTCCATAGAGGACACCATAGGCTTGACGGTCTTGCCGTCGGTAAAGGCCAGAACGGAAACCTCCGGGCCAGTGAGGAACTCCTCGATGACCACGGTGGAGCCGGATTTGCCAAACTTGGCGTTTGCCATCATATCGGTAACTGCTTCCTTGGCTTCTTCCCGGGTCTGGGCGATGATAACGCCTTTGCCCAGCGCCAGGCCATCAGCTTTGATGACTGTGGGGATCTCGGCGGTCTCCAGATAAGCCAGAGCTTCGGAAAGGTCGGTAAATATCTCGTAGGAAGCGGTGGGAATTGCGTACTTTTTCATCAGATCCTTGGCAAAAGCCTTGCTGCCCTCAATAATGGCGGCATTGGCTTTCGGACCGAAGCAGGGAATACCGATCTCGTTGAGTCGGTCAACACAACCCAGCACCAGAGGATCGTCGGGGGCAACTACGGCGTAGTCGATGGCGTGCTCCTTAGCAAAAGCGACAATGCCGTCGATATCCGTGGCGGAAATGGGGTAGCAGGTGGCATCTTTCGCCATACCGCCATTGCCGGGCAGGGCGTAGATGGTTTCCACCTGGGGATTTTTCTTTAAGGAGCGGATAATGGCGTGTTCCCGTCCACCACCGCCAACAACAAGAAGGTTCATAGTAAAAATCTCCTGTATTTATTTCGCACCACAAGCCGGTGTCCCCACCGGCTTGTAATGACTCTATTTTAGTGATGGAACAGCCGCATACCGGTGAAGGCCATCACGATGCCGTGCTTGTCGCACTCTTCGATGACCAGATCGTCGCGGATGGAGCCGCCGGGCTCGGCGATGTAGGTAACGCCGGAAGCGTGAGCGCGCTTGATGTTATCGGAGAAGGGGAAGAAAGCATCGGAACCCAGAGCCACATTCTGGCGGGTGGACAGCCAAGCCTTCTTGTCTTCTTCCGTCAGCCGATCAGGCTGCTCGGTGAAGTAATTCTGCCAAATGCCGTCGGCGCAGACATCCTCTTCATTGCCATTGATGTAGCCGTCGATGACATTGTCCCGGTTTGCACGGCCCAGATCCTCACGGAACTTGAGGCCCAGAGTCTTGGGATGCTGACGCAGGAAC
The DNA here is from genome assembly GCA_045630825.1 of Faecousia sp. GTDB lineage: Bacteria > Bacillota > Clostridia > Oscillospirales > Oscillospiraceae > Faecousia. Next base: position 8,921 of record JAZQTN010000044.1, on the reverse strand, counting down.
CAGGTGTCGGCCTTGCCGCCTGCCAGACGGGTGCAGTGGATTCTGGACTGCTGACCGGCACCGACACCGATGGCCTGGCCGTCTACTGCATAGCAAACGGAGTTGGACTGGGTATACTTCAGGGTGATCAGAGCAACGATCAGGTCGATCTTGGCGCTTTCGGGCAGATCCTTGTTAGCGGTAACGATGTTCTCCAGCAGGTGAGCACCGATCTTGAAGTTGTTGCGGCCGTGCTCAAAGGTGATGCCGTAAACCTGCTTGCGCTCCTGGGCATCGGGAATGTAGTTCTCGTCGATCTTGACAACATTGTAGCTGCCCTTGCGCTTGGTCTTCAGGATGGCCAGAGCCTCGTCGGTGTAGCCGGGAGCGATAACGCCGTCGGAAACCTCGGGAGCGATGAGGGAAGCGGTCATAGCGTCGCAAACGTCGGAAAGAGCAACCCAGTCGCCGAAGGAGCACATACGGTCAGTGCCGCGGGCACGGACATAAGCGCAGGCCAGAGGATTCTCATCCAGACCTTCCACATCCTCTACAAAGCAAGCCTTCTTCAGATCCAGGGGCAGGGGCGTGCCAACGGCAGCGGAGGTGGGGGAAACGTGCTTGAAGGAGGTAGCGCAGGGCATACCGGTAGCTTCCTTCAGTTCCTTGACCAGCTGCCAGGAGTTCAGCGCATCCATAAAGTTGATATAGCCGGGACGGCCGTTGAGGATCTCAAAAGGCAGATCGCTGCCATCGTGCATATAAACAGAAGCGGGCTTCTGGTTAGGGTTGCAGCCATATTTCAGTTCAAATTCTTTCATTATTGTACCTCCAACTTAACTGTGCTTATTGATGATGGTCTGCTTTACTTCACGGGTCTGCAGATCGGTGTAACGGACAAACAGGGAAATCTTATTGTTCTCATCCAGATTTTCCCACAGTTCCTTGGTGAAAGCATCAATGTCATTGGGGATGCTGACACGCTCCGGCTCGCCTTGGAAGGTGGGAATTACGGGGTTGCCGTCGCACACATAGGTGTGCAGGAAATGACCCAGACCGGCAGTAGCGGGATACTCCCAGAAGAAACGGGCGCAGGCATTTCCTTCGGGATCAGCGGCTTTCAGAATGGACATCTTGTAGCTGCCGTCGTTTGCCTGAATACCGGAGATACGGGGGGTCCAGTTGGGGCCATCGTCCTCAAACAGACGGGTGCGCAGAGCGGATTCCCAGCTCTCGCCCTTGGCCAGATACTCCCAGATGGTATCGGTCTGGTCACCGTTGGTGACGATGAGGCCGTTGCCTGCCTCACGGACAGGGTGATAGATGATCAGATGAGGATCCTTCATCAGTGCGGGATCGTGGGCTTCGGTGCGGATGCCGTCGGGCTCCTGCACAAAAACTCTGTTACGGGAGTTGACGCTGCGGCCCATAATGAAGTATGCAGCTACAGCGCTCTTGCCGTCGGGGGTGATGCCCAGCACGATGCCGCGGCCGGGATATGTATTGCCGTCCAGACGCTCAGCCATAGACTTGATCTCATAAACGTTCATAATTGTATCTCCTTATTTAATAATGACCGTGCGGCCCTCTACGGAAAGCCGACCTTGGCAGAACAGTGCCACAGCTTCGGGCAGAATTTTCCATTCTGCCTCTTCCATAATCCGCTTTTGCAAGGTTTCGGGGGTATCGTCAGAGTGTACTGTCACGGATTTTTGCGCGATGATAGGACCGCCGTCGCACTCTTCACTGACGAAATGCACAGTTGCACCGGACAGCTTTACGCCGTAGCGCAATGCCGCCTCGTGGACGCGGAGGCCATAGAAGCCTTCACCGCAGAAAGAGGGAATCAGTGCAGGATGGACATTGATGATGGCATTGGGGTAGGCTTTTACCAGTTCCTCGGTGAAGATGACCATACAGCCGGCCAGCACCACCAAATCGATCTGCAATGCCTGCAGTTTTTCTACCACAGCCACGGTATAGTCCCGATTGGTGGCGTATTCTTTGCGAGGGATCACGAAACCGTCAATGCCAGCTTTCGCCGCCCGCTCCAGTGCGTAAGCACCGGGCTTGGAGGAGATGACAGCAGAAATCTGTCCGCCGCCCAATTCGCCTCGGCTCTGGGCATCGATCAACGCTTGCAGATTCGTGCCGCCGCCGGAAACCAGAACTGCGATCTTGGCGCTCATTCCAGAATCACCTTTTCCTCGTTCTCGATGATGGAGCCGATGACATAAGCGTCCTCGCCGTTCTCTCTCAGGATCTGCAGAGCAGTTTCTACCTGTTCAGCGGGAACAACGATGCTCATACCAACGCCCATATTGTATGTATTGAACATATCCCGCTCAGGAATGTTGCCCCAGGAGGCGATCAGGTCGAAAATGGGCAGGATCTTGACGGCACTCTTGTCGATCTTTGCGCACAGGCCGTCGGGAATGCTGCGGGGAATGTTCTCGTAGAAGCCGCCGCCGGTAATGTGGGAGATGCCCTTTACATCCACCTTCTCCAGCAGAGCCAGAACGCTCTTGACATAGATCTTGGTGGGGGTCAGCAGAGTTTCTGCAATGGTCTTGCCGCCTAGCTCGTCGCGGGCGATATACAACTCGGGATTGTTGTTGTCAATATCAAAGACCTTACGGCACAGGCTGAAGCCATTGGAGTGGATACCGGTGGAGGCCAGAGCGATGACCACATCGCCGGCTGCCATACGGGTATTGTCGATGACCTTCTTCTTGTCCACGATACCTACAGCGAAGCCGGCCAGATCGTAATCCTCAACAGGCATCAGACCGGGGTGCTCTGCGGTCTCACCGCCGATCAGGGCAGCGCCGGACTGAACACAGCCTTCTGCCACACCGCCGACGATAGCGGCGATTTTCTCGGGGTAGTTCTTTCCGCAGGCAATGTAGTCCAGGAAGAACAGGGGCTTTGCGCCCACGCAGATAATATCGTTGACACACATAGCGACAGCGTCAATGCCGATGGTGTCGTGCTTGTCCATCAGAATGGCCAGCTTGACCTTGGTGCCGCAGCCGTCGGTACCGGAAACCAGAACGGGCTCTTCCATACCGGCGATGGGCAGACCGAAGCAACCGCCGAAGCCGCCGACGTCATCCAGGCAGCCCTCGTTACGGGTACGTGCAACATGCTTCTTCATCAGCTCAACAGCTTTGTAGCCGGCGGTAATGTCGACACCGGCAGCAGCGTAGCTGGCAGATTGGGAGTTCTTGTGATCCATTTCAAAGCTCCTTTAATCATATTTGGTAGCAAGGCCTTGGCCTTGCGCTGTATTTATTCCTTGCCGTTCCAGCAGTAGGTGCACAGTTTGCAGGGGTCCAGACCGATGGCCTCAATGACACCGTCCAGAGATTGGAAATCCAGCGAACCCAGATGCAGTCGGTCAGCCATAGCCTTACGCAAATTTTGACCTCTTTCGGTATTGCCGTCGCAATACTCATCCATGTATTTAAGGCCTTCTTTGCCCTCCAGTTCCACAATAACGCGGCGGGCAATCAGGTCCATCTCGTTATTACTGCGGGAGAAGTTCAGGTATTTGCAATTAAACATAATGGGAGGGCAGGCAGAGCGCATATGCACCCGCTTGGCACCGCTCTCGTAGAGGAACTCTACCGTTTCCCGCAGCTGTGTGCCGCGGACGATGGAATCGTCTACCAGCAGCAGGCTCTTGTCCTGAATCAGTGCAGGAACGGGAATCTGCTTCATCTTAGCAATACGGTTGCGGTCCGATTGCTTGGAGGGAGTGAAGCTACGGGACCAGGTGGGGGTGTATTTGATATACGCCCGGGCGAAAGGCAGATGGCTCTCGTTGGCATAGCCGATGGCGTGGGGAGTGCCACTGTCCGGCATACCGCACACATAATCCACATCGGTGACTGCGCCTTTTTCATTATCCTGCTTTGCCATCAGCGCACCGTTGCGGTAGCGCATCAACTCTACATTGACACCCTCATAAGAGGAGGTGGAGTAGCCGTAATAGCTCCAGAGGAAGGCGCACATCCGCATTTCTTTGCCGGCAGGTGCCAGCGTCGTAACGCCGTCCACTGTGATCTGCACGATCTCGTTGGGACCCAACTCACGCTCGTCTTCAAACCCCAGCTTTTGATGGGCAAAAGGCTCGAAAGACACACTGAAGGCGTCCTCACGGCGACCGATCCAGATGGGCAGTCTGCCCACCTTGTCCCGGGCGGCGATAATGGAACCGTCATCCTTTAGGATAAGGATAGAGGCAGTGCCCTCTACCTGCTCCTGCACGAAACGGATACCCTCGGCAAAATCGCTCTTGAGGTTGATGAGTGCGCCGATAAGCTCGGTAACATTGACGGAGCCGCCGGTCATAGCGTCGAAATGACCGCCGTCTGCCAGATAGGTTTCCACCAGATGTTCTGCGTTGTTGATGGCACCGGTAACGCAGATGGCGTAGGTGCCCAGCTTGGAGCGGATCAGCAGGGGTTGGGGATAAAAATCGCTGATACAGCCAATGGCCGAAGTGCCTTCCATCTCGTCAAAGATGTCCTTGAACCGAGTACGGAACGGGGTGGCCTGAATGCTGTGAATTTCCCGCTGCAGACCGATCTTGGGATCGTACACGGCGATGCCTGCACGGTGGGTGCCCAGATGGGAGTGGTAGTCAGTGCCGAAGAACACATCCTCCATACAATCCTGACGGGATACAATACCAAAATATCCGCCCATGGGGTTTCTCCTCTCAAATCACGGGGTTGGAGTGGCGCGAATGGCAACTTAGGCGAAGAACAGCTTGTTCAGAGTCATAGGATCGACATACTCGCCGTCCTTGTATACACGCATATTGCCGGAAGCGACCTCGTCGATCAGCATAACATTGCCCTGAGGATCGTAGCCGAACTCAAACTTGATGTCATACAGTTCCATGCCCTTGGCTGCCAGATCGTCAGCAACGATCTTGGTGATGGCCTGAGTCATAGACTTCAGATCCTCATACTGCTCATCGGTCATGACACCGATGGCGACCAGAGCGTCCTTGGTGATCAGGGGATCGCCCTTTTCGTCATCCTTCAAAGTGGTCTCGACGTAAGAAGGCAGCTTTGCGCCGTTCTCGATCAGCGCGCCGTAACGGCGAATGAAGGAGCCAACAGCGCGCTCGCGGCAGATAACTTCCAGACCATTGCCAAAAACCTTGGCGGGCAGAACTTCCATAGTGGTGTCGTCCAGGTTAGCAGAAACATAGTGGGTGCGGATGCCGGCGGCATTGATCTTCTCAAAGAAGTAGATGGACATACGCAGGTTGACATCGCCCACGCCTTCAATAGTCAGGCCAACGGAGTTCTCGCCGGGATCGAACACACCGTCCTTGCCGGTGCAGTCGTCCTTAAACTTCAGCAGGCAGTTGCCGTTGGGCAGAGCATAAACATTCTTAGTCTTACCGGTATACAGCAGAGTCAGGTTTTCCATAATCAATTACCTCGTTTCAAAAATAAAGTGTATAGAAATAAAATTGCTTACGAATGTTAAGGGCATGCGCTTAACCCTGCAGGGCGGCGTCCTTGAGCAGAACTTTTTCTGCATCGGCAGCCCGTTTGGCGTCCAGCTTCTCAGCAAGGGAGGCATCCTCCACAGCCAGGATCTGGATAGAAAGCAAAGCGGCATTGACAGCACCGTCTACAGCGTCAGTGGCCACGGGGATACCGGAGGGCATCTGTACAGTAGACAGCAAAGCATCAATGCCGTTGGAGAAAGTGGAAGATTTCATAGGAATACCGATAACGGGCAGCGTGGTATTGGCGGCAATTGCGCCTGCCAGGTGTGCAGCCATACCTGCCGCGGCGATAATGACGCCGAAGCCGTTATTGCGTGCGTTCACGGAGAAATCCCGTGCCTGCATCGGGGTGCGGTGTGCGGAGTAAACGTGCATCTCATAGGGTACGCCAAAGGAAGCCAGCGTGTCCGCGGCTTTCTTTACTACCGGCAGATCACTGTCGCTGCCCATAAGAATCGCTACTTTTTTCATAAGAATCCTCCGATCTGTAAAATAAAAAAACGGACGCATTTCCCCTATCTGAGGTGGAAAGTGCGCCCAGACGGTCGGCTTGCGATATTGCCCTTGCTCCGTGTGGTGCTCCACTGAATCCGTCAGTCGCAAAGGCCGCATTTATTTACAAAATTATTATACAATGGCAGTGCCGTAAAGTCAACTTGGCGAATAGACAGTTTACGACCTTTTTAGAGAAAAACTACTGTGAATGTTGCCAATAGTTGGGCAATTATTTTTCGTTTACCCAAGCGGCGGCATTTTCCTTCATCTTTTTCAAAATGGAGGCTACGGTCTGAACTTCGTCCTCCGTCAGACCAGCCAGGATCTGCGCATCCCACTGACCGACGATTTGCTCCAACTGGGGGATCAATTCCCGGGCCTTATCTGTGGGGTACAGTTCCAATACCCGCTTGTCGGATGTGGAGGGCGTCCGAGTGATAAAGCCGCCTTTTTCCAGTGCAGCAGCCTGCCGGGCAACATTGCTCTTGTTGATGAACATCATCTGTGCCAGCTGATCTTGAGAAATGCCGGGATGGCAGCAGATGCGGGATAGATAGCTGATATGGCAGCTCTTCAGACCCAAGGGCGCAGTTTTTTCGCCCCGGAACTGTATTCCACACCGTATGATGGCGTACAGATCATTGTTCAGCTGCGACATAGGCACATCTCCTCTTATTTTAAGAAACATATAACATATTTTAACAGTTTTACGGCGCTTTGTAAAGAGTATCGGGGATTTTTGTTGCAACAAGGTTGCGGGTGTGCTATCCTTATTTTACAAAAAAGAAAGGGATGGGAAACAGTGAAACGCTTTTGCAAAATAATCTCATTGCTTTTGGTGGTGGCACTGCTGTTTACGGGGTGCAGCTCTGTGTCATTTCGACAGTGGATACAAGGCTTGCTGGGCTTGCAGTATGTGCCCTTCAGCGAAATGGAATATACCCGCCCGGATATGGGAGAATTCCGCACACAACTGGATGAATGCATCTGGGGTGCGGAAGAGGATACCAAGGCAAATGTGCTGATGGATAAGGTGTTTGACCTGTATGATGCCTATTATCGCTTTTATACCAACTATAAGCTGGCAAATATCTGCTATTATCAGGACCTGACAGACAGTTACTGGGCAAAGGAATATACCTGGTGCCTGGAAAATGTTTCTGAAGTGGATGCCGGCATTGACCGGCTGCTGTACGCGCTGGCAGACAGCAAGCTGAAGTCCCAGCTGGAGGCGGAGGAGTATTTCGGCCCGGGCTTTTTTGACGCTTATGCGGGTCAAAGCCTGTGGGATGAGACTTTTACCCAGCTGATGGAGCAGGAAATGAAGCTGCAGAATGAATATGATGTCTTGAGTGCGCATGCGCTGGATATACCGTTCTTTTCCGATACGCTCTATGGCGATATCGGTGTCCAGATGGAACAGTTGCTCATAAAGCTTGTTGCACTGCGGCAGGACATTGCGGAATATGCCGGATATGATAATTACCTGCAGTTTGCTTATGATTTTTATTACGACCGGGACTATACCCCGGATCAGGCGATGGCGTATATGGCTGATGTAAAAAAAGAATTGGTGGATCTGTACACGGATATGCCTGCCGAAGTGTGGGAAGCCCGATATGAAAAATGGACTGAGAGCCAGATGTTTTCTTATGTGGAAAGCAGCGCCAAGGCTATGGGCGGAAAAATCGGAGAGGCCTTTTCTTTGCTGAAAGACGGTGGCTACTATGATATCACTTATGGCCCCAATAAATATAATGCGTCTTTTGAAACTTACCTTCAGTACTACTATGTACCATTTGTCTTTGTGAATCCCCAGGGCAACGGCGCTGACCCGCTGACCTTTGCCCACGAATTCGGCCATTTCTGCAACGATTATGCATCCAACGGAACGGCCTGCGGCATCGATGTGGCGGAAGTGTTCTCCCAGAGTATGGAATATGTCAGCCTGTTTTACGGAGAAAACGGCAGATCTCTTGAGAAGATGAAAATTGCGGCCAGTTTGTCAACCTTTGTGGAGCAGTCGGCTTATGCCAGCTTTGAGCATCAGCTGTATCTGCTGGAGGAAGAGGAACTGACAGAGGAAAATGTCCGTGCACTTTATGAGAAAACAGCGCAAGCCTATGGCTTTGAAGAATGGGGTCTGGACGCCAGAGAATATGTAACGCTGACCCACCTGTATATTGCGCCGATGTATATCATCAGCTATGTGGTCAGCAATGATGTGGCGATGCAGATCTATCAGGCGGAACAATCGGAATCCGGCAGCGGACGGAAACTGTTGGAGGACAATCTGGACACCCGTGAGGTGACGCTGCTGTCCTTTGTAAAGGCTGCAGGACTGACCGATCCTTTTGAAAAAGGACGGGTGGCGACGCTTCGCAAGACATTTGAAGAGGCCTTTTAGCGGGGACGGCTCAGCTGTCCCCGAAACAGGATCTGCTCCGCCCGGTCATACAGCAGCATCGCTGCCAGAGATACCGGGACCCACAGCAGGGAGAAAACCAGACTGATCTGCCCAAGGAACTGGCAGGGGAGAGTGCGGTAATCCCAAACGGCATGGTTGCGGTTGACCAGCAGACCAGTCAACAGTTCCAGCACCGTAACCAGAGCAGCGCCAAGGAGCATCTTGATACTCAGGCAGATTCTTTGCCATCGCTTGTACAGCTGCCCCAACAGCAAAAAGCAAGTACCGCCCAGCAGGAACATACTGCCGTGGCTTCTGCCGCGCCAGATAAATTCCAGTGTCATATAGGCTGCTCCACCCAGATAAAACAGGAAGATTTTACGAAAGTTTTTCACGCAATCACCTCCCGGTAAGTATCCCCAAAAAAACTTGATTTTTTACTTGACAAATAAAAAACTCTCGTATATAATGACAAAGCTAATCTTGGCGACGCTGGGGTTGGCA
>JAZQTN010000043.1:0-2607 GCA_045630825.1 Faecousia sp. | reverse complement strand
TCCTCACTACCAACACAATGGCAGTGAGGAATTTTTTGTCACTCGAGTTGCAACTTGAGACTTATAATTTTCTGTTCAATCGTTTTTATAATTTGCAGAAACACTTCATCGGATTGTCCTGTTGGATCATCCAGCCCCCAATCCTCACGATAGGAACAGGGCAGGAACGGACACTGTACATTACATCCCATGGTGATTACCACATCCACCTCTGGAATATCGGACAGGAGTTTGCTGTACTGGGTTTTCTCCATATCGATGTCGTGAACCTGCTTCATCAGACGAACTGCATCCTGATTGATCTGCGGTTTGGTTTCTGTACCGGCAGAGTAACTTTCAAACACATCAGAAGCCAACTTCTTTCCAAGGGCTTCTGCAATCTGGCTGCGGCAGGAATTGTGGACACAGATAAAGGCCACTTTCTTCATTTCAGCAGTTTCTCAACTTCCGCAGTTTTCAGCACCTTGCCAAAGGCAACCACCTTATCGTTGACCACGATGGCAGGCATGGACATCACACCATATTCCATAATCTTTTCCATATCGGTAATATACTCCACTTCGATATCAAGGCCGAGGTTGCTGACAGCTTTTTTGGCATACTCATACTGCTCGTGGCAGGACTTACAGCCTGCGCCCAGAACCTTAATGCAGCAGATACCTTCCACGGGGGCGCCGCAGCAGCAAGAGGTAGTCGCATCCGCCTGGGGTGCGGAACCACAGCAGCAGGAAGCAGTTTCCTCTACTTTGGTTTCAGTGCTGCCACAACAGCAAGCAGGCGCTTTCTTTTCTTCTTTCTTCTTACCGAAATTAAACAGTGCCATAGTTAAATTCCTCCTAATTGAATATTTTTTAGATAATTACGGGAGCAATCGCATTGAAGAAGTAACCAACGATGATAATACCAAGAGTACAAATAGCAATAAAGATACCCAGTAGCTTCGGTTTCACAGCCTTTCGCAGCATGATCATAGAAGGTATAGATAGTGTGGTTACACCCATCATAAAAGACAGGACAACACCCAGAAGTGCGCCCTTGGCAAGCAGTGCTTCAGCAATAGGAATCGTACCGAAAATATCTGCATACATAGGAACGCCCGCAACTGTAGCGAAAATAACGCCGAAAGGATTATTGCCGCCCAACAGTCTGACAATAAATTCTTCCGGAATCCAGTTGTGGATGATGGCACCAATACCAACACCAACCAAAACATAGGGGAACACTTTCTTTGCGGTTTCTACGACCTGTTCCCAAGCATATTGGATGCGGTCATTGAAATGCAGCTCATCCTGTGGCATATCGATTGCCTTGCCTTTGCGGATATATTCCTCTACCTGACTTTCCAGATGCAGTTTCTCAATGAGTGTACCGCCTGCCACGGCAATTACCAGACCAAGTACCACATAGATTACCGCTACTCTCCAACCAAAGATACTCATAAGCAGCACAAGACTTCCCAAATCCACCATTGGGGAAGAGATCAGGAAAGAGAATGTAACGCCCAAAGGCAGGCCTGCGCTGGTAAAGCCGATGAACAGCGGAATGGACGAACATGAACAGAACGGTGTTACTGTTCCCAAAAGAGCAGCCACACAATTTGCACCAATGCCATGGAATCGTCCCAGAATCTTCTTTGTTCTCTCGGGCGGGAAGTAGCTCTGAATATAAGAGATTAAAAGGATCAGGAATCCTAATAACACCATGATTTTGATAGTGTCATAGAAGAAAAACTGGATGCTTCCTCCTATACGACTCGCCGGATCAAGCCCGATTGCTTCCACGATGCTGCCGATCAAGCGGTTCAGCCATTGCATACCCAAGACTTCTGTCTGAAAGAAATCCCAGGCAGTTTTGAATGTTTCCATAAAAAGCCCCTTTCATATTCATATATTCAAAAGTGTCGATATGTTGTTTTTAAGAGAAGCCACCTTTTCAGATGGCTCACTTCTCTTTGTCTAAGCAACAGGTTTTTTCTGATTGACTTTGTGTATCAAGCATTAACTGCTGTTTCAGTAAGGCTACGGCTCTATCAGCACCTTCGGAGTCAATGGAGTAATGTACCCACTTGCCCTCTTTTCTGCCTTGAACAACCCCAGCATCACACAGGATCTTCATATGATGCGAAAGCGTAGACTGTGTAATATGCAAATCATCCAACAGCACACAAGCACATTTCTCACCGCTACGAAGCAGCGCTAAAATACGCAGACGATTCTCGTCACAAAATGCCTTAAACACTTTTGCATTTTCAACATATTCAGATGCCACGTGGTTCACCTCACATTCAAGTTTATCGATCTGTTATTATTATATTCCTCAAATCGAAGTTTGTCAATATGTCCCCATGTTTTTTTGGTTTCACTTTCCGTTCTATGGTTTCATTTTTGAGTGAAACCAAATGAAACCATTTGAAACCGTATCATTTTTATCAACTGTTGCCATATAAGAACGAAAGTTATGATACCTTTGGTATTGTAACTTTCGTTCTTTTTTCATAACAAAAAATCATTGCGGTATAAGGCTTCATGACACTTTGTTACAAAAGATTAGTTTCCGATCGTTCCATCGTAGAAAAACAGCAGGCTATAGACATGGCAGAGCAGGGAC
>JAZQTN010000042.1:0-1965 GCA_045630825.1 Faecousia sp. | reverse complement strand
TGCTGCAGGGCTGCAACCACAACATCGGCAAAGGCAAGGGCAATCCCCAGATCTTCTTCGCCGGCAACGGTCTGTCCACCCGTGCGTGGAACGAGCTGATGCGGCTGCTGGAGGGCAAGGATTTCTCTCTGGCTGTTATCTCCAAGTCTGGCACCACCACCGAGCCCGCCATCGCTTTCCGTGGTCTGAAGTGGCTGCTGGAGCGCAAGTACGGCACCGACGGCGCCAAGAAGCGCATTTATGCCATCACCGACCCCTGCAAGGGCGCGCTGCGGCAGATGGCTACCGAAGAGGGTTGGGAGACCTTCGTGATTCCCCCCGATGCAGGCGGCCGCTACTCTGTCCTGACTGCTGTCGGTCTGCTGCCCATGGCAGTTGCCGGCATTGATATCCGCAAGGTTATGGCCGGCGCATACGAGGCCAAGGAAACCTATGACAATCTGCGTTCTCTGGAAAACCCCGTGTGGCTGTACACCGGTATCCGCAATCTGCTGTACCGGGGTGGCAAGTGCATTGAGATCCTGGAATCCTTTGAGCCCGGCTTCAAAATGATGGGCGGCTGGTGGCAGCAGCTCTTCGGTGAATCCGAGGGCAAGGACGGTAAGGGCATTTTCCCCGTTACCGCTGAATTTACTGCTGACCTGCACTCTCTGGGTCAGATGATCCAGCAGGGCGAGCGGAACATCTTTGAAACGATGGTACGCTTCGACGCTCCTGAGCAGAAGATGACCGTTGGCTCCGATGCCAAGAATCTGGACGGATTGAACTATCTGGCAGGCAAGACTCTGGACTTTGTTGACGAGAAGGCATATCTGGGCACTCTGGCAGCCCACGTAGACGGCGGTGTTCCCGTCATCACTATGGATATGGGCGAGCTGAATGAGGAGAAGCTGGGCGAAATGTTCTATTTCTTCGAGCTTTCCTGCGGCGTTTCCGCCTATATGCTGGGTGTCAATCCCTTCGACCAGCCCGGTGTTGAGTTCTACAAGCGCAATATGTTCCAGCTTCTGGGCAAGCCCGGTTACGAGGTGTAAATTTTCCAAAAAAACTATTGCAAAATCGCCGAGCAACTGATAGAATTAGTATATAGCCATTCACTTATGGCAAGCAAAGGAGGACAATCCGATGATTCATCTTATTATGGGCCTGAAGGGCTCCGGCAAGACCAAAAAAATGCGCGACTCCATCGAAGCCGCTCTGGCAACCGCCAATGGCGACGTTGTATGCGTTGAGTATGGCAAAACTTTGACTTATGAGCTTAACTACCGTGTCCGTCTGGTAGACTCCAAAGAGTACGGAATTAAGAACAGCGATATGCTGAAGGGTCTGCTCTGCGGTCTGCACGCAGGTAACTTCGACATCACCAATGTGTACATCGACAACCTGTATAAGACCATCGGCACTGACCGCGCTGAGGGTGAGGCTTTCATCGCCTGGTGCGCTGATTTCGCCGCTGCCAACAATATGGAGATCACCATCACCGTTTCCGATGATCCCGCACTGGCATCCGACACTGTTAAGCAGTATCTGTAAACATAAGTTGCATAAATGCCGCTGTGTAACCCCACAGCGGCATTTTTTTGCAGAATAAATATAAAAATTACCCTTGACAATGCCTTTGCGCTGTGCTAGAATACATCCGTAATAAAGAAGGCTGAACATCCGCCTCACCGCAAACGAAAGTGAAACGGTTAATATTCCACCGTCCCTTTGGGGATAAAGTGCGAGTATGCGGATGCTTTGGCATCCGCTTTTATTGTTTTTGGAGGTGCTTACCATCGCTAAGTTAGATCATCAGCTCAACGAGGAGATCCAGGACAAGGAGATTCGCCTGATCGGTGCCGACGGTGCCCAGCTGGGCATTATGTCTGCTGACGAAGCCAATGCTATGGCCGAGGAGCAGGGCCTCGATCTGGTAAAGATCTCTCCCAATGCTGTCCCCCCCGTCTGTAAAATCATGGACTA
>JAZQTN010000041.1:0-6735 GCA_045630825.1 Faecousia sp. | reverse complement strand
AAACCTTCTAAGATAAGAGCACATGCCCCCTGGATTAAACCAGGGGGCATAATAAATACTCTAATTGGAAAACTCGTTTTCCTTGATATAATCAATAACTGTCTTCAAGCTCTTGGACAACCATTTGTTCTTATGGTATATCAGCTGCTTCCAGATTTCGACATTCACATCACAAATATCTAAATAGCACAAGACACCTGCATCCACCAAGTGCTTTGTGGCAAAATCCGGAAGGAACGAAATCATATTGCTCTGGGTCAGTATGGAGGTAATCATATCCGTGCGTCCAATCTCCAGCACAGGCGTGATCTCCATATGTTTTTTCGCCAACTCCCGGTCGAGAACCCGACGATAGCCCTGTCCGTGTTCTGTTAAAACGAAGGGTTCACCGGAGATATCCCGAATGGACAATTCTTGTTTGCCTGCAAACTTGGAACCCACATTGGTTACGAAGTGCATAGAAAGTTGCTCTTCTTTGGCAATAACATAGTCCTTGTTATAACAATGTCGGTCCAAAGTAATGATGATGTCAGCTTCGTTGTGATCCAGCATATCAAGTAACATAGCCGTGTCACCTGTAGCAAACTGAATGGAAATAAGCGGGTATTTACTATGAAAATCTATATAGTGGGAGTTGACCATATCCTCACAGACGGAATCCGGCGTCACAATACGAATATGTCCAGTAAGTTGATCCTCTCTACTGGTTTTTTCCTTGAACTCATCTGTAAGTGCACGAACTTGATGCGCATAATATACAAGCTCTTGCCCGCGCTCGGTCAGCGTGATGGTGTGATTGATTCTCTCAAATAAAAGACAATCCAATTCTTCCTCAAGCTGCTTTATCTGAAAAGAAACAGTAGACTGTGTATAGCCGAGCTGATCCGCAGCTTTTGTAAAGCTGCCCAATTCAGCTACGTGGATGAACGTAATTAGATTTCGTAATTGCATTTTGCGTTCCTCCCACTTTATTTTACACAATAGTCTTTTGGTGAACCATGGGCACCAAAGATCTTCCAATTGCCAACGCCCAACCGCCGCATGATGGCTTTTCTTTCCTCTGCGCAAAGCTTGGGGTCCGTATCCACAGAGGTCATCAAGATGGGTGCATACTGATTGTACTCAGCCTGCTCTGCGGTAAGGCCATGGGTGTTGATATAGACATCTCCGGTAAAGGCGATGTTATTGTTGTAGTCGATGAGTACTACTTCTCCGGGAAGGTGGCCACCCTTACCTTCGTATACCTCAAAATGCAGATCGCCGAAATCAAAAAAACCGATCTGCGTCAGGGGCTGGCGCAGGTCCGGGATATCCTGCCAGGGTGTTTGCAGTTTCTCAGGAGCAATTGCTGTATAGGATGTCAGGGTCTTACAGATATTCACATAGGGTTTGTGCAGGGGATTTTGTTCCCGGAATCCGTTATCTCCGTAAGCCTCACAAGTTAAGCTCCGGGCAGAATTATGGCTGGCAATGACCGTATCAAAGTCATTCATCATACCGCAGTGATCCACATCCGCATGGGTCAGCAACAAACTCTTGGACATATGACCGAACCCAGGAAGAACCGCGTCCAGCACCTGCAGCGTTTCCTCCCGGTAACAGGCATATCCGCTGTCAATACACAGAATCTTTCCGTAGCTTTTAATTACCGCGGTATTACTTCCGCATGCAGGTTCAATCAAGATAATTTCTGTATTCTCGGTAATTTTGTGGGTAGTGACTCTGGGAAGAAATCGGGAACCCTTGGATTTGGAGAGAAGTTCCGCAAACTTGCTGATGCTGTCAAAGGTTTTGTAAGGGGATAAACCCTGTTCATCCAAGGTCTGCATGGCAAGGTTGGAGGCCACTAAAAGCTCATGTTTCTGTTCCACGGTGAGATCCAGCATTTGAGAAAGACCCCGCACATAGGCGCTATAAAAGATACTGTTATCGTAGGCTCGTTCGGAACTATTGTAATCTATCACTCTGACTTTACAAATCTGTTCCGCCTGCTCCAGGAACTCAGCGAAGCGACCGGGATCTTCTACATACAGACCCATTTTGAAGAGCTGATAATCAGTACCGTTTTCCTGAGAGTTGATGTAGGAGATGTTAAAGTTAAACGCATTGATCAGTTCCAAAATATCCGTCGCACTTCCGGGTACATCCTTCAAACGGAATTCAAGCAGCACAATACTGGAATTACCGGCATTGTTCTGCAGATAACCGATCTTTTCCAACTCTGCATCTGCCTTGCGGATCTGTTCCTCGGTCCCTTCCACATCCAAAAACAACATATGTGAATCAACAGATTTATCATAGCTGACACGGGTGATGTTGATACCAAGGGATGCAAAGCATTTACTTGCTTTCAGAAAAGCGCCAATATGATTTGGCATGGAGGTTGCATATGTCTTTTTCATAATGATCACCTACGCTTACTCTGTAATATTAGAAGAGCGCTACGATGTTATAAATGATGGGAGCGAAAACGATCGCCGGCAGATAATCTGCCACTTTGATTTTCGTAATACCCATAAGATTCGTGCCAATCATAATGATCAGCAAAGATCCTGCACAAGTCATTTCATTGATTGCACCTGTGTTCATAAAAGGAGAAATCACACCGGCAAGCAATACCAGACCGCCCTGAATCACAAATACTGTACCTGCGGACAGTAGCACACCGATACCCAGGCTGGAGGCCAGCATCATAGAAGAAACCAAGTCCAATGTGGCTTTTGTAATCAGCACGGAATTATCTCCCGTAAGACCTGCCTGAATAGAGCCGGTTACAGTCATGGAGCCAACGCAGAAAAGCAAAGTGGAGGAAACAAGACCTTCCGCAACAGAGGTTTTCTTGCCTTCTTTTTTGAATTTGTTTTCTACACTTTCGGCCAAACGGTTGATTGCACCATCGATATTCAGCAGAGTTCCGGAGATTGCGCCCAGAACAACAGCCGCTATGAGGATTAGGACATTTTCACCGCAAAGGCTACCGGAAATACCGATATACACGGTGCAGGCACCCAGACCGATCATAGCCGCTTTGCTGACTCTTTCCGGAATACCCTTTTTAAAGAGTAGACCAATCAAGGAGCCTACAATAACCGTAATTACATTTACCAATACACCTAACATACTGCGTTACTCCTTTTCTGCGCATTTAACGATTGCTTCGGTCACATTGCTTAGCACATGAACACCATTTTGGTTATAAGCCTCAATGGTAATTTCCGCGATACCATTTTTTGCACTACGCTGGACAAGGTTTGTGATTGTAGCGGTGCCGTGGAGAACATCGTTCGCATAGACCGGCTTGTGCCATTCAATCTTGGTAGATTTTCCCGCAAGCAGTTCTTTGCCGAAAAAGTCCACTTCCAGATATTTCGCCCAAACCGACATAAAGGACATCACGCCGGGTGCAATCAACTGCTCGAAGACAGACGCTTTTGCGTATTCCTCGTCAGTGTGCAGCGGGATATTATCATAGGTGTGTGCAAAGTCCAGCATCTTTTGTTTTTCGATGACTGCCGGTGCAATCTCTACGGTCATTCCCAATTTCAAATCATTAAAGTACATAATTTCTATTAATCCTTTAGCCAACAGCGGCGGATTGGAGGTTACCACGGATGTAGCAGCCTCCAATCGGAAGCACACTGGAGTTACAGTTTGTTGCGCTGAATCTTTCCGGAGATGGTCTTCGGCAATTCGTCGCGGAATTCTACAATTCTAGGATACTTGTAGGGTGCGGTGTGATTCTTGACGTAATTCTGGATCTCCTTCTTCAGTTCGTCCGTACCCTCAGTACCGGGAACCAGCACGATACAAGCCTTGACCACCTGGCCACGGACTTCGTCGGGAGCGGCGCAAACACCGCATTCCAGAACATAAGGCAATTCCATGATCGTGGATTCGATCTCGAAGGGTCCAATGCGGTAGCCGGAAGACTTGATCACATCGTCTGCACGGCCAACATACCAGTAGTAGCCGTCCTCATCCCGCCATGCCACATCTCCGGTGTGGTACATGCCGTCATGCCACACAGCGTCGGTAGCTTCCTGGTTGCGATAGTAACCCAGGAACACGCCGCAGGTAGGCTTGGGATCAGTGCGGATAACGATTTCTCCATTCACGCCATCTGCAACGGGGTTGCCGTCGGTGTCAACGATATCAATGCCATAGCCGGGAACGGGCTTACCCATAGCGCCGGGCTTGATGGCTGCGCCGTAGAGGTTTGCGATACCCAGAGTCATTTCGGTCTGACCGAAGCCTTCATGGATCCTCAAGCCGGTGGACTTTTCAAACTGATAGAACACTTCGGGGTTCAGTGCTTCACCGGCGGTGGTACCGTGGTGGATCCTGGACAGATCGTAGCCGCTGAGATCCTGCTTGATCACCATACGGTACATAGTGGGAGGTGCGCAGAAGGTAGTGATACCATATTTTGCGAACATGGGCAGGATCTTCTCAGCATCAAACCGGTCAAAGTCATAGACAAAGACCGCGCCTTCACACAGCCACTGGCCGTAGAGCTTGCCCCACAGAGCCTTGCCCCAGCCGGTCTCGGAAATGGTGAAGTGCAGGCCTTCCCGTTCACACAGGTGCCAGTACTTAGCAGTAACATAGTGACCCAGAGCGTACTTGTAGGAATGGGTAGCCATCTTGGGGTAACCGGTAGTACCGGAGGTAAACAGCATCAACATGGGATCGCTGCCACAAGGCGCATCTTCTGCCCGCTCATAACGACGGCTGAACAGCTGATATTCCTCATTGTAATCGTGCCAGCCTTCACGGCTACCACCTACCAGCACCTTGGTCAGGTTCATACCTGCAGACTTTTCAGCCAGTTCAACCTGCTCGGCGGTGTTTCCGTCAGCAGTACACAGCACTGCGCTGACATCCGCAGCCTGGAAACGATAAACAAAATCGTGCTCCATCAGCTGGTTGGTAGCGGGAATGGCAATAGCGCCCAGCTTGTGCAAACCGAGGATCGCAAACCAGAACTGATAATGGCGCTTCAGCACCAGCATGACCCGGTCGCCTCGCTTGATGCCAAGGGACTTGAAATAGTTGGCGCTCTGGGAAGATGCGTCCTTCATATCCTTGAAGGTGAAGCGGCGTTCCGTCATATCGTTGGCAACGTGGAGCATCGCCAGCTTTTCAGGATCTTTTCTTGCGATAGCATCCACAGTGTCAAAAGCGAAGTTATAGGAGTCCTCGTCGGAGAAGGTCATACCCTGGAATACACCATTTTCGTCTTCCATAGCGTTGACGAACTTATTACAAAGTAGCTTCTGCTCAGGCTTACCCTTACGGCTCTGTCCGATATACAGAGGCTGGTCGGTGGTGTCGGAGGCCATGATCATAGAGAGGAATACACAATCTTGGCTGTCAACAGCGATCATACCGTGGGGAGTGGAGGACTTGTAGAAAACAGAGTCGCCTTCACGCAGCACTTCTTCATGGTCACCGATCTTAATGCGCATGGAACCCTTGAGCACCAGGTTGAATTCCTGGCCAGCGTGGGTAGTGGTGTGAATAGGCTTATTCTGGAGTTCTTCGGAGTATTTATATGTGACCCAATAAGGGGTAGCTAATTTCTTGCGGAACATGGGAGCCATGTCCTGGATGGTGATGCCGTCTTCACTGGCGGTTACCAGACCCTTGCCCCGGCGGGTAACGGTGTAGCCGCTCAACTTTGCACTCTGGCCTTCCAGCAGAACGGTGATTTCCACACCGAACACCTGGGCACACTTGTGCAGGAAAGTAAAAGGCAGATCCACAGTACCGGATTCATACTGGTGATAAATCTCTTCCGTCACCTCCGTCTGCTCAGCCATTTTCTGTGCGCTGTAGCCCAAAATCTCTCGCATACCTCTGATGCGAGTTGCGATGTCCATAAGTTGTGTAGAGGTATTAGTGTTGGCCATGGGGAATCTCCTTTCATAAAATAGAATAAAAAAACGTCTCAAGAACCTTTGTTCTTGAGACGAGTAAAAACAAACCCGCGGTACCACTCAAATTGCGTCTAATGACGCCGCTTCACGCTCCAACAAGCGCTATCCCTTAACGCGGGCAGACGTAAGCACCTGGCTTTTGCTCGGCACTTCGGCTCGGAAGTGATGGGTCTTATAGCACCATTCAATCAGCTCGCACCAACCGCTGACTCTCTGTAATCCTGGTTTTGCCGGACCGTCTTCGTCGTAGCTTTTAACGTATTGGCAACATTATAACGCGTCCTCCCGGGAAAGTCAAATGTCTTTTTTGTGAAGAATTTTATGATGTTTATGTATTCATTTGGTGAAAACCCACAAGATTATATTATTCCTTTTGTCGCTATTGCCATTGCATAATGGATGGTGAAAGAGGTTTCGCATACATTTTGGTGCGAAACCTCTTTTTTGCTTTAAGGGGGATTATTCACCTTTACAAACCACAAATGATTGATGAAATGAGCGATGAAAAATAACGGTCTGTGTTTTAGAAGCGCCATTCATAGGCAAATGTGTGCAAAAATCAAACCATGTAACAAAGCCGGTGCTCATAAATCATCACCCCCGGTTCTTCTGAACCGGGGGGATTTTTTGCATAAGAAAACCACTCGTTATACGGGTGGTTCAAAAGAGCCTATGGCGATAAGTAAAAAACCCTGTTACGATAATTGTGCGGTCCGCCAACTGCACAAAATCATAACAGGGAGGTACATTCACCATGGGGATGAATGACATCAATAGTTTATCACATACAAAATGG
>JAZQTN010000040.1:0-20477 GCA_045630825.1 Faecousia sp. | reverse complement strand
AAATCAAACCCACAACAGCGGAACAAGTAGCTCTCGCAGTCTCTACAACACCGGCCACTGCGCCAATTGCACCAGTAACGGCTCCGACAACAGCAAACGCAACTACTTCGCCGCCATTGATTGGTTCTCCATCCAGGCCCGGGCTTACGATATTGCTGACAGCACCAATAATCGCTCCAGCGATTGCTCCACCGATAATAGCAGACCAAAATTCACCTGTTTCGTCCTTATTAGCTACTGGATTATTACCACAATATGCAAACATATTGTAACCCAGGAAATCCTGACCGGTAGAAGCAAAGGAATCTGCACTGATGAAACGACCGATGCTGGGATCGTAATATCTGCTCTGCAGGTAGTAGAACCCGGTTTCAGTGTCGTAGTAGTAGCTGTACCTTTTGTCGAAGCTATTATATCACACTTCAAAAGTTTTCGAAAGACGGAAAACGAACTCAACTTCACGAAATAATCAGGTTGGAATTATGCAGAGTTCTGAAAAACAAGGAGTTTAAGAAAAACTGTTTCTTTTTGCGACAAAAATCCGTCATTAATAAAGTATCGCTTTAATTCGAAGGCAAAAAAAGAGCCGGATACGCAGAAACTGCACCGGAATGATAAAAAGCATGTATTTTGAGTGTTAGGCAGCCTGAATTGTAGCCGCTTCCAGAGCTTGCCGCAGCTCATTCAGAAAGGCAAGCGGATCATTGCAGACATAGATCAAATACAGTGCCAAGGTCAACGCACTGCAGCAGTTCTTGGTCTGCTCCAGATCAATGTAAGTCCGTGTGGCCATCAGAAGACTACTTGCTATCTCCTCCCGGTTGATTGCAAGCTCTGCTCGGGTAGTCCTCCTCTTCCTGTAAAAGAAAACCTTCAGAATCCCGACATACGGTTTGCTCATGAAATCTGTCTCCTCTGTCTATTGCTTCGGCGAAAGTCTGACAGCTACTACAGATTGCATCATGAGGTATGGCTCAAGGGGAATGGAATCGTCATCCATTCTTATATGTACGCAGGAAGTATTATTTGGTTAGTGAGGTGTGTAGGTCAGAAGGAAATGTGTGCATCAAGGCAAAGAAGCACTTGGTAAATATGCGTATTACAACGATTCTTTACTTTGCTAAAGTTGCGTATTATCTATGTGGAAAGGATGTTCTCGACTACTGGTTAGGGATTACGAGGTAGGGTACTATTAATTCCACGAAGCGAAAGGTTGAAAACGAAGTAGGAGCAGTCTAATACTAGACGGCTCCTACTTCACTTTACCAGGAATAACGGCAACGGGGGAAATGAAGCTCCGGGACACCAATATCTTTGCAAATTGTGGACATGATTCGCAGGATTTCTTCTCTGGAAGAATTCAGCCATATCTCCAACTGCGGATCATGAAATACATAGATTATTTCCGATCCGTTTTTATGTTGGTGGTAGGAACCATCCCTTGCCGCAATATTTAGCCTTCTGCGGATTGCTGTCAAAATATCGACGATGTTGTAAAGTTTCTCTCGCCAGTCGGGATTCTGGACAAATGCCTTTCCCTCCGACTGTTTGATGATACTGCCATCCCGTGTCCGCAAGACACCGGTATTCAACGCAATAATGGTATCCTCAATTGCCCGGTCGAAATCCTCCATGCTGAACTCCATGCGGATCTCATCTCTGAAGGCCGGGCGGTTAAAGCATTGGATATAGAAGCGAATCAACTCTTTATCCTGCTCCACGAACTGGGCAGGGGATGCTGTTTCCAAATCCAGAATCGCTATTTCTTCGGAAAGACTTTTCCACTTATGAAGCAGATCTACAGTATAACGCAGATCATCGCTATCAATCAACTTAGAACATGACTGGCAAAGCCAGATGCCATTATGGATGTCCCGGCGTTCTTCTTTGCTCATATCAGGATTGTATCGTTTGCCGCCACGAGCAGCGGCGCAGATATGTGCTGCGACGCCGATGTTGGAATAGTTGTTGGGATCGTCACTGGCACCGCAGGTTGGCTTTCTGCAACTGGGATTGCTGCAGCGGTATCCGACCCGCTTGGCCATGATATCTTTAGTAGTTTCTTTGAAATCGTCGCGCTTGCTGGCCATGTTATCCCTCCTACTCTGTATTTAGTATACCATAACTTGACGAAGAAGGAATAGTTTTTTCTCCGAAGATCTAAATATAATAGTGTTTCTTTTCGGCACTCTGACCTCGTCTTTATTAATGAGGGGGGTGCTGTTGACAAATAATTAAAGCAAAAGTAGAATGGGCTTATTGTGAGAAGAGTAGCATAGTTCACAGGAATCATGTAGCAACTGCGCTGGCAACCAAAAGAAATTTGTAAAAATGGAAAAGCAATCAGAGATTGCCTAAATGTAAACTGTGTGCGGTTTACATTTAGGCAATTATGAACGAAAATGGAGGTAAACAAAGAGATGAGTTTGGCAACAAAGCTGGTGTCCCTGAGAAAGCAGAAAGGTCTCACCCAAATGAAAGTGGCTGAGATGCTGAATGTATCCAGGCAGGCAATATCACGGTGGGAGGTAGGTTCTGCGGTTCCCAGTACGGATAACCTGAAGGTTTTGGGTGAGTTATACGGGGTTCCTGTTGATTATCTTCTGGATGATGATGCAGTGTGCGAATCCAAAGCAGCCGAAACCATGGAAGAAGCTGAAATCCCGGATGACAATACCGTGGTTCCGTTAGATGAAGGTAAAGCAGATAAAAGCAAAATTATTGCTGTGTGCATATCTTGCGTTTTGGTAATCGTAATCGCTATTAGTACCCTTATTTGCGTACATAAACTTCAAGATCGGAATACAGATGCTATTATGCCGATAATGGATATGGATATTGACCATGTGGACGATAGTCCAGATGGAACATTCACCTTTGAATAATAGACGGAAGGGGGTGTTAAAAATGTGTCTGAAAAGATTCCTTTGCATGATTTTAGCTTGCGCACTGGCCTTTGGATGCGCTGGTGTTCCTGCTAAAGCCGCAGAAATTGAGGTTACACCCCCGGAAAATGTAGCAATGAATTTACAGATCCCCCGTGCAACCAGTTCGTTCCGTATGACAATCCCTGCAAATCAGAGACTGGCAGCGAGTACCAGCTTCCCTCTAGCAGCAGGAGAGACCGTTACAATCAAAGCTTCGTATTACCCCTTTTCTGCGAGCATCGATGTTGGCCTGATCGCTCCGGATGGTAATTTCTACTATGTAACTGTGACCAATGGTAGTATTGATAAGACCATTCAGGTCAACGCAAACGGAAACTACACATTGCAGTTTAGAAACAAGTCTAATGTTGATGTGGAGCTTTCCGGATATGTAAATTACTAAAACTTTCTTCCCCCCTGTAAAAAATGCTTGGCCAGTTTTTTTGAGTACAGTCCGATAGTAGTGAAACGGTACCTCTCACGGCTATCTTTGGAAGATTTACTTCTGGATGCGGTAAGTTGCTTCCCTGCAGGACAAAAGAAAGCAATGAGTAAAGTTGAACGGAGGAAAACAATGAAGAAAACGAAGAGAACTCTGCTCTGCCTGATACTGGCGGTTCTGATGGTTGTGAGTTGTGCATTTACAGCAATGGCTGCTTCTGGCACATCTACGGTAACGGTGAACGGAACTGAATATACCTATAACTGGAGCGTAACTCGCAGATCTACATATGGAACAGGAACCATGGCGACTCGGGGAACTCCGGCGTATCTTACGGTAGAGGTTCGCAATTACATGTATAGCGATGTGAACAATACTCACGGGTATAATGAGAAGTGGGCTTCGAATACGGGGTATAGTTCGGTGGCAACGACGGCCAATAATATCCTCAAAATTAACGGTGTTAATGTTCCGTCCAGTGTTATTTCTACGAATGCTAAATTTTACATCGGAAGTACGCAGGTGTCTACACAGAACGGTGTAGTGTAACAAGTGTGGATAGCCCTGACTGCGGGATGTGTAGTCAGGGCTATTTGAGTTGTATGAAACAAGGAGATAGTTATGAAAAAATGGCTTTCTTTGATTTTGGCTTCCGTTCTCTTTTTTGCGGGCTGTCAGAATAATGATATACCGTCCGTTATGGTTGACAATACCGAACCTATGGCTACATACGATTGGATGGCAGGAGAAAGTTTGGTCCCCTCACAGCGGATGGGACTGAAACGGGCCGGTGTGAATAATGCTGATCATTCAATTGCCCCCAATGGTGTCTACTTTATGTGTAGCACAGACATTTCTGAGACAACTGGTGAGAATGTTTCTTATCTGCTGTATTCTGATTATGGCTCAGATACGGTGGTTAAACTGTGTGGACGACCGGACTGCAATCATGAAAACGAAGATTGTAATGCGTATTTTGAAAACGGTTGCAATATTTTTTACTATAACGGGTATTTGTATGCTACTGAAAGTTATGGATCCCCGGGCTCTGGCGCCGAGTGTATTCTGTACCGTCTGGATACAGATGGCAGTAATAGAGTAGTAATTTTTGACTTTGCGAAGTTTGCAAAAGAAAATGGGGCAGACTATGCCACCTGCAGAATGATTGATAGCGGAGTGTGCCATATTACTACGAGTAGATGGATAAAAGAAGAACATGATGATGGCACAACTGGACTGAATTCAGAGGATGTAGCTTATTATTTGTATCATCTGGATGATGGTTCTATGGATGAGACAAAAGGTGGATATGCTCCCCTATATCACTGTGGGGATGTGTTCATGACATTGATGAACGGAACACGAAATGGTGGTTACAACGGCTATGATTTGAGCATTGGAGATTGGGATCCCGATACGGATACCGTAACCTATTTGACGGATCACCCCGCTATGGCCGGATTTTACGGAAGAGAATATGGCTACTACTTCCGGGACGGAGCTGTGGTTCGCCTGAATTATGATACCAGGGAAGAGGAACGGATTATTGAAACGGGATTAAATGGAAGCTATTATGTGATGTTTTTCCCAGAGTGTTTAGTTTTGCTAAATCAGTCGTTTGAGGCAACGGATAAAAATTTGTATATCTACAACTGGGCTTATGAGTTGGTTGACACAATCGAACTTTCATATTTGCCCAATGGGATTTCTCCACATAGCGCATTGATTGCCGAAACTTCAGAGCGGTTGATTTTCACAGATGCTATCATGTCATGGGTGCCCAAATATTACATAGAGAAGTCCGAGATTGGAACAGGAAGTGCAAAGATTCATGCATTTAATCTGCCGGATTTCTAATGAAGGCGAGGCTAACCTATGGAACTCAAAATTGAGCATTTGACCAAGAAATACGGCGAGAAGGTTGCACTCCGGGATTTTACCTACACATTTACACCCGGCATCTATGGCATCCTCGGTGCCAACGGCGCAGGCAAAAGCACCCTGATGAACCTGATCACCGACAATGTAAAGCGCACGGAGGGGCAGATCCTCTGGGATGGCACGGACATTCGGAAGCTGGGCAAGCGCTTCCGTGGGATGCTCGGCTATATGCCCCAGCAGCAGGGAATGTACAACGACTTCTCTGCCCGTGCATTTCTGCGCTACATGGCTCAGATCAAGGAAATCCCGAAAAAGCAGGCAGATGAACAGATCGAGCAGCTTCTGGATGTGGTAAATCTCCGGGAGGATGCCCACAAAAAGGTCGGCGGCTTCTCCGGCGGTATGCGTCAGCGGGTGCTGCTGGCCCAGGCTTTGCTGGGTGATCCCAAAATTCTGATCTTGGACGAGCCTACCGCCGGACTTGACCCACGGGAACGGCTGCGTCTGCGGCAGTACATTTCCGATCTGGCCCAGGATCGGATCGTGTTTCTGACCACCCATATTGTTTCCGACATTGAATCCATCGCCGGTGATGTGCTGCTGATGAAGCAGGGCGAGCTGGTCAAGCACGGTGCGCCGGAAGCTCTGATTGCGTCCTGTGGCGGCAAGGATCTGGAGGATGTGTACATGGCCTATCTGGGGGTGGACTGATGGAAGCGAAACGGGTTCTTAAGAATCCTCTGTTTCTCGCCACGCTGGCGGCATTGCTCCTTCTGAACGCCTTTTTCTTCATCTACCAGCAGACCGATGGGCAGGGCGATTTCCGGGAATTCGGAAATGCATATCACCGGGAGCTTACTGCCCTCGCTGATCTGAGCTGGGAGGAAGGTCTTGCCCGGTGCAAAATCGCAGAGCAGGAGGTCCTGGAAAACTGGGGCAGCGGCAATAACATTCAGCGGTATGAAATCATTCGGCAGATTACATCTCAGTATGAGTATCTGCTTGGTTATGAAGCCTATCTGGGCAAAATCGATGCGGATGCAGAGAAATTGCAGTCCGTGAGCCTGTTTTCAGACCCGGATAGCACCGCCTATCAGAATACAGTCAAAACAGCGGAAGATTTTCATGCCATGGATGGCATGGACCTTTCCATGGGACACGACCTTGCGGTGACAGAGGTTTTTGCCGATAAGTGGGCAGATTACAGCATTGTGATCCTCATTTGTGTGGTCTGCGGTCTGTTCGTGGCAGAGCGCAAAGAAGGTCTTTGGCCCATGATCTATGCGGCTCCCGGAGGTCGGTGGAAGCTGGTCTGCAAGCGGATTGGCATCCTGTTTGCGGTCGCCTGGATCGGAAGCGTCCTGATCGTCGGCTCCAAGATACTGCTCTGCGGCTGGGTATTTCACGGTCTGGGCGAATGGGATCGTGTTCTGCAATCCATTCCCATGTTCCAGAATGTCCCCACACCCCTGACCATCGCTGAGTTTTGGATGCTCTATATCGCAGTCAAGGCTCTGGGTGCGTTCTGGATCGGTCTGGTGTTATGGGCAGTGCTGTCTGCCATTTCCAATCTGGGGCTGGCCCTGACTGCCGCAGGACTGCTGATGGGCATGGAATTTGCCTGTACCGCCATTCCCTCCAGCTCCATGTTTGCGGTGCTGCGGTATGTGAATGTGTTCAGCTATGTGGATTTCATCCCGGTCTTTTCCCGGTATCTGAATATCTCCGTGTTCGGCGTTCTGATCTCCGGCGGTGATTTGGTACTGGCGATTCTCCCTTTCCTCTGCCTGATTTTTGCTGGACTGAATGTGCTGATCGTGGAAAGAAAGCATCCGGTGAGTAGCTCCAACCGTCTGCTCCACTGGGCGGATGGGATCCTCCGTAAGCTGAACCCCAAACTGCCCCGGTGCGGCGAATTTGGCAAACTGCTGGTCAGGCGCAAGGGAGCTGTTCTGCTGATTATCTTGGCAATCGTGGCCATCCGAATGGAGGAGCCGCCGAGGGCCTACGTCCCCTATGATCCCTACATTCAGCATTACCAGTCTGAATTTGCAGGGCCGATCACCGAGGATGTGATTCTGGAACTGGAGGAAGCTCTGGCCAATGCGATGGATACTGGAAACCAGATTGGACTACAAACCGTTCTGGAATCGGCGCAGAATGCCCCGGAAGGAGCCTGGATTCTGCCCACCGCCCTCTATGATGCGATCTGGAGCAACAATCTGGATAACTACCACCGCAGGACGGCATTGATCACCATGCTGTTTCTGGTGCTGACCCTGGCTCCAATCGGTTCCCAGGAGCGGCAGAACAACATGACGGTTCTTCTGACCAGCACCTCCGGCGGCAGGAAGCGGCTGTGGCTTCAAAAGCAGTTGGTTCTGCTGGCTGTGGCGACTTTCGTCTGGCTGATGGTCTACGGCGGCGAGCTGACCCATACGGTCAAAGCCTATGGAGCCTTTCAATTCCTGTCTGCACCGGCATTCAGCCTGGAGCTGTTCCGCAATGCCCCATCGATTCCCCTGGGTGGTATGCTTGCACTCTACTACGGGGCCAAGCTGCTGGTATTGCTGATCATTGGTGAAATATGTTTTGCCCTGTCCTCACGATGCAGCAAAAACCGGGATGCAATTCTGGTGTGCTGTGCCATACTCCTGATCCCGGCTGCCCTGGCGGCGATTGGGTCAGCGGTGGGTGAACTTCTTTCGTTCATTATCCCCTTGGGTGGAACAGAATTGCTTAGGGTAGTATAATTGAAATCTATCATTTATCCTAAAAAACATCCCCCGGTTCAAACAATCATTGACCGGGGGATGTTTATTACCAGAATATACTGGACTTATGGCCGATTGTCGGACACTTTCTCAGATAGAACTTGATTAGGGCCTGCGAAGGATTCCAATTAACCGCGCATCCGTTGTTTTGCATTGGCGTGGTAGTTATGCTTTTGTTAACCAATATTTATGATTTTTCTCATTCTTGGATGGGTGATGTACTCTCTGCCATCTTGATTATTTCGGTATCAGACAACTTGCTTGGAGTGTATTCCAGAACATAAGTAACTTCTGGATTACATGTCCAGCAGAGATAAGCGGTATCATCCTTCTTGTAGAGTGCGGCATGCCAGCCCTGAATCATCATTTCCTCGCAGCTGTCCATCATATCAACTGGGAAAAGTGTGTTTAGAGCATCGGTATTCACCCCTGTGATGATATTGGGATTCCCTACTTCTCCGTATGTGGTTTGTAAAACTCTATAATAAATGCTATTGTCACTTTCTGTCTCATGGCCATAAACGAGGGTGGCAACGAGTTCTGTTTTTGAGATTTGCTGGATATCTCCGTCCAGTACATCCTCTGCCGCATTTACAATGTGTTCCAGATATTCTTCTGGGTCTACCGAGTTTTCTTTCTGTGAAACACGAGAACAGAAAACTCCAGCTACGGCAGCAGCAAGAGCTAAGACAATAAGTAAGATTTTCTTCTTATTCATGTTCATCCTTCTTTGAAATAGAGTATGGCAATCCTTGAGATGCCTCAGCTAAATTGATGCTGCTGGCGTTTACTTTCTTTGCGTACATCATAGTTTGATAAGCACCGCCCGAATTGTGATCTACACAAAAAACTACCAAATCGGAGCGGTCAACCATGAAGCGGTTTCTTATTTGATGAGCAGATTTGAAATGTTTTTCTGCTGATTCGGAGCATATCTCGATCTCATCATAATATTCCAGGAACGATTGCTCATTATTCCGATATTCTGCGGTTGAATAAGGAAGGATCAGGGTAAGTGCGCTATTGTCATTACGGATGGTCCGTTTAGTCCTACGGACAACCGAAGCAACAAGCTGATCGAATTCTCCATCTCGACCGACAAGAAATTCAACGAATTCTTTGGATATGAGGAGTTCCTGGATTATCGCTTCTAAGCGGTGCTCAATCACAAAAACATTACTAATTTGTCTGTGACCGAAGAAGCTGACCGTATACTGATCCATAGTATCATCTCCTTAAAAGATGGTGATAGAATCGATAACCATAAATCTATATTAATGATGTTATTATTAAAAGTCAAAGGATTGAACTAAACATTGAGTTTTGATCCACTAATATTAAGTTTTGCTTTATATGTATTGGCAGAAGGAGGAATCGGAATGGTTGGTGCGCAATATGATGCGTTTACCCGTAACAGGATTACGGAACTGAGAAAACTAAAGAATGTCTCCGAGCATAAGATGAGTTTGGATCTAGGTAAAAGCGGATCATATATTCGTGCAATATCCAGCGGCTTGGCGTTGCCATCGCTCAAAGAGTTATTCAATATTATCGCCTATTTTGACATGACCCCGGCAGAGTTTTTTGCTCCACTGGATGATAAAGATACCTTATATAGAGGAATATGTGAAAAAATGAGAATGTTGGATGAGGATGATTTGGAAATGCTCAGCACCGTTATTAGCTGGATTGAAAAGAAGAACAGATAGAACCTGTAAATTCCGTGCAAATATCGTAAGCGCAAAATAACCGCCCGCCTAGCATCTCACCCCTGGATATGAGACAATATCCCAAAACTCAAAAAACTCACGGTGAGTTTTTCGAGAAGATCAAGGGAGTGGTTAGAGATGGCAGATGTGCTTGCAGTGCGTGACGAGTATCGGACTCAGAATTGGGCAATGGTGATCCAGGAGTGCAGTAATAGTGGGCTAAGCAACCGGGAGTTTTGCAGACAGCGGGGGATCTCGGAGAAAACTTATTATTACTGGCTTCGGAAACTCCGCAATTACTATGTCGCCTGCGGCTACACCGACCTTCGTCTCGGTATCGACGGTCTGGCAGCGGTGGTCATCTGGACGAGGAAAGTCTGTTCCTCTTCTGCGACCGCCGGACGGACCGGATCAAGGCACTGTACTGGTTCGGGGACGGATATATCCTGCTTTACAAACGGCTGTCCAACGGGCGATTTCAATGGCCACGGTCGGAACGGAGCTGAGGTTGCTGGATCCCCAGAGCTTCCGCTGGCTCATGGAGGGACTTCGTATCGAGCAGAAAACAGCAATCCGCAAGGGAAAACCGAAGGATCTCTTCTGAGTAAAAAGTTGGAACAATGTCGTAAAAACTCATATTTATCTGTACTTTATCCTGCCTTTATGCTATAATAAAGGCAGGATAAATCTGTTTTCGGAGGGGAAACCATGGCCGCCGGCAGACAAGAAAATTACATACACCGCTGCGGAAGTGGCAGCTCTGGAGGACAAGATCCAACAGCAGCAGAATGAGATCGAGGATCTCAAGCGGAAGCTGGAACACATGAACGAAGTCTTCGCCAATGCACAGAGAAGCCAGTACGGTCAGCCCAGCGAGAAGAAGACCTATGTCCTGAACGAAGACCAGATGAACTTCTTCAACGAAGCAGAGGACTGCCAGGACCACAAGGTGGAAGAACCCACCGAGGAGACCTTCACCGTCAAGGCCCACGCCCGGAAGAAGAAGCGCACCATTGACGAGCTGGCGAAGAATCTTCCTGTTGAGGAGGTCATCATCGATCTGCCGGAATCCCAGCGTACCTGCGACAAATGCGGTGGTACTTTCAAGCTCATTGGCAAGAAGCTGATCCGCCGGGAGTTGGTGGTTATTCCTCTGTCCGAGAAGATCCTGGAATACTACAGCTGCACCTATGCCTGCGACAAGTGCGAGAAGGACACCGGCTTTGCCCATATCGTGACCACCAAGACACCGCCTCCCCTTATGAAGCACTCTCTGGCATCACCCTCCACCGTGGCTGATGTCATGACGAAGAAGTATGTGGATGGTGTCCCACTGGCCCGGCAGGAGAAGATCTGGGCCAGACAGGGCGTGGAGCTGAGTTGGGCAACCCTGGCCAATTGGGTGATCCAGCGTACCCAGAGCTGGCTGAAGCCCCTGTACAGGCACATGACGCAGCAGCTTCTGGAGCAGCCCGTGATCCATGCGGATGAGACTGTGGTGCAGGTGCTGAAGGAGGCTGGCAAGCCAGCCACCTCAGAATCCCGGATGTGGCTGTATGCCAGCGGAGAGTACAGCAAGAACCATGTGCGGATCTTTGAGTACAAGCCTGACCGGAGCGGCAAGCGGCCGGAGAGCTTCCTCAAGGGCTTCACGGGCTGTCTGGTGACGGACGGCTACGCCGGGTATAACCAGGTGGCAAAGGTCACGCACTGCGGCTGCTGGGCGCATGCCAGACGGAAATGGCGAGAGGCTATGCCGGACGGGGCCACCGTTAAAACCAGCAAGGCTGCAGTGGGATTCCAGTACTGCACGAAGCTGTTCTCCCTGGAGAAGAAGTACATATACGCAGACGGCAAGAGCCGGAGAGCCCACCGCCAGAATGTGGTTTTGCCCCTTCTGGAGGAGTATTTTGCATGGCTGAAAACGGTGTATCCCGAAAAGGGCAGCAAACTGGAGGATGCGGTGCGGTATTCCCTGAATCAGAAGCAGGCACTGTGCGCATTTCTGGATCATGGGGATGTGCCCATCTCCAACAATCTGGCAGAGAACGCCATCCGTCCCTTCGTGGTGGGCAGAAAGAACTGGCTGTTCTGCGACAGTGTCAAAGGTGCAGAGTCCAGCGCGATTGTTTACTCTCTGGTGGAAACAGCGAAGGCCAACGGAATCGAGCCATACGAATACCTTCTGCTGGTACTGAGCATGCTTCCATACCTGGGAAAATCCCCGGCCCATGAGGAACTGGAAAAACTCATGCCCTGGCACCCGGCAGTGCGGCATAGAGAACATATACGAAAATGAACGAACGGCAGGATCCCGAAAAGGGATCCTGCCGAAACTTATTGCGGACGGGTGATTATTCACCGCTTACGATCTCTTTGCTTATTGCGTGGTAAGCGTAAAACCCACCCCCGACTTGCAGACGAGCGCACAACATGAAACAATACCTCCGTGCAGTATCGTGCAGTGTATGGCAGTGCCATGCAGTGCCGTCCAAACGGAGGTATTATCATGAACAGTGGATTACAAGTGTACAATGAGCAGGCAAAGCTGGCGCAGTGGGCGCAGGTTGTGTCCCAATGCCGGGACAGTGGGGTATCCGTGCGGCAGTGGTGTCAGGAAAATGGCGTAAATGTTTCCTCTTACTACAAGTGGCAGCGGAAGGTCTATGCCGCAGCCCAAGCTCAACAGGAGCGCAGCTTCGTGGAGGTAACACCGGTGCATCCTGCGGCCGTCATCGGTGTGGCGGTGACACTTCGGATCGCCGGGGCAGAGCTTGAAATTCACAATGGCGCAGATGCAGCCACGGTCGAAGTGGTTCTGCGGGCGGTAAAGTCATGCTGAATGATTTCACCGGAGCCGACCATATTTACATCAAGTGCGGCTATACGGATCTTCGCCGGGGCATCGACGGTCTCGCGGCCCTGGTCAAGCAGGAGATGGAGCTGGATCCCTTCAGCAATTCGCTGTTCCTATTCTGTGGCAGACGGAGAGACAGGATCAAGGCTCTGTATTGGGAGGGCAACGGCTTCGTGCTGCTCTACAAGCGGCTGGAGTCTGGCAGTTTCCAGTGGCCCCGGAAGGAAAGCGAAGCAAAGGCACTTACGCCCCAGCAGTACCGCTGGCTCATGGAGGGTTTGAGTGTGGATCAGCCAAAGGCACACAAACCGGTTTCCGGTCTGGAAATTGTATAAATTTCTGTACTTTTCGGTGGATTTATGGTATAATTGCCCCATGAATAAGAAGAATGATTTCCAGACAAGTAACGCCGAAATGGTCACCATTTCCCGCGCGGAATACGAAGAGTTTCAGGCTCAGAGAAAGAAAATCTCTGAGCTTGAAAGTCGTGTGGATGTGCTTATGGAAGCTCTGCGCCTTGCCAACCACAAGCGCTTTGGTGCATCCTCCGAGAAGTCCGAGGAGACGCTCATGGAGCAATTGAGCTTCCTCTTCAACGAGGCCGAGGTGTTTGCAGCCGCTACTGAACAGGAGGAAGTCACCGCGGTGGCCGCCCACAAGCGGCACAAGAAGCACGCGTACACCATGGACACCATCCCGGAGGATCTGCCCGTGGAGCGGATCGAGCATCGCCTGGAGGGTGACGAACTTGTGTGCCCCCAGTGCGGCGAAACCATGACCGAGATCGGCACCGAGGTGGTCAACAAGCTCAAAATCATCCCTGCCCAGACCATCGTGGAGCAGCATGTCTATTACACCTATGCCTGCAAAAGCTGCAGCGAAACTGCTGACGAAGGCTGTGAAACGCCTGTGGTCAAGGTCCCTCACGAAAAGAGCATCATCCCCGGCAGCTTTGCCACCGCTGAGGCTATTTCCCATATCATGACGCAGAAGTTTGTTATGGGTTCCCCTTTGTACCGTCAAGAGCAGGAGCTGAATCGGCAGGGTATTTCTCTGAGCCGCCAGACCATGTCCAACTGGATATTGAAGGCATCCGAGATCTACCTGACACCGGTGTACGAGCAGCTTCACAGGGAGCTGCTGACCAGAGATGTCCTCCATGCGGATGAGACAACATTGCAGGTGCTCCATGAGCCAGGGAAGAAGCCTCAGACGGAGAGTTATATGTGGCTGTACCGTACCAGCGGCGACACGGACAAGCCTATTGTGATGTACGAATACCAGCCAGGGCGTGGTGCGAAGCATCCAAAAGCATTCCTGACAGGGTACAAGGGCTATCTCCACACGGACGGCTATGCCGGGTACCACGACTTGGGAGAAGACATCACCATCGTCGGATGCATGGCCCATGCCCGGAGAAAGTTCGACGAGGCCCTGAAATCCCTGCCCAAGGGCAAGGTGAAGAGCAGCAGCGCATACCAGGGTCTGGCCTACTGCGACCTGCTGTTCGCCATTGAGAAAGGGCTTGCGGAGAAGAATGCCACAACCGAAGAACGATACAAAGAGCGGCTGGAGCAGGCGAAGCCTGTTTTAGACGCAATGTTTGCGTGGGCAAATTCCAGAAACATCGCGCCGAAGTCTGCCCAGGGAAAGGCACTGTATTACCTGAAGGAGCAGTGGCCGTACCTGGCGGGTTATCTGAAGGACGGCAGACTGGAGCTGAGCAACAACCGTGCCGAACGGAGCATAAAGCCCTTCGTCATTGACCGGAAGAACTTCCTGTTTGCCAATACCCCAAAGGGAGCCACCGGCAGTGCCGTGATGTTCAGCCTGATCCAGACAGCGATTGAAAACGGCCTGGACCCCTACCGATACCTGACTTGGCTGATGAAGACAGCAAAGGATGCAGAATTGACCCAAGCGGATGTGATCCAAAGCCTGCTACCATGGAACGCACCAACCGAGTGCTATGTGAAGTAAACAGTAATGCCGACTCAGAGGTTAATCTCAGAGTCGGCATCTTTGGTTAAGGGCACAGTTGGTACCAAGAGGCAGTGCTTGCTACTTCCAAAACGCAGTCAGTTTTGACGCTTACATTGCGTGCATATGTTATCCGAGGTTTCAGCAACTCGTTGGAAGTAGCGAGTCCACTATACTTGGCGGTGTAAGCATAATTTACTGCTCTTTACTATTTTTTGCGGTTCTTATGTTTAGTTTTCTCTCAGCATTTTACAGATTTCGAAATGTTACGACCATCTCTCTGTTTCAAGGAGGAGACTAGGAATGATCAAATTAACTGGTGTGGGAAAGGTGTACAATCCCAAAACACCAACGGAAGTACAAGCATTGAGGGACGTAAACCTAGAAATAAGTCGCGGGGATTTTGTTGCGATTACTGGACCTTCTGGATCGGGAAAGTCTACACTGTTACATATTCTTGCTGGTCTGGATACTGTAACCTCAGGACATTACTTCTTCTGCGAAAATGATGTCTCAACTATGTCAGATCGTGAAAAATGTAAAATGAGAAATGAAAAAATTGCAATTATTTTGCAAAGTTTTGGATTGATTGGTAATGAGACTGTCATAAATAATGTTGTTTTGCCACAGATAATTGGTGGTACATATCATAAGAAGCTCAAGTCTAAAGTATATCGTATTTTGAAACAAGTAGGGCTGACACAAGTGAGCAATACTCCAGTAAATCAATTATCCGGAGGCCAAAGGCAACGCGTTGCCATTGCTCGTGCACTAGCAATGGATGCAGATGTTCTCTTAGCAGATGAACCTACAGGTGCATTAGATCAGCAGAATACAGAGTCGCTGGTACAACTCTTAACAGAACTAAATCAAAATGGATTGACTATTGTAATTGTCACTCACAATAATAGTGTTGCGGAAAAATGTCCCATTGCATATTCTATAAAAGACGGGTTTTTATCGCGTAACAGATGAAAGTTTAGAGGCCTGCTCGGCCTAAAAGATAATAAAGAGCAGGCCTCGCCAAGTTGAAAAAATATCGTTAAATATATATGATGGATTATATGTATTATACAAAAACGGGACGAATAGTAGCAAGATGAAATGTTCAATATTAGTATGTGCTTTTATTCCATTTACCTCTATACTATAGTAGACCGAGAAAGATACTCTGATGGAAAAAAGCATTGGAGCATTTTTGGCTGTGAATGTTCCGTCACGTAGGAAAGCGATGATGAAGGTGGCGATGGATAGTGACTACTGATAGCAAACTGGATAGTTGTGGTTAGATTCTTTCTCAATAGGGATATGTTAAAATTTTTTCAGTAACCCGCAATGAAATCCTGAAAACGTCGAGTAGAAGGGTGAAGGGCCCTACAAGAAAGACAGGAGGTGAGCAGATGGATGACGAATTGATCGTACAACTTTACTGGGATCGGTCGGAGGATGCGATCTCTGAAACTGACCGTAAGTATGGCACATACTGTAACAGCATCGCCTATGGCATATTACAATGCAAAGAAGATGCCGAGGAAAGTGTTAACGATACATACATGGACGCATGGAACTCCATGCCGCCCCATCGCCCTTCCATTCTGGCCACTTTCCTTGGGAAGATCACCCGCCGGATCTCCATCGACCGCTGGAGAAGTCTAAACCGTGCAAAACGCGGCGGGGGAGAAGTCACACTTGCGCTGGAGGAACTGGAGCAGTGCGTTGCCGGCAGTCAGGACGTAGAGAAAGAAATTGAGAAGAAAGAACTCGTGCAGGCAATCAATCGGTTCCTGGATACGCTTCCAGCACCGGAACGCCGGGTATTCCTGGCTCGGTACTGGTATATGGACTCCGTCCAGGATATTGCGACTCATTTCAAGTTCTCCCAGAGCAAGGTAATGTCGATGCTGTTCCGGACCCGGAATAAACTACGGCGACAACTTGAGAAGGAGGGTTACCTATGAAATCCGATGAATTACTCGACGCCATCGGCGAAGCGAAGGACGAATACGTCCAGGATGTAAGAAGAGCAAAAGTAAAGAAGATGCCCGGCTGGGCCAAGTGGACCTCTGCCATTGCTGCTTGCTTAGTGCTCACCCTTGGCGTAAGCTTGTTCTTTGGCGGAATGGGCGGATCTACATCTCCTGAAACCGGTGGCTCCGCGGGACACGAAGAGGGCACCATATTTATGTCATACGCAGGCCCAGTGTTTCCCATGACATTGATACGTGAAAACAGATATTTGGAGGCAAGCAGAAACATTGACTTCAACTTCTCAACATACATGAAGGACAGGGCAGATGTTGAGGAATGGGGCAATAACGGCGGTGGAGTAATCATTAACGACACTTACTATCTTACCAATACCGCAAATGAAGATATTACCGTTTCTGCAGTCTATCCGTTTGCCGGGGACTTTCAAACCAGACAATGGCCCATAATTATACAGGACGGAAATGAAATCCACTGGACATTGGAAGCCGGTGTCTATTCCGGCAATTTCGTTGGAGCCGGAGGAAATACATCCAGCGTGAATCTGGATAATCTTACCTCCTGGACAGAGTACGCTGAGTTATTGGCAGACGGAGCCTACTTTGCTGATGCATTTAGTGAGACAGAAACTATGGATCAACCGGTCATTGTGTATAGGGTCAGTGATCTGAATGCAGGTACGGGCGAATACGATGCAGCGACACTATGTATGAGTTTCAAATACGATCCCGAAAAGACATCCATTATGACTTGGGGATTCAACGGTGCTGGCATCCGGGAGGATACCGGTGAAGAGTTCCGTGATTTTTTTATCCGAGAAGGACGCCGTAGAGAGGACCAGAACGTAAAGTACTTCATTGTAGTCGGTGAAGATATCGAGAGCTATGAACTTCAGGGTTATCAGGACGGCAGTTGTACTCTCGGAGAAGAAATCAACGATGCATCTGCTACAGTAACCAGAGTGGAAATGTCCATGGGTGAATTGCTGAGAGAAATCAGCAGCATTCGCTATGAGGCTATCATCGACAACGAGTATGATGGGGATGCTAACCGCTATCTTGATAAGCATATCAGCTACGAAATGTATTACCGTGCGCTTGTAAAGCATTTTTCCACCTTTGGTCCAGGCGGAACAGACCCCAAAGAGCGTTATAATTGGGGCATGCTCGATGATATTATTAGCGAAACAGCATACCACAACAGAATTCTCTATCTCTGTTTTGAACTGACGATTCCTGCCGGGGAAAGCATTGAAGTAAATGTAAAGCAATTCAAGAATGCGAGTTTTGATTTCCATTGCACCGGTAGTGATAACGTTGGAATTGATGGCTATGATATGGTTACTTCTCTTGGTTCTAACATTGCTTTCACCGTACAATCTGCTTCTATCAGCAACTATGACACAATCGAAATTGTTCGCCAGAACTTTGGTTTCGATCTTGCCGCAGGCGTTACTAAGGTTGATCTGGTTATGGATGAACCTCATTACTATCTGGAAGTGAGAGGAACTGATGCAGATAACTAGATAATTGAGTGCTGAATTGTATTAGCACCAAATGATTTCTCGCATTAAACAAAATTATATTATGTTAAAGAAAGATATACACATTGAAGATATATGTGGATAGTGTAGCTTTGCATAGCAAAAAACAGGTCATTGACTTGTTTGAATTTGAATGTCCGCAAACATTTCAACCAACACAGAAAGGGGAATTCTCATGAAAAAAAAGCTGTTATTCTTAGTTTGCTTTAGCATGCTGGCATTTACTCTTATGGGTAGTGCAGATGTTAGTTCACACCCTGTTAACGAAAACGCTACAGTTGTCTCATACACATTGGACGAAATGCGACTAATTGCGCTGAATGCCTTGAAACTGGATTTTTACATGGAAGCAGACTGCGGATCCTGGGACGAAGTGATTATTGTCAAAGAAACACCTCTTTTTGATATCGATGGGAATATTACCTCATATTGTTTTGACTTGCGTTGTGATAAACAAACCTCATATATTATTATTAGTGCGAATAGTAGTTCCTACCCAGTAAAACAATTTGCAGCGCATGCTACTTCAGCATACCTCGAAGTTGATAACAACAATAATCTGATGTATTATGGCCCTGGACAGTATTATCAAGTAGATGCTAATAAGAACAGTGTTCTTGATATCACTACAGGAAAAGCAAGTAGTATTGATGACTTTAACACATCTATTTCTAGGGGGAGCTCTGACACGGTTGCAAAGCAAGATTATTTCCACATTGCACAAAAGTATATATCTGGCGAGGAATCGAACCAGCCCGTTATTGCAGCTGATACAACTTACAAGAATTTGTCTGATGTACCCAATTATGGCTGGTACAAAGGCTGTGTCCCAACTGCAATGGCAATGATTTTGGATTATCATTATGATAGTTTGTTCAGTAGTTCAAATGCTCTCATCGAAAAATTGGCAAGCAATATGAATACTACTGCAGCAGGTAGCACAAATTGGAATAAAGTTGCTTCAGGTACAAAGGCAGCATTATCTTTCTGCAATCGTACGTATACATCAATGGGATTTGCTTCGGCCAACATTTTAGGTTATCCCAACAAAGGAAGTTCGTATAATACTTTTTCTGACTTTAAAGATGAAATTATGGCAGGCAGGCCTGTTTTTATCGCAATGAATGATGCGCAGCATACAACGGGTGGCTATTCCAACGGATTTCAGGATCATGCAGTAACCGGTGTCGGTTTTAATGTAGCATCGTCAACGAACTATGTAATCGTACATACGACGTATGTGGCTGATGGAGATGTTCAGGTTCCCGTAAATTCTACTGCTATGGGAGACTATGCGTGGTTCTTTTTTGTTCCTTGATCAGACATTAAAATGGAGGGATATAGCATGAAAAAGAGATTTATATTATGTGTTTTGACAATCATGATGATAGTCCAATCATTCGCTTTGCCGGCATTTGCTGAAGAGACTCAAGAACTTAACAGATTTTGTTCATTCCTTCAGGCGGATACTGGGTATGGTATCGAAATTATAAATTTGAATGCTCGGGCAAGTGATACTGCTACAATACAAGGTGAAACGGTCGCTGTTATAAGCACTCCATTTGCATTAGATGCAGGCGAGCATTTGGGCATATCTTTCGAAATGTCTAAGCGTTATGACGATGTAGATGTTGCTATAGGGCAAGCAAACAATCTGACAACTTTTATCATGCCCACTGTTACTTCGTCAGGTTTCTTCGTAAAGACATATACTTACAGTGTAATGATTACTGCTGGAGTTGCAGGGAACTATTATATTGCAATCCGAAATAATGGCAAGGATAGTATCAGTATCTCAAATATTAAAATTACATCGGGTTAATTGAATATGAGCGAATGGTGGACACTTTAGCAAAAGTGTCCACCATTCTATTTTATGACGATTATGCGTACGCCGCACCGCAAAATCACCTCGACCGGCGAAATTGAGCAGTCGTTCCGCTCAAATTGAGCAATGGGACCGCCCGGATTGAGCAGTCCCACCGCTCAGGTTGAATATGGACAGTGTAGAGCTATCAGGGTATCATGAAGATGGCCGAGGCCGGCAGTCAGGTGTCCTGCAGACCTTTTCGCTTGCGCATGGATTCCTTGCCGCCAATGACCATGGTGTAGGCATCATGGACGATCCGGTCGCAGATGGCGTCTGCCAGAAGCGGGTCAGACAGCTTTTCAGGCCATCCCGGAATATCAAACTGGGAACAGAAGATCGTGGAGTTCCGCTTGTACCGGGACTCCACGATTTCCAATAAGTCCCTGGCTTCTGTCTCCTTCAGCGGATACAGGAGCCATTCGTCAATAATGAGCAGGGCGTACTTCTTGTACTGGGCCATGAGCTTGCGGATCGTGCCGTTGCCCCTGGCGATCTGGAACTCCACCAG
>JAZQTN010000039.1:0-7106 GCA_045630825.1 Faecousia sp. | reverse complement strand
TGTTTGTGATTCCTGCTGTGATTCTTATAAAATAATACTATCGTGTCAGCGCCCTTGTCAAGAACGGAGTGAGGAGCCGGCGGCCGGAAGCCCCCGCACCGTCGAGGAAAGAAAAACCCTGCAACCGTTGCGGCTGCAGGGTTTTTGTGTTGTTCCAAGTAAAATCAGCGCTTGGATAACTCCGGAGCCTGGAAAGTATCAATGTGCTGTTTGGGACTTTTCTTCGTTTTGCGCCTAAAAACAGCATAAATAAGCGGTTTTCAGATGTATTTACTCAAAGAATCAATGTGGTACGATTGACCACAAAAACGGTATTTGTATCCTACTTGTTCCTTGTGGACAGCATCCCAGGACTGCCCAAGACAACAAGTAATCAATAAGCTGTATTTGAATCACCTCAAACTCAAATACACTACTGGAGGACACAACAATGGAAAAATACATCTATGACAATAATAACGGACTATGGTATGAATTGCAAGGAGATTGTTACATCCCTTGTTTGGTGCTGGACGAAGAAGATACTCAACCCATTGGAATGTGGGGCAGAAAGCATCTGCGGTATATCAAGGAACACCGTCCGGTGCTACATACTACCCTGCTTCTCGGCGGTAAGCTGAACAGCCATCTTGCGGAGATTGATAACCGGGCAACAGAAATGTATGATCGGCAGGTGAAGCAACTGGCTGAAAAGGAAGGTATCACCGAGCAACTGAAAGCGAAAGATCCCATGGCCTGGGCGGGTGCTATGAATAACATCCGTAATCGTGTTGAAGAAATCGTAAATGCGGAGGTGATCTTCGCATGATTGAAAAATACATCCAGGCGTTGAGAGAATATGCCTTGTCCCACGATTCTAGTTGCGCTGATGGAGAATCAGTTTTGGGTATGCTCTATGAGTGCCATAACGAGAATTGCCCCTATGACAACGATGAAATCAAAGCCGATTTCAACGAACTCTATCAGAAGATGAACGGTATGTCGCTCCGGGAAATGGACAAGATTATCTATCCTGTCTGCAAGCTCTGCCGGGATCACGAAAAGGCTGGATTCATCGAAGGTATCAAAGTCGGTATTCATTTAGCCTCAGAAATCACATAAGCGAATGGGTGCCCTGTTTTGGGGCACCCTTATCCATTATATATGAAATACATATTGACTTTTATCGCTAAGGAAACTTGCCCTCTTCAACTGACCATATTTAATACGGTCTTATTGTTCTGACAATCAAATCCATAGCATGTTCAGTCAGTTCATCCAATGAAACAGGCAGTTTTCCTGAAAACCAGCTCTGATAGAGGCGAATCAGGCCACCAGCGCAGAAGGTCAGAGAAATTTCCGAATTCTTTTGTGTATCTGATAAAACGGTTCCCCCGAATTGCCGAAGATATTCCAATACGATCGCAGCAATGCGTTCTTGTACCATGGAAGCAGCACTGGATGTCATGATGACCTTGTAAAATTCCATATCCCGCTCCAGCAAGCATTGTATTTCCTTCAAAATGATAGCCGGGGTCTGCTCTGCGGGATGCTTTTTCTGAAAGACATCACGAATTCGATCAAAGGTCTGGTCGATCAGGGAGTTGATCACATCAGGAATACTTTGGTAATGTGCATAAAAGGTACTTCTGTTGATGTTCGCTTTCCGGACCACATCGGACACAGTGATTTTGTCCAACGGATTTTCGTGGAGCAATTCTGCCAGTGCGGCATTGATCAGTTGCCGGGATCGGATCGCATTACGGTATTCTGCTTTTGCCATAAAATTTCCTTCTTTCAATTTCCAACACAATTTTGTGTTCTGTACAATATTGGCCAAACTGCAAAATCTCTGATGGTTGCATACATTCTTTTATTCTATTATAATATAAATAAACAAAAATAACAACAGTTGTTTGTAATTAGGGGGGGTAATATGTGAAGAAGCCAGTGGTAAATAAGAGTCAACAGCCAGCTCGTATCAGGAAGCGAAGGAATGCACTGTTCGTACCGCTGATCATTTTGACCTGCCTTGCAAACCAATGTTTTGTGGTAGGTATATCTGCGGTTATGTCGATATTTCCTAAAGAAGAGGTAATGCTGGATGTATGCAGTACCTTTGCAGAAATCATTGCGGGTATGTATGGCATTATTTTGGCAAGCTATACCTTCTTTGTTTCTCATATCGATACACTCTCTGCATCTGATACAACTTTGGATTATATTGTTGAAACGATCAAGGAACGCTTCAAGTGGCTGATTTCTGCTTTGAC
The DNA here is from genome assembly GCA_045630825.1 of Faecousia sp. GTDB lineage: Bacteria > Bacillota > Clostridia > Oscillospirales > Oscillospiraceae > Faecousia. Next base: position 4,854 of record JAZQTN010000039.1, on the reverse strand, counting down.
CTTCAATGTTTTCATTGTATTGATTTCCTACATCATTCTTAACTATATACCGATTCCAGAAAATGTGTATTTGAACTACTTTTATCGGCTCTTTTTTAATGAACTTGTGGCCTGTATGATATTCTCTATTGTTCTGATTTTGTTTTATTCTGTGCATATCATCACGCCCGACTTTATCTCCAAGGAAGCAGCAGCACTAAGGGAACATATTTGCAGTTCAAAGGCCCCCAGGGGCAGTGTCAGTCTCTTTATGGACCATTATCATCAAATTGAAGAATTCTGCCATCAGTTATATCTCACCTGCTTTTCTAACTGGTCAAGCGCTAATAGCGAACCACGGATCAAATTTGTGCTGAATATGCTTCATTCAGAAGAAATGCTGGAAGATGACCTGATCCATACGATCCGAAAGATCGCACAGTACCACGCCTGCACCGTGCATTGCAAAGAGCTGAGGGTCACGCAGGAAATGTGTGTGCTTGCTGAAGAAACGTTACTTCTGCTAAAGCAAAAAGCTAAATGACCCCCAAAAATCCTATCAACACATAATAAAGCGAAAATAAAGGAGAATTCTTTTTATGAAGAAAAAGACAGCACCCAAACCCATCTCAAAAAAACGAACCCAGATGCTCGTCAATATGGTTCGTGGTGCCATGAAGCTGTTTGCTCCCCAGATGGTGGACATGACCAAGGCTGTTGGCAAGGATACATGGTTTGAAACGGAGGTGGGTAAGGTCAGAGCGTTGACCTATGGTTTTGAAAATCAAGCAGTAGAGCCACTTCTGGTGAACATCCACGGAAGCGGCTTCACGCTGGGCAGCGCAGTCATGGACGATCCGTTCATGATGCAGTTTGTGGAAAAGTGCGGTGTGAAGGTCATCAACATCGACTATACCCTTGCACCCGATGCCATGTTCCCTTACGCATTGGAGCAGTGCTATGCTGTGATCAAATACGCAAAAGAGAATGCCGAAGCCCTGCTTATCGATTCTGACCGAATTATGATTATGGGCCACAGTGCGGGCGGTAATTTCTGCGCCGCCATTGGGCTACTGGAAAAGGAACGCAAGGCACTGGGATTGAAGGGTATTATTCTGGATTATCCACCCACGGATATTGCTACAGATGCCGCAGACAAGCCCCGTCCAAAGGGTGCATTGCCTGTCTGGTTGAGCCGGATCTTCGATTCTGCCTACTGCCTGCCGGAGCAGCGTAGCAATCCTCTGGTTTCACCTGCACTTTCCACAGAAGATATGGTCAATCATTTCCCACCCACCATGGTCATTACAGCAGGACAGGACTCCCTGGCTGCGGAAACCGAACGGTTCAAGGATACTTTAATCCGTGCCGGTGTAGATGTGACCTTTAAGCGCTTTGAAGGAGCCATTCACGGTTTTACCATCATCACGGAAAGTCAGGCGAAAAAACACCCCGCTGTATATGCACAATCTCTGGAAGCATGGCAGATGATGGTGGATTTCGTGAATCGCAATATTTGATCCATCTGTACAGGAGGACAGTCTATGGAAAAGCCTATCTTATTCCCCAAGCCGGAACTGCAATATCTGATGTCCCTGGAATATGAGGTTCGGGAAACTATTGATTTAGGAAACCGAAAGCAAATCCAAACCATTTTCGACGGAACGGTAAAGGGCACGATCAACGGCTCTGTTCGGGAAGGCAGCGGAAATTGGCTGGAAACAGATGTAGAAGGCAATGTTTGGCTGGACGGGAAATATACCATCGAAACGGAAGATAAGCTAATCGTACCTCTGGATGTAAACGGTATCCTTACACAGGACGGAAAAATGAAGCTGCGTGTATTCTTCCACTGCGGTCACAAAGAGTATCGTCATTTAAACAGGAATGTAGTGATTGCTGTAGGCATGGTAACAGGCGATATTTATCGGATGGATCTGTATATGCTGGTGGATAAAGCGGCACAGTCCAATCATAATGCATTTTTTGAAAAGCCTGCGCTGGAGCATCTTTACTACATCCATGTCAAGGTTGGCCCCATCCTAATGGCAGGAAGCCGTCCGGAAGGACGGCATATGGTGATCCCAATCCAGAGTGGACGGTTTGAGGGTGAACGGATACAGGGTAATGTGGCCAATGCAGGCGCTGACTGGAATGATATGATCGTAGGTGTCCCCATGCTTTCCCATGTATCTACGAGATACCTTTTGAAAACGGATGATGGGGCGTACATTTCCCTGTTTACCGATGGCCATATGAATATGGGCATTCCCGGTATGCTGGCTATGCTGAAAAAGCAGCCAGACCCACTAAAAACCTACTTCAAACAGCATTTGAAATTCAGTACCGGTGATCAGCGGTATTCGTGGTTGAATGGTGAAATTTGCGTCGCCATCATATCTCCAACACCGGAGCAGAATATTTGCTATGATGCATATCAAGTGAGAATATAATCTCCATGCCCATTTCAGGAAAGGCTTAAATACTATGAATATGATTGGTTTAATTGGGAAAAAACTCAAAGTATTCCGTATGCCAGTTCCCTCATTGATTCTGCTTGCTCTGGCTTCCTATCGGGCACTGACATCTGGTTATTCTATTCAGTTGGTCGGCATTTGTGCAAGTGCTGTTCCGTTTTTTGGTCAAATCAAAACCACTTCCCATATTACAGAAGGTGTCAGTGTGTTTCAGGAGGTTCTCAGCAGCGTACTAAGTAATCTGGTTCTCATGATTACTTATCTGGTCTACTTTACACTGCTTACCATTGTTGGACAGGCTGTTATTCCTAGCTATGCGGCAAATCCACACTATATGGACATGCTGCTGATTGCTGTATGTGCCAATGTGGTGTTTATTTTCACCCTGATTCCCATTTACCATGATTTGAAGCCGTTGCAGCGCCTTATGCTTGGCATTCTTCTTTGCAATGCGCAGTTGATCTTTATGGTGCTTGCCTGCGACTATATCGAAAAGGTTTCTCCAGAAAAGCTGTCATTTTATGCATACGGCTTTATTGTGCTGATGCTTGTACTCGCTCTGGGGTTTATGAAACTGTGTTATTCAGAAAAGAAATAGCAATAAAAATTGCCCTGCTTCCGTTCAGAAGCAGGGCAATTTTTAACGGATAAGGTTGGATTGGTTCTTTTTTCCTGTTAAGCGTGAAATAGAAATACGCTCTTTGGTATAAGGCGCCGTCAAGCGGATGCATATTCTTTCTTTGTCAATCTCGAAGCGCAGACCGCCGTGCTCGTCATTATCGGTCTGCTGGCACAGCTCCGGGAATTTGGCTGCGTATTCAAGCAGGCGCTTCTTCAGCTTGGAGTCGTGGGGGTAGACCTCGGCTGTGGGGTCTTTTGCATTGTAATAAACTTCCGTGGCTTTCTGCTTCTTGGTAAGTCCTGTTCTCATAAAAATCCTCCTAAATTGTAGATTTTTCTCGGCTCTTGAACCGGGAAAATGGGGTGATTTTCCGATGGGATTGCTCCAAACGATGCAGGTATCATTTGAAACGCTCCCATCGGATTTTTTGCGTTTTTTCCGGGTCTTGTAAATTATCGGGTGTACTGGTGCTTTCTGTGTTTTTCTGCCTGTACCCTTGCTTCCTCCTGTTTTAGGGATTCCACAGCGGCTTCCACCTTGTCCTTGCCCAATGCTTTCTTAGCCCGGTCAAAGTCTGCGGCGATGCCACGGAGTGTTTTGTTCTCGTCTGCCAGTTCGTCAATCCGATCACCCATTCGGGCGGTCTTGGCACATTCCCGGCTAAATCTCTGCTGCAGCCGGTCATAATCGTTTCGCAGACTCAGAAATGCGTGGTAGACGGAGCGGAGAACCTTGACAATCTTTTCAAGCAGCGGCTTGGCTTTCTTTTCCCGGTAGCCTTTGGCGGATTCCAATGCGCCGGGTTCCGGGAGTATCTGATCCGGGTCATCGGAGAACTCTTTTGCAAGCTTCTCCATGTTCTGAACTGCCGGAGCCAGTTCCTTCATTCTGTCGGTGGCTTCCTTTGCTTCGAGCTGGGCAGCTTTCTTCTGATCTTCCAGATCGTCGATCTCTGCTTCTGCTATGGCCTGTGCAGCCTTCAGACCGGCAAGGCGCTCCTGCTCGGCTTGCACCTTGAATTGGGTTACGGTCAGATGTTCCTCGGTACTGCCGCGCTGACCTCGTTCCACATCGGTGTAACCGGCGGCACGCATGAAGTTGAAGAACTGATCCTGGAGGATACTGTAACAGGGAGTCAGTACCTTCTTTCCGGTCTTGGACAGCAGCGGGTTTCCATCTTCGTCTAGGGCAGGCTTGGATTCCCATTTCTTGCTGCGGCTGACCTGCATGATGGTTTCCTTCACAGTGCCGATCAGCGATTTATCCTTACAGCGCTTACTCCAAAGGATTTGCTTTTCCACCACGGGGATGTACACAACATGAAGGTGGTAGTGGTACACATCCTCGCCCAAGGCTTCAGACATGGCTCGGTTTCTTTCGTCTGCGTGCATGGTAGCGGACAAGATATATTGCTCTCCACCTACGATCTCCAGGGCGGCCCGGTAAGCATCGGCATAGAATTGCTTGGCGAACTCATAGCCGCCGTGGTTGTAGAAGTAGGCGGAATTTACATCGAACAGCAGCTCACAGTAGGTGGTGGCATCCTCTTTTAGACCTCTGGTGGAGATCACTCCATCCTTTTTCAGTTGGTCGAACATTTCCGTGTAACTGCCGGTAGGTTGTTTGAAATGGATATTCCGGTGGGTTTCCTCCGGTACAATATCCGGGTTAGAATACATTTCCTTTTCTCGTTCATTGTGAGCCTGTGCGTTCTTAATGTCATTGGCGCTCAGATCACGGTTTCTTGCAAGGGTACGGTCAATCCCGTCGTTTCTT
>JAZQTN010000038.1:0-3418 GCA_045630825.1 Faecousia sp. | reverse complement strand
GAATGTTTATGCTCTTCCCAACGGCAACTGCCTGTTGCTGTTCAAGGACGACTGTACCGGCAAAGACGGCGTGTTCGATCCCGGCGAAAACTCCGTTGGTCTGACCATCGAAGGCGTTGGCGATGTGAACCTGCGTATGTCCATCTACTACTTTGAGAAGATCAATGCTGCAGGCATCAAAACACACTATGTTAGTGCCGATCTGGACAACACCACCATGGAAGTTCTGCCCGCCAAGGTCTTTGGTAAGGGGCTGGAGGTCATCTGCCGCCGCAAGGCAGTTGGCTCCTTCTTCCGTCGCTATAATCAGTATTGCACAGAAGGACAGGATCTGCCTTACTATGTGGAGACCACCTTCAAGAACGATGCTCTGGGCGATCCGCTGGTTACCAAGGACGGTCTGGTAGATCTGGGTGTTATGACTGCTGAGCAGTATGACTCCCTGAAGGCTCAGACCCAGGCAATCACCAAGATTGTTGCTGACGATTTGGCTGCAAAGAGCCTGGAGTTGTACGACATCAAGTTTGAATTCGGCTACGATGCTGATGGCAATGTTATGCTGATTGACGAGGTCGCATCCGGCAATATGCGTGTTTACAAAGGCGGTCAGTACATCGATCCCATGACCCTGAACGGCCTGTTCTTTGCCTGAGTTTGCGGGTGGGTACAACAATTCTGTTACCTCAATAGCCGTAATTGATTAGTTTGTTAGACCGCATCCGTTCGGGTGCGGTCTTTCACTTTACATAGATTTTATTGCATGAACTGGTGGTAGAGTGGCATTTCTACCCACGAGAGAGTCCAAATCCCTGCAGTAGGTGGAAAACTGCCCGCTGAAATGATACCCTATGTAAGAAATGGAAAGGCAGGTATAATACCTATGAGAACTGTAAAGATTGTTGCGGATTCCTCCGCAAATTTGATGGAACTAAAGACTGTTGCATTTGATGCGGCACCACTGAAGATCATTACCGCTGAGCGGGAATTTGTGGACGATCGGAATCTGGATTTGGATGAAATGATCAGGTATTTCAAGACCTACAAGGGCAGATCGCAAAGCTCCTGCCCCAATCCTCAGGATTGGCTGATGACCTTTGGCGATGCAGAGGATGTTTTTTGCGTTGCTATCACCAGCGGCTTGTCTGGTAGCTACAATACTGCTTGCATCGCTAAGGAGATGTACGAAGCGGAGCATCCCGGAAGACGGGTCTTTGTGATTGACTCTCTTTCCGCAGGTCCGGAGTTGACTCTGATCGTAGAGAAATTGGAAGAAATGATCAGCGAAGGAAAGTCATACGAAGAGATCTGCACCTACATACCGGAATACCAAAAGAAGACCGGATTGCTCTTTATGCTGGAATCCCTGAATAACTTTGCCGCTAACGGTCGTGTTTCTCCTGCCGTTGCTAAAATCGCCGGTGTTTTGGGTATCCGCATTGTGGGCAAGGCAAGCGATGTGGGCACTCTGGAGCCTACGGATAAGTGTCGGGGCGAAGCAAAATCCCTGAGTGCGATGCTAAGGCACTTGAAGGAAAGCGGTTTGAAAACTGGCAAAGTCATTCTGGCACACTGCTTAAATGAGTCTGCGGCCAATACTCTGAAAAACATGATTGAGAAAGATCTGCCTGGTGTGGCCGTAAAAATTGGCATCAATTTGGGCCTGTGTAGCTTCTACGCAGAGAAGGGCGGCCTGCTGGTCGGCTTTGAAAAGTGTTAACAGTATGGAGAAGAAACAACCTTTGCGGTGGGTCAAACTGGACAATGCCGCAAAAATCTATCCGGCAGCTCGTAGAAAGAATTGGAGCAATCTGTTTCGCCAGTCTGTCACCCTGACAGAAAATATTGATGTCCGAGTTCTTCAAAATGCGTTGGATGTAACGGTGAAGCGGTTTCCTTCCATTGCAGCCAGACTGCGGAAGGGTGCGTTTTGGTATTATCTGCAGCAGGTAGAATCTGCCCCCCAAATCTCGGAAGAACATAGCTATCCGCTGGTATTTATGGATCGGGAGGAAATGCGCAAATGCGCCTTTCGTGTGATCGCTTACAAGAACCGGATCGCTGTGGAATATTTCCATTCCTTAACGGACGGAAACGGCGCGCTTGTCTTCCTGAAAAGCTTGACGGCGGAATATCTGGAGCAAAAGTACCGAGTTTCGATACCTTTTGAGAACGGCGTTTTGGACAGGCGGGAACTCCCCAAAGAAGAGGAACTGGAGGATAGCTTCCTTAAATATGCAGGCAATGTACCTGCCAGCCGAAAGGATACCAATGCGTGGCATATGTCCGGTGAGCCTCAAAAGGATGGCTTTCTGAACCTTACCTGTTTTCAAATCCCGGTAAAGCCTGCGCTGGAACTGGCGCACAAACATAACGCTACATTGACCGTATTTATGAGTGCGGTAATGATGAAGGCGTTGCTGAATCTTCAAAACGAGAAGAATCCAAACACCAAGCGGCAAAAGCGGATCAAACTGCTGATCCCGGTCAATTTGCGAAATTTGTTTCCCAGTAACACGCTGCGAAACTTTGCTATGTATACCATACCGGAACTGGATCCCCGTCTTGGAGCATATTCCTTTGATGAGATTTGTAAAATTATTCAGCACAAAATGGGTACGGAGTTTACGGAAAAGCACATGAGCTGTGTCATCGCAACCAATGTAAACGACGAGCGAAATCCCTTGGTGCGGCTCATTCCGCTGCCCCTGAAGAACGCTGTTATGAAGGCGATCTTTGACAGTGTGGGAGAAAAGAAGTCCTGCCTTACTTTGTCTAACTTAGGTCAAGTAAAGATCCCGGAAGCTATGGCGCAGTATGTTAGACGCTTTGATTTTATTCTGGGTGTGCAGGCAGCGGCTCCGTACAATTGTGGGATGCTATCTTACGGGGATACGATCTACATAAACTTTATCCGTAATATTCAGGACGCGGAATTGGAACGGCATTTCCACGCAGTCCTGCAGGAAATGGGTCTGCCTACTGTGGTAGAGAGCAATCAGAACGAGAGGTGAACGGTATGTATTGTATTGAATGTGGCGTAAAGCTTGGAGAAGCGGAAAAGAAATGCCCCCTTTGTAATACCGCCGTTTATCATCCGAACTATGTTGATCGGCCCGGTAAGTCGCTTTACCCCAGCGAGAAAATGCCTAAGAAAGCGTCACGATCCAAAGCTTTGAACGGCGCAATGATTATCTTGTTTTTGATTCCGCTCTTTGTTTGCTTTGTTGCGGATCTGCAATTGGATGGGAGATTGGAATGGTCCGGCTATGTGGCTGGTGCGCTGATGCTCTCGTATATCGCATTTGCGTTGCCTATGTGGTTTCAAAAGCCAAATCCCGTTATCTTTGTTCCCTGCAATTTTGTTGCCACAGCCCTATACTTGCTGTATATCAATATCGCTACTGGTGGAACATGGTTT
>JAZQTN010000037.1:0-3215 GCA_045630825.1 Faecousia sp. | reverse complement strand
ATCCAATTGCGAAAAGATAAAGTAAATTGCCATGAAGAGGATAAATCAAATTTGCTGAAACATTTCGAAGCAAAGAAAAAAAGTGGGCTGAAATCAAGGGATTTCAGCCCACTCAGAGTCAATGTGCGATTATTCCCACTCTAGCCCTCGTTCTTGATTTCTCGTTAAAAAACGCACTTTTTGATCGGCTTTTGTTCACGAAATTCCGATTATCCAGGCTTGTGCCCGATGCGCCTGTAAAGGGGAATAAGTAGGAATAATGGTTATACCCTTCCATGTTTTGATTTACCTCGCTCAAAATATCAAGGAGGATTACACTATGGAAAAGTACATCTACAACAATAATAACGGACTTTGGTATGAATTGTAAGGAGATTATTACATCCCTTGCTTGGTACTGGATGAAGAAGATATCCAGCCTATCTGTTTGTGGGGAAGAAAGCGTTTGGATTATATCAAGAAACATTGCCAAGCACTGTACATAACCCTGATGGTCAGCGGTAAACTAAATAGTCACCTAGTCGAGGTGGATAACCAATCAACAGAAATGTTTGATCGGCTGATGAAGCAACTGGCTGAGAAGGAAGGTATCACCGAGCAGCTCAAAGCAGAAGATCAGATGGAATGGGTTCAATGCATGAACAATATTCGTAATCGGGCATTTGTTGATGATCTCCCGCACATATTCACTACAGGAAGCGATAATAATGGCATCCGCATTCATGCTCACAAGCATTTGTACCGCGGCTTTTTCTTTTTCCGGGTCATAACCCGTATTGCACAAAAACGGGCGATAGCCATGTTGGAGCGCCATTGTATCTATATGGGCAGCCAATTCTGTAAAGTAGGGATTGCGAATGGACGGAACAATCGGGCCAATGGTTTTTGCTGACTTGCGAAACAGAGTTCTGGCTACCTCATTGGGGATAAAACCAGTTTCTTCAATTACCCGCAGGACACGCTCTCTTTTTTTTGGATCTACTTTTGCCGTGCCGTTCATAACACGGGACACCGTCGCTGCAGAAACCCCTGCCAATTCGGCTACTTCTCGAATACTTATCATTTCAAATTTCCCCTCTTTCGCAGAAAAACTTGTGCCGGATCACGTCTACTCACATTGATATTCCTTTTCCCATTGCTATGCAGACGCGGCGATTCGTCTGCATAGCCTTTAGGAGAACAACAATAATCCGAAGATTATTTTGTTAGCATATTAGCAGGAACACTTTTTATTTTCCTGTAGTCTGATGACATTACTTACCTGCCATACATCAGGAAAATGTATACGATGTGAAGCTATGGAATGCTTCATCTTTCCGAAGAATGCAGGACGGCCACTGGGGATGGTGGATGCTGTCAGGGTAATGCTGGGTCTCCAGACAGAAGGCACTGCGGGAGCTGTACTCTTTTCCGCCTTTTCCCTTTCTGTCGGTCAACGCGTTGGCTGTATAAAGCTGCACACCGGGCTGATCCGTATCAGTGACCATGGTAATGCCGGTTTGATCTCCAACAGTGGTTGCCACTGGGTGGCCGCTAATCACAAAATTGGAATCGTATCCGCCAAAAGGTTTGACACTGGGTTCGTCATTGTCCGCATCCCGACCGATGGCCTTTGGGGTACGGAAATCCATAGCAGTGCCTTCTACCGGAACGATCTCCCCTGTGGGCACACAGTCGTCTGCATTGAGTGTAAACTGATCTGCTTTGATTTCCATCACATGCTGATTGATGTTCCCGTTTCCGGCACCGTTGAGATTGAAGTAGCTGTGGTTTGTAAAGTTCACAACGGTGTCCTGGTCAGATTTTGCATCATAACGAATTACCAGGCTGTTCCCTTCCCATCCGATGGTAACACGGATGTTCAGATTTCCGGGATAGCCTTCTTCTCCATCAGGAGAAAAGCGAGAAAAGACAACGGTATCGCCTTTCTGCTCACTATTCCAAACATACCCGTTAAAGCCACGCTTACCACCATGAAGATGGTTTTCTCCGTTATTGGCATATAGAGCATAAGTCTTTCCGTTTAACTGGAAGCTGGCACCCTTAATACGGTTGGCAACACGGCCAATTGTCGCACCCAGATAGCAATCATCGGAAACATACGCTTCCAGCGTATCATATCCCAAAACAACATCCACTGGATTTCCGTTTTTATCGGGAACAACAACGGAGCGGATGATAACACCATAATCTAAGATTTCTGCTGTCAAACCGTTTTCTCCCTTTAGGGTCCAGCAGGATACCAGTGTGCCATCGCACAGTATTCCAAATTCTCTCTTGGAGATTGTCATATATGAATCACCCTTTTTCAGTTGCACTTAGGCAAATCAATTTCCGCTTGCGTTCTTTGCAAAATTCCAGGCACTGCGGCACATATCCTCTACAGTGTGGGTAGCTTCCCAACCCAATAGTGTCTTGGCCTTTTCTGCATCTGCCCAGAAAGCAGGCAGGTCACCATCACGGCGGGGACCAAACACATAGGGAAGATCCATCTCGTTGGCAGTCTTAAAGGCATTGACCAGTTCCAGCACAGAAATACCGTTGCCGGTACCCAGGTTGATGGCTTCTACGCCTTCTTTATCCTTAGCAAATTCCAGTGCCTTTAGATGTCCAACTGCCAGGTCTACCACATGCAGGTAGTCTCTCTGACAAGTGCCGTCGGGAGTAGGATAATCATTGCCGAAAATGGTCAGTTTTTCCAGCTGACCTGCTGCAACGCGGCCAATATAGGGCATCAGGTTGTTAGGAATGCCGTTGGGATCGTCACCCAGGAGACCGGACTCATGGGAACCGATGGGATTGAAATAACGCAGCAGAATCGCACAGAAGTCAGGATGTGCGGTCACATAGTCTGTCAGCACCCGCTCGATCATGACCTTAGTCCAGCCGTAGGGACTGGAGGACTGGATGGCAGGCATCTCTTCCTTATAAGGATGAGGATTGTTGGGGCCGTAAACGGTGGCAGAAGAAGAGAAGATAAACTTCTTGCAGTCAAACTCTTCCATCACTTCCAGCAGAGAGAATGTGCTGTCCAAATTGTTGCGGTAGTACTGCAGCGGTTTTTTTACACTCTCGCCAACTGCCTTGAAAGCTGCAAAATGGATGATGGCATCGATTTTATGAGCAGAAAATACGGTGCGCAGCGCATCCTTACTCTTGCAATCCAGCTTATAAAATACAGGACGCTTGCCGGTGATGGTCTCAATGCGGTCAAC
>JAZQTN010000036.1:0-42670 GCA_045630825.1 Faecousia sp. | reverse complement strand
AGACCACCCTGTCCACCGACCCCAAGCGTCTGCTGATCGGCGACGACGAGCACGGCTGGGATGACAACGGCGTCTTCAACTTCGAGGGCGGCTGCTACGCAAAGGTCATCAACCTGGATCCCGAGTCCGAGCCCGACATCTACAACGCTATCAAGCGCAACGCTCTGCTGGAGAACGTTACCGTTGATGCTGAGGGCAAGTGCGACTTCGCTGACGGCTCCGTCACCGAGAACACCCGTGTTTCCTACCCCATCAACCACATCGAGAAGATCGTCCGTCCCAAGTCCTGCGGCCCCGACGCTCAGAACGTCATCTTCCTGTCCGCTGACGCATTCGGCGTTCTGCCTCCCGTTTCCATCCTGACTCCTGAGCAGACTCAGTACTACTTCCTGTCCGGCTTCACTTCCAAGCTGGCTGGCACTGAGCGTGGCATCACCGAGCCCACTCCCACCTTCTCCGCTTGCTTCGGCGCTGCTTTCCTGGAGCTGCACCCCACCAAGTACGGCGAAGAGCTGGTCAAGAAGATGCAGAAGTCCGGCGCCAAGGCTTACCTGGTCAACACCGGCTGGAACGGCACCGGCAAGCGTATCTCCATTAAGGATACCCGCGGCATCATCGACGCTATTCTGGATGGCTCCATCCTGAAGGCTGAGACCAAGACCATCCCCTACTTCGGCTTCGAAGTTCCCACCGCTCTGCCCGGCGTTGACAGCGGCATCCTGGATCCCAGAGATACCTACGCTGATGCAGCAATCTGGGAAGAGAAGGCAAAGGATCTGGCAGCTCGCTTCCAGAAGAACTTTGTTAAGTACACCGGCAACGACGAGGGCAAGGCTCTGGTCGAGGCAGGCCCCAAGCTGTAATTAGCTTAAATTCATAACGAAAAGCCCTGTGGAGAAATCCACAGGGCTTTCTGTATTTTGCAGAATAGATAGACCCCCTCGTTTGAGGGGGTCTTTGATATTAACGTACCGTATTTTCACCGGAGTTGCCGCCTGCGCTGAGGACATCGGAGAAGTAGGTGTCCAGAACGCCCTTGGCGATCTGGGCCATGGTAGAACCGTGGCCGGCCTTTTCGCCGTAGACCACAACTGCGATCTCGGGGTCTTCATAGGGGGCATAGCACACAAATGCGCCGTTGTCGGAATAGGCGTTGCCCGCATCGGTCTGGGCAGTACCGGTCTTGGCAGCCACAGCGATGGGGAAATCCTTGAAATATTTCCGGACGCTGCCCTCGGTGATCACCATCCGCATACCTTCGGTATAGGCCGTATAAGCCTCGTCGGAAATATTCAGGGTATTCAGTACTACAGGCTCGTTTACATAGGTTACGCCGGAGTAGTCTGCGTCCAGCACCCGGCTCAGGAAGGTCGCCTGATACCGCACGCCCCGGTTTGCCAGCGTGGCAGTGTATGCGCACAGCTGAACGGGTGTGAAGGAGTTAATAGACTGACCGATGGAAGCCATAACCTGGTCCGCAGCGTACCAGCGGCCAAGGTCTGTATTGCCTTTGTGCAGCGTCAGCTTGTTCTCGGGGTTGGCGCGGATACCGGTTTTTTCTGCCAGCTCAATGCCGGTTTTCTCGCCTAAACCCAGACTTTTTGCAACATGGTCAATAACTTTGATGTCAAGTTTGTCGCCTACATAGTAGAAGAAGTAGTTGCACGAATCCCGCAGCGCTTCCTTAGAGTTGATGCCGCCGTGGGTGGAGTGCTTGGTGGTCCAGATCAGACAGTCGGCGGTAAAGCCAGAGGATTCATACTTGCGGAAAACACCTTTATCTTCGATGACGGTATTCTTATGGATGATGCCACCTTCAATGCCCGCAACTACCATTGCCATCTTGTAGGTGGAGCCGGGGGGATAAGTGGCCTGCAGCGCCCGGTTGTACAGCGGGGCAAAATCCGTTTCCAACAGGGAGTTGTAGTCCTCCCGGAAAGTGGAAAGGTCATAGGTGGGATAACTGGCGCAGGCAAGGACCTGACCGGACTTTACATCCATAACCACCACTGCGCCGCCCTCGGCATCGGAGCCGTCAGGTTTTTTCACGCCCTCAGCCAGATTCTCGCCGCTTTCCCGCAGCTGTGTGAACAGGGCTTTCATCTGGTCTTCGGCAGAGGCCTGAACATTCAAGTCGATGGAAAGCTCCACATTCTGGCCGTTTACGGGCCGCTGCTCCACGCCGTCCACTACCTTATAGTAGGAGCGCACAACGCTGCCGTCAGCGGTCATTTCGTCCACGCGGATACCGTCTTTTCCGTGGAGGTACTCTTCAAAGGCTTCTTCCAGACCGCTCTGGCCAACCAGCGCGTCCAGAGGGTAGCCCGGTTTTTCTTTGTAAATTTCCGTCCACTGCTGGTTGGTCATAGGACCGACATAGCCCAGAATGTGAGCGGCATACTTGGTGTTGTATGCCCGGACGGTGGTGGGCTCTGCTTTCAGACCCGGGGTGTTCAGTTCCAAAAGGGCATACAGCTGTTGAGAAGTTGCGTCCTCCAGCAGAATATAGTTGGGCAGATTGGTAATACCCTGCCGCAGATCCAGCTCATAGCGCAAGCCAATCACAGCCCGGGCATCCTCTTCGGACCAGTCCTCCGGAATTTTGTAACTTTCCCGCAGTTTGCGGATCAGCAGTGGCGCTGTGATATCCGAGTCCAGGCCGCCGCCCTTTTTGGGCAGATATTTCTGGAAATAACCTTGCCATGTGGAATTGTAATCGCTGAGGGTATATTCAAAGGGTGCCGTTTTGGTAACAGGAAAATGGTCCACATACTCGGCATCCATTTCCCGGCATACCCGAGCCAGTTCCAAAAGATGGCTGTTGGTATCCTTGGAACTGTAGATGATATAGTGATTCAGCACCAGGTCATAGCTGGCCCGGTTGGTAACAAGAATGTTGCCGTTGCGGTCAAGAATATTGCCGCGGGCGGCTTTCACTCTGGTTTCTGTAACGAAAATCTTGGTGTTGTCCACCTTGCCGCCGGTTTCAATGATCTGCATATCGTACAGTTTCAGGGAGAAAAAACCCAGAATCAGACAAAAAACCAGCAGGATAATACCAATGCGTCTACCGGTTATTCTTTCCATGTTTCGCCTCCAATTTTACTGATGGCGGTGAATACGGCGTACAGCGCAGGAATCGCCACCAAGCCAAACGCGCCGGTTAAAAGGAAACGGGGCAGAGCCTGTCCGGTGGTGTGGTCCAGAGCCAGTCCGATGAAAAACAGGCCGATTTCATACAGCATCACCGCAACTGCAGCGCACAAACAGATAGAGCCAAAGCTGTAGCGCAGATAGCTCTGTCTTCCAATGGCGATCAGCACACCCAGAATTGTCAGCAGTGCGATGACATAGGGGCCCGGCGCAGAGCCGGAAAAATAGTACACCGAGGAGCTGATCAGCGTGAAAAGACAGCCAACCTCCGGGTCTAAGATAACGCACACAACCAAAATGGCATAGGCCACCAGATCTGTGGTGGCGCCAAAGATATGGATGCGGCACATAATTACATCCTGCACGATGGACAAAAACACCAGAGCAGCAGTAATGAGCAGCCACTTCAGCACTTTCAGCCGCTGTATTTTGGTCAGATAAAGTTTGTTGAGAACGGTGGAACGGTTTTTGTCCGGCCGAAACTCATGCTTTCGTTTGAAGAACATAGGCTTACTCCGTCTTGAACTCAGTCAGAATGAACACCTGCTCCAGCCGGGCAATATCTGCGGCAGGCTCCACAATGGCGTATTTTTCCACACCGGTGTCGGTAAAGCCCACGCCCACCACATTGCCGATGATCAGGTTTCTGGGGTACACCGTCGAGCCGGCGGTAACCACCTGATCCCGGTTGGGGATCACAGCTGCACTGGGAAGATAGTCCATCCGCAGCATATTTTCATAGCCCTGGGAATAGCCGCCGTTTACCAGACCGCTGTTGCCGGAAGAAGCCAGCACGGCGCTGATGCTCA
Organism: Faecousia sp.; assembly: GCA_045630825.1. Classification (GTDB taxonomy): domain Bacteria; phylum Bacillota; class Clostridia; order Oscillospirales; family Oscillospiraceae; genus Faecousia. Next base: position 38,708 of record JAZQTN010000036.1, on the reverse strand, counting down.
GGGAGGAGTCCAGAACGGTTTTGACCACGCAATAGTTGCTGCCCACCTCGGTTACCAGACCCACTACCTCTTTGTTGGCGGTAATAACGCACATACCCGGCGCAATACCGGCGTTGCTGCCCCGATTCAGGGTGAAATAGCTGGTCCAGTCGGTGGAGCTGCGGGAAATGATATAGCCGTCAACCAGGGAGAAGCCCTCTTTGTCCAGCTCCAGTCCAAGAAGGTCTTTCAGCCGCTGGATTTCCCGCTCCATAGAGTCGTTCAGCAGAGCGTTTTCCTCCATCTGGGCGATCTGCTCTTTCAGCGCGGCATTTTCTGCTTCCAGCGCTTCATACCGGAACATATAGTTATAAAACCGCTCTGCCTGAGTGGTCAGTGTGGTAGCGCCGGTGCGCAGGGGGGTCAGAATTCCCTGCACCAGTTTGTCAGCAGGCGTTTTGCCCAGCAGATTGCCCACAATGGCCAGACCTGCGGTGAGGATCACCGCGACCACCAGAACGATCTTCACTTTTGTGGTGAAAAAGTATTTCATAGTCTTCTCCTTAGATTAGGGCGAGTTCGTGGAGAATCTTCCACAGGCGGCATACCGGCAGGCCCATTACATTATAATAATCGCCCACCATTTTCTCGGCGAACAGCGCCGCGCCGCCCTGAATACCGTAGCTGCCGGCTTTGTCCATAGGCTCGCCGGTGGCAACATAGGCGTCGATTTCGTCATCGGAAAGCGGACGGAAATGGATGTCCGTAACCTCGGTGGAGGTTATCACTTCATCGCCCCGGATCACACACATACCGGTCATCACCTGGTGATCCCGGCCGGACAACAGACGGAGCATCGCTTTGGCATCTTCCGCGTCCTGGGGTTTTCCCAGAACCTTACCCTCACAGACCACGATAGTGTCTGCGGCGATGACGGTGTCATCTGCTGTGCGTGCCACGGCCTCTGCTTTGCAGCGGCTGACACGGGCGACCTCGTCATAGGGGGATTTTTCAGGATCCATTGTTTCGTCAATATCCGCCACCCGTACCGTAAAGTCCAGGTGGAACAGTCCCAAAAGCTCCCGCCGACGGGGGGATTGGGAAGCAAGAATCAGCGCCATATCCGTTTCCTCTAAAATCGTTATTCAAGACCCCGCAGATACAGGCCTCTTGTACAGGAGCCGGGGTCAAATGCTGGGGGATTGGTGATGGAATTCAGCACCTGATCCACTTCCCGGGGATTTTCTGTGGTAAAGAACAGCCGAATGGCCCAAACGCCAAGCTTCGACAGATCGTTCTGCCGATCCAGCCAGTTCAGTTTCTTTCCGTTGAGCAGAATAGAGCGGCACTTGTCGCCGTCTTTGATGATGGGGAATTCTGCACCTTTCTTGTCCATCAGCTTGGCGTTGGCGTGGCTGCAGGTGCAGCTGCCGGTGCGGCTGCGGATCAGGCAGTTTTCCGTGACCATCAGCGGCAGACGGCCATAAGCGAAGATCTCACAGGGCACCGCTTTGCTGACATCCCGGATCTGGGGCAGGGTCATCTCAAAACTTAAGGTGGCGGACTTCATCATCAGCTCCTTCATCAGATTCACGGAGCCGGAGTTGTAGAGATTCAGTCCGAAATCGCCCCGGATCCGCAAGCCGGCCTCCCGGACGGGAAGCAGCAGACCCAGGTTGCCCACCAGAGCTTCCCGGACGCCCATATCCTTGATAAGCTTCAGGTCGTCCTTCAGCCGATTCATCTCGTGATCGTGGACGATGCGGGGCAAAACTGCCGCAACGGTAACCTTCCGTGCCAGTTCGTGGCAGAAGATGGGATCGCCCACCAGAATGTGCAGCGGCACATACAGCACCTCAGGATTCATTTTCAGAAGCCGGGGCGTGATCTGAGCTTTTTCTGTAACCTGCAGCGTAATGCTGGGGGCGGCCCGGCGACCCTCATAATGGGGGATCCGCTCCGGGCGATGGAGCTTCGCCGGCTCCCAACGGGCCCGCTGCGCCAGCAGCTGATTCAGCGCATCCCGCCGCATACCGTTGATGGCGGCGGCGGACAGGGTAACGCCCGGCTGGATCTTGCAGGTAACATTTTTGCAGATAAAGGGGGTGCCGCCGGTCTTTTGCAGCCGTTCTGTCAAAGCTTCTTCCGTCAGCGGCGTGGTCCGTGCGGGCTGGGGCAGCGGACCGGTTACGGTGCATTTGCGACCCTGAGGGTCCGTAACGGTGAGGGTGCAGACCTGATCGCTGATCTCAGCGTCAAATTCCACATTCACCAGGGGATTTTCCGTAGATTCATAGGTCTCCCGGATCTGTTTCAGCCAGGTGGGGTTATCGTACTTATCCTCCCGGATGCCGAACATATTAGCGCCGGTCTGGCCGGTGTAATAGCCGTCGGTAAAGCCCTGCCTGTTAAATGCGGCAGTGAGGGTTTCCATCATTTCCGGGGTTACCTGACCGTCATCCAGCGCCTGGCGGTAGACAGCGGTAACGGCGGCCACATATTCCGGCCGCTTCATCCGACCCTCCAGCTTCAATGAGGCAACGCCCATACTTTTCAGGTCATTCAGATAGTGAATCAGGCAGTTGTCCTTCAGACTCAGGGGATATTTGCCGTCGTGGCGGCTGTAGCCGTAGCTTTGGCGGCAGGGCTGGGCGCAGCGGCCCCGATTGCCGGAGCGACCGCCGATAGCAGCGGACAGATAGCACTGTCCGGAATAGCTCATACACAGAGCGCCGTGGCCAAAGACCTCGATCTCAATGGGGCTGTTGGCGCAGATATACTGGATATCCTCCCGGTTCAGTTCCCGGCTCAGTACCACCCGGGACATACCCAAAGCGGCACAGAACAGCACGCCGGCCAAAGAATGGACCGACATCTGGGTAGAGCCATGGAGGGCGACACCCGGTGCAATCTGACGGCACAGCTGAGCAACGCCCAGATCCTGCACGATGAAAGCATCTACGCCCACCGCTGCGGCGTGGCGGATCAGCTCGATTACATCGTCCATCTCCCGGTCGGACACCAAGGTGTTCAGCGTCAGGTGGACAGCGACACCACGAATGTGGCAATACTTTACGGCCTCCGCCAGCATTTGCAATGTGAAGTTTTTTGCGCCCTGACGGGCATTATAAGCGCCGCACCCAAGGTAGACTGCGTTGGCGCCGTTTTGCACGGCGGCCTGCAGAGCTTCCATAGAGCCGGCAGGAGCCAAAAGTTCCAGCATAGCAATATCTCTCCATAATATACTTGTAGACATTATAGCATACCGCGTGGTTAAGATAAAGTACAAACCGTGAATTTTTTGAAAAAAATAAGACCCCCGGTAAAGGGGGTCAGGGCAGTCAAATGCGATACAACCGCTTTCCGTTCTCGAATGTGATTCGCATTGCTTCTTCGACGGAAATACCTCGAATTTCGGCTAATTTCTCTGCCATACGGTACAGCTTGCCCGGGTCATTCCGCCGGCCCCGGAAGGGCTCGGGGGACATATAGGGGCAGTCGGTCTCCAGCACGATGCGCTCCAGAGGAATCGCCTGAGCGGCTTCAATGGCCCGGCGGGCGTTTTTGAAGGTCAGTACGCCGGTAAAACCGATATACCAGCCCAGTTTGGTCAGTTCCAGCGCCATCTGGTCAGAGCCGGAATAGCAGTGAAATACGCCGGTAACCTCCGGGAATTGCCGGATGATGGACATTCCGTCTTCGTGGGCTTCCCGTTCATGAACAATGACCGGCAAATTTAGCTCCCGTGCCAGTTCCATCTGGGCAGTGAACGCCTTTTTTTGCAGTTCCCGGGGGATATCCTCGTAATGGTAGTCAAGACCGATCTCGCCGATGGCTTTGATTTTGGGGTTAAGTTTACATAACACCCGATATTCTTCCAGAACAGCGTCATTGACTTCGTCAGCGGCATCGGGATGAGAGCCTACCGCGGCGTAGATATAGTCATATTTTTCCGCCAAAAGCGCCGCTTTTTTCGAGGATTCCAGACTGCAGCCGGGATTCATCAGCAGACCGATGCCTTGCTGGGGCAGATCCTGCAAAAGCGCTTCCCGGTCTTCGTTAAATGACCGCGAATCCATATGGGCGTGGGTGTCAAACAGCATAATCTTTCTCCTCTAATACGGCTACATAGCAGCCGTCGATGATCAATACACGCTTATCGTCAGGATCAAAATCCGTCCGATACAGATAATTGCCCAAACCTTTGCCGGTCAGCTTGGCGTAGGCCTCTTTCAGCACCCATAGCCGCAAAAGGGCGGCATCGGGGTCGGTGGCGGCGGCGAAGCGGGTTTTTTCGGCAGGGGACAGGATTTTATCCGCCAGGGCAGGAGAAACAGATCTGTCCATCTCCTCTGCGTCCAGTCCGATATTGCCGTTGCTGAGGCAGCAAAAGGCGTGGTTTTTGGTATGGGAGATGGAAAAATGCAACTTCTTATCCGCAAAAAAGGGCTTTCCGTTGTCAGTTACCGAAATTTCCGGCGTCTTTCCGCCACAAAGACCAGCCAGCAATTCCCGGGCTACGGCATGTCCGTTCCGGCCGTTCAGCCGGGCAAACGCGATGCGCATCCTACCACCTCCAATGGCTATAGTATAGTCCAAAAATACCCCTGGGTCAAGCGCCGTCTGCCAGGGTCAGGATTGCCTGGGCCAGAGCGTTGGCGGCAATTTCTGCCTCTTGGGCGGTGTTCCCCGCCGCGCCCACCTCCACCAGCAGACTTCCGGCGGTTAAGTCCATATTAAACCGCTCCGACCGCAGATTTACAGGGCGGCAGATGCCGGGATTTTCCTGCTCCAGCAGCACCGACAGCTTCAGCGCCAGGGAAAGATTGTTCTGCCAGCCGGGGTGATACTTTCCTCCGGCATCTGTGCCTACTACCATCATCAGCTGGGCAGAATCCTGCCCGCCCACGGTGGCAGAGGTGGTCAGCTGCCCGGAGGTAGTGTCGGAGGCGTCCCGGTGAATGTCCAGCACCATCTGAATGGAGGGGTATTGGGATAAATATTCCCGAATGGTGTTACGGGCAGCTCCGTAAGAGCCGTCGTAATCCGGGTGATCGTGATAGGTTTTATCGTGGAGAACCCGGATGCCCCCGGCCTCCAGCACCCGGGCAATTTCACCGCCAATGGCGAGCATATTCTCTGCCTCGTCCAGAGAACGGTAGCCCTTGGTACCGGAATACCCCTCTGTGGCGTGGGTATGGAGGATCAGCACTGTGGGGGCATCGCTGCGCAGCGACCAATCAAGGGGCCTTGTCAGCAGGGCAGAAAGGTCCGGTCGGTAATCGCAAGTGTACTGGATGTCCACCGACATATCGGCAGAAAATACCGGGGTATCGGTTGGTTTGGTGGGTACTGTGGGCGGCGGGGCCGGAGCGGGAGCTTCCGTCGGTGCAGGCGCGGGGCTGTGGAAAACCCGGCCGGTTTCCAGAAAAAGCAGGACGGACAGCACCTCTTCCTGACATAGTGCCGCGGCAAACAGCTGCAGCGCACCGCTTTGCAGGCACAAAATCAATGCGCAAGTTCCGATTGCCAACCGCAGTCCGATTTTCCGCTCCATAACATGCCTCCCCAAAAGAATGAAAAAAGAGAATTGCGCCGGTCTGGCTCAATTCTCTTTGTGTATTGATTTTTTCCATTTGGGGCGATCTTTCAGCTCCAAACGGAGATTTTGGAAGAAGGACTGCAAAAGTGCTGCGCTTTCTGCCTCCATCACACCGGATTCTACCTCCGGATGATGGTTAAAGTCCATCGAAAACAGGGAGCAAACGGAATTCACTGCGCCGTATTTCTTATCGGTCGCGCCAAAAACCACCCGCTGGATCCGGGCATTCAAAATCGCACCGGCGCACATAGCGCAGGGTTCCAATGTTACATACAGCGTGCAGTCCCACAGCCGCCAGCCGCCCAAAGTCCGACAGGCGTCGTTGATGGCTTCGATTTCTGCGTGGGCAAGGGCGTTTTTGTCGGTCTCCCGGCGGTTTCGACCCCGTCCGACAATTTTATCCCCCCGGACAATGACGCAGCCCACGGGCACTTCTCCCTCGGCGGCGGCTTCTCGCGCCAGCGCCAGGGCTTCCAGCATATATGTATTGTCCATAGCGCACCGCCTTTCTTTTTTATATCATAACCAAAAGGCGGCCGTCCGTCAAGGCTCCATCAGCATTGCGGCGAAGAGAACTGCCAGTTCCTCCCGGGAAAAGGGTCGGACACGACGGTTATTCAGCCGGGCATCACCCAGATTCACCCGCTCCAGCAGTAGTTGATTCAGACGGGTATGCTCCTCGTTATTGATGGCTTTGCCGGTTACGAGAAAGTCTATGGTTACGCCAAAAAGCTCTGCCATAGCAGCCAAAATATCCAGCGCCGGCTCTCGCCGACCCTGCTCATACATACCCACTGCGCTGGGGCTGATTTTCAGCATTTGTGCCAGTTCTGCCTGACTGATACCTGCTGAACGCCGCAGTGCGGCGATCCTGGGACCTAACATGGTTACCACCTCATCTTTAGGATGTTCCCAGTATAGCACAGTTTTTCCAAAAAAAACAGAAGAAAGAACAGGTTTACACAATTCGACGGATATCACACGCTCTGTGTAGTATACTCTACACGGAAATAGGGGCGATCCGGAGTTTTTCCACAGGAGGGGATGCAGATGGCGCAAACAATTGAACCGGTGCTGTACATAGACGAGCAGGCGCAGATACCTGCGGGGTACTGCACGGATTGCGGCGGTGCGCTGTACCGTCCGGGGCTTTGCTGCATTCGCTGCCAACGCCATCGGATATGAAACTGAAAGAGATGAGCCGGGACTACCGGGAATCCGCCCGGTTGCTAAAGGATCGGCTGCGGCAGCTGCGGCAGGAATTGGCGGAAACCGAAGACCGGGAGGAAATCTGGCATATCAAACGGCGGATTGCAGAACTGACCCCAATGCTGACCCAGATGAACGAGTTGGCAGAGCTGACTGAACGCTATTACGAGAGGGGGTATTGGCGCAGTGAAAAGTACACGCTTTGAAGGCAAAGTGTCCATACGCTTACCCAAAAAAATACAGCAGCAGCGGCTCCACCGGGTGATCCGGGAGGAGCTGACAGAGCTGCAGCGCTATACGGTGATCGCCTACTATTTCCGGGAGCTGACCATGGAGCAGATCGCCCGGGAGCGCCGTGTGAACAAGAGCACCGTCAGCCGCACCTTGCGGCGGGCGGAGGAAAAGCTGCGCCGGTATCTGCAATACTGAGGCCCTGTGCCGCGGCGAAAGCCGCGGCAGTTTTTTGCTGGCAAAACAAAAAGCACACCGGCGAATGCCCGTGTGCTTTTGTGGGAATTATCTTACATATTCAATGACAACTCTGCGGTTGGGCTCAGTGCCGGTGGAATGGGTGGTGATGTTGTCCATATCCTGCAGAGCGGCGTGGATCACATGGCGCTCGTAAGCATTCATGGGCTCCAGCGTGGTGCGGCGGCGAGCCTTCAGCACCTGCTGTGCCTTCTTGCAGGCATAGCGGCTCAGGCTGTCCTCCCGCTTGGCGCGGTAGTCTTCTGCGTCCACATTGATGCGGATATGACCCTCCACGGTGCGGCCCACGGAGTAGTTGGCCAGATGCTGCAGTGCATCCAGAGTATCGCCGCGGCGGCCGATCAGGTAACCCAGATCGGAGCCGGTGAACTCTACCTTGTAGGTATTGCCCTCTTCCTTCCAGGCGTGGGGCACAGCATCGGAGCCCATATGCTCCAGCAGACCCTTCAGGAAAATTTCGATCTTTTCCTCCACGGAGCCGGGCTCGGCAGGGGCGTAGACCTTGGGCTCGGCGGGTGCCTTGGGGGCGACGGGCTTGGGCTCGGGCTTTGCTTCTTTCTTGGGCTTGGGCTCAGCCTTGGGAGCAACCGGTGCGGCAGGTGCAGGTGCAGGTGCTGCAACAACGGGCTTTGCTTTGGGCTTGCTGCGGGAAGCGCTGCTAAGCGCTACCCGGGGAGCTTCGGGAGCGGGATCGGGAGCCTCGTAGGTTACCTCGACCTTAGCGGGCTGATTGCCGATGCCCAGAAAACCGGACTTAGCCTGACTTAGGACCTGAACGGAAACGCTGTCCCGGTCCAGACCCAGCTGCTCCAGTGCGGCTTCAATGGCAAGATCAATGGTCTTGCCGGTAGTGATAATGGTCTTTTCCATATTTATTTATTCCTCCGTAGTAGCGCTGCCGTAACGGTTGGGATCGTAGTTGCGGCCCTTGCAGTAGGGACGGTCGGCGATGCCGGACATCGTCTGCTTCTCAGGCTCTTCCTCGGTTACGATGCCGTGCTTTGCATCGTAATCCCGCTTGGCGGCGGCTCTGGCGGCCTCTTCGGCCTGCTGCAGCTTCTTCTGCAGTTTCTTCTTGCTGGTGTTTTCCGTGATGCCGTCGGGGTTAGCGGCCCGCTTTTCAGCGCGCAGGCGCTCCTTTTCTGCTTCCAGGGCTTCCTCTTCCAGATGTTTCTTCAGACGCACAGCATCTTCGGCATCATAGATCTTGCGGTAATGCTTGGTCAGGAAGATATCCTCTACCATACGCATTACACCGCCCACAAACCAGTAGACGGAAAGGCCGGCAGGAACGGTAAAGCCGATCCACAGCGACATAATGGGCATCATCCACAGCATAACCTTGCTGGACTGATTGCTCTGGGACTTCTTGGCGGTCTCCTTGTCCTCCACACCGTTCTCGTCGGTGATAACGGAGTTGTTGGTCTTCTGGGAGATCAGCATGGAAACCACCTGCTGACCGGCAGAGATTAGCGGGATCAGGAACAGGCCGATATGTGCCCAGTCCCAAGCCCAGGTTTCCTTAAAGACATTGAACTGGGGCAGTGCGCCCAGATCCAGATTCAGGAACGAGAAATTGATACCCTGCAGAGTATCGGGGTTCAGACCGGGGATCAGGCTGATCTGGTTAGCAAACTGGGGGATCAGCTGTGCGGCGATAACTTCGCCGTAGTAGTCGTTGCCGGTGAAATACTGGGGGGCAACTTCCTTAATATAGTTAACGATGAGCGCTGCGTTCTCCGGGGTCTCGCCCAGCAGGTAAACAATGGGCTGACGGATGATCTGCAGCAGGGGGATCAGAATCAGCAGAGGGATCAAGCTCCACAGACAGCCGCCGCAACCCATAGTTGCGCCTTCTTCCTTCTGCAGCTGCTGAATAGCTTCATTTTGCTTTTGCTTGTCATTGGCATACTTTTCCTGGATCTTTTGGATCTTAGGCTGTAAGCGGGACATTTTCATAGTGCTCTTCTTGCTCTTTGCGGAGATGGGCAGCAGGATCAGCTGGACCAGAACGGCAAAGAGGATCAGAGCGACGCCGTAGTTGGTGGTCAGGTCATACAGAAATGACAACAGCCAACCGAAAGGCACGGTAATGATCTTGGTCATTAAACATTCTCCTTGTTATGGGACGGGGTCGTAATAGTCGCCCTTGTAAAAAGGATTGCAGCGGAGCAGACGCTTGAATGCAAGCCATCCGCCCTTCAGGGCCCCGTATTTGTTGATAGCCTCGTAGGCATACGCGGAGCAGGTGGGAAAGAAACGGCAGGATGCTTTTGTTCTGGTGGTGATGTGCTTCTGATAAAAACGGATCAGACACAGAAAGATCTTTTTCATAAGACCCTCACATTTCCGCATCCGCGGGGAGCAGGATACCGGCCTTTTCTGCCGCATGCAGATAGGCGCCGGTAAGTTTTCCGAAATCAGCGCCGACCGATTTGGAGCGCGCAACAACCACAATATCCCAGCCGGGCTGGAATTTTTCTTCGTGGAGGCGGTAGACCTCCCGCAGGCGGCGGCGTACACGGTTACGGACAACAGCATGCCCCAGCTTTTTGCTGACGGTAATGCCCACCCGATTGGTGTCAGTTCCGTTCTTCCGGGCGTAGAGCACAACATAGGAGTTGGCTACACCGGCAGTGCGGTACAACCGCTGAAAGATGTGATTGAGCTTCAGATTGCAGGAAAATTTCATAGTATCTCCCCCTCAGGACATACAACGAATATACAGAAAACACAGTATACAATACCAGTAGAATCCATTAGGCATAGCCGAAAAAGGGTTTAGACGGTATGCCCGCCTTAAAAAGGGAGCGGGGCGAAAGGTACATCGCCCCGCTTATAGCTCCCATTTTCGCACAGAGCGAACATCGTGCTGTTTGGCAGACCCAAATAGCTGCTATCAGGCAGAAAGAACCTTGCGGCCCTTTGCACGGCGGCGGGCAAGAACCTTACGACCGTTGGAAGTAGCCATTCTCTGACGGAAACCGTGAACCTTGGAACGATGACGGTTGCTGGGCTGGTAGGTACGCTTCATTTGGGATACACCTCCTGTTAAACACATTTATGCTCGACAGTCAAAATAGACCGCAGCGAAACATATTTTTTGACCATATTTAGTCATGCTAGGGTATTATAGCCGAAAAAATCAATAAGGTCAATAGATTTTTTTGTTTTTTCCGGTTTTTCATAGGGATTTTAAGGGGGCGTCCCACGGGACGCCCCCAAATATTATTCTGTCGGCGCTTCCGTCGAGGTTTCGGTGGGCGCTTCGGTGGGCGCTTCGGTAGGCGCTTCGGTGGGCGCTTCGGTCGGCGCTTCGGTAGGCGCTACAGTCGGCGCTTCGGTAGGCGCTACAGTCGGTGCTTCGGTAGTCGCTTCGGTAGGCGCTACAGTCGGCGCTACGGTCGGCGCTACGGTCGGCGCTTCGGTAGGCGCTACAGTCGGCGCTACAGTGGGTGCTTCGGTAGGCGCTACAGTGGGCGCTTCGGTCGGTGTAACGGTAGGCGCAACCGTCGGTGCAGTAGTGGGCTGGGTCGCATAGGCGGGGGGAACATCCGGCCCGTCAAATGTGCCGTCCAGCTTGGCAAGTACCCGGTTGTATTCTGCGGAACCCTCCTCATAAGGGGTAGGCTGGTAGTTGTTATAGTTGCTGACAGAACTGAGCCGGCAGGGAATGATGGTCAGCTCTCCCAGGTGTACTGTGCCGTCTGCTTCCCGGATCACCTGCTGCTGCAGTACAGCGGTGTCCTTATCTCTGGGATTGCGGTTGCCGCCGAAGGAGAAATTGCCGAGACTGTAGTAGATGATGCCGCCGTTGTATTTCTCGATCCGCTGCAGCACGTGGGGGTGGTGTCCCCAAACGATGTCCACACCCAGATCAATGGCGGTGTGAGCGATGCGCTGCTGCTCGCTGGTAAGGGAATAGTAGCCCTCGTCGCCCTTGTGCAGAGCCAGAACGATGATCTCCGCGCCCTGCTCCCGCATCTGGGCAATTTCCTTTTTCAGATCTGCCTCATCCATAAAGAAACTGATGGCGTACATACCGATTTTCAGACCGCTTTCGGTGGTGAACACAGTGCTGCTTTGGTGCTCAGCAAAATGAACGCCCACAGAATTCAGCGCATTTTTTGTGGATATGTAACCCTCCTCGCCGTAGTCCCGGGAGTGGTTATTAGCCAGAGTAACGGCTTCGACACTGCCACCGGTGAGGATCTGGGTGTAGGCCAGCGGGCCGCGGAAGCGGAAACGCTTATCCTGAGCAACGCCCACGCCCTTTTCCGCCAGAACGCTTTCCAGATTGGTAAAAGTGCAGTCGTCCGTTGTGAAAAGGTGGGCCACATTGCGATAGGGCCAGCCGTAATCCGTGCCGATGACCGTGACGAAGGAATTGCTGTCGCCCCACAAGCCTTCTTCAATGCCCAGGGTGCTGTCACCGGTAAAGGTCAGCACGAATGTCTCCCTGGGCGGCTCGGTAGGTGCTTGGGTGGGAGGCTCCGTGGGGGGTTCAGTGGGCATTGTAGTGGGCTGCTCTGTGGGAGCGGTGGTGGCAGGCACTGTGGGGGGTGCAGAGGGCGCTTCCGACGCTTTCAGCAGGAATGCCGCCACAATGCTGCCGATCAACACTACGGAAAGCACGGCGATGAGAATGATCAAAGTGCGCTTTTTCATAATGATCCGCCTTTCTCTCTAGGGATCCTGACAGGGGCGATTACTGCTCCTGGTTCCGTTTCTTCATCAGATTCCGCATACGGATGCCGTGATCCAGTTCCCGCTTGCGGATACGCAGGCTCTTGGGGGTGCACTCCAGCAGTTCGTCGTCTGCCAAAAATTCCAGACACTGCTCCAAAGACATCACCTTGGGCGTGGTGAGCCGCAGGGCTTCGTCGGAGCCGGAGGCACGCATATTGGTCAGCTGTTTCTTCTTGCAGATGTTGACGGTCATATCGTCGTTGCGGCTGCAGATGCCAACCACCATACCGGCGTAGACCGGGGTGCCCGGGCCGATGAACAGGGTGCCACGCTCCTGTGCGGCGTGGAGGCCGTAGGTTACGGCCTCGCCGGTTTCAAAGCAGATCAAAGAGCCAACCTGACGGCGCTCGATCTCGCCCTTCATCGGGGCATAGCTATCAAGAACGCTGCTCATAATGCCCTCGCCGCGGGTGTCGGTGAGGAATTCGTTGCGGTAGCCGAACAGACCCCGGGAGGGAACTAAGAATTCCAGACGGTAACGGCTGCCCATAGGAGTCATCGACAGCAGATCGCCCTTGCGGCGGCCGATCTTTTCAATGACGGCGCCCATACAGCTTTCCGGCACATCGGCGATCATTCGCTCGATGGGCTCGCAGATTTTGCCGTCAATTTCCTTTGTTAACACACGGGGGGTGGATACGGAGAACTCGAAGCCCTCCCGGCGCATCGTTTCCATCAGGATACTCAGGTGCATTTCGCCACGGCCGGCAACATTGAAAGCATCGGTGCCCTGCTCGGTAACGTGGAGGGAAACATCTTTGAGGAGCTCCTTCTCCAGACGGTCCCGGAGGTTACGGGAGGTAACGAATTTACCCTCCTTGCCGGCAAAGGGAGAATCGTTGACGGCAAAGGTCATTTCGATGGTGGGATCGCTGATCTTCACGAAGGGCAGAGCCTCCGGTGCTTCGGGGGCACACAGTGTTCTTCCAATGGTGATATCCGCCATACCGGACAGCGCCACGATCTCACCGGCAGAGGCCTCCTGAATGGGGGTCTTGCCCAGTCCGTCATAGGCGTACAGGGCAACAACCTTGCCCTTGGTCTTCATATCAGGGTCGTGATAGTCGCAGATGGCGACCTCCTGATTGACCTTGATGGTACCTCGCTCAATGCGACCCACAGCGATACGGCCTACATATTCGTTATAGTCAATGGAGGAAACCAGCAGCTGCAGAGGGGCATCGGCATCGCCCTTGGGGGGGTCGATGTAGTTGACGATGGTCTCGAACAGCGGCACCAGGTCCGTGCCGGTTTCATTGGGACCGTAGGCGGCAGTGCCCTGCCGGCCGGAGCAGAAGATAGTGGGAGAATTGAACTGATCATCGGTGGCGTCCAGGTCCAGCAGCAGCTCCAGCACCTCGTCCATAACCTCTTCGATACGGGCATCGGGCTTGTCGATCTTGTTGACAACAACGATGACCTTATGACCCAGTTCCAGCGCCTTTTGCAGGACGAAACGGGTCTGGGGCATAGGACCTTCGGCGGCGTCAACCAGCAGCAGAACGCCGTTGACCATTTTGAGGATACGCTCCACTTCGCCGCCCAAATCGGCGTGGCCCGGGGTGTCGACGATGTTGATTTTCGTGTTCTTGTAGGTAACGGCGGTGTTTTTGGCAAGAATGGTGATGCCGCGCTCACGCTCCAGGTCGCCGGAGTCCATAACCCGGTCCTGAGTTACCTGGTTTTCCCGGTATATACCACCCTGCTTCAGCATTTCGTCGACCAGGGTAGTCTTGCCGTGGTCAACGTGGGCGATGATGGCAATATTGCGGATATTTTCCTGAGATGCCATAGAAATTGCTCCTTTGATATATCATATCTGAGTAATATTGATCTTAACCTTAAAAATATAGCACATAAACCGGGAGAATGCAAGATTTTTGGGGAAAGAAACAGGGCGTGTTGATAATCAACACGCCCTTGTGGATAATTTTCAGTTACAGCAGGGTCTTCAGCTGCCTTGCCGAATCCTCAAAGACCAGCTGTGCGGTTTTTTTATTGATGAGATCGATCAGCTGCTGAGCGGCTGCCTGGCAGCATTTATCGTGAATACGGCAGCTGTCGCAGGATTTGAGATCACAGTGCAATACAAACTCTACCAGGGGGTTGGTCTTGCTTGCAATGTAACTGTAAAAACGCGCAACCGTTTGCTCGGTGTGGAAGGTTTCGATCAGGGATTTGATCTGGTCGTCTGAATAGCCGGAAACCTTCAGATCCAGATACCGCTTGGTGCAGATCAGCAGTTCCTGATTGCCGCAGTCATTACCGGTGAGCATTTTCCGGATGTATTTGGATGCGGTTGCAAATTGTCCCAAGGCATAGTGAACAAAGGCCATTGTGGCAGACATCAGGTAAGATTCTTCTTCCCAGGACAAATTCGCCATAAGTTTTGCGTCGGCCAGGAAACCGGCTTTGTTTTTCGGTGCATAAGCCGTCATCTCCTGCTCGTGCTTCAGGCAACCCAGCAAATCCTGCAAAGTGGCGTTTTTGGGATCACGCAGGGTAGCGATGGCGTGGGGCAGATACCGACCTTCGTCGGTTTTTTTCAAAAGACGCTGGAAAGCGGTTTCGCTGTAGCCCGGAATAATGACCTGACAGGTGGGGAATCCCAGGCAGGATGCGTCCCGCACCAGAATGGAATATCCCTGCTGAGCGAAGAACGCCACACATTCTTTCAGCAGTTCCTTGTTGTTCTTACCGCTGAAACCGACATTTGCGTTGTATTCAAGCCGGTTGGTACCCACAAAAAAGTCTGGATTTCGTTCCGCACAGCCGTAAACTAGCTCTGTGTACATATTATGCACGAAGCTCTTTTCGTCTGCATTATAGAGGAAATCGTTGTAGGAAGCGAAAGAGTCAACACTTCTGCCCTGGAATGTTTCGGTGAGGGCTCTGACCAAGGCGATTTCAAAGTCGGGATACGCGCCGAAATGGGTGTGATAGCGCCCTGTTTTTTCGTGAATGTAGCAAACGCATACCACAGGGAACGATTGTCCCAGAGAACAGTCCTTTACAGACACTTTGTAGCCTTGATCCCGGATATAGGAGATGATCTCGTAAGCGGTCTTGTACTGCTTAAGCACATCATTGGGGATGTCCGGCACACAGATGTTTTCCTGGATGATGCGCATTCTGTAATAGCGTTCCACGATCTCACTAATGGCTTGCACAAGGGCTTCTTCCATCGTGTTTCCCGCAGCGCAGCCATTTGAGGTGTACATAGCCTTCCGCATTTGGGACGGGATATAGGAAACGCCGCCGTCAGTAAGATTGTAAAACGGAGTTACCCGGATATTTTGATCGGCATCGGTATGCTGCGTCAGAATTTCTTCGGCAGTAACTCTGGTGCCGTTCCAGGCAAACAGGCGGTCTGCCATTTTCTGATACCAATCGGCATTGCATTCCAGCAGTTGTTTCACGGGAACGGTGCGATCCTGACTGTCGTTGGTGGAATATGCGCCATCTTTTTGCGTGGTCTTTCGACCGACGAAACCCAACTGAAGCCGCTCCATCAGTTCGCCGTAAGCGCTGGCAAGAGCGAATTCCCGGGACAAACCTTTGCCGCTGGTAGTAAAGCCGATGCCCGCCACGGAAACGGAAAGGGAATGGCAAAACGGAACCTTGGTTTCGTGCCAGGTTTCTTCCACCCGAATGCCGTTTGCTGCCAGAAGGCTTTTGATTTTTTCAACGGTTTTGATAGGGGAGCTGTCTTTGAACGCAGCACCAACCAATTCGCAGGAATTCGTCATAAAGAGCCTCCCTTCAGCAAGATTTTCAGGAAAAACTTTCGGTTATTTTACAGCGCTGGTGGAACGCAGGGTAACATCGTGGGCGCCGCCCTCGACGATGGAGGTGGCGGAAACCAGAGTCAGCTTGGCGTCCCGCTGCAGGTCGGGAATGGTGATGACACCGCAGTTGCACATAGTGGACTTGACCTTGTACAGGGAAGCTTCCACATTGTCGTGCAGAGAACCGGCGTAGGTAACATAGGAGTCAACGCCCTCTTCAAAGTTCAGCTTGGTGGCGCCGCCCAGATCGTAGCGCTGCCAGTTCCGGGCGCGGTTGGAGCCTTCGCCCCAGTACTCCTTCATATAAGCGCCGTTGACCATCACCTTGTTGGTGGGGCTCTCGTCAAAGCGGGCGAAGTAACGGCCCAGCATCATAAAGTCAGCGCCCATAGCCAGAGCCAGGGTCATATGATAGTCGTGGACGATACCGCCGTCGGAGCAGATGGGCACATAGATGCCGGTTTCCTTGAAATATTCATCCCGGGCTGCGGCAACCTCGATCAGAGCAGTAGCCTGACCGCGGCCGATGCCCTTGGTCTCACGGGTGATGCAGATAGAGCCGCCGCCGATACCGACCTTAATAAAGTCTGCGCCGGCCTCGGCCAGGAAGCGGAAGCCCTCCCGATCCACAACATTGCCTGCACCGATCTTTACGGTGTCGCCGTAGTGCTCACGGACCCAGGCGATGGTCTTCTGCTGCCAGCAGGTGTAGCCCTCGGAGGAATCGATGCACAGAACGTCTGCGCCGGCTTCCAGCAGAGCAGGGATACGCTCAGCGAAATCCCGGGTATTGATACCTGCGCCTACCAGATAGCGCTTCTTGCTGTCCAGCAGCTCCAGGGGGTTGGCCTTGTGGGAAGCGTAGTCCTTGCGGAATACGAAGCACATCAGGTGGTCATTTGCATCCACGATGGGCAGGGAGTTCAGCTTGTGCTCCCAGATGATGTCGTTGGCTTCTTTCAGAGTGGTTTCTGCAGGGGCAACGATCAGCTTTTCCCGGGGGGTCATAAAGGAGCCTACCTTTTCGGAGGGGTCCATACGGGAAACACGGTAGTCCCGGCCGGTAACGATGCCCAGCAGCTTGCCGGTGGCGGTGCCGTCATCGCTGATGGCTACGGTGGAGCAGCCGTTGCGCTCCTTCAGAGCCAGAACATCGGCCAGAGTGTCCTCAGGAGTCAGGTTGGAGGCAGAGACCACAAAGCCGGCCTTGTAGCCCTTGACCCGTGCCACCATAGCGGCCTGGGACTCAATGGACTGAGAGCCGAAGATGAAGCTGATGCCGCCTTCCTTAGCCAGAGCGATAGCCAGTGTATCGTTGGACACGGACTGCATAATCGCAGAGGTCATAGGAATATTCAGAGAAATAGCAGGCTCTTCCACGCCCTTGCGGTACTTGGTCAGCGGGGTGCGCAGAGAAACATTGCTGGGAATGCAGTCTTCAGAGGTGTAGCCGGGGATCAGCAGGTACTCGCTGAAGGTACGGCTGGGCTCGGTCATATAATGTGCCATTTGGATCTCCTCCTGATAGTATTTTTCTATAGATTTATTACCCATTAATATATCACAGCAACTGCTGTCGGTCAAGTGGATAGTTTGTCAAAAACCCGACGGTTTGTCTGCCGGATTTGCGACAAATAACCAAAAGAAGATGGACATTGCGTCCATCTTCTTGTTTGTTAGTTGGGCTGGATCTCCACCGTTGTGTTGCCGTCCTTGCGCCGGACAACAGCGGTGCAGCGTGTGTATGCCTGCAGAGGCGTTTCTGTCTTCATTTCCTCCGGGGAGAAGCAGTAGGTTTCGCATGTTTCTGCGGTCTTGTTGGACTTGGCGATCAGCTCGGAGAACTTGAAACGGTAAATATCAGCAATGATATCGTAATTTTCGTCATCATGGAAGGTCTGGGGGAACTTGTCCGCCAGAGCGAATTTCCGAAGCTGCTGCGTGGTGGGCGAAGCCAGAACATCGTCGAGAATGTCTTTGTTGGCTTCCACAAAGTCATAGTACATATCGATCAGGCGGTCTGCGGGATATTTTTCCGACAGGTACTGATACACCGGCAACATAATCCGCCAGATCTGAATGAACAGCTTGAAATACCGCAGCTTTGTCCGCAGGGGCGTTCTGTACTCCAGCAGGTGCTGAAACAGCTCCGGATGGGCATCCACCAGATCCCGGCAATCGGAGAGGAACAGATCGCCGGTGGCGTCGGAGTACTGTTCTGCCTGGGTCATCTCCGACAGATACCGTCTGGAAAGCTCCGTTCCTGCGAAGAATGCGCAAAGGTGGGTCTGCACATGTACACTTCTCAGTTTCAGAAGGTCCGCGATGAGGCGAATGGTCTGGGACATATCCTCTTCCGTTTCTTCCGGGAAACCGAAAATAAAGGATGCGGTGGCTCGGCAGCCCTTTTCCTTTAAGTAACGGGCGATGGGCACGGCTTTGCTCAGATCCAGATTTTTGTCGATCAGCTTCTGCATCCGGGGAGAACCGGTCTCGATGCCGATGTAAATGCTGGTAAGGCCGGCGTCTGTCATAATATCGATCAGTTCCTGGTCGATGCAGTCCAGCCGGGCGCTGCAGTTCCACCGGATGGGGAAATCCAGCTCCTTCAGCAGGGCGCAGGTCCTGGAAACCGCTTTCCGGTTCATAGTGAACATATCGTGCTCAAAGATGAAGGAAGAAACGCCGAACACATCGTGGATCTGCTTAATCTCTTCCACAATGCGCTCCGGGCTCTTCAGCCGGAATTTTCTTCCCCAGAAAGTTTTGGTGCTGCAGTAGGTGCAGCCAAAGGGGCAGCCCCGGCCCACATCAATGGGGAATGTGGCGTTTTTGGCTTGCTCAGGCGTATTCCGGTGGTGGGTGAAGGCGTAGTTGATCATCGGGATGCTGTCCAGATCCTGGATCAGCTCCGGACGGGGATTCTTTTTGACAACGCCGTTTTCCCGGTAGACAAGACCGGCGATGGAGGTATCAGGCTGGCGGCGTAGCAGCGAGGAGAAGAAGGGGGAGATGGTGGTCTCACCTTCGCCGCAGCAAATGTAGTCCACAAAGGGGAGCTGGCGAATGGTCTCTTCTGCGGTTATGTCGGCCTGAGGCCCGCCGAGGACGATATAGATATCCGGCCACTGCGCCTTGATGTGCTGGGCCAGCTTCAGCATAATGTGATAGGTATCAATGCGGGTATAGAAGGATACGATCTTAGGCATCCGTTCCCCAATCGCTGTCATAGCGCGAGCAAGAAAGGCAGAAAAGCTGGAGGTGTCGCCAATGCAATAAAAGGGGAGAATTTCGCAGTCGATACCCTGGTTGTCCAAAATAGTAGCCAGCTGGGTGGTGCCCAGAACATCATCTGTAAAATGGCCCTTTATATTAGGTGTGATGAAAAGAACCTTACTCATTACGATCCTCTTTTCTCTTGAACGAATAATAATCAATTATATAAGAAAATGGCGAGATTTGCAACAATAATTTGGACGCGTATGTTCAGGGAAAATTTACAAACAGGCTATGATTTTTTATAGTTTTGTGATATAATGAATCAAATTGGTTTTACGACTGCCATTTTGATCTTATTTTACGACGAGGTATGCGTTTATGGGACTGATTACCAAGATGTTCGGCACCCGCAGCCAGCGGGAGCTGAAAAAGATCCAGCCTGTTGTGGATAAAATTCTTTCTCTGGAGGGGGAGTATGCTGCCCTTTCCGAGGATGCGCTGAAGGCGAAGACGGCTGAATTTAAGGAGCGCTATGCCGGCGGAGAAAGTCTTGATGACCTTCTGCCGGAGGCTTTTGCGGCAATCCGGGAGGCAGCCTGGCGGGTGCTGGGTATGAAGCCATACCCCGTGCAGCTCATCGGCGGTATTATTCTGCACCAAGGCCGGATCGCAGAAATGAAGACCGGCGAAGGTAAGACTTTGGTTGCCATTCTGCCCTGCTACCTGAACGCACTGACCGGTCGGGGCGTCCACGTGGTTACCGTCAATGAATATCTTGCCAAGCGCGACTCCGAGTGGATGGGCAAGGTCTATCGCTATATGGGTCTGACTGTCGGCCTGATCATTCCCGGTATGGATCCGGCTGAGCGCCGGGTCAGCTATGCTGCCGACATTACCTACTGCACCAATAACGAATTGGGTTTCGACTATCTGCGCGATAATATGGCCATCTATCAGCAGGAGCTGGTACAGCGGGGTCATTCCTTCGCCATTGTTGACGAGGTGGACTCCATCCTTATTGACGAAGCCAGAACCCCTCTGATCATCTCCGGCAAGGGCGAGGAATCCTCCAAGCTGTACGAGATGGCAGACTATTTCGTGTCCACCCTGCGCAAAAAGGTCTTTGCCAAGACCGAGGATAAGGAAGTCCACGACGATTACGACTGCGACTATTTCGTAGACGAAAAGAGCCGCACCGTATCCCTGACCGCAGAGGGTATCGCCAAGGCGGAGAAGTATTTCGGCGTGGAAAACCTGGCGGATCTGGAAAACACCACCCTTTCCCACCATATCAACCAGGCGATGAAAGCCCGGGGTCTGATGAAGCGGGATATCGACTATGTGGTCAAGGACGGACAGATCATCATTGTCGACGAATTCACCGGCCGCCTGATGTACGGCCGCCGGTATAACGAGGGTCTGCATCAGGCCATCGAAGCCAAGGAAAATGTTCAGGTTGCCGGCGAAAGCAAGACCCTGGCTACCATTACATTCCAGAATTTCTTCCGCCTGTACGATAAACTGTCCGGCATGACCGGAACGGCCTTGACGGAAGCGGAGGAATTTGCTTCCATCTACCAGCTGGATGTGGTGGAGATCCCCACCAATAAGCCTGTCGCCCGCCAGGATCATTCCGATGTGGTGTATAAGACGGAGCCCGGCAAGTTCCGCGCCATCGTGGAGCAGGTCAAGCGCTGTAACGAAAAGGGACAGCCTGTGCTGGTGGGTACAATTTCTATTGAGAAGAGCGAGATCCTCAGCAAGTACCTGAAGCGGGAGGGTATTCGCCACAATGTGCTGAATGCAAAGTATCACGAGCAGGAAGCCCAGATCATCGCCCAGGCCGGTAAGTTCGGCGCCGTAACCATCGCTACCAATATGGCGGGCCGCGGTACGGACATTATGCTGGGCGGTAACGCGGAGTATTTGGCCAAGAGCGAGCTGCGCAAGCAGGATTTACCTGAGGAATTGCTGGCAGAGGCGGATTCTTATGCAGAAACCTCTGACCCCGAGATCCTTGCTATCCGCAGTCAGTACGAGCAGCTGCTGAAAAAGTATAAGGACGAGATTGCCGACGAGGCTCAGCGGGTCAAAGAGGCCGGCGGTCTGTTCATTGTAGGTACTGAGCGCCACGAATCCCGCCGTATCGACAATCAGCTTCGTGGCCGTGCCGGCCGTCAGGGCGACCCCGGCGAGAGCCGCTTCTACTTGAGCCTGCAGGACGATCTGATGCGTCTGTTCTCCTCCGACCGGGTGATGGCGATGATGGACACCTTAGGGCTGGATGAGGATACGCCCATTGACGCCCGGATGCTGTCCAATGCTGTGGAAAACGCCCAGAGAAGCATTGAAAGCCGCCATTTCCGCTCCAGAAAGAGCGTTTTGGAATACGACGATGTTATGAATACCCAGCGTGAGGTCATCTACGCCCAGCGGCAGAAGGTGCTGGACGGCGAGGATCTGCGGCAGAGTATGCTGTCGATGCTGGAGGATGTTATCAGCTCCACGGTTGCCGATGTGCTCAGCGCCCACGGCGGTGTGCTGCCGGCGGAGGAGCTGAACGAACTGCTGAGCCAGTTTGAAGGCGTCTATTTTACCAAGGGCAGCTTCGTTGCCCCTGAAAAGCTGGATGTTGCCAGCCTGACCGAGGCCATCTGCGCCCAGGCTGTGGACACTTATGAGCGCAAGGAAACCCTGCTGACCCCCGCTGTGATGCGGGAACTGGAGCGTGTGATTATGCTCCGCGTTGTGGATGAATACTGGATGGACAACATCGATGCTATGGACGATCTGAAGCAGGGCATCGGCCTGCGGGCTTACGGCCAGCACGATCCCGTTGTTGCCTATAAGGAAGAGGGCTTCCAGATGTTCCAGGCGATGATCACCGCAATCCGTGAGGAAACGGTGCGCCGGCTGTTTATGGCCCAGATCCAGCCCCGTCAGGAAGTCAAGCGGGTCAAGGTTGCCAAGGAGACCGGCAATTCCGCGTCAGACCAAACTGTGAAGCAGCAGCCCGTCCGCAACCGTGATAAGAAGGTAGGCCCCAACGATCCCTGCCCCTGCGGCAGCGGCAAGAAGTACAAAAAGTGCTGCCTGCAGAAGGATAAGGCGAAGGAATAATGGCTGTCAAAACGGTAAGAAAAGGTGATCTGGAATATCTGGTCGCAGAGAGCATCAAAGTGCCTCACGCCTTTACGACCCGTCTGGGCGGCGTCAGCACAGGGCAGTTTGATTCTCTGAATATTGCGCTGCACGGCGGCGATTCCCGGGAGAATGTGGAGAAAAATCTGCAGATTTTGGCAGATGAATTGGGTTTTTGTCTGGACAACCTGGTGCTGACCCGGCAGACCCACTCGGATATTGTCCGCGCCGTTACGGCGGCGGATCACATCGGCATCGACCATCACGAATATCCCCAGTGCGATGGACTGATTACGGCAACGCCCGGCGTGGTGTTGGTGGCATTTACCGCTGATTGCACGCCGATTTTGCTCCACGATCCGGTAACCGGGGCAGTGGGTGCAGTCCACGCCGGTTGGCGTGGTACGGCTGCGGATATCGCCGGGAAAGCGGTCCGGTCCATGGCGGAACAGTTTGGAACAAAGCCGGAAAATATCCGGGCAGCTATCGGTCCAAACATTGCTCAGTGCTGTTTCGAAACGGATGCCGATGTGCCGGAAGCTATGCTTGCAGTCTTGGGCAGAACGGCGGAAAACTATATCCGTGCAAAAAAAGGAAAATATTATGTAAACCTAAAGGCGGTGAACGCAGAACTTCTCCGCCGTGCCGGTATTGTGCAGATTGAGATCAGCGATGCCTGTACTATGTGCCAGAATCAGCGATTCTGGTCCCACCGGTTTACCGGCGGCAAACGGGGCGCCCAAGGCGCGATGATTGTATGTAAGGGGGTTATGCCGTGAAACGCAAGTTCATATTGCTCCTGTGTGCGGCACTGCTGATCCTCAGCGGCTGCAGCCAGAACGGCTCGGTCTATAACCCCACCGGCGAGACCTATTTCGGTGATACCGACGGTTTTGTGCCCAACGCACCCCAGGAGGAGCAGACCCCGCTGTTGCTGGTATACGACCCTCAGGAATCGCTGAACCCATATAAATGCGAAGACCCCACTAACCGGGCGCTGTTTTCCCTGATCTATCAGGGCTTGTTTGCTGTGGACAAAAAGTATCAGGCCGCGCCCATTCTGTGCGATACTTACAATGTGTCGGCAGATCTGAAGACCTATACCTTCCATCTGGCATCGGCACTGTTTTCCGACGGATCGGCGCTGACGGCAAATGATGTGGTGGCCAGCCTGAAAGCGGCGCAGGAAAGCCCCTGGTACGGCGGACGGCTGCAGCACGTCAAGTCTATTTCTGCATACGGCGATGCCGTGGTGATAGAGCTGTCCACACCGATGGAGGAGTTCCCACTGCTGCTGGACATCCCGGTGGTAAAGGCCTCTCAGGTGGGAGCGGCAAGTCCTGTGGGCAGCGGCCCGTACCGCTTGGAGGGCGAGGCGCTGCGGCGGCAGGCAGCTTGGTGGTGCGAAGCAGAATTGCCGGTCAGCGGCGAAAGCATTACATTGGTAAAGGGCGAATCCCCGGCACAAATCCGGGATGCCTTTGAATTTTCGGGCGTCAGTCTGGTCCTTGCGGATACCGGCTCGGACCGGTACGCGGATTTCCGTGGCGACTATGAGATGTGGGACTGCGAAAACGGCAATCTCCTCTATCTGGTATGCAACCAGAAGAGCCAGATCTTCTCCAATCCTGCCATCTGTCAGGCGTTGACTCACGCCATTGACCGCGACAGTCTTTCCCAGCGGTTCTATCATGGTTTGGCAAAGGCGGCATCTCTGCCGGCGTCCCCGGCATCGCCTTGGTACACCGCATCTCTGGCGCAACGCTATGGCTATGCGGCGGAGCTGTTTGCCGAGGCGGTGACCACTGCGGCACTGACGGAAAACGCCGTAACACTGCTGCTGAACGGCGATGATGTGATCCGGCTTCGGGTAGGATTGGCAATCGCGGATATGCTCCGTGCCGGCGGCCTGAAGGTCAATGTGGTGAAGAGCTCTGCCGAGGATCTGGTGAAGAATCTGGAAGACAGCGAGTACGATCTGTACTTAGGTCAGACCAAGCTGTCTGCCAATATGGATATTTCCGCGTTTTTCGGCAAGTACACCGGTCTGAATTACGGCGGCTTGGCAGACGAAACCCTGTATCAGATGAGTCTGGATGCGCTAACCAATTCGGGAAATTTCTACAAACTTCACGAAGCGGTGATGGAGGAAGGGCAGCTGTGCCCGATCCTGTTCCTCAGCGATGCGGTGTATGTGCAGCGCGGCGTTTTGCCGGATTTGCTGCCTGCCCGAGACAACGTGTTCCATTATACACTGGGACGCACTTTGGAGGAAGCGCTGATTTCGGAAGAACAATAAATTTGGGCGTCCCGATTGGGACGCCCTTTTTTGGGATCAGCGGCAGTCGCAGCCGTTGTTGAAGCAGCCGCAGCTGTTGTTGTAGTTGCTGCTGCAGCCATTGTTGTTGCCGCCGCAGCCGCAGCAGAACAGCAGCACCAGAATGATGATCCACCAGCAGTTGTTGCCACCGAAGCAGTTGTTGTTGCACATAACGAATACCTCCAAGATTTATTTGAGCGGTTAGCCGCTCATTCCAAGATATTCCGTGGCAGAAAAAAGGTGCGCAAAACCCCCGGCGGAGATTTCTCCGCCGGGGGTATGTTATGATCTTTTACAGCTCTCGCAGGGCATCCACCAGGGCGGTCTTGGCGGTGGTCTTTTCGTCCTTGACCTTGATGACCTTGGCGGGGCAGCCGGCAACCACAGTGTTGGGGGCAACATCGCCCACAACCACAGCGCCTGCGGCGACTACAGCGTTGGCACCGATGCGACAGCCCTCAATAACCACGGCGTTGGCGCCGATGAGAACATTGTCCTCCACGATGACGGGGGTAGCAGAGGCGGGCTCAATGACGCCAGCCAGCACAGCACCGGCACCGACATGGCAGTTCTTGCCCACGGTGGCACGGCCACCGAGAATGGCGCCCATATCGATCATCGTGCCTTCACCGATGATAGCGCCGATGTTGATGACAGCACCCATCATAATAACGGCGTTCTTGCTGATCTCCACCTGCTCCCGGATGATTGCGCCGGGCTCAATGCGGGCGGGAATGTCCTTCACATCCAGCATGGGAATGGCGGAATTTCTGCAGTTATTCTCGATCTCCAGATGGGCGAAGGTGTTGCTTTCCAGCACGGGAGCGATGTCCTTCCAGTCGCCGAAGACGATCTTGCAGCCTTCGCCTGCGGGGAACACCCGACAGCCGGGGAATTCCACCGGGGTAGTTTCCCATACATAGACCTTTACCGGTGTCTTCTTCTCGGAGGTGCGGATATATTCAATGATTTCCTGAGCATTCATAGCGGATCGCTCCTTTGTTGATTTTCCTTATCGTACCACCTTTTTTGCAAAAATACAACCCCGGAAATTGACACTTGCGGGGAAATAGACTATAATAAGGAAAATTTCTCATTAAGGAGGCCGCCATGCAGATCATTTCTGACCGCCGGGCACTGCATCGTATCCCGGAATTGGAGCTTCAGCTCCCCCGGACAATGGAATATTTGCAAGGCGCCTTGGAAGCACTGGATTGCCGGCTGTTTTCTCCCACGGCGGGAAGTCTGTGCGCCTTTTTGGATTTTGGGGCAGAAAGCGCCATCGCATTCCGTGCCGACTGCGATGCTCTGCCTATCTGTGAGCAAAGCGGCGCATCCTATGCCTCTGCCCACCCCGGTGTGATGCACGCCTGCGGCCACGATGGGCATATGGCGATCCTTTTGGAACTGGCCCGCCGTTTAAGCGGAAAAAAGAGCGGCAAGCAGAATGTTTTGCTGATCTTCCAGCCCGGTGAGGAAACCCCCGGCGGCGCCCAGCCTATCTGCCAAAGCGGCTTGCTGGAAGAATATAAGGTAACGGCTGTCTTCGGGCTGCATTTGTGGCCGGGTCTGGAAAAGGGCAAGGTATTCAGCCGGGAAAATGAGCTGATGAGCCGAGCCAGCGAGGTTACTGTGGATATCTACGGCAAATCTGCCCATATTGCAAAGGCGGAGCAGGGCGTGGACGCCACAGCGGCGGCGGTCGCGTTCTATACCAACGCGTATGAAATGGAAAAGTGTTATCCTGCCGATGCGTTCCGTCTGCTGAAATTCGGAAAATTCTGCAGCGGCACCGCCAGAAATGCCCTGTCTGCCCATTGCCATATCGAAGGCTCGCTGCGGGCATTTCAGGACGCCGCTTTTGAGGAGCTGCGCAGAGGCTTGACCATTATCGCGAAAAATGTGGAAAACACCTACGGCTGCAAGGTGGACATTCATTTCAGCGAGGGCTATCCCGCTGTGATGAATGATCCTGCACTGTATCGGGAGCTGAAAAAGCAGGTGCAGTGGGAAGCGGTGGATGTTCCCAGTATGACCGCCGAGGATTTTGGCTGGTATCAGCGCTATGTGCCCGGCGTGTTCTTCTTCCTGGGTCTGGGCGATGTGCCGGCGCTCCACAGCGACAATTTTGACTTTGACGATACCGTTCTGCAAACCGGTGCAGACTTGTTTGAATCTATAGCGGAGGTCTATCTATGATCCCTCTGAATCAGAATTTATATAGCCTGAAGCGCAGCGGTATCCGCCTGTATACGAATTTGGCAAAGACGGTGGAAGACTGTGTTATGTTAACCCTGGGCGAGCCGGATTTCGACACGCCGGAGGAAGTAAAGGCAGCGGCGCTGGCATCGCTGTTCCAAAACCGCACCCACTACGCCCCTAATCAGGGCGTTGAAACCCTGCGGCAGGAGGTTGCGGCTTTTGAAACCTTCCGTGGTTACGAATGTACCCCCGAGCAGGTGCTGATTACCGTGGGCGCCACCGGCGCGCTGTTTACGGCGTTGCTGGGCATCCTGAATCCCGGCGAAGAGGTCATTATTCCCACACCGGCGTTTCCGCTGTACGCCTCCATCGTTACCATCGCCGGCGGAAAGCCGGTTCTGCTGGACACAAAGCCTGACGGCTTCCAGTTGACAGCGGAAGCCTTGGCGAAGGCCATTACACCCAAGACCAAGGCAATCGTTCTCAATTCTCCCAACAACCCCACCGGCGCGGTGCTGAGCGAGGAATCTCTGGCTGCGGTAAAGCAGGCGGTGCTGGGTAAGGATATTTTCGTCATCTGCGACAATGTGTACCAGGGTCTGGGCACAGAAAAAGTGCCGGATCTGAGTCTCGATGCCGACCTGAAGCCCCAGATCTTGCTGAGCCAGAGCTTCTCCAAGCCCTGGGCTATGACGGGCTGGCGTGTGGGCTATCTGGTTGGCGATGGGGAAGTGATGCAGAAACTGCTGCTTTTGCACGCTGCGGAAGTGGCAGCTGTGCCCACATTTTTGCAGGATGCCTGCGTTGCGGCACTGACCACCTCTACCAGAGAAATGGCGGAGGTCTATGCCCGCCGCAGAGAATTCGTTTGCAACCGGCTGCGGGAGATGGGCCTTTCTTTCCCCGAGCCCAAGGGCGCGTTTTATGTATTCGTAGATATTTCCCGTTTGGGAATGACCGACGAGGAATTCTGCACCCGATTGATCAAGGAGGGATTGGTGGCCACCGTGCCCGGTTCCTGCTTTGATTGCCCGGGTTATATCCGGATCTCCTACTGCTGCAGTGATAAAGACCTGCAAAAGGGAATGGACCGGTTGGAAAGTTTCCTGAAGAAAATAAAGTAAGCGAAAGGGGCAGCCAACCGGCTGCTCCTATATTCATATCCTCTCTCCGCAGCGCATACACTTTTCCGAGGAGGGGATGGACTTGGGAGAAGACAAACTGCAAATGCCCCATAAGCTGATATTGAATGAGCGGCGGCAGCTGACTATGACCGGCGTTACGGAAGTGGTGAGCTTTGACGAAAATGCCGTGGTGCTGTGCACCGAAATGGGGCGAATGACCGTCCACGGACGGGAACTGCAGCTGCGGCAGCTGGCGTTGGACGGCGGACAGGTGGCGGTGGACGGCATCGTATCTGCCATCGTGTATGAGGAAGCCCGGCAATCCGGCGGCTGGCTGCGCCGGCTGACCACATGACCGCTCCGGCACTGGCGGCAGACCGCTTTCTGGCGGCCTGCCTCATCGGTATGCAGATGGGCTTTGTCTATGATTTCCTCCGACCGCTGCGGCCGAAGCTTACCGCCCTCTCGGACTTGCTGTTTCTGGCGGCACTTGCCGCAGGCTGGATATATCTTGGCTTTGGTGTTTGCCGGGGCGACCTTCGTTTTGGCTATACCGTGGGTCTTGGTCTGGGCTTTTTGTTCTGGGAAATGACGGCAACACGGATTTTACGGCGGGTATTTGCCGCTTTCTGGCGGCCATTCCAAAAATTTTTCGCTTTTTTTATAAAAAATGCAAAAAAACTATTTGCAACCGGGCGAAAAAAGGTTACAATAAACTGTACCCGAAAAATACATAAGAGGAGACAGCGCCATGAAAAAGCTGATCAGAATGCTCAAACGCGTTCGCATAAAATTCAGCCGCAGCAGCCGACGCACCAAGATAGCGGTGATCTGTATGGCCGCACTGTGTATGGTGGCACTCCTGACGCTGAATCTGACCATCAATACCCTGCGAAACCGGGCAGAAGAGGCAAGAAAAGAAGCCGCCCGGCTAGAATACGAAAACAGCCAGCTGCAGGAAGATATTGACGGTCTTGGCTCGGCAGGCAGTGTGGAAGATATAGCCCAGGGCGAGCTGGGTATGGTCCCTACGGATGCCGTTGTGCTTCAGCCGGGACAGTAAAAATTTTGGAGGAAAGCAAAAACCTATGGAGTTAACCGTCGGATCGATTTTAGAAGGCAAAGTTAAAACCATTACCAATTTCGGCGCATTTGTAGCCCTGCCGGAGAATAAGACCGGTATGGTACATATCTCGGAAGTGGCAAATGCCTATGTCAGCGATATTCGCCAGCACCTGACAGAGGGTCAGGATGTGAAGGTGGTTGTTATTGGCAACGAAAACGGCAAGATCAATCTGTCCATCAAGCGGCTGGAGGCCAAGCCTCAGCGGGAAAGCGCTCCAAGAGAGGGTGGTTTCCGTCCGGCAGCCAGACCTGCCCGCCGGGATGCCGCACCCACAGCGCCTCCTGCACCCAAGACAGCAGATCAGCTGTTTGAGGAAAGGCTGAAGGCCTTTATGACGGAATCGGACTCCAAGCTGTCCTCTATCCGCGCGGATCATCGCACAAAGAGCCGCAGAAGATAAGTTTTACAGGCTGCTGCTCTTTGCGGCAGCCTTATTTTTAACCTTTTTACAAGAGGTGTGTTATGTCAACCATCGTAATCACCGGCGGCAGCCGGGGCATCGGTGCGGCGGCGGTGGGGCTGTTTGCCGCCAAAGGCCACCGTGTCTATTTCTTATATGAAAAAAATCACGCAGCGGCTGAGGCCATAGCGCAAAAAACCGGTGCGAGCGCCATCTGCTGCGATGTCGCTGACGGACAAGCTGTTGCGAAAGCCTTTGAAGCTATCGGCGATGTGGATGTGCTGATTTGCAATGCCGGCATCGTCAGCTACGGCCTGATGCAGGATCTGAAGCCGGAGCAGTGGGATCGGCTCTTTGCTGTGAATGTCAAGGGTATCTACCACTGTGTCAACGCGGCAATGCCTGCTTTCTTGCGTAAGCACGCCGGCAGCATCATTACTGTCAGCTCTATGTGGGGACAGGTGGGCGCATCCTGCGAAGCGGCCTACTCTGCCACCAAGGGTGCAGTTATCGCCCTGACCAAGGCATTAGCCAAGGAGCTGGGGCCCAGCGGCATTCGGGTCAACTGCGTTTGCCCCGGGGTGATTTTGACAGATATGTGCGCCAATGTCGAGCCGGAAATTCTGGCAGAAATGGCCGGGGAAACCCCGGCAGGCCGCAACGGCACACCACTGGATGTGGCGAAAGCGATGGAATATCTGGCGCAAGCGGACTTTATTACCGGACAAATTCTTCCCGTCAACGGCGGGTATGTCATATAAAGGAGAAAAGATTATGAAAATTGCAATCGGCTGTGATCATGGCGCGCTGGCGCTGAAGGAAGTTCTGATCCCCCATCTTCAGAAGGCGGGTCACGAGGTTAAGGATTTTGGCACCTATAGCCTGGACTCCTGCGACTATCCCGATTTTGCCGGCGCTGCTGCCAAGGCTGTTGCTGCCGGTGAATGTGAAAGAGGCATCGTGCTGTGCACCACTGGCATCGGCGTATCTATCGCCGCCAACAAGGTCAAGGGCATCCGTTGCGCCCTGCTTAGCGATGTGATGAGCGCCCGTATGACACGGGAGCACAACGATACCAATATGATGGCCATCGGCGCTGCCGTGGTTGGCCAGATGCTGGCGCTGGAGATCGTGGACACCTGGCTGGGCACGGAGTTCTCCCATAACGAGCGCCATCAGCGCCGGATCGATAAGGTCATGGCTCTGGAGGGTTAAGAAAATAACAAAAAGCTGTCGTTGAAAAACGACAGCTTTTTTGTTTAGAAATGATAGCCGGCGGAAAGCAGTCGGTCAAGGGCTTCGTTGGCTTCTTCATCGGAGAAGAGGGCGGTGAAGCGCTTGTCCACAACCAGAGCCTCCAGACTTAAATCCAGCCGACCCTTTTGCGCCAGCAGGTTGAATCCGTCGCTGAGGCGGCTGCCGGACAGGGTGCGGTGGGCATTTTTCATCGCGTCGGCATCCACCGGGCGGATCCGGACGCCCAAAGCGGCGGCCTTTTCCCGGTTCTGAGCCCAGGCGGCAAGAAACTTTTCTTCCATATTACTTTTCCAGAATGATGGCGCCGGCATTGGCATTCAGAGTCTGCAGAATGTGTGCGGCAGCTTCGGAGGCAGTGCACTTGATCTGCTCGCCGGTGCGCATGTTCTTGACAGAGCACTTGCTCTCGGCGATCTCGTCTTCGCCCAGCAGTACGGCGAAAGGTACGCCCAGCTTGTCGGCATAGGCCATCTTCTGCTTAAACTTCTTCTGCTCGGCGTACAGCTGTACCCGCAGACCTGCGCTGCGCAGCTGCTCAGCCAGTGCGATGGCTGCACCGCAGTCGGGGGTCATAGGCAGCACCAGGGCATCTGCCGGTGCGCTGGGCAGCTCGGGATTGATCAGACCCTGCTCATCCAGCACATAGAACAGCCGGGTCAGACCGATGGAAATGCCTACACCGGGCAGCTTCTTCTCAATGTAGTAGCCGGCCAGATCGTCATAGCGACCGCCGGAACAGACAGAGCCGATCTCAGGATGATCCAGCAGCGTGGTTTCATAAACTGTGCCGGTATAGTAGTCCAGGCCTCTTGCGATGGTCAGATCCACGGCAAAATTCTCTTCAGGCACGCCAAAAGCGGCAAGATTTGCGGTAACAGCCTTCAGTTCGTTAAGACCCTGATCAAAGGTTTCATTCTTGCCGGCATAGCCCTCCAGAGCAGCAACAACTTCAGCATTGGTGCCGGTAATGGCCATAAACTTGAGGATAGCGTCGGCTTGCTCGTCAGTAAGGCCGCAATCCTCGGTCAGGCAAATGCGCACCTTGTCTGCGCCGATCTTATCCAGCTTGTCCACGTTGCGCATAATGTCGCTGCTCTTATCGCTGAGTTCCAGCATAGCGTAGAAGCCATTGAGGATCTTGCGGTTATTCACCCGGATCTGGAAGCGGGTCAGACCGAAGCCCCGGAACACCTTGTAAATGATGGCGGGGATCTCTGCTTCGTTCAGGATGTCCAGTGCACCGTCGCCGATAATGTCGATATCTGCCTGATAGAACTCGCGGAAACGACCCCGCTGGGCTCGCTCGCCCCGGTAGACCTTGCTGATCTGAAAACGGCGGAACGGGAACGCCAGGTCGTGATAGTGCAGGGCAACATATTTTGCCAGAGGCACTGTCAGGTCGAACCGCAGCGCCAGATCGGAATCGCCTTTCTGGAAGCGGTAGATCTGCTTTTCGGTCTCACCGCCGCCTTTGGCCAGCAGGATCTGGGCATCTTCAATGACGGGGGTGTCCAGTGCGGCAAAGCCGTAGGAGCCGTAGGTCTTGCGCAGGATTTCCAGCATCCGCTCGAACTGTGCCTGCTTGCCGGGCAGCAGCTCCATAAAACCGGACAGAGTCCGGGGTTTCATAATGCTCATAAAATCTTCCTCCAAAAGTGGGTTTATGTGGAAAGTGGAGCGCTTCAACACGCTCCACGCAAATTTAATATCTGGGTTTGGTGTGCAGCATTTCGCGCCAGTCCAGATCGCCCCGCTGCAGACCCATAATGGACATTTCTGCAGAGGCGAGGTTGGTGGCGATGGGAACATTGTGCTTGTCGCAATGCCGGATGGTTTCGATCATCAGACCGTCATCCCAGGGATCGGTGTTATTGGGATCGGTGAACAGCAGCACCAGATCCAACTCGTTATAAGCGATGCGGGCATTGATCTGCTGGTGGCCGCCCTGTTTATGGGACAGCAGCAGCGTAACATCCAGACCGGTATGGTCTGCGATCAGACGGCCGGTAGTGGCGGTGGCGTAGAGATTATGCTTGCTGAGAATGCTTTTATAGGCGGTGCAGAACTGGATCATCAGTTCTTTTTTCTTGTCGTGGGCCAGAAAAGCAATGTTCATGCTCGATCGCTCCTTTCACATTTTATTTATAGGGAATGGGCTCCGGAAAGCCCTGAATTCTCTTGGCAATCCGCTTGCAGGCGGCGGTAGCTGGGCTTCGTTTGCTGTAGCGCAGCAGAGGCTTTTCAAAAGCGGCGGCCAGTGTAACATTGGTGTCGTCCGGAACGATGCCCAACAGGGGCAATCCGGCACGGTCCATCACATCGTCTATGGTGATGCGAACGGCGTAGTACAGTTCCTCGTTCACCCGGTTGACGGCAATGCGGACCTGGTTCTTGCCCATTCGCTCCAGAAGTTCGCCGGCACGGGCGGCATCCCGGACAGAGGCGGGGTCAGCGCCGGTAACCAGGATCACCTGATCCGCGTGTTTGGCGCACAGACGGAAACCGGCTTCGATACCAGCGGGGGCATCCAAAAAGATGAACTGGAATTGCTTTTTCGCTTCTTCCAGAAGATTCAAAAACCGCTCTTCGTCCACATCGGCGCAGCTGCAGTTGGCAGGGGCGGTGAGGAAGGACAGCGTGGGGAAATCCGGATGCCGGGTTGCATTTTCCAGAGAGTAATTGCCGTTGTATACATCTACAAAGGACAAGGCGCAGGCGTCCGCCAGACCCAGAGAAATATCCAGATTCCGCAGACCAATATCGCAGTCGATGCACAGCACCCGCTCACCGGAAGCAGCCAAAGCGGTGGCGATACCGGCGCAAAGGGATGTTTTACCCGTTCCGCCCTTGCCGGACAGCACAGCTATCAATTTGCCCATTCGGAATCGCCTCCTCGCAGAATTTTCTTACATTATAATGGAATAACGCACAAAACGCAAGAGGTAAATGTAAGTTTTTGGGAGATTTTTCATCACTTTTCACAAAAAAAGGGGAGTTAACCCGCCTGCTCAGCGAAGAAAGCTTCGATTTTTTCTTTGGTGGCGGATACATTGCCCTGCTGGAAATTGGGTTTGCCGCCGCCGCGGCCCTGGAGGGCATCGGTCATCGCTTTGCCCAGCGTCCGCAGGTCGCCGTCCTGGGTGGCGAGGCAGTAACTGAAGCCACCGGCGTTTTCAGAGAAAACAGCGACGAAACCGGAAATCACACGGCTGATCCGGTCTGCCAGTTCCCGCACCTGAGCGGGTTCAAGGTTGGGAGCAAAATGCAGCACATTCTGCTGTCCGGCATAGCCCTCTGCAACGAATGTAAAGACTTGCTTTTGCAGTTCCGCAACCCGGAACTTTTCCTTTGCCAAGGCGTCCTGCATTTTTCGGGCAGCTTCGCCGGTTTCCAGAATCTTTGCGGAGAAGGTCTGGGAAACGGTTCGGTTCTGATTGAAGATCTCGGTCATATACCGGTAGGCTCTGCCGCCGCAGACCATTTCCAGCCGGACTCCGCCCCGGAGTGTTACGCAGGAGAGAATTTTGATCAGACCCACCTCGCCGGTGGAGGCTACGTGGATGCCGCAGCAGGCGCAGCTGTCCACATCGCCGACCTGAACGATCCGCACCGGCCAGGGCAGGGCCCGCTTGGTGCGGTAAATCACGGTTTCCAGCTCTTGGGGATCGGGGATCCAGCATTTGACGGGCAGATTGCGCCAGATGGCCTCGTTGGCCTTTTGCTCCAGATCGGAAAGGTCTTCCGGGGAAATGGGGCCGTCGAAGTCTACTTCCATCACATCTGCGCCGACGTGGAAGCCGGTATTATGATAGCCAAAACGCGCGTTTATCAATCCGGAGAGGATATGTTCGCCGGTGTGCTGCTGCATAAGGTCGAAACGGCGAACCCAGTCGATCTCGCCTTCCACGGCTTCGCCCACGGTTAGCGCGCCGTCGCAAAGGTGCAGGATTTTTCCGTCCTTTTCTCTCACATCCAGCACCCGGACGCCGCCAAGCGTGCCGATATCGCAGGCCTGACCGCCACCCTCGGGGTAAAAGGCAGTGGCGTCCAGTGTTACCAGATAGCCCTTTTCGCATTCCTCACAGCCGGTAACCCGGGCGGAAAAATGGGTCAGATGGCAATCTTCGTAAAATAGCTTTTTCATCACAATCTCCTTTGATAATTTTATGTGATTATATCCCATTTTCGTAGAATTTGCAATCTTTTGACAGATGTGATATACTAAGAAAGTATTTTTAGAAAGAGAAAGAGGGTCTGTATGAAAAAGAGATTCCGCCTGACACCATTAGAACGCAGCTGGGTGCTGTACGACATCGGCAATTCGGCATTTACTTTGTTGGTAGCAACGCTGCTTCCCATTTATTTCAATGCGTTGGCAACCGGCGCCGGCGTTAGCGAGAATATGTACCTCTCCTACTGGGGCTATGCCGGCTCTATCGCCACGGCACTGGTGGCACTGGTAGGCCCCATTTGC
The DNA here is from genome assembly GCA_045630825.1 of Faecousia sp. Taxonomy (GTDB): domain Bacteria; phylum Bacillota; class Clostridia; order Oscillospirales; family Oscillospiraceae; genus Faecousia. The sequence goes on along the minus strand of JAZQTN010000036.1, from coordinate 3,629 downwards.
GGCACGATGGCCGACCAAAAGGGCTTCAAAAAGCCTATTTTCCTGGCAACGGTTATTCTTGGCGTGCTGGGCTGCGCGGCTCTGGGTTTGACCCAGAACTGGCTGCTCTTTTTGGGCATCTACATCATCGGCAAGGTGGGATTCAACTCCAGTCTGGTATTTTATGATTCCATGCTTCCGGAAATCACAACAGAGAAGCGGATGGACAATGTGTCCACTATGGGTTATGCTTACGGCTATATTGGCTCTGTCATTCCCTTTGTGGCCTGCCTGGTGCCGGTGCTGCTGTACGAAAGCTTTGGCATTACCCAGACCACGGCGCTGATCATTGCGTTCCTTGTAACTGCTATTTGGTGGGCAGTCTTCACCCTGCCACTGATGAAGCGGTATCGGCAGACCGCCTTTGTTCCCAAGCGTAGCCACGTAGTGGCGGATACTTTCCGGCAGCTGGGAAAGACCTTCAAGCAGGCCCGGAAGGAAAAGCATATTTTCCTGTACCTGCTGGCGTGTTTCTTCTTCATCAACGGCGTGTACACCATTATTGATATGGCCACCGCTTACGGCACAGCGCTGGGTCTGGATACCACCGGATTGCTGCTGGCGCTGCTGCTGACCCAGATCGTGGCGTTTCCCTGTGCCATTATCTTCGGAAAACTGGCGGCAAACCACGATTCCGGCAAGCTGATCAAGATCTGTATCGTCTGCTATACTGCCATTACACTGTTTGCTATGTTCCTGGTAGCCCAGTGGCAGTTCTGGCTGCTGGCAACGCTGGTGGGCATGTTCCAGGGAGCCATTCAGGCGCTGAGCCGGTCCTATCTCGGCAAGATCATTCCTGCTGCCCAGAGCGGAGAATATTACGGCCTGATGGATATCTGCGGTAAGGGCGCATCTGTGCTGGGTATGGGTCTGGTAGCCCTGATCAACCAGCTGACCGCCGGCTGGGATGTGAACATCTTCGGTCTGCAACTGCAGAATGAAAATCTGGCTGTGGGTACGCTGGTGATCCTGTTTGTTATCGGCTACGCCATCTTCTGCAAGGCCGACCGGCTGAGCAAGGAAAAACTGGGCGTGTAAAATGCAAATTAAAAGCCTCCGGCAACAGCCGGAGGCTTTTGTTATTTCTTAGTACATACCACCCTGAGCGGCGGCTGCGGCAGCAGCGGCGTCAGCAGCGGGATCGGGCTTGTCGGCCACCAGAGATTCGGTGGTCAGCACGCAGCCTGCGATGGATGCGGCGTTCTCCAGACTGGAGCGGGTAACCTTGGTGGGGTCAACGATGCCGTTTGCGATCATATCCACATATTCCTCGGTGTAGGCGTTGTAGCCGAAGCCAATCTTACCGCAGGTGCGGATCTTCTCGTAAACCACGCTGCCATCCACGCCGGCATTCTCGGCGATCTGGCGAATGGGAGCCTGCAGAGCGTTTGCAATGATCTTTGCACCGGTCTTCTCGCCGCCGGTGAGGGTGTCGATCAGAGCCTCAACTGCGGCAACGGCATTAACCTGCGCAGTACCGCCGCCGGCTACGATGCCTTCTTCCACAGCAGCGCGGGTAGCATTCAGAGCGTCCTCCACTCTCAGTTTCTGCTCCTTCATAGCGACCTCGGTCTGGGCGCCGACCTTGATGACGGCAACGCCGCCGGAAAGCTTTGCCAGACGCTCCTGCAGCTTTTCACGGTCATAATCGGAATTGGTGGTAGCGATGGAAGCGCGGATCTGGTTTGCACGGGCTGCGATGTCTGCAGCCTGACCGGCGCCGTCAACGATGGTGGTGGTGTCCTTGGTGATGACAACCTGGCGGGCACGGCCCAGATCGGTCAGCTGTGCCTCAGTCAGCTCCATATTCAGCTGGCTGGAGATCACAGTACCGCCGGTGAGAATGGCGATATCCTGCAGCATTTCCTTGCGGCGGTCGCCAAAGCCGGGAGCCTTGACGCAGACGCAGTTGAAGTTGCCGCGCAGGCGGTTAACCAGCAGGGTGGCCAGTGCGTCGCCCTCAACATCTTCGGCAACGATCATCATCTTCTTGCCGGACTTGACAACGGGCTCAAGAATGGGCAGGATCTCCTGAATGGAGGAGATCTTCTTATCGGTGATCAGGATGAGAGCGTCATCCAGAACAGCTTCCATCTTGTCGGTGTCGGTAACCATATAGGGGGAGATGTAGCCACGGTCGAACTGCATACCCTCCACAACTTCCAGACCGGTTTCAGCAGTCTTGCTCTCTTCGATGGTGATGACACCCTCGGTACCAACCTTCTCCATAGCCTCAGCGATCAGTGCGCCGATGTCCTCGCTGCCGGAGGAAACGGCACCGACTCTTGCGATGTCGGCGGAGCCGGAAACGGGAACGGAGTTTGCCTTGATGGCGTCAACAGCAGCGGCAACGGCCTTGTCGATACCCTTACGCATAACCATGGGGTTTGCGCCGGCGGACAGGTTCTTCAGACCCTCGCGGGTGATGGCCTGTGCCAGAACGGTAGCGGTGGTGGTGCCGTCGCCGGCAACATCGTTGGTCTTGGTGGCGACCTCGCGGATCAGCTGAGCGCCCATATTCTCAAAGGGGTCTTCCAGCTCCACTTCCTTGGCGATGGTAACGCCGTCGTTGGTGATCAGGGGAGCGCCGTACTTCTTGCCCAGAACAACATTGCGGCCCTTGGGTCCCAGAGTAACCTTAACGGTATTTGCCAGCTGGTCAATACCGGACTGCAGCTTCTTGCGGGCTTCTTCGCCGTAAACGATCAATTTTGCCATAGTGAATTACCTCCTGAATCAGTCCAGCACGACGGCAAGAATGTCGTCCTGCTTCACAAACTTGTAATCGACGCCGTCCAGCTTGATCTCGCTGCCGGCGAACTGACCGACGACAACCTTGTCGCCTGCCTTGACGGTCATAGTTACATCCTTGGTGCCTTCGCCAGCGGCGACGACTTCGTAAATTGCGGGCTTTTCCTTGTTGGAAGTGGCCAGAATGATACCGAAGGAGGTGGTCTCCTCCGCTTCGTGCTGCTTCAGCAGAACATTGTCTGCCATAGGCTTGAGTTTCATTTGAAATTCCTCCATACGAAATATTTAGACCGCAGAGGTCCTGTGCCCCTGCCTTTATCTATATGTATTAGCACTCATTTACCCTGAGTGCTAATACATCATACCCTACTTCCAATAAAAATGCAAGCCCTATTTTGGAAAAAAGCGTAAATATTTTGTGTCGGAAAAAGGGAGTTGTGCGGTTTAACCATAACTTGCGGCAAAAAATCGCATTTTTTTACATTTTCCCCTCTTTACAACGGTTTTTTGGTGTTGTATAATGAAGCCGTATGGGATTATCCCAAAAAATGTATACCATACTGCAAAAGCAGTAATTATTGAAATGGAGGAAATTTACCATGTCTGTTAAAGTAGCTATCAACGGTTTTGGCCGTATCGGCCGTCTGGCATTCCGTCAGATGTTCGGCGCTGAGGGTTTCGAGGTCGTCGCAATCAATGACCTGACTTCCCCCAAGATGCTGGCTCACCTGCTGAAGTATGACTCCACTCAGGGCGCTTACGCTGCTCCCTTCGGCACTCATACTGTCGAGGCTGGCGAGGACAACATCGTTGTCGACGGCAAGAAGATCACCATCTAC
>JAZQTN010000035.1:0-3014 GCA_045630825.1 Faecousia sp. | reverse complement strand
TTAAGGTGACAACTCCTTGGCTCACAGAACGACATGGCTACGATCCGACTTCAATGCCACCCGCGGCGCGTACCACTTCACCGCCAGTGAGGAGGAAAAGGCCAACCTGATCGCCGCCGGTTGGGAATACCAGGGAATCGGCTGGTATAGCATGGGCGGTTAAATCAAACAAAAAGGAGCATCCGAAAGGATGCTCCTTTTTTGAATGAATCATCGCAGTATACTTAGAAATTCGCCACTTTGCCGGACTTCAGTTGAAGCTGCAATTTGTCAGCGATCAGGGCAATGAATTCCGAATTAGTTGGCTTGCCCTTGGTGTTGCTGACCGTGTACCCGAAAAATCTTTGCAGGGTATCCAGGTCGCCCCGATCCCAGGCAACCTCAATAGCATGGCGGATCGCCCGCTCCACTCTGGAAGGTGTGGTCTGGAAGGTCTTTGCCACCTGGGGATAGAGCACCTTGGTGATGGCGTTGGCGTGCCTTGCGGCCCGCCTGGGAGCCTTGCCGGATGTAGCCGGAGAACCCTACAAAGATTGAGTGCGAATGTTGATGATTTGTTGCTTTCTTTATCGTCCCGTAATTCACTGCTTTACGGGTTTGAAAATATGATAGCAAAACAAAAATGGAAGGTCAAGCTTGAAACCAATGAACATTTTAGAAAAATTTTATCGGACTTTTTCGTACTTTAGAAATGTTAATAGACTGACTTAACTTTGAAATGTTTTTGTTTCAAAACTTTTTCGGTGTTTTGCTGTTTTGGAAGTTCGTTAAAGGAGCGGAAATCCGCCACCTATTTTTCTTAAAGGCTGGGTTCGTGTTTCTCGCAGCTGCCGCCACCCGCCCGGAGGCCAAGAGTACAAGTTTGTACAAGTTTCTGCGTGTGCGTTTGACTTGCTATGTGATGCGTACAAGATGGTGCAAGATGGCTTGTGTGTCGCCACAAAAATCTCACAAAAAACTTTTTTGTAAATGTAGTCCTATCCAAAGAATTGGATAGGACTTTCTGTATAATTAGGGTACAAAGATTGAGAGAGGCAAGCAAACAAAACCTCCTCAAAATAAAAATTAGCGGTGGCGACCAAAGACAAAACGCACTTGCCAAAAGGCAAAAAGAAAGGATTATTATGAAGAAGACTGCTGGCTATGTTATTTCCCACAACGACAAGACTATCACCCTGACCAAGGCTTACGCAAAGAAGGCCAACACCCCTGGCACCAAGGAGTTTAAGGAACTGGCAAACCTCCACAAGGCATACCCCGACTACGATATCGTAATGCGTACCGCTACCGTTAGCGAGAGCAAGGAAAAGCACGGAGGTCTGACTGTCGAAGTGATGGAGAAAATCATTGCTCGCCAGCCCAATGCCGAAGCCCTGAAGAAGGAATACGACGAGTTCGTTGCCTTCTGGGGCAAGGAAGTCGAAGATAAGAAGACTGGTGAGAAGTACATTCGAGCCCCCTACGGCAAGACCAAGTCCTGGTTCCTGAAGAAGGTTCCCAACTACCAGGACATTGACTTCTCCCAGGCAGCCTAAAACCACACATTCGTACAAACGCCGATAAAAAGAAAGGAAATGATTGAAATGGCAAAGATTAGCAAGCGGGAAATGAATTACCGCATTGATTTTACTAAGATGACTCTGATTATGACTGCGGACTTCGCAGACCAGGCTTACATTGAAGATACCGAGGAATACAAAATCCTGACCCGCCTGAAGAAGGACTTCCCCGACCTGAAGATTGAACGCAAGACCCACCGCACCCCCGCCAAGTACAAGACCAAGAGCGGCGAGGAATACACCCACAATCAGTTCAAAGACCTGACCTACAAGCGGATGGAAAAGTTCCTCTCCCGCATCCCCAACGGTGCAGCCTACCAGAAGGAATATGATTGCGTGAAGGACTTCGCTACCGACCTGAACAGCAACGGCTATCCCATTGTCCGCAAGTGGTTCGTGGCTCAGTTCCCCAACTTCCGCAAAGACCCGATGTTCTACCTGAACAATTCTCCCGAACTGATTAGCGGCCTGGCTTTCCTGAATGCGGCAACCTCCGCTCCTGAAGCAGAGGAAGCCGAATCCCTGGCTGATGCAGCGTAAATATTAGTCATTGATTTAACATTAAATAATTATAATTAGTGTTAATACAATGACTTGAAACCGGAAAGAGGTACTATTATGTTAGAATTAAAGGTTTATTCCAAAGCTGAACTGGTTGAAATCTTCGGTACAGAAGACACACAGGGATTAAAGCGTAAGATGCAAAGGTATGGCATCGAGTTCCAAACCGCTGGGCGAGGCGATAACCTGACCTTCGATATTATCAAGACCGCAGACCCGTTCAAGGTGTTCTGCATCGATGAATTGGGCTACGATGGAAGAACCGACTTCCGCAAGCTGCGGGAATTCCTCTACTGCTTTATCAATGACGATGAGTTCCGAGCAATGCCCGATGAAGTGAAAGCACAGCGGATGCGGAAAGACGGAAAACCTATGTGCCGCCAGACTATTGCGAACTACATAGCCAAGCTGGACAAGATAAACCTTATCAACCGCAACACAGGCGAGTTCATCTATTACTTTGCTTACAAGGACACCCAGCGTATTGCTACCCACGCAGAATATGTGGAGGCGTGGAAGCAGTATTGGATGGATAAAGGCAATGGGGCGGATTCGATGGAAGCGATTTGGAATATGCGGTTCAATCACGGCGGAGTGGCACGGAAGCAAACGATTCCGGCAATCAACGGCATCTACCTGGATACAATAAGCCGATTGAATAACATTATTTGTAAAAGCATTGAAGACGAACTGGATTGACGGTTTTAAGTCAGTCTATTAACAGTAATATTTTTATAGATTGGTGTTAATAGACTGACTTAAATGGTTTAATTAGGATAATTGACCTGTCCTGACCTTCACTAATAACAGAAGGAAACACGCTTCACTACTTTGCTACGGAGCCGCAACAGCGGCATCCGTGCAAAGGTAGTGGAAGCGATAGAATTATAAAGG
>JAZQTN010000034.1:0-45094 GCA_045630825.1 Faecousia sp. | reverse complement strand
GGATATGAAAGCCAGCATCGACGATGCTACCTGGATGGCGAAGTACCAGGGTAATCCGTATGTCCGCGAGGGTCTGCTGTTCCCGTCTGGCGAACTGCGGTATTACAACGGCGTGCTGCCGGATGGTGAACCGGATCGGATTATGGCAACAGTTGATACTGCCTGGGGTGGCGGCGATAGCCTGAGTATGCCGGTAGCGTATGTGTATGGCTCCGACGTATATATCGCCGATGTGGTGTTTAATAACGGCGATAAAACGGTAACCCGACCGCTGATAATCGGTAAGCTGAAGAAGCATAAGCCGCACATGGTTCGCTGGGAGAGTAATAACGGTGGCGATGAATACGGTGGTATCGTTGACGAGGCGCTTCGGCAGGATGGCATAAAGATTAATATGAGTTATAAAAAGGCTCCGACGAACCAGAGTAAGCTGAGTCGGATTATTCAGTACGCCCCTGAAGTTAAGCGGTATTATTTCCTTAACGAATCGTGTCGGGATTCCGAGTATGAGCGTTTCATGCGTGAGGTCACAACGTTCACTGTGAGCGGTAAAAACCTCCACGATGATGCTGCGGATTCGCTGAGTATGCTGGAGGATTTTATGTCGAATGGCATTAAGACCATCACGGTGGCGAAGAGACCGTTCTAACACAATATGTTGTGTTAAATAGCGATTATAGAGCGGTTATAACACAATATATAGTGCATGGAATATTGACTTTGAGTATATATATGTAGTACGATATATATGTAAAAATAGTGAATCTAGCAAGGCGGTGAATGATACGGAAACGAGACAGATGTTTGGTCGGCGCGAAATCTTTACTGATGTAGAGAATATCACGGCGAGTAATGTCGTTGAAGTGCTGAATAAGGCTGTGGAGGTTCACGATCAGAACCGCAGCGAAATTGATTATCTGTGGAAGTATTACAAGGGCGATACTCCGATCCTCCGAAAGGTGAAAGAGACACGGCCTAATATCAACCATAAAGTCAACGTAAACAGAGCATATGAGATTGTGTCGTTCAAGACCGGTTACGGATTTGGCGAACCGATCCAGTATATCCGGCGAGGCCAGGACGAGAGTCTGACCGACGATGTTGATCGGCTGAACAGTTATATGTTCGTGGCCCGGAAGCAGAGTCAGGATAAGAAACTGGCTGAGTGGATGTATGTGTGCGGTCTCGGTATGAGAATGGCGCTGCCGTCCAAGTCAAATGACCCCGACGAACCGTTTGTAATTTACAGCCTCGATCCCCGGGATTCGTTCGTTGTGAAGTATAACGGCCTCGGAACCCCCGTTGTAATGGGTGTTAAGTTTGTCTCCAAAGATGACGGGCAGCGTGTGTACAGTGTCTACACAAAGGATATGTACTTTGAGATTGACGGAGACCGCATAACAAAGAGCGCACCCCATGTGTTGGGCGACGTGGCTGTCTTTGAATATCCTGCTAACTCCGCTAGACTCGGAGCGTTTGAAATTTGTCTGCCGTTGCTTGATGCAATTTCGGAGATTGAGAGTAATCGTCTTGATGACCTGGAAGCCTATGTAAACAGCTTCCTTGCACTGCTTGGCGGTTCCATCAATGAAGAAACCGCTAAGAAGCTGGATGAGTATAAAATGCTGTGTCTGCCGGAGGGCGTTGATGCTAAGTACCTGAGCGCTGCGCTGCAGCAGAGCGATATCCAGGTACAAGCAGACAGCCTGTATGAGTATGTTCTGACGATCTGCGGTGTCCCGAATCGGAATGGCGGTTCCAGCACAAGTGATACCGGCGTTGCTACAATTTTCCGCGATGGATGGGAAATGGCAGAAAGCCATATGAAATCCGTTGAAGAAGAATATAAGGATGCCGACCAGCGCTTCCTGAAACTGATTCTGCGGATTCTCCGCGATACTGTTGGAACCAAGCTGAAGCTGTGGGATGTGATTCCGAAGTTTAGTCGCCGGAATTACGATAATCTCCAGACCAAGAGCCAGGTACTGACTACGATGCTGAGCAATCCGAAGATCCACCCCAGATTGGCGTTCGTACATTGCGGTCTGTTCTTAGATCCGGAGAGTGCCTACCTTGAGAGTAAAACCTACTGGGAGGAACAAGAGAAAAAAGAGCAGGAAGAACTGGATGCCTACGCCAAGTCGCTAAAGGATACGGGTGATGCTGATGCCGTACACGACAACGGACAAGGTAATTGATTATCTGAATAAGCAGTACCTAAAACTGTTCCGGCGGGCTAGAGGGATTACGAATTTCGATGAACTGAATGTCATCGAAATGTCCCATGAGATATACGACGAAGCGCTGCGAGTCACCCGGCAGGAAATGACCAGGTTAGCTGATACGGTGTATAAGCGATACCGGAAGAATTCCGGTGATTCCGAACTCGGCATGGTGTGGGTACTGGCGCTGATGGCGGCGTACAACCCTGTAACAAAATACATATATGATAATGAGGCTGAGCGAAAGCGGGCCAGGTTTGCCGAAAGCCTGATTGCCGGTGAAACTCCTGCCGAAGACGTGGAACGGAGCTTGCGTCTGTGGGTTGCGCAGAATAAGCAGCTTGCCGAGGACGTGACGTTTGATGCCCTGATTCAAGCCTATGAGGATGATGGCATTGAAGACGTTGAGTGGGTTACCCACAAGGATGACCTGCGGTGTGCTGAGTGTAAGTCCAGAGACGGTAAGATTTATCCGATCAGCGAAGTTCCTTCGAAGCCACATATGCGATGCCGGTGCTATGTACGCCCCGCGCGGGGAGGTAGATAACATGGTAGAAGTCCGATGCCCCAAGTGTAACAAACTGCTTGGGTATTATGAGGGCAAAGGAGAGCAAGTGTGCCCCCGATGCCGAAACATTAAAGTCAGCTTTGACACGAAATTTAATATTGTGAAAACAGAGCGACTTGAGCGCCAACAAACCCGTTAACGGGCGAGCTGGCGTTTTTTTATTTGTGATATGAGCCGGTATCCGGCTTGAAATATCAAAGTGGAGAGAAACACTATAAACACCCAAAAATAGCGAGAGAACGCTTAATAACCCAAAGGAGAAAAACTATGAAAATTGATACCAGTAAAATTCCGAATTTTGATACCCTGCCCGAAGAAGCAAAGGCTGCAATCCTCGGAATGGAGTTCGCAGATGCTCCGGATCTGAGCAATTTTGTTGCGAAATCCGTTTTCGACAAAAAGGCCAGCGAAGCAGCAGAGCTTAGTAAGAAGCTGCAGTCTAAGATGACCGAGGATGAACAGGCTGCTGCACAGGCTGCGGAGGAACGCTCCGCGATTATGGCTGAACTGGAAGCCCTACGCACCGAAAAGGCCGTCGGTGAGTATACGACTCAGTTTATGGGTCTGGGATATGACAAGGAGCTCGCCAAATCTACTGCCGATGCTATCCATAAGGGCGATATGGCAACGATGTTTAAGAACCATTCCAAGTTTCTTGCAGACCGGGAAAAGGCTCTGAAAGCTGAATTGCTGAAATCTACACCCACCCCTCCGGCTGGAGACCCCGACCCTGGCATGACACTCAAGAAGCTCAGGGAAATGTCTCCCCAGGAGCGGCATGACTTTTCTGTAAATCACCCTGAAGAATACAAAAAATTATATGGAGGTAACTAACAATGGCAAATGTTGTTTACGAAAACTTCTACCTGAGCAATGAGGTAGAAGATCAGTTCGATTCCCATCTGGATCTGATGCGTTTCTGCACCGTTGACAGAACCCTGGAGGGTACTGAGGGCATGAAGCGCCTGATTAACGTGTACACCGCTACCGATGGTACCGAAAAGCTGGCCCAGGGCGAGGGTAACAGCAAGTCCATCGCTGTAAGCCATGCACAGCGTGAGTACGAAATCCAGCTCGCACAGAACCGCTTTGAGTGGTATGACGAAGAGGCCATGAAGGATCCCATGCTGGTTCCCGTTGGCATGAGACACGCCGGTACCGATATGTTCAACACCGTCAACGGCGATGTGTTTGGCGAGTTCGAAAAGGCAACCCTGTCTGTCGAAACTTCTGCCTACAATTTTGATGCCTTCGCCGATGCTGTTGCAAAGCTGGAGCTGCCCGAGAATGCAGAAGTCGAGGTCTTTGGCTGGGTCAATTCCAATGCCAAGGCTGCACTGCGTAAGGCGCTGAAGGATGACCTGAAGTACGTTGAGGCTTTCGCTCGTCACGGTTACATCGGTACCGTTTGTGGTGTCAACCTGTACGACAAGCGTAACGCAAAGGACAACGAAATCTGCATCGGCACCCGTGAGGCTGTCACTGCTTTCATCAAGAAGGGCACCGAGGTTGAGCAGATCACCAAGAATGTCCGTTCCGCTGAGGACGCAAACATTCGTAAGAACACTGCATTCTCCCGGAAGTATTACGTGGTCGCTCTGACCAACGAAACCCAGGCTGTCAAGATCGTCAAGACCGCCTAAATCATACCGAATAGGAGGTAACGAATATGGCTATTTCCAGTTATGGCGTAACCCTTGAATGGGGCGAATCCGCTGAGACTCTTGCCAAGGTTGTCGATATCAAGGACTTCGGCGATCTGATTGGCGATCCCGAAATGTTGGAAACTACCACTCTCTCTGATGCGCAGGTGACCAATATCCCCGGCATTAAGAGTTCCGACGCAATCCCCTTCACCTGCAATTACACCTCTGTAGATTATGCTGCCTGTAATGCAGATGCGGGCAAGCCCCTGTTCTATGCCCTGAAGTTCTCTGACGGCTCCAGCTTCACCTGGCGTGGTCAGCACACTCTGGGTGTTCCCGGCAAGGGCGTGAACGAGGTAATCGAGTTCACTCTGAATGTGGTGGCTTCTTCCACCGTCACCTTTGTCCCCGCTGCGGGCTAATCAATCCGATAAGGGTGGGGTTATTCCCCACCCTATCATAAATAACAAAAATTAAAGGAGAGCGCCAAAATGAGCAAAATTACACTGACCCATGACAATCAGGAGTACATCCTGGAATACTCCCGTCAGAGCGTCAAAACCATGGAATCCCAGGGCTTTAACATTGACCAGGTGGGCGAAAAGCCCGCAACCATGATCCCCCTGCTGTATGAGGGTGCGTTCATCAAGAACTGCCGGGGCATCAAGCGTAAGGTCATGGATGAAATCTACGATGGTATCAAGGAAAAGGCACCCTTTATCCAGGCTCTTGCTGAGCTGTATGCCGAAACCCTCTCCACTCTGATGGAGGATAACCCCGAGGGAAACGTGACCTGGGCTATGACCCGTTAAAGGATCAGCCCAGATCGTCATATACAAAAATATTTGAGGAACTGGCACCGTATTACCTGGCTATGGGTATGTCTTATGAGCAGTTCTGGTACGGTGAACCAGATGCTGCAACCCAGTACCGAAAAGCACATGAAATACGGAGACGGAGAACGAACGAGGAGCTGTGGCTGTCTGGCACCTATATGGCTGATGCCCTGAGAGCAACGGTAATCAATATGTTCGCTAAGTCGAAATACGAATATCCGTCTGAGCCAAAGCCACTCTCTCTGGCAGAGCTAGAGGAGCGGGAAGAACAAAAGAAGAAAGCAAAAGCCGAGTCGATGAAAGCTCGGTTTATGGCAAAAGCCTTGTCCATCAACACGAAATTGGGAGGTAAAGCAAATGACTGATGCTGAAAAATTAACAACGTTGTCGGTACGGCTTGCCCCCGATACTGCGACGGATGAGGTTCTGAATGACACCCTCGCTACGGCGGGGGCGCTCATTCTTAATAAAATGTATCCTTTCGGGTATCCCGATGGCACTGTGATTCCTGCCAGATATGAGCAGTTGCAAATCCAGCTTGCGGTTGAACTGTACTCCCGGCGCGGCGCTGAGGGTCAGACGAGCCACAGCGAAAACGGGATTAACCGAAGCTGGCCCGAGAAGAACCGTCTGCTGGCTCAGGTAATTTCTCACTGCGGGAGCGTGATGTGATGCGTAACCTACAGAGAAATCAGCGGGAACTGTATTATGCAGTCCCGACCGGTACTGAGCCTATTCTGGACGAGTACGGCAATGACACGCTGCAAGTGCGGACGGTATATGGAGCGCCCGTTATTATGCGCGGAAATGTTAGTGCAAACGTAGGTCAAGAGGCTGTGGCGGCATTTGGTAGCCAGACCGATTATAGTCGGACAATTACGGTTGCCGGATCTGAGTGTCCGCTCCATGAGGGGTACAAGGTGTGGTTCGGAGTGCCTGTGGAAAAGCCAAATAACTACAAGGTAGTGAAAGTTGCTGATAGCAAAAACGGCTTCCTGGTAGCGCTCCAGGAGGTTGCAAAGCATGGCTAAGAAGATCACCGTCCATCTCTCCCAGAAAAGCATTGACAGTGCCATCAAGGAGGTAAAAAAGTATAAAGCCTGGGTTCTCGCAAAGGAAAAAGAATTAAGAATCCGACTGGCTTCAGTAGGCGCTACTGTAGCATCTATCCAGTTCAGTAGAGCAATCTACAATGGGACAAACGATGTAACCGTCCGGGTGGACAAAACCGGTTCCGTGGCTGTTATCTATGCCGAGGGTGAATCTGTTGCGTTCATCGAGTTCGGCACTGGCGCTAAGTATGGTTACGGGCATCCGCAGGATGGAGAATTTGGCGTTGGCCCCGGCACATGGTCTGACGGCCCTGATGGCAAAGGCCACTGGGACGATCCAAATGGCTGGTATTACGGTCATAGCCAGCACTCGTTTGGTAACCCGCCAGCCATGGCAATGTACAAAGCGGTGCAAGAGATGGCAGAACAATTAACAACGATAGCTAAGGAGGTTTTCAGAGCATAATGTTGGATTTCAGTAATGAGATTTTCAGTGCTGTGGCTGGAAACCTCCGTTTATTATATCCCGGCATCGTCGTAAAGGGTGAATATGTAGACACACCGGCGCAGTTCCCCACTGCGACCATCGACGAAACCAGAAACGTGCCAAGTCACTTAGACAGCGCGGTTAAAAATAAGTACGCAGAAGTTCAATATCGTGTGCAGATTTTCTGCACAGGCGATAGCAAGAGATCACAGGCGAGAGCGATTTATAACGCCGTGGATGAAAAGCTCATGGAAATGGGGCTTTTCTGTAAGACCTACACGACCACCCCTGCGATTTATAATTCCGAAATTTACTCCATTACGGCGACATACGAGGGTGTGATTGACCAGAATGGTGTGATTTACAGAAATTAAACCGGAGGAGGTGGGATAGTGAGTACAACCATTGACCAATTAGATATCCAAATAAGATCCAGCGCCGGTACCGCTGCTGACAGCATTGAAGAGCTTGCGATTGCCCTGGGGGATCTTAGGTCTAATGGTAAGATTTCCACGGCGGTTAAAAACCTGACAGCCTTGGGCACATCTCTGAATGGACTGAACAAGGTTGGTACAACCATTCAGAATATTGATAGACTTGCGAAATCCCTCCCGAAGTTATCTAACATCGGCGATATGTCCGGACTGAGCAAGGCTATCAATTCTCTAAAGAAAATCCCTGATGTTGCGAAGGGCCTTAACGGACTCGATTTTTCCAAGTTCTCTACGCAGATGCAAGGCGTGTATTCCGGAATGGCTACTGTGTCTAACTTGGCAAGTCCGGCAGGATTGACCAAGGCCATTAAGGAACTGAATAAAATCCCTGATGTCGTAAAGAGCCTCGATACAGATGTTCTGGATCGTTTTGAATCAGCTATGAAGCGGCTGGCTACGGCGTTGGCTCCCCTCGCTGTGCAGATAAACCAAGTGGCTTCCGGATTTTCTAAGCTGCCATCTCAGGTAAGTAAAACGGTCACGGCAACAAACCGGATGGCGAAAGCAACCGACCACGCAGCTAAATCTCAGGAAAAACTAAATACCGGGCTGAATACGTCCAGTATTAACATGGCATCCTTTATCAGCAATCTTCGCACTGCTCACCAGACCATAACATCACTGGTTCAATCCATGGCGAATTTCCTAAATGAGGCAATCCAGTGGGATGGTGTCCAGGCTCGTTTTGGCAGAGCGTTCGGTGAGTACGCCGATGAATCTCTTGAGAAGATTGACAAAATTAGCGATAAGCTAAAAATCAATAAGCAGCAGTTCATGCAGTACAGCTCCCTGTTTAACGAAATGTTGACAGGTTACGGCGTGGATCGTGCCGATGCCAGCAAGATGGCAATGGGCTATACCGAATTGGCTTATGATATTTGGGCTGCTTTCAACGATGTGTACAAGGAATTTGACGGTGAAAATGGTGCCATTGCTGCTGTCCGTAGTGCCATTAGCGGCGAAGTGGAGCCGATCAGACGAGCCGGTTTCACCATCGTGGACAGCCAGCTCGCTGTGACTGCAGCCATGTACGGCATAGAGTACAGCACTCAAAAAGCAACCGAGGCCCAGAAGTCCTACCTGAGATATCTGACCATGGTAAATCAGGCAGCGGATCGTGGAATTATCGGCGTATATGCCACTGAAATGCAGACCGCAGAAGGTGCTGTGCGCACCCTGAAGCAGCAGCTAAAGGGCCTGACACAGGCGTTCGCATCTCTGTTTATTCCGATTCTCCAGGCAGTAGTCCCGTGGATTTCTGCATTCGTGAGTCTGTTGTATGATGCGATTGCAGCGATTGCAAGCTTCTTCGGGTTGCCATTCTTCAAAATCGACTGGAGTCGCGATGCGGGTGGCATGGATGATCTTGTAGGCGGTGCCGGAGATGCGGAGGATGCGCTGGAGGGTGCCGCTGGTGCAGCCAAGAAGCTCAAGGATTACACCATGGGTTTCGATGAGCTTAACATTATTAAGCCTGACACCGACAGCGGTAGCGGTGGTGGAGGCGCAGGTAGTGGTGCTGGTGAAGGTTGGGACGGCCCGTCCATCGACGATATTTGGGACGATACAGTCTTTGCCAAGGCAACAGAGCAAATTGATGAACTAAAGGAAAAGCTGAAACCTATCCTGGTAATTGCCGGTCTGATTGGCGCGGCGTTCGCGACATGGAAGCTGACCAAATCGTTCATTACTGCTTTGGATACCGTCAAGACGGTAACGTCTCTGCTGTTCGGTAAAAAAACCGCAGACGGCGCGATTGGTGTGCTGGTTTTTGAAAAATCTGCGAATGCGATTAAAAAGCTGTCTGGAGCATTGTCTTCCCTCGGTGGTGGTTCGGTAGCAGCCGGTTTGGGCATGGTCGCTGCCATCGCAGCCGCGGTTGTTATTATGATCACCGGCCTTGTTAAGGTATACAAGGAAAGCGAGAATTTCAGACGCGGCCTGGAAACAATCGGAGACGGATTTTCGTGGCTATTTGGTAAAATCGGTGACGGATTCGGTTGGATCAAGGATCAAATCGGCTCGCTCGGTCAAGGGATAAAAAATGGTCTCAGTGACGTAATCCCTCCCGAAATATGGGAAACGCTGGATGCTCTTGAACTGAGCTGGGGAGATTTTCTGCTTACAATAAATCCCACGCTGTTTGCCTTGGTGCAAGGAATTAAACTGGTCGGTTACGCCGCCAAGGATTCTTTGGAGCCAGTGGATTTGTTTGGTGAGGGAATTTCCGAAGCCACCAGAGAAAAGGTCGAGCCGTTCATCGAGAAGATGGACGAACTGGAAAAGTCTCTTAAGACTCTGGACTGGAGCAACGCAATCGTAACAGAGGCAGACGTTGCTTCGATTTCCGCAAAGCTGAAAGAGATTACCGATACCATTATCAACGAACTGGATAGCGATAAGAACGAAGCGCTGGCTAATATTGACCCGCTCCGCGCGGTTATGTCTGAAGAGAGATTCGCTGAGATTCAGGCAAAAATCGAGGAATCTTATGAAAAACAAAAGACAACCGTAGAAGAGAACGAAAAAAAGATTAACGAAATCTTAAAAACCGCCTCCGAAGAGAGTCGTGAGCTTACCGCACAGGAAGTTGCTGAAATCAACAGACTTAAGAAGGAGATGAAAGATACCGGCATCAAGTATCTATCCGAGTCTCAGACCGAGAGCAATCTGATCCTAAAACGATTGCGGGATAACTCGTCCAAGCTGAGCGCAGAACAGGCATCCGAAGTTATCAAGAATGCGTTAAAAGCTAAGGACGAGACCATCGCTGCAGCCAAGGAACAGTATGAAGGTATCGTGCTTGAGGCTCAACGTATGTATGATGCCGGAGTTATCAGCGATACAGAGTATGATGAAATCATTGCAGCAGCCGAAAAGGCCCGCGATGAGACTGTCGCGGCTGCGGAAGACCAGTACGATGACATCGTAAAAACCGCAAAAACCAGAATGGGTGAGTATGCCAAGTATATCGACGAAGAGACCGGTGAAATTAAAAGCAATTGGAAGGTCTTCACCGAGGACTTGAGCAAGAAGTGGTTTGCTTTCTGGAACGATTTCAAGCCTAAAGCTAGCGAAAAGTGGAAAGAGTTCACAACATGGTTCAATGACAACATTAAGCCCGTGTTTACTAAGGAATACTGGAAAACGAAGTTTGACACGATTCGCAGTGCCCTGAAAGAAAAACTGGACGCGGCGTGGGCTGAGGTAAAAGACTTCTTCTCTGTCGAAGCGTGGAAGAAGAAAGTTAAGGACGCGGTTCAAGCCATCAAGGATAATTTCAAGATTCCGAGTTTTCCTAAGATTAGGCTGGAAGTTGAGTACAACACCAACGTAGGCAATCTTAAAAAGCTGGTCTACCAAGCCCTTGGCCTCCCCGGCTGGCCTGAGTTGAAATGGTCTGCATACGCCCAGGGCGGTTTCCCCACTACTGGACAGATGTTCATCGCCAGAGAAGCTGGCCCAGAGCTGGTCGGTAACATTAACGGACGCACAGCGGTTGCCAATAACGATCAGATTGTAGCAGCAGTATCCCAGGGTGTTTATTCTGCTGTGGTGGCTGCAATGAGCCAGGGTGCACAGGGCGGCGAACAGGCTATCAACGTATACCTGGACGGCAAGCAGATTTACGCCAGCGTGAAAAAAACCGAGAAGGAACGCGGCGCTACTCTTATGACGGGAGGTATGGCGTATGGCTATTAACGCATTAGTGACGGTCTCGGGGGTTGCCCTCCCCGAGCCGTCCACCTATAGCGCTAACACCGGCACCCTGGTGGATAGCGCACGAAATGTGCAGGGCAGAATGATTGGCTCAGTAATCCGGGACGATGTGGCGAAAGTTGAAATGTCCTGGCGTTACCTTACCGTAGAACAGTGGGCGCTGATTGGAAAACTGTTTAAGCAGTCTTCCGGTGGCTCGTTCATCAACGAGGTGACTTTCTTCGATCAGACCGAGGGAACCTATGTCACGCGCGAAATGTACGTGAGTGATCGTAAAAGTGCAATGTGGCGCAGAAACCCTGATACCGGCGCAGTTATGGGCTGGACTGACTGTAAACTATCTTTGGTGGAGGTGTAACCGATGATTTCAGTCTCCGAGGCTTGGAAAAGTCTCCACGGGCAAACAATACTTCCCGAGTCTCATGTGGAACTGACTTACTGGATCACCGAGCCGGGAGCGCAGGACTTGGCAGAAGAAAGCAATACCGGCGCAACGTTTTTCTCTAACCATGAGGCTATCGTTGCTACAACCGATGTTGCGCATCCCAAGTATGCGACATTAGAAAATAACCTGTGGGCGCTGGACGGGAGTTTTGATATTATCCCGGACAGCGCACCATACGGCGATACTGGATATGTGGCTGATGCGGATTATCCCATGGTGACAATCAGTTTCCCTTCTGTCCGCAAGCAGCCCATACCTGGCATTACAATCGTCTGGAGTGAGACATATGGCGAATATCCTACCCGTGTAAGAATCGCTGCTCTAAACGGCACAGAAATCGTATCGGAGTATGAATTTTATAACGATTCTGTGCGAAGTACCTTCGATATGCCGGTAGTCAATTATGACAAATTCTATATCGAAATTATCGATTGGATAAACCCGGATCATCGGCCTCGGATCGAGAAATTCTATCTTGGCGCTATCGAAGTTTACACAGAATCCGCGCTGGTGAGTTATTCCCACACCCAGTCAGCCGACCTGCTGTCCACGGTATTGCCGAAGAATGAGATTAAGTTCTCACTGGATAACAGTTCTGATATTTGGAATCCCGATAACCCCGGTGCCAACGTTCGCTATCTGATGGATCGGCAGGAAATCTCCGTGCGGTATGGATATAAGCTCCCCACCGGCATGGAATGGATTAAGGCTGGTACCTTCTGGCTGAACTCATGGGATACCCCCGCTAATGGTCTGGAGGCAACATTCACCGCCAGAGACCTCCTGGAGTTTATGGATTCCATATACACCGGCCCGACAGAAGGTACACTCTACGATGTGGCTAACGCCGCGCTCATCCAAGCTGACTTGCCCACTAAGGCAAATGGAGAACCGCGCTACTATCTCGACCAATCTTTGAGAGATATTCGCACAAAGATCGAGGAGGGTGCTGGTACATACACGATTGCAGAAATCGTCCAGATGTGTGCAAATGCCAGTCTGTGCGTAATGCGGATTGATCGTGACGGAGTGCTTCGGATTGAGAAACTCCAGCTTGTGAAATCCGATTACGAAATCAACCAGAAAATCAGTTACACGCACCCGGAACGCAGCATGACCAAACCGGCAAAAGAAATAAATGTAAACGAATCTCTTGCAACAAAGGTCGTTGCGGCCTCTGGTGAACAGATTACACTTAGGAACCCCTTGGTCATTGATCTGGCACAAGCGTCCAGCATGGCTGAGTGGTTAACGTCGATTCTTATGAAACGAAATATTGTTAAAGGTAGTTTCCGTCCTGATCCCCGCCTGGATGCGCTGGATATTATCTCTATTGAGAGTAAGTACAGCAATAATTTCGTAGGCGCTGTCACGGATATTACCTACACCTATAACGGAGCATTTAAAGGAACGTACACCTGTCGTGAGGTGGAGGTGTGATTAGTGGAGAGCGGGGATGACGTTTACCTTGGCGAAATCATGTCGGGTGAACACTGGGAGACAGATAATGCTCCCGTGGTTGTAAAGCCCGTATTTTTCTCCGTAACATTGACACCAAATAGAGTCGTAGCGAAGGGTTCGGTACGAATACAGGTATTTGTACAAGATGTGCCAACATCTGAATAACAGGAGGTATAGCGAATGGCAATCAGTCAAGTAAGAGTTCAGATAAATGGCATCTGGACAACCCTAACATATAATGCGACATCACAGGCGTATGAAGCAACAATCACCGCCCCTAGTGCATCCTCGTTCAAAATGACGGGTGGTTACTATCCGGTTACGGTAGAGGCTACAAACACCGTAGGCACGAAAACGACAGTAAATGACAGCACCGCTACAATCGGTACCTCCTGTAAGCTGTTTGTCGCTGAGCGGACTGCCCCTGTCGTTACAATCGTAACGCCCGCTGCAGATGCAAGAGTCACAAATAGTAAACAGGGCGTTGTCTTCAATGTAACCGATGAAACCGGTGGATCTGGTGTTGATCCTGGCACGATCCAGGTGTTCATGGATGGTCAGCAGCAGCTTGAATCCACCTACGAAATCAGCGCAATCACGAACGGATACAGATGTACGTTCACACCGCCCACTGCGCTTTCGGATGGCATTCATGTGTTCTCTGCAAAGGTATCGGACTACGATGGAAACGAGGCTGCAGAGCGGTTCGTTTCTTTCACGGTCGATACTATCGCACCCACACTAAACGTCACCTCCCCGGCAGAGGGATCCGCTACCGCTTCTACATCTGTTGTTGTAGCCGGTACAACGAATGACGTTACATCCAGCCCTGTCACGCTGACACAGGCACTGGACGGCGGTGCGGCTCAGACGGTAACCGTGGGCACCAATGGAGCATTCACAAAGACTTGGACTGGCTTGGCACATGGTGCGCATAAGGTCGTAATCGTAGCAAAGGATGTCGCTGGTAAGACAACTACCGTGACAAGGAATTTCACCGTGGACACTTCTAAGCCGGTGATTAGTTCCGTTACGATTACTCCCAAATATGTGGATGCCGGAAAGACGGTGGTGATTAAGGTGGTAGTGACAGGATGACACAGGCAATAGAGTTGACACTAAGCACAGATATTGTCTCTGTCGATGGCGTGGTTAATGGCGAACGTTATGCGTTCGCCTTAACCGGAAGCATCGATAATATGCATATTTGGACTGCGGAAGTCCCCCGCTCAGCGGACAGCATATACCGTGTAACAATCAGCGTGGTATACGGCAGGGAACGCAACACCACACAGTACAGCACAATTCTTTATTACGGCATCCATCTAATTACAGATCGCACCCAATTCGATGTGGACAGGGTGAAAAATCTGTCTAAGAAGGGCTGGGCAAACCTAACTGCCGAGGAGCGAGCTGAGTGGGAGGCTGGCTTAAAAGGCGCATATAACGCTATCGATCTGAACCGGGTTCAAGGCGCGATGAGATATTTACAGGCACGCTTCGCCGATTTGGGTTACAACGTGGAGCTGTCAGAAGCAAAAACGTGGATGAAAAGCGATTGTCCAACCATTGCAGAGTTGAATAATTATCTCGCTGATATACGGGCGATCCGGGGTGTGGTAACACTCCTCAACACAACGCCTCCGGCTCCAGACACGATGGTGAGATTTAACTATCAAAAAGCAAACGACATTGAGCGGATACTGTTTGATGTAGATGAGCTACTGACCTATATGGCAGCAAGCATGGTATATTCCGGCGATTTTTATGGAGGTGAATATCCTTGATCGAAGTAAAAGACAGAGTGCCGACCTACCCAGGACGAATGAAACTCACAAAACAGGATGGTTCGTCTGAGTATGTCACCCTGGAAAGAGCTGATTCTCCCACCCAGGCTGGCACTCCGATTAACAAGGCACTATTTGACAGCATTGCTGCAGATATTGCAAAAAAGCTAAGTTTGACGGGCGGCACTGTAACCGGCCCTGTGATTTTCAGACATAATGGCGCTGCTGTAGAATTGCAGGACACAGATTCCGGTAGGAAAACCAAACTTCATAAAAATGCGAGCGCGAGTGCAGACTACGGAACCTATCTGGCTGATTACACAAACACAGAGTATCCCGACGTTGTGGTTCTGCGAAAGGCAGCAACGCAGCAGGATAAGTTAAAACTCTTGGTAAGAGACGCATCTGGTGCGACCAGCGAATATCCGATTTATGGCACACACAACAAAACATGGGGCACCTATACCGGAAACGGTGTTGCCACCGTACGTCAGGTGAACACCGGTGGATATGGATTTGCCTGTATCGTTCGCGGTGGTGGTGGTACCAGTATTGTTCTTGGCAGTGGTGTTATGAGAGTATCTGGAGGCACATTCAGTTGGCTTCCGTCTGGTCAGGCTTATTTTAAGAACGGGATCCTGTATATCGCTTCCACCGATTCAGCTTTGAACACAAGCGGAACGAGCTATACCTACGAGGTGCTTTGATATGATTTATGTAATTTCAAAAGAAACCTGCGGCAGTTACGGAGTCCGCGATATTCAGAGCAACAGTGCATGGTGTGAATGCCCGTACTCCGATTATGCGCTGATCCCGGATCACCTTGTGGACGGGATTCTTGCAACGCACGGATACTGCGACATTGTTTTGAATGATGCCGGAACAGTGGTTAGTAGTTTTACGGCCCGTGAGATTCCGGAGGTACCCAGTGAGTGCTGCGGAAAGCGCACCGTGCTCAGTGTGGATGGGATTGACGCTGACGAGCACGGCGATGTTTCACTTACCCACAAGCAGAATAAGCTGGACTGGATAACTGATGAAGATATCGATGCGATGTTTGCTGGTACTTACGTTGGTGCAGAAGACGAATATCCGGCAGAGGTAGACACCGTTCTGCTGGCTGTGCAGGAGGGATAATATGGCGACACAGATATATAAATCTCAGTACACGGGCGCACAGATCGATGAAGCTGTCAAACGTGTACTGAATGGAGAGGCCGGTGGTGGCGTATCTATAGAAACTGACCCCACCGTACCTAACTGGGCAAAACAGTCCAGCAAGCCTAGATATACAGCATCGGAAGTGGGGGCGGCTCCGGAGCAACACAGCCACAAAGATTACGTAAAGACTGTAAACGGGAAAGCTCCTGACGAAAACGGAAACGTTACCGTTTCTGGTGGAGGCGGTGGATCCGGTGACCCCGGTGAAGATGGTTTTTCTCCCATTGCTACCGTAGAGCAGACCGACAGCGGTGCAGTTATCCGTATTACCGATAAATCCGGAACAACCGCAGCAACCGTGACCAATGGTAAAGATGGCGATTCCCCAGAATTGGGGATTTGGGCAACAGACGATGGTTATTGTCTTGAAATAACGCAAAAAGGCGCAACCAAAACATTCCCCATATACAACGGCAAGGATGGACAGGACGGAAAAGATGGCATATCCGTAACCATTACCGATGTAGTGGAATCTACCGGGTCTGGTGCCTATAACAAAGTCATATTTTCCGATGGTAACACCCTTCAAATTAAAAACGGTTCAAAGGGCGATAAGGGCGATACTGGTGCAACGGGTGCAACGGGTGCTGCTGGTAAAAATGGTGCAGACGGTAAAACCCCCGTTCGTGGCACTGACTACTGGACAACCGCAGATCAGAACGCAATCATTCAGCAAGTAATTGATGCCCTTGGCGGTACGCCTGTCTTTGGTGTGGTGGATGCCGATAACAACATTATTCTGTCTGGCAATCTGGCGAAAGGTATTTACACACTGAAATATGAGGATGCAGACGGAAATGTAACAGAAATTGGAACGATTGAAGTCGGCGGTGCTACCTATAAAAATCTGGCGGAGCCGACAAGCGAGGACTGGGCAATTGATAAACGACTGAACAGTTCTGGTGTACTTGCCGATGCTCCCGGATGCAATACTACGAACTTCTTCCCTTGTGTAAAGGGCGATATAATTCGAGTTAAGGGCTTGGATATTCGGTACACAAACAGCGACCAAACGCAGGACGCGAGAGCGTGGTTTTTCAATGCAACTGACGACCCCAGCGTCGGTGCGTATCCTGGTTCCGACTCAAAGTTTGTATTTGATGGAGTAGATATGTTTACCATCACACTGGATGGCTTGACGAATATTAGTGGTGGTTCTGAAGCAGATGTGGTCAAAGGCAGATTTTCGGGTATGCTGTTCGATGGCTATACTGCCGAGGATGTAATTATTACCGTCAACGAAGAAATCACGGAATAAGGCGGTGAATTCATGGCACAGTATGCAAATTTCATCCCCGAAAATGTAGCACCGAAAACAGCGAAGCGAATCGGCATATATAACAGCAAAGGAAACCGAGTGGGTACAATCCCACTTGGAAACCTTGTGTTCCCACCTGCGGGGCAAAAACTGTATTCTTTTGGGGCGTTGGCTGATGTCCATTTGCAGTACGGCGATGCTCCAACGGACTTCCCCAGAGCACTGCAATATCTAAACGAAACCGAAGATGTGGCGTTTACTTGCGTCTGCGGTGACCTTACTGGCGAAGGCACAAACGCCCAGTTGACACAATACAAAGAATATGTTGATACATATTCGCCCAATACGCCAGTTTATAGCATTTCTGGAAACCATGAGTGCTGGACTGAGAATATCGAAAACAGAATTGAAGTATACACAGGGAAACCACTGTATTACAGTTTCGCCCACGGCAATGATGTTTTTATCATGGTAGGACTTGCAAACGATGACGAGGGCGATTTGTTCACAGACGGTGAACTTCAATGGTTGTATGAAACGTTGGAAGCCAACAGAAACAAACGGTGCTTTGTATTCCAGCACGTTCGCCCACAAGACGGATGTGGAAACGCCTATGGGATTTATGAGTATGATATTTGGGGTGGAACGGAAGCTGGGGTTTTTGAAAGCCTTATGAGCCATTACCGCAATGTCATTCTTTTTCACGGACATTCCCACCTTCGCTATGGGTTGCAAACAGCAACCAACAGGGCGAACTATGATAATATTTTTGGCTGTCATTCGGTTCATATTTCTTCGCTTTATTCCCCAAGAACGGGTGACGAAAGCGGAGCAGACAGCCGAGAAGAATTTACCGCCGATTCCGAAGGTTATGTGGTGGACGTATACGAAAACGGTATCCATCTTCGTGGTAGGGATTTCGTAAAAGGCGAATTTCTCCCGATTGCATCCTACTGGCTGGATACCACATTGCAGACAATCCCGGCTGGAACATATAAGGACAGCACGGGAACAATAACCACCACGCCGCCAGAACCGATTGTAAATCTAATTGATACCGTTGGTGTGCAAGATGATAAGTGCATGATCTATTCGAACGGTAATCTGGAAGCCAGAACAGGCTATTGCACAACCGGATTGATTCAACTTACTGGCGAGGGTGATGTATACCGTACTTCTGGTGTGAATTTTAATACCGACAAGAATAGTTATGCTTGCATAGGACTTTTCAGAACCAACAAAAGCAATTATAGGCGCTCTTATTTGAAGTTAAGCGAATCGCCACTAGCACTTGAATGTGTGACCGTGACAGTTGATTCTAGTGGTAATTTGACAATCACAAGCAACGCATCTTGGCACACAGATGGTGTCGGTAAGTATTTCCGCATATCCGGTAAGGGTGTTGGCGCTGATCTAATTGTCACAAAGAATCAGGAAATCAAATAAATAAAGCACCATCCTCCGGGGTGGTGCTACCACAAAAGGAGATTAAAAATGAAAGCAGCCAGTGATGTAAAAATCAATGCAATCATTCAGCGGATCCTTGCGCTGATCGGAAATCACAAACACAGGGCAAACGATGTTTCCTGCTTCAACGTCGATGCTAACACAGTGGCAGAAGCAGAAGCGAAGCTGGACGAAATCCTGGCTCTAATGGACAATGACAGCCTCGCACACATTGTCTACCATTGCGAAGAATTTACATATTCGAAGTATGGCGGTTTCTTATTCAAGCAGGACGCAAATAATGCGCGTTTGTTTGTGATTTCTCACACCGGAACCAATGTGGTTTTAAGTAAGCTAAAAGTCGGTGGCGCATGGGGTTCGCACATTCCTGATTCCGACCGGTTCCTGGAACGAAAAAACACGTATATCACACTGAAAGCGCAGGATTACGGCGATACGCTTCCTGCTGCGGGAAATGTGGGGCGTTTATTCTTTAAGAAGGTGAGCGAATAATGGCAGTCTTAACTTATACTGCCGTTAATGGCGTATGGAATTGGACTGGCACTGTTAACATCAATTACACGACGGTGTATGACCAAGACACTAATCAGACTACAGTCACATTTGAGGACTGCTCCCATGTGTATTTTGGTCGTAATTTATACCGCACCAGTTACAATACCGAAATTACGGTAACGGCAGACGATAACTCGTCGAGCAAGGGTACCGCAACAATTATCAGCGCAAACAACGCCACCACAAACGGCGGCGTAAAGACCTTCACCGATACGCCATCTCCGGTGAGTATTGTTGTGAAGCATTCTCCTGAAGCTGGCAAAAAAACAATCACTATTTCCGGTACTACCAGTGTTACAGCTTATATGACATCCAGTACGTCCACACAGGCAACAGGCACTGGCAGCGGCTCAATGACCGTCATAACGGGAGAACAGCTTGGATTAGCATATATCGACAATGGTAGCAGCATTGAATCGTACCAGATATACGTCGATACCGGCGCGGGCTTGGTCAGGGTTATTCCATACGTTGATTATGGATCTCAATTTAAGTTGTGCACATAAGGAGGAAAATTATGATTTACGGCATTGATATCTCAGTACATCAAAAAGGATTCAATTTTACCAAAGCAAAGGCAGAGGGCGTAAAGTTTGCGATCCTCCGTGGTGCGTATTCCATAAGTAAGGATAAATGCTTTGAGGATTTCTATGCAAAATGCAAGGAGCATGGTATTCTTACCGGCGTATACCATTACTCAATGGCGCGAACCGTTGAACAGGCAAAAGCTGAAGCGAATTTCCTTATCAAAAACGTTCTCGCCGGGAAGACGTTTGAGTATCCCATTTATATGGATGTTGAGGACAAAGTTCAGCGGGCCTTGGGCAAAAAGCTGCTGACCGACATCATTATCGCGTTCTGCGAGACAGTCGAAGCTGCCGGATATTATGTCGGTATCTACTCTTCTATGTCTTTCTTCGGAACTTACATGGACGAATCCAGACTTATCCCTTATGACAAGTGGATCGCACAGTGGGCCAAAGAATGTACCTACAAGGGCGATTACGGTATGTGGCAGTTCGGCGGCGAAACAAACCTCATCCGCTCCAACAAGGTAGCTGGTGTTGTGTGTGACCAGGACTATGCGCTCAAGGATTATCCTGCAATTATTAAGACCGCTGGTCTTAATGGTTTCGGGAATACCAAACCTCCCGAGAATGCGGTGCCGTCCTACGTAACAGAGTTCGCCAAGGCCGTCATCGCTGGCGAGTGGGATAACGCAGAGGCCCGTAAGGAAAAAATCTACAAAGCAATCCAGGACGAGGTTTACCGTCTGTTGAACGAATGAGGTGGTGATTCCAATGGATACTATAAATCTCGTAATAAAGATTGCTGGTTTCATTTCGGCGTTGGGTGTCATCATAGCGGCGGCTATTAGGGTCATTACTGTTACCAACAAGGTAAAGAAAAGCATTGATACTTTTACCGCAACGGTAAACGACCTCAAGGCGCATTCCGAAGAGAATTACCTGTCTTTATTGCGATTGACCATTATGAGCAGCGAAATGCCCATTGGCGAGAGAATCGTAGCAGGACACAAGTACCTAAAGCTGGGAGGAAACGGAGATGTAAAGAGCTTTTTAAAGTCCGAGTTTAACATTGACGTACCCGTAAGTGAAGCATCACATTACAAACCTTAAAGGAGGAAAAATTATGAAAATGAGCAACAAGGTATACGATTTTTTGAAGTGGTTTCTGATCACTGCAGTCGCTCCCATCATCGCCCTGATTACCGGTCTTGGCGAGCTGTATGACTTCAATACCACCCTGGTGGTTGGCACCATTTCCCTGATTGCCACCTTCCTTGGCGCAATCCTGGGAGTCAGCAACGCTCAGTACAAACACAAGAACTAAAGCAAACGGGGGAGGCTCACCGCCTCCCCCTGCCCATAACGAGGTAACAGTGTGTTAGGAGATTTTACGCTTATTAGGCCGGACGAATACAAGGCATTCGACCACCTAACCATTTATCCGGTTGGTGATGTGCATATCGGATCGGCTGAGTTCGACGAGAAGCTGTTCCGAGAATGGACTAAGGTGGTTGCGTCTGATCCATGCGGTGCCGTGGCGATTATTGGCGACATGATGGACATGGGATTGAAAAACTCCAAAACAAATGTCTACGAACAGAAGATCCCTCCAGCTCAGCAAAAAGAACTCTGTTATGATTTGCTGAAACCTATCGCTAATAAAATTCTGGCGGGTTGCTCCGGAAACCACGAATATCGATCGGTCAGAGAGGCCGGTACCAACCCGTTATATGATGTATTTTGCCGCCTTGGTATCGAAGACCGATACAGAGAAAACGTCTGCTTTATCAAGCTGCAGGTCGGCATGGCTGGTAAAAACCCCAACGTATATGGTGTGGTTCTGACCCATGGCAAATCTAAAAGCAAAGATGAGAAGTGGAATTACGCTGTTGATGGATGTGACTGTTTTATCAGCGGACACACACATGAAACAGACCATAAGCCCCATGGAAAAATTGTGATGGATTTATCCCATAATGCCGTGAAAAATGTAGCATTCCAGCACGTGGTTGTACAGCCATTTCTGAAATACGGCGGTTACGCTGTCAGCGGAAAGTATATGCCTGGATGCCTTGGGCAGTTTCAGCGGATCCATTTTGACGGAACCCGCAAGCTGGTAGGCTATGAATACAAATAGGGAGGCCGCTTGGCCTCCCTTTATTTAGTTGGACTAATTGTATAGTCCCGAATGGCACTAGTAGATTAGTCCAACTATGTATATAAATATTTAGCCCGTTATTTTGGGCTATCATTCAATGAAATCAACATCCACTACCTTTGCATCCTTTATATAGATTTTTGTTAGTATTCCCAACCAGAACTCCCGGCGCTCCTCCCGTGTGAATCCCTCATAGATAGCTTCGATACCGGTGTCAAAAATCGCTTGGATCTTCTCCAGATCCACAATCTCCGGTAGGACTTCTTCTGGTTCGTCCTCGATCAGTCTGGACATTATTTCTGCTTTCCGTTTCTGGAACTCCTCAAGAGAAATATCGTCAATTATGTAGAGCTTCCTGGCCCGCTCAACTTCCTTTTCCAGCTTGGCACGGTTGCTCTTCCGCTTTGGCTTGTTTTTTCTTGCATCCTTGACGGATTTGACTTCCACAATCCTATCTGCTATGGCCTGACGTACAAATGGTATGAGCTGCTTTTCTAGCTTGCTTTCGTTCAGCGATAGTGTGTTGTGGCAGTCGATTTCCACGTTTGCCCTCGGACACCTATAATACAGATAATCTTTTCCATCCTTCATGGTAGCGTTGCCGACGAAGCCACGATGGCAGTCCGGACACTCAATCATACTTGTAAAGATATAGAATCGTTTAATCCGGTGTGGTGCGTTTTTAGGGAATAAACGCTGCATGGTCTCCCATTCCTCTTTTGTCATAAATGGCTTTTCTACGAAATCCTCTACGTCAAAATATTTGCCATAAAGCATTTCATTCTTAAACAGATCCATGGCGTTATTGTATAGCATTCTTTTTCCGTGCTCTTCCATGGATTCAATTAGCGCCCTACGGAAGTTTGCGGTCTGCATGAATTTGTCTTTTATGGACATTAGGAACGGCGCTTCTTCTTCATCAATAATTACGTGCTGGTCATCATCGAGAGTGTAACACCGTGGCAGTGTCCGCGCTCCGGATGTCCAGCGCTTTTGCTGTCTCAGGTATTTGTTTGTGAACACGATCCGGTCACTGGTAGCGTCAGTTTCATTCTGACCGACAGACAGCAAGACGTTTACCTGCAAGCGGCCCTCTTTTGTTTTCATTTCCAATCCCGGCTGCATTTGGGATACCCAGGTAACGTTTTGCCGATCCAGAACGTCCTGCACCTTGTAAAAATCGGATATGTTACGGAACCAGCGATCCAATTCCTTAAACACGATAACGTCTATCAGGCCAGCCTCTACGTCATCGATAAGACGCTTAATTTCTTTCCTGTCCTTTAACCGCTTACGTGCGCTCTTTCCTTCGTCTGCGTAAACGCCTACGACCTTATAACCTCTTGATTTTGCGAATTCCTCCAGACTGGCCCGCTGAGCATCTAAGCTCCAGCCCTCCATGCGCTGCATGGCTGTACTAACACGAATATAAATGGCGCATCGCATAACCTCTGCTGAATTTAATGGTGCCATTATACATCATCTCCTATTTGTTATTATCATCCTAGGTATTTATCGATGATTTTAGCTTTTCTCTCGTTTTCTTTACGCCAGTATTCAAGTTCTTCCTGGAGTCTAGCAATTTTCTCCGCAGATGCACTACTGTCATGGTCTAGACAACAAGAGTGCTCACCCACTGGGCCAAGCACAACCTGCTCGATTCTTCTTGCGGTGGATCGCATGATATCCTGCTCGGTGTTGACAGCCATGATTCGCTCCACGGTTTTGATGGAAACTTCCGATGTACTTGCTATGTAAGTGTTCGGTAGGTGAAACACATCGCTTACATCACGCATATACTCGCACCAGCTTTTATTATCCATATCACGGGTCGGTAATCCACCGCATAGCTTTCTGAACCTTGGGCACGATAAGCATCTGTAGTATGGCTTGGTGGACGGATCTTGCCTTGTTTTCATTGATTGCCCCTCATTTCGTAATTGTGTTAGGGTTTTACCCTCATATAATAGGGTGTATACCCTCGCATAATAGGGTTTATACCCTCTTATAATACGGTAAAATCCTCTTATAATACTGTGGATTTTTTGATTAAGAAATGATAGGCTAATACCAGGTTGGAAACAACCTATCATCCGGGTGTGGGGGTGAGCAGTTTGGCGACCAGCGCCCCCGCACCATTTTAAATCTCACGGCATAAAGTCCGTTTTATTGTACCTCAATGGAAATATAATACGAACATAAGTTCACATATAAAAATAAATGCTAATTGTGAATCTTTTTCGACAGAGTTCACCATCCCCTTTCAAGTATAATTGTTTTCACCTATAATGACTGCAGAACGAACGTTTGCCCCGGTGAGAGGAGAATCAAAATGTCAGCAAAAGAAGAAATGTTTGATTTATTCGTTACTTTATCCCCGAAAGCAGAAAACATCATCCAAAGGATAATGAACTTATCCGACGAACAACTTGACCTGTTTATTGCTTTGTATTCTCAACAAGAGACAGAATCGTGTCAGCCTTGTCGAGATCCGCGTCTGACATCTGCATAACCTTATAAATAATAGCTTTCTGTTTTTCGGACAGTCCATCGAATTCGATGGACTGTTCTTTTTTTGTCTCTTCTTCTTCTTCTTTGCCGAGAAGGTATCCCACAGAAACCCCAAAGTAAGCAGCGATTTTTTGTGCTGTGACAGCGGATACTCCTGTTCTGCGGCCCATCTTCAGATCCGTAATAAGACCTTTACTGATTCCGATATCAGTACACATCTTACCTCCCTTAATGCCCCGGCTTTCGCAAAGTGCAATGATATTCTCATACAAATTACCCATTTGAGTACCTCCTAATTTGGATATTTAGCACAAACTTACTCAAAACGATACTTTTGCGCTTGACAGATACTCGGACAGGTACTATAATGCGAGTGTAGCAAGTACCCGTTCGAGTAGTATGGTATTTGGTGGTACTCTTATTGTAGTACCCGACTGCGTACTTGTCAATCTAAATAAACGCAAGGAGGTGCTTTTTTGTGAATAATAGCAAATTTTCGGACTTCGGTTTGTGCGTAAAGACCAAACTTCTACAAATGGGCAAAGAGCAGAAGTGGCTGGAAGAGACCGTTTCCGAAAAAACCGGCCTGTATGTGGACAACAGTTATATGTATAAGATACTGACCGGTCAGCGCAACGCCCCTAAAATCGTTGTTGCAATTTGTGAACTTCTGAACATTCAGGAACAGTAGCAGGAGGCCCATATGGCAAAGACCCCCAATCCGGATCGTGTCTACCGGGTTATAGCTACCATTTTGGAGCGTAGGCACAACGTCAAAATTGAATACACAATCGAAGTAAAGGAGGAAACGCCGCATGGCAACGAAAGTGCGGGATATGGCACCTGACGATGTTAGGCGGGCCGTATACGAAGCCCTAGAAGGCAACCGTAATATCGCCAAACTACAATCTGCGTGTCAGGATATGGCTGACAGGCACCATAGAGATTTCTTTAATCACACCACAGAGATCCGCAATCTCCGTAGGGAATACGAACTGAAAATGAACACCAGACTGCAGAAACAGATGATGAAAGACAAGGAAGCGTTCAGACGTATGCAGCAGACCTACTCCATGTTCTGCATTTTGTTCCTTATGGCTGGAATCACCATTGGATTCATCGTCGGATACTTTGTGTTATGGGGGATGCTGTCATGAATATTCCGGATCATCCAGTTATCAGAAATATGGAGCGCTATGGCTACCCCGATGGCGATGCGCCCCAGGCCGTATTTATCTGCTCCGGATGCGGGAGCGACATTCTCGCAGGAGACAAGGTGTGGC
The DNA here is from genome assembly GCA_045630825.1 of Faecousia sp. GTDB lineage: Bacteria > Bacillota > Clostridia > Oscillospirales > Oscillospiraceae > Faecousia. The sequence goes on along the minus strand of JAZQTN010000034.1, from coordinate 19,393 downwards.
ACATCATGGGAGAACAGTTCTGCAAGCGCTGCATAGACAACGCCGAAGAAACTGCAGAACCGGAGGACTACTATGAAACTTACTAACCGTAATTACTACGGGCCGAAAGCAAACAAAGAATATTTCAGTGTATCGCAGTACAAGGATTTTTTGAAATGCCCTGCGATGGCGATGGCGAAGATTAAAGGTGAGTATACCCCTGAGCGCGGCAGAGCACTGGTTATCGGTAGCTACGTCGATGAAATGCTGACCGGCACAGAGAGTTCCCAGATGAAATTCATTGAGGAAAATTACTCTGAGCTGTTCAAGAAGAACGGGGATCCGCTGGCAGACGTATCACAGGCCAACGGAACCATCGCACGGATACGGAAGCAGCCGCTTATGATGCGATATCTAAGCGGAAAGCACCAGGTAATTATGACCGGTGAAATTGAGGGAGTGCCGGTTAAAGGTAAATTCGATAGTTATAAACCTGGAGAATTTCTGGTCGATCTGAAATATCTTAAAAGCCTGAGAAGTCCAAACCTGTTTGAAAATGTTCTCGATTACTGGAAGTATCCTATGCAGATGGCTGTGTATCAGGAATTGGTATTCCAAAATACCGGAGAACGACTCCCCTGTTACATAGTGGCTGCGACCAAAGAAACTCCTGCGCACATTACCGTCTGTGAGATTGACCAGTACACGCTAGATAAGGAACTAGACGCGGTTAAGGCAAATATTATGGGCTTCCAGAAGATTAAAAACGGAGAAATCGAGCCTGAGCGATGCGAATGCTATGATTGCGATTTTTGCACCCAAAGCAAAACGCTGGTGGAACCCATCCCATACGAGCTTATTGGAATGTCTACCGCGCAGTTAAAAGCGATGCGGGGTGAAATCTAATGCCACCGCTAAAAAATTTGGTGGGCCAACGCTTTGGTCGCTTGATTGTTCTGGAGCGAGGCGAAAGCAAGAATCGGAAAACAAGGTGGGTTTGCAAATGTGATTGTGGGGCAATCGCAACCAAAGACGGGCCGAGTTTAAAAACTGGTCGTTGCCGTAGTTGCGGCTGCATAAGAACAGAGCGAAATAACCACTACATACACGGCGATTCACACAAGCGACTGCACAACATTTGGTCGCTGATGCTGCAACGTTGTGAGAACCCGAAAGCCACAAGTTATGAGAGATATGGGGGAAGAGGCATTTCTGTCTGCGACGAATGGCACGATTACTCCGCTTTTAAAAAGTGGGCTATAGTTAATGGCTATCGTGACAATTTAACCATAGACAGGATAAACAACGATAAGGGTTATTCCCCCCAGAATTGCCGATGGGCAACTCTGAAAGAGCAAGCCAACAATAGACGAAATACAAAAAGGAGATGACTTTAAAATGGCAGTTATGTGCCTGTATGGTCAGCCTGGATCAGGCAAGACCGTAAACGCAACCCGCTTGCCGGGTAAGTCACTGCTTCTCAGCAGCGATAACTCCTCTCTGGTGTTAAAACACTTTGAGAGACCGAATCTCACAATTAAAGAGGTTAAGAACTTCAAAGAGTTCGTAGATGCCTTTGAGGCGGCTACAACCAGTAAACAGTACGACAACATCATCGTAGACTGTCTCACAGACCTCATCGATGCGTATATCGTGGAGATCCGCGAGAGTGGTTTTTCCGGCGATATTCGGCAGCATTACCTGGCTGTTTATACGAAGGTGAAGTTCCTTACCCGCAAGTCGGCATTCTGTGGTACCCACGTGGTATTCAACTGCTGGGAAGATATCGAAACCGTTACGCTTCCCTCTGGAGAAATCGTTAATCGCGTATCTCCGATGCTACCGGCAAAAATCAAACAGCAGGTGTGTGGCCTGTGTAACATCGTTGCCTATGTAACATCCGCAAATGATAAGCAAGGCACGAAGCAGTGGTACTACATCACTGAGGGCAAGCCCACCATCATGGCAAAAGACCAGCTCTATCTGAGAAAGTCCTGTATGCCTGAACTGGCATTCACGGCACCCGAAAACAATAAATAATTTTTAGGAGGATATAAATTATGGCATGGAATTTTAACCCCGCAGAATATCAGGAGAACGATTTCTCCGTCATCCCCGCCGGGGATCACCGGGTGAGAGTAAACGATGTTGTCTTCAAAAACTCCAGCAAGGGCAACGAAATGTTTGAGATTACATTCGACGTTTCCGGTCACGGCGGCAAGCTGTGGTACTACATCGTTCTCGATCCGAACGATACGAAGAAAACCAACCAGCGTATCGGCGCATTCTTTGAGAGCTTCGGCATCACCAATTACAACATGGATAACTACCGTGGCTGGATCGGCAAGGTTGGCGCTGTCCGTGTTAAGCACGAGCAGTATAACGGCGCAGACCAGGCGAAGGTGGCGTTCTGCCTGAGCCGTAAGAATCAGGATAAGCTGCCTCCGGCAAAGTTCAACAGCACTGCTCCCGCTGCGGATAACTTCGCTGTAATCCCTGATTCCAATGATGAGTTGCCGTTCTAACGCTTATGAATCTTAGGCCTTACCAACAAGATTTGTACGATAAGACCTCTTTAGAATTCCGCAAGGGGAACCGCCGTGTTTTGGTGGTTTCCCCATGCGGAAGCGGCAAAACGGTGCTTATGGCTCAGATGGCAGCAAAATCCCAAGCGAACGGTAAGAATGTGTGGGTGATTCTCCCACGCCAAGAAATCATGGAGCAGACACTTGAAACGTTCCAGAAATGTGAAATTCCGTTAAATACCATCTATGTCGGAATGGCTATCACTACCGCAAATCGTGTGGAGGAGTTGCCAAAGCCAGACCTGATAATTTTCGACGAATGCCATATCAGCGTTGCAAGTACCTATTGGAAGATAGTAAACGCAGCTCCCAGGGCGTACATTGTGGGACTTACGGCTTCGCCGTGCAGGACAGACAATAAACCGTTGGGTTCTTTGTATGAGACATTGGTAGAAGGTGTCACAGTCCGCTGGCTTATCGACAATAAATACCTCGCTCCATATGAGTATTACAGCGTAACAGTAGCGGATCTATCCGGACTTACAAATTGTGACGATGCCAGCGAATGGCTGATGAAACCGACTGTATACGGTGATGTGATAAGAAACTGGCAGCAGTTGGCTAACGGCCTACCTACGGTAATTTATTGTTCGTCGGTAAAGCATAGCAAGGAAACAGCAGATGCGTTTTTGGAGGCTGGCATAAGCGCCGTCCACTTCGACGGAACAACACCATACGCAGAACGAAAGCAGATTGTTGAGCGCTTTCGTGCTGGGGACATAAATGTCCTTTGCAACTGCGATTTGATCAGTATGGGTTTTGATATGCCAGACATTGGATGCGTGGTAATGCTCAGACCTACACAATCTGCCAGCTTGTATATTCAGCAATCCGGCAGAGCGCTACGGTATAAGCCCGGAAAGACAGCAATCATAATTGATGCGGTAGCAAATTTCGCGAGATTTCAACTTCCGGATGATCCGTATGAATGGAGCTTGGACATTCCAATTAAACAGCGCAGAGAAACGGATGATAACGGTAATTTCTACATAAGAACGTGCCAGAAGTGTTACAAGGTTTTTAAGACAGCGCCGGTTTGCCCGTATTGCGGTACTGAGTACCCGCTGCATCCACGGGAGATTAAGGCACACCAAGATATAGAGCTTGCCAGAATCACAGCCGAGGAGGCTGAGAGAGTGGCAGAAGCAAAGAAAGCTGCTCGGAGAGAGCAAGGGCGAGCACAAACATTTGAGGAATTGCTTGCTATAGGAAAAGCCAAAGGTTATAAAAACCCTGCTTTCTGGGCAGCGCAAGTCATAAGAGGGAGGAAACGATGAACGTAGGAATTATCGACGCAGACCTAATATCCAGAAAAAAACATAGGTTTCCCAATCTGGCGTGCATGAAGATTTCGGCGTACCACAAGAGCCTGGGGCACGATGTCTCCCTCCTGCTCTCGTGGGACGACGTAAAAAACTACGACAAAGTATTCGTGTCCAAGGTGTTTTCGGAGACTCCTGTTCCTGATGGTATCGCAGATCTGCCAAATGTAGAGTGTGGCGGCACAGGGTTTTATTACAAGAAAGCGCCACCCCTACCGCCAGAGATCGAGCACATCATGCCTGACTATCATCTGTATGACGATTTTGTCAACGGTCTCCTTGAAAGCGGAGTTAATAGACCTGCGCTCAAATATTTTCTGGATTTTTCCATCGGATATGCAACAAGAGGCTGTATTCGCGGATGCTCTTTCTGCGTGAACGAAGACTATCGGGCAGTTGTATTGCACAGTCCGGTAGAGGAGTTTCTCGATCCGGAACGGAAGTATATCTGCTTGCTGGACGATAACGTCCTGGCGTGCAAAGCCTGGCGAAGCATTTTCAATCAACTTAACGCTACCGGAAAGAGATTTCAGTTCAAACAAGGTATGGATGAGCGGCTACTAACGGATGAGAAGTGCGAAGTGATTTTCGGCTCCAACTGGATCGGCGATTATATCTTCGCATTCGACAATATCGGTGATCGCCGTCTGGTAGAACGAAAGCTGCAGCTCATGCGGCAGCATACGGATATTATTCCTAAGTTTTATGTGTTCTGTGGATTCAACCACGTTAAAAAGGATACCTATCCTGACGGATTCTGGGAGGCAGATATCCGGGATGTATTTGAGCGTGTCAAAGTTCTTATGAGCTATAAGGCGCTGCCGTACATCATGAGATATCCACATTATCGAAAATCTCCGTATCGCGGTATGTATGACACTATCGCTCGGTGGTGTAATCAGCCTAGCTTCGTTAAGAAGAAATCCTTCCGGGAGTTTGTGCTGAACACGCCAGGACAGAACAAATCTGCACCAATATATATGGCTGAGTTCGAACAGCAACATCCTGATATCGCATCCGAATATTTCGATATGAAGTGGAGTGATTTCAACGAATAAAGAAACCATTCTCCAGAACAAAATCATAGTCACCCTCTGTGAGCGCGGCTGCTTCGCCGTGAACCACACCGTGGGAGATTTCTACACGAAGTATGGTGGTCATATTTCTGTCGGTGTCCCCGGCGAGAGTGACATCTGGGGGCATCGCCCTGACGGCAGGGCGTTCTATGTCGAAGTAAAACTTCCAGGAGAAAAACCCCGTCAGAATCAGCTCGACTTTATAGAGGCTATGAAAAACACCGGCGCTATCGCCGGGTGGTGTACGTCCGTAGAGGAGGCGTTAAAAATTGTATACGAAAAATAAGAACCTACGCCGGATCTCAGTGGTTGTTACAGCGCAAACGCTGTACCACCTGAGACACATGGCAGCGATGAACGGCTGGGGTGATAAAGATATCGGCAGAGTAATCGATAAGTTGGTTCGTTCCATCAGAAACGGAGGCGAAGATAATGGGAGGGTTCCCAAACACGAGGCATTCTAAAGAATGCCCTTGCTACAACAACGGCAACGGTTGCAGTGATCGGCATTGGCTTTGTACCAGCAACTGCGACAAATTTGAAAAGTGGAAAGCTGATGGCGACCGTATAAACGAAAACCGGCGCACTTATACGGAATCAAGGACTCAGGAAGTCGAAGCCGCCTATAAGCGCTTTGGCAAAAAGATAACCGCTAAATTCTAATGGAGGATGATATGGATAAGTTGGCAAGAGAGGCCCTTGCTGCAAGGCTTGAGGGCATGAGCTACGGGAAGTGGAAGGTGTTGCATCCGGACGGTATTCCGGGCACAAAAGAACCCGAGCCTGTTGCTGAATACTTTTGTACGGTATGTGGCGAACCGATCCCGCAAAAATCGAGCAGACGTAAATACTGTAGCGATGAATGCTATAGAAAAAAAGTTAGCCACGACCACTACATAAGACGAAAAAAATCACTGTGTGTTATCTGTGGGAATCCCATCCCTCTCGATTCGCAAAGGACGAAGTGCTGCAGCGAAGAATGCGCATTAAAAAACAAACACTTATGGATTGCTAATAAGAAGAAAAAGGATAGGCAGAAGAGGTATTTGAATGCAGATTGATAGGTTTGAAAGTAATGGTCGGCGGCTGATGGTTGAGTTTCAATGCAGACGTTGCAAAACTACCGCAATAAGATCATTAAAAACGTGCGTGGAAGAAGTGGATTACAACCATTTGTGGGATCTGAGACCACCTGCAGATTGGGAAAATGGTGGCTTCTATTATCCTCTTTTCTGCCCTGACTGTTCTGCAGCGCATAAGCGATTTATGAATATGGAGGAGTAAACAATGACCGAATTACTGAAAATCAAAGGTGACTGGCAGGAGGTTGTAAATGACTGCCGTGCAACGGTCGCAAAGGAAGAACTGGGGCGTGAACCGTCACAGAAATTTAAGCGGGAAATCTTGATCTCGGAACACGATCCGATTCGTGATATTGAAATCAAGTTCCGCTGGCGTGATATCCCGTACTGGGTCGCAATGCACTGGAAGACCCATATCTGGCGCAGTAGAACGAATACGCAGCGCAATGACCGTCAGGAAAATTATGACCGGAACAAAGCGCCCCAGGATTCCCCCGTTGATTTTATCGGCGATCCCAACGTGCAGCACCTGATTGATACTCTGCGGAAGCGGCTGTGCTACACGGCCTCCCCGGAAACCAGAAAACTTGCAGAGGATCTGAAAAAGACCTTGCGAGAAGTTGAACCCGAAATTTCCGATGTGCTGGTACCGAACTGCGTGTACAGATGCGGATGCCCGGAAGGATGCGGATGCCACTGGTTCAATAAAATGGTGGCGAAATATCCTGACCTGGCGAGCACTGATATTCAGCGCAGATACGATGCCTATAACCGTATTTTCTATGGGGAGGGTGAATGATGGCTGAATTGAAACCGTGTCCGTTTTGCGGTTCTGGTGCTTTCGCTTGGTATTGCACATTTGACGGAAAACATAAAGCCGACAGCGGCACGCAGAAACTTTGGGGAATGCAAACTGACCACCACCTTATAGAGTGCAAACGCTGCGGTATTAGGACAAAGGTTTATGCAACAAAAAAAGGTGCGTTTAACGCTTGGAACAGGAGGGCAGAAGATGCGACTGATTAAGTGCAGAAAGTGCGGCACTACAATCGCCACAGATGAAACATTTATCCAGCGGATGCTTGATGATATAAACATTCTGGCAGAAAAGGCAAGAAAAGACCGGAAGAACGGAAATAGCTATTTGCAACAAGCTACTGCAATCCGAAAAATCATGCAACAGTACTTACACAGGACAGTGCAAGCTGATGCTGAAATGTTAGAAACAAGGGCGGAACTGGGTGCGTTGATTTCCTATGTCCGTGAAAATGGCTTAATTAGTGATAAAGAACTTGCTGACATTACAACAACAGCAAGGCTAAAAGCTAGGGAACGACTTATGCAAGAGGAAGAAAGAATCAATGAGTTGTACCGTGGTTTTGAAAACATTTCTATCAACCGGACAAAGGCTGATCCGACAGAAAAAATAGCATTAAAGTGAGGAAAAAGTATGTGTAAAGACTGTAAAACTTGTGTTCATTTGCCTATTTGCGAATATTGCGCAGAAAACACGGATTTTAAGTTTCCACAAGAAGACGGGATCTGCGCACTGTTTAACCCTGTAAAAGAAGTGCAGCCGTTAACAAAGGCCGATCAGCTACGAAACATGAGCAACGAAGAGCTGGCAAAAGAACTTGCAATGATCGCCGGGTGGGACAGAAAAGAATATTCAAAGGCTGTGAAAATCGGCTTGAAAAAAGTAATGCTTGACTGGCTGGGACAACCCGTGGAGGACACAGAAGATGACAAATGAGCGAAACTACCAATTTGCAAGAACGCTTGACCTAAAGGATATCAGCGAAATCAATCGTGTTCTGGGGATCATCGAGGGATTAACTTATGCCGTGGAAGATCAGGGCGTTGCCGATGGTCTTGTGAGTGCCATTGAACGAATCGAGGCCGTTGTAAATAAGGAGGATTAAGATGGCAACTGAACTATGTCCGTACTGCCATACGGATCGTGATGGATACACGTCATATCTTCCGAAAGTAGGCATCGGAAATGCTCTTATTTACAAACACCCGTCCATATTTGGCGGCTGGCTTATCCATGTTCGTGGGCAGTTTCGTGCAGAAATGAAAATCCAGATTAAGTTTTGCCCGATGTGTGGCAGAGAACTGAAAGAAGGTGCGGAAGATGGCAAGTGAAAAGCGGTTGATTGCCCTTGACGATATTTTCCCAAATCGCTGTTTCTATGTTAACACAGAAGATCCACTGAAAAGCCTGGATGAACTGATTAACAGGATCAACAACGCCCCCACCGTGGATGCCGTGGAAGTGGTGCATGGGCGGTGGAGTTTCGGAAAGAACCACGGTGACTTTGTGGAGGCGGAGTGTACCGCCTGCGGCGGCTTACTCCTTGTAAAATGGTATGACGAGATAGATAAGTATCGTTATTGCCCCAACTGCGGTACAAAGATGGATGGTGATGGGAATGGCTAGATTGATAGATGCAGATGCGTTCATTGATGACATTAAGACCGAAATCGTGAATCTTTATCTGGACGGGATGAAAGGTACGCCACGCCCCAGAGGAGAACTTTATGACATCATAGACCGCATTGGAGAACAACCCACCGTTGTTGCTGTCCCAGTAGAACAGTACAAATCACTTCTTGAAATGTACAACGAACTTCGGGAAAACTTCATTGATTATGTCTGTTCTGGTGTTCCAAACCTTGCCCCGTATTGTCTGAACAAATGTGAAGGGTGTGTGGATCTGCGTGGATGGTGCAAACAAGATTCAGATAAATGCCAAGGTTTCAACCCGGCAGAATGTATCATTTGACGGAGAAAGGAAATACAATGACGTATGATGTGCTTGAAAAGGTCGGTAAAAAAGAACTGATTGCATGGATGCGTAAGAATGTCTTTTTGCCCCAGATTTCTGATGAACAATTCCTAAAGGATGTAAAGCTGGCTAGGTTGTTTGCAAATGAAAAAGAACTGTTAAAAAAAGACAAGTTATTGGTCGAGAAATTACAAGCCGCAACAGGAAATCATATTGAGTTTATGAAACTGATGATAGAATCCGACAAGCTCAATCAACAGTTGGATAAAGTAAGCAAGCAAATAAATGAGTGCATGGGATTGGGGGTCTGACAATGAACATACACGATGCAACAGAGGAAGCCCACAAGAGAGGTTATGAAGATGGAGTGGCAGAGCATGACAAAACGGTCTGCAAACTGCGGAAGAATTGGCAATCTGCAGAAACGCATATCTGCACAATGTGCGGACATTTCGACCACAAAACGGATGGAAACATCGTTTACGGAAACAAAAATTGTGGTGAGCTTGTCGGATACCCATACTGTGGGAAGTTTACACCGTGGATTCCGGTAAGTGAGAGATTACCAGAAAAGTGCAAAGAGTACCTTTGTTTATGCAATATTGATGGGCATACCGATTTCCCCTTTTATATGGTGCTTCGGTATTATCTTGTGGACAAAAAACCACACTTTCAGCACGAATGTGCGCACGGTTTGAATGTCACCCACTGGATGCCACTTCCAGAACCGCCAAAGGGGGATGATTATGCTATTCGCTAACATTGATGAAATCATCGACGGAACTTCAAAATATAGGACTGTCGCAGACCGCATCCGCTCTATGACGGATGAAGAACTGGCAACGATGTTTGCTCATTATGAATATAATGTGGCTGCGGTAATTTTAAAATACGCCGGGATTGATTTTCCGCGTGAAGATGCTGATTTTGAAGGATCAGCAAAAGAAATCATAAGAAAGCTCCAACAACCTGTGGAGGAATGACTATGATTATAATCATGATTATTATCATCACTATGATTACAGTAACGTTATACGCTTGCTGTAAGGTTTCCGGGGACTGTTCAAGATGGGAGGAGGAAAACAGGAATGGCAAACGAGATTACTAACCCCGTCAAAGCGATCCGAGCATTCTGCTTGGAGTGCAGCGGTGATTCTTCCGCAGAGGTTAAATCCTGCCCGAGAACAGAGTGCCCGCTATACCCCTTTAGGCTGGGCAAAAATCCTTACAGACAGCGTAGGGAAATGACGGATGAGCAGCGCCTGGTGTTAGCGGATAGGTTAGCAGAAGCCAGAAAAAACAACGCTACGAATGGAGGAAAAACCGATGATTAAAGACAGCGGCGAACGCACATTATTTAACACCGGCGCTGTCCGGGATATGCATGAGGGTAAGGGACGTTTCGACTTACTCCCCTGGTACGCCATCCATGACGTGGCGAAGCACTGTGAGGCCGGTGCTAAGAAATACGGGGAGCGGAACGTCGATAAGGGCATCCCGCAGCACTCGCTGATCGACTCAGCCATCCGGCACCTCGTTCGTTATATTCATGGCGAAACAGATGAACAACATTTACGGGCCGCAGCATGGAACGTCCTCTGGGCGCTGGAACAGGAGACCACGCACCCGGAGCTTAACGATCTACCAAGGAGTGATACCGATGGTCAGGATCATCATTGATATCCAAGACACCGACGATATCTTTGCAGCCAAGGAACTTCTAGCTATGGCACTGGAGTCGCTGGGGCGTGTGAGAATCGTCAAAATTACCAACGGTAAGCAGGAGTTGAATAATTATGCAACGCCTTGAATATCACGTATGCGCCAGATGCAAACGTCAGTTTAAGGAACTCCAGATACGCAGGTGCCCCCACCCTGCTGTAAATAAATCGTTGGGGGAATACATTTGCTTTTATTGTTGCCTTAAATGTAGGCATCATACAAAAACGCAATATTGCGGCGCTATAGGATGTGATTATTGTGATTCAAGAAATTAAAAAACGACTATCGTGCGTAGAATATCTTTCTCGGCACGGAATTTATGTCAAAAACGGCGGGCGGTGCGTGTCACCGCTTCGCCCCGGAGCTAAGAATCCCACCTCATTCTGGGTGGATGAAGACCGATGGTACGACTTCGGTTCTGGTTATGGCGGCGATGTTATCGATCTTGCTGCGCAGCTTCAATTCCAAGGCGATAATGGCATGGCGATCCGTTCCCTGGCTGCTGAGTTAGGAATTCAATCGAATATCCCCCACAATGAAACGTGGAGAGAGGATATCCAGCAGCTCTGTAACCGCACAGCCGCCTATCATGCTGCGCTAACACCGAGCGACTATGAATATCTTTCGGCCCGTGGCTTCACCAAGGAGGATGCTGATCGACTGATGATTGGTCGCGTAACAGACGGATATCTCAAGGGCCGTCTGTTTCTCCCCTATTTCCGAAACGGTGCTGTGGTATATTACGCAACCCGTGTGATGCCGGGTTCTGGTTTCCAGGAAAATAAGTACATGAAAGCCTCCCTTAATGAGTGCCAGTCGTACCAGCATATTCCGTGGGGCCTCCAGACTCTTAACCGTCAGTCTGATATGCTGATTATCTCCGAGGGATATTTCGATGCTGTGTCATGGGAGCGGGAGGGCTACCCGGTCATATCTCCGATTACCGGCAACTTCTCTAAGGAACAGTGGCCCGATGTCATTTCCGCTTGTAAGATGTTCAAGCGCGTGCTCATTATTTTCGACAACGATGCCATATCTCACGCTGGTGATGGTTTTACCGCAAGAACATCTAAGAAACTATTCCAGAACCGCATCCCCTTCCTGGTCGGTCATACACCACAGGGCATTAAGGATGTCAACGACTATTATGTCGGTGGCGGCTCGCTTCAAGCGCTTATCGATTCCGCTGAGGATGGACTAAAATATATGATTTCGCAGTATCACGATGCTGCAGAACTCAAGAACTTCGTTATGTCCATCAATCGGTATGTAGATTCCACGACCATAACCAGCGCTCTGTTCACGCCTACCATGCAGGAGCGCTTCAACGCCGCCGTTTTGAAGTCCATCGATAAAGCAGCGAACTCAGCTCCGTCAGAATCCTGCATTGTTGACGAAATCATCGCCAAGCATAATATCATTTACGTGGATCAGATTGGCTTTTACGAGTGGAACAAAAAAGTGTGGGAGCTTATACCGGATGAGACCGTTCGACACTACGCCGACAAAACATACGGAAAGAATTTCACATCATCCAACCGTATAACCTCGGTTTGTAAACTTCTGAAAGCTCGGTCTTTGCAGAAAATCCAGTTTAACAAAAACCCCGTTATGACGTTCCAGAACGGAACTCTGGAAATTGAAACCGGTAAATTCAGAGATTTCTCTGAGGCTGACTACTGCTCCATCTGCATGGATTACGACTATAACCCCGAGGCGCAATGTCCTACCTGGGAACAGTTTATCGATGATGTTACGGACGAAGAACCGCGCAGAGCCGAGGTACTACAGTTTATACCTGGATATACGCTTATGCCGGACTGCCGGTATCAAAAAATCTTCTGGCTTATCGGCGGCGGTAGCAACGGCAAATCTTTGTATCTGGAAATCATTCAATCCCTATTCGGCAACGCAAACATATCCACTGTGCCCCCGTCAGGACTCCCGAAGGAATTTCAGCGCATCTTGCTAAAGGATTCTATTTTGAACATTGCTAAAGACGTTCCTTCGGACTGCTCTACCGGCGAGATCCGTGAGTGGCTGCTGCAGATTTCTGATGGAACACTGATTCAGGCTTGTTACAAAAGCAAGACCCACGTTACGTTTGAGCCTCGTCCGAAGCTGGTGTTCTCCTCTAACGATCCACCAACAGCATCTTCTGTCAAAGGTCTGGAGCGCCGTTTCGTGTTTGTAAAATTCCCGTGCGAGTATGTGGATTTTCCAGATCCTAAAAAACCAAAGCAGAAACAGAAGGACGTAAATCTCGCTGAAAAATTACGCGCGGAGCTTCCCGGCATCTTCAACTGGGCTTACGCCGGTTATAAACTACTTAACCAGGTCGGATACTTTACGGAGACACCCGAGCAAGCGGAGATCGCCCAGCAGTTCAGGGATCGCTCTGATCCTGTCAAGGTCTTCTGCGAGGATCATAATTATTCCGGAACCGTTTCGAGAGACGAAATTTACCAGGAATACAAATTCTGGTGCCAGAGCACCGGACATAAGGAACTCAATCGAGAAAACTTCCTACCCAAATTCCGCGACTGTCTGGGCGACAGAATTATCGATGAAAAACGCATCCGCATCGACGGTGCCCTTACAAGAGTTTTCGTCATCGAGCCTGGAACATAACGTGGAACACGTTTGGAGCACCGCAACGCCGTGTTCCAATTTTGTGCCAGGGCGTACCATGAGGGGTGGAACAGAAAAAGCGTTGCGGCTCTAGGCTTTTTCCTTTGTTCCATCTGTTCCAAGTAATATATATATAATAATAAAATATACTACCTAAACCCCTATACACCCTATAAAAGTAGCTATATAAAGGAGCATGAGGTACGAACTTGGAACACAACTATAACTATATTTTTCGGAGGTAAACAACTATGGCTAGAAACCCGCTGCCACAAGACCCTAAAAACGAACTCACCGTTCCAGGTGATAATGCAAAATTTCTCAAACACGCGCTCTCTGTGCGGAATATGCCGCCTATCAATACCAAAGACCCTGTGCAGGTCAAGCGGAGAATCGATGACTATTTCCAGCTCTGCGCAGAAGACGATGTTAAACCTACCGTGACCGGCTTCCTTAGCTGTCTCCGGATCGGACGCACGACTCTGTGGGAGTGGAAGCAAGGCAACTTTCGGAAGGAGACGCATCAGCAGATTATCCTGGAAGCATACGAGATGCTGGAGCAAATGTGGGAGCATTATATGCTAAACGGTAAGATTAACCCCGTGTCTGGCATCTTCTTAGGGAAAAACAACTTTGGGTACCAGGATAAACAGGAGTATGTGGTTACGCCGAATACCAAAAACAACTATGTGGATCCCGCGACTTTGGAAGCAAAGTATGCGGAACTTCCTCCGGTGGAGGACGAGGAATAACGCTATCAGCCTCACGACTTTGTGGGGCTGATTTTTTTGCGACTTTCACGACTATAGCGACTATGTGGGCTGGCCCTAAATTCTGCCAAAATCGAACGTCCAAAAAAAGGCCAGATAAAATCCCCAAAAACCTGACCAAAAAATCCGCGGCCCCTCCGGCCCCCCCTCCCGCCGGTGCCCTGGTGCCCGCGCCCCTCCTGGGATCGGCGCAGCCGCTCAGCCGGTGCCCGTATGGCGTACAATCGCGCTGAAGCTCGTAGAGCGCCCGTAGCGGAGTTTTAGAGAGTCCGAATAGGTAAACACCACGGAAACATAAAAACGCCTCACGCGGGCGCTCAGAGCCTTAGAGAATAAAAATAACCGCCGGTGTGGCGGTTTTTCTATAGCTCCGGCGTCACTGCTGCCCGCCTGGGCGGCGTTTCCGATCCGGAGCGCGTAAACGTATGGCGGCATAAAAAACGCCCCCGGGAAAGCTCCCAGGGGCGGCGGTGTTTAACATATTGTAACCAGGAATAGCAGCGCGGCGAAAATAAGAATAATTCCGGCGGCGCTCCCGATTTCCTGAGCGGGCGTATAAAACCATACTTTTCTGCAAGGATCCATATTAACACCCTCGTTTAGAATTCCGCGGCGTAAATTGCATATTCGGCGCGAGCGGCTGCAGCCAATCCCACGCGCCGCCGTTTTTCGGTTTGCGAATAATCCAGGTGTGATATAACGCGAGCGGGTTATATTGCAGCGTATAAATATATTTCCGGGCCGGTGTACACTCTTTCCCGGCGTGAAAATCCTTAAAAATTCGGGCTTGTAATTCGATAGAAATCATTTTTTATACCTCCATTAGAAAACCCCCGAATAGCGCCGGGGGCCGTGTTAACTTAATACTTTTTTGTTAGCTCAAAAATAACAGCGATTGGAAAGAATAGAATAGTCAAAACAGCTGCGATTGCTTTCATGTTTTACACCTCCTCAATACTGGCCCGCACGCGGTCGGCTATTTGGCTTTCATAGCACTTGAAAATCATTTCGTGAACCGCGTTTGTTTCCTGATCTATCACATAAACGCGGAACCGGGGGTTCCCGTTTATATCGTTCTTTTCCTGCGTATAGAAATATTGCACCGTTTCATAGTTCGCGCGAATCGTTTTTAAATCGTACTTTTTCATTTTGTTTACCTCCTTATTATTTAAGCTTTTCCCGGATATCTCGCACGCCGTTTTTCTCATAACATAAACCGCATGAAAAACAGTTTTTAGCACCACAATTTATTTCCACGTTGTTTTCGGCGATATGCTGCGGGTCGTAAACGGTGAACACTTTATCAATAAAGCTATACCTGGTTTTTCTCTCTTTGTTCAGGAACAAAGACGAAAGCACAATATTTAAATTTGCGGGCTTTTCGTGTCCGGCCCGGATTGCCTCCGCGATATAATCAGGATTCTTTGTCCATAGCGCAAATTTAACACCGGGGTTTTTCTTGCAAATATTGAAATAATTAATAACCTGTGTAGCGTTGTTTAGATCGCCGAAAGATTCAAAGCGGAAATACATGTTGTTTATGTATGGCAGCTTTTCCGGATCGATAATAGAACCGGTTAAAATGCGCTGATTTTTTACCATTGGTTTTTCCATACTGGGATATACTTTCATTTGTTTAGCGGCGAAACATTTTTCGCATATGCTGCCGGGAATTTTTGCGTTTTTAGCGCACCTGCTGTTAGTTGTAACAGACGTTGAAATACTAGCCATACCCGCCATTTTTCCGGTGTGTTTTGTTGTGAAATGTAAACCGGAAATAGATTTACTGTTTTGTAGTGTGGGAATCATTTATTTCTCCTCCTTTGTCATAGTGCGGATGAATTCGGCTAGTTCTGAAATAGTCATGTCGTATAGGGTGAATTCCTGGATAGAAAGCCCATTTTCAATAGTTACTAAGAATTTGCTATATTCCTCATGCCGGTAAACCGTTACTTTCATGTTGTTTGCCTCCCTATTTATATTAGAGTTATTTCTCTATGTCTGTATTATATAGATATATATCTCTAATTGCAATAGGCAAAGCATACAAAAATAGAGTTTTTTCTCTATATGTTTTTAGTGCCGTTATTGTACACTTTGACGGCACTATATATTTTATTGTTTCGCACTTGATCGGCCCTCAGACGGTGCCCGCGTGCCTGGGCGGGCCGGTGTGATCCGGTGTGATCCGGTGCCGCGCTGGCTGGCTGCTGGGAGGCCCCCAGGGGGATTTGGGCGGGGGCCAGGTCGGCGGGGTGATGTCTTTTAGTAGCCGAAAAAAATAAAAAGACTCCCTAGAGAAATAACTCTTGACAAGAGCAATATCTCGATGTATACTACGAGTAGAGCAACCGAGGAGGTAATGAGAATGACAGTGAACGAGATTCTGACCGCAATTATGAATGAAAATGGAATTAGTAAGGCTCAGCTAGGTCGTGCTGTTGGTATTGAGGATAAGAAGAACCCCAGCGATGTGATTAACAAGCGAATGAAGCAGAGCAACATCAGCGTGAACGTTCTTGAGGAAATGCTGTCAGCGATGGGATACACAATTGTGGTGGTACCGAGTGGCCCGAAGCTAAAAGACGGGGAATATGAGGTGAGCGTGAGTGAGTAACGTGTATGCGTGCTGGCGTGTATCCTCTACCGAGCAGAACGAAGCTAGACAGCTTGCTGCGTTCCGCGATTGCGGGATTGAGATAGACGAGATTTTCGGTGATAAGCTGAGCGGTAAGAACATGGAGCGCCCGAATTATCAGCGGATGGTCGAAATGCTGCAGCCTGGTGATCTGGTTATATTTAGCAGTCTCGACCGTATGAGTCGAAACTATGATGACACAGCGAAAGCATGGGATTACATAACTCGCGTTAAAGGCGCGGATATTCTGATATTGGATATGAAGGAACTGCTGGATACCCGAAAGCGGACTGATCTGACCGGCACGCTGATTTCGGATATCGTGGTTAAGCTGCTTAGTTATGTCGCGCAGAAAGAACGTGAGTCCATCAGCGAGCGGCAGAAGCAGGGTATCGCGGCGATGCCGGTTGACGAAAACGGACGGAAGATTAGTAAGAAGACTGGTCGTGGTTTCGGTCGCCGGGAGAAGTGCCCTGAGAATTTTGCGGAGGTGTATGAGCGCCAGCAGCGTGGCGAGCTTACGCTTAAAGAGGCGCTTAAAGAGGCTGGCGTAGGCCGGACGCGGTGGTATGAGTTGGCGAAAAAAAGGAGTGGAAAACTGATATGGGTAAGGAAAAGAGAGTATTTGGATATTTACGTGTAGGTAACGCGAGTCAGCTCCGGGAAGATCCGAAGTTGGTGTTGCAGAAAGAAATTGAGAAATCCGGAAAGTATGTGAAAAAAGCTGCCGAGCTTAAAACGGAGAAAGGTTTGTAATTATGAAGAAGGTAGTTGTATTGTTGCTGGCGTTGGCGCTGTGCCTGTCCGGCTGCGTAGTCGTGGAAGACGATGCCCGGGTTGCGGAACTGGAAGCAAAGCTGGCTGAGCAGGAAGCCGCGTATAACGAACTGCTCGCAGCGTACGAGTTGCTCGCTGGTGGTATTGTTGCGGATGCAGAAGCCGGTGTAGAGGCCGACGAGTACCGTCCCGAAGGAGATTTCAATGAGAGCGAAGTCCTGGAGCAGCTTAAGGTGACTGAATATTCGTACAAAAACGATTGGTCACGTTACCACTTCATTGAGATTGAAAACGGCTCTGAATTTGACCTTGAAATCTCTGTTGCTGTAAAATTCTATAACGAGGCTGGAGAACTGGTCGGCGCGAAGAGCGACAGCGAAAATGCTTTTGAACACGGACATAAGATGCTGTTCTATTTCATGCCTGATGAAGCATACGCCACAACAGAATACGAAATTACCGTAACAGAGGAAGAATACTACGATTGCGTTTTGTCCGATTTGTCCTATGAATCCATTCCTGCTAAGGAAAAGGAAATCGTATCTGTGACCAATAACGGCAACGAGGCGGCTGAATTTGTTGAGTGCCACATCCTGTTCTTCAAGGACGGCAAGGTTGTGTCTTTTGAATGGACGTATTTCACGGATGACGATAGCGAAATAAAGCCTGGTAAGACCATCACTCAGGAAATGGACTGCTATGAGCCGTATGATTCTTACCTGATTTACTTCACCGGAAGAAAGCCTGCATAACCATGAGAAGAAACACAGAACCATTCGGCCCGATAGGCTGTTTGCTTAGCTTGATATTGTTTCCGTTTCTTGTGATCCGGGAGCTTGTAAAGAAATACTAAATAATCGAGCGCCAAAAGAGCGCCTTACCTAACCGTAGAAATACGGAAAAGGTAGGGCGCTCTTATTTTGTTTGGAGGGATATGAATGATTAAGCAAAGAATTAAGCGAGCGATAGAAACACAGGGCGTTGATTACGAAAAACTGAAAGATTTATTTGATGTTGTAAGTGTCTGCGAGGATAAGTCAGAGCGCCGCGAGTGGCTGCTCTATGTGCGGAAGATGGCCCGTGAGATCCCCAGCGCAGATGCATATGAACTGATGCACCAGACGTATGTAAAGGGTGCGCAGGACGGGAATTTCGATGATTACTGCATCGCGCTTGAGTGGCACAGGGAACCGGAGAAACGGTTCTATCTCCCCCGCCGGTCGGTTTTGAAGCTGCTGGTGGATGACCTGCAGGATCTGTTTGACGGCGAACTGGATTTCCTTGGAGTTTCGTTGCCTCCCCGTGTCGGTAAGAGTACGCTGTGCATATTTTTTATGACATTCGTAATGGGTCATCGTCCCGATGTGGCAAGCGTGATGTCCGGTCACTCGGATAAGCTGACCGATGGATTTTACAGAGAACTGCTGTCGATAATCACCGATGACACACAGTATTCCTGGGCAGAGGTATTCCCAGGCGTAAAGTTCGCCGATAACAGTGCAAAGAACGAAACCATCGACCTGAACCGGAAGAAGCGTTTTCCGACCATGACGTGCCGGTCAATTTCTGGTACGTTGACTGGTGCCGTTGAAATTGGCACCGGCGGCATCCTGTACTGCGATGACTTGATTGAGGACTTGGAAGAATCCCTGAATCCGGTTCGTTTGCAGAGTAAGTATGATGCGTATTTGAACCAGTTGAAAGACCGTAAAAAACTGGGTGCAGCGGAGCTGATGGTTGGTACCCGGTGGAACGTGGCTGACCCTCTGGGCCGAATCGAGGAGCAGTATCGGGATAACCCCCGGTATCGATTCCGGGTTATTCCTGCGCTGAACGAGGACGGCGAGAGTAATTTTAACTATAAGTACGGTCTCGGATTCGACACTGGGTATTATCAGGATATGAAAGCCAGCATCGACGATGCTACCTGGATGGCGAAGTACCAGGGTAATCCGTATATACGCGAGGGTCTGCTGTTCCCGGCTGCGGAGCTGCGGTATTTTAACGGTGTCCTGCCTG
>JAZQTN010000033.1:0-1552 GCA_045630825.1 Faecousia sp. | reverse complement strand
TGTATTCTCGTCCTTCTCGAACTGCCGGGAAGCCTCCTCCAACGATCGAAGGGTTGCCCAGGGCGGAGCTGCTGTCTCCTTATCATCGGACAGGAACGTACCTTCATCATCCAGTCGGAAACGGATAGCACCCATACGGGTCTCATCATAAACACCCAACAGGTAGTCGCTATCCAGTAGCTTCCGGGGTTTACGGCCCTCGCGGTCAGCCAGAAACTTCTCTCTGCGCTGCATCAGGACCCGGCCCCATCGGTCTGGCGAGGAATCTGCAAAAATACCAAAGGTGTTCTTGTTGATGGGGTACTGTCGGCCCTTGTACAATGCCAGATCAGGGTCCAGCACATGGGCAAACCGGCTGGAGGTCAGCCAGGCTTCGTCATATTCAAAGGAATAATGCTCGCTGCCGCGGCCCTGATCTACATAGAGTTTCCCCAGTTTGATAGGTGTTTCACCACTCCAGCTTTCATATACATAAATCGTTTTCGACATATTCAGTCTCCCTTTCTGGGCGCACGGCGGCGAGCAGGTAGTTCAAGATCCTGCAGCTTTCGGCCTAGTTCATCATCTTTGGCGACCAGAAGTAAATCTTTGTCCATACCATTCAGGGCATGAAGGACCGCTGCATAGCTTCCAATGGCCACGGATGGACTGCCCTTTTCAATATTGCTCAAGGTCACTCGGCTGATTCCAGCACGCTCTGCCACCAATTCCGCTGTCAAGTGCCGTCGCAGCCGCGCCAGCCGGATCTGGTCGCCCATTTGGGTCAGGATGTTCTGTGTCTTGGGCATGAGCGTCGTTGTTTTCCTGTTCATAAGCAGCACCTCACTTAATGTAAATTATTATAAACAAAAAAATATTTTCTGTCAATTTATATTTACATTATATGTAGGCAACAAAGAATAATACCGGACGGTGTGACAGAAGCCGTCCGGTATCGAGAACCTGTGTGGCAGGTTATTGGGAAAGTTGTTGGTATTTACTTTGCGGCGTAATCGAGCGCCAGTGAACCGATTCTTATGTACCTCCCGGAGTGTGGATTAACAGAATCTATCGGCAGAACTTTCAAGACTGAAAAGTGGACAAAATCAGCGAGAACTCCGGCTTATACCCGACTTTTTCTGTTTGCCCTATTATAACACATTCCTCCACCCGCCGGACGATGCCTGTTGCTTTCATTGTCCATCTTTCCTTCCTGTGTAATGTGGAACGATGGTATTGTTTGCAGGAAAAGGCGAAGTATGCGAAAAACCGGAGGGTGTACGAAAATTAAAGAAAAACTTTACATTTACCAGCTTTTTGTGCTATAATGGGGACGATTATTTTGCGGAGGAGCAAATTTATGAATGATCCCAGATATTCCGGACGCTCCGCAGGCTCCGGAACCCGCACCCGATCCCCTCAGCCCCGCCCCCGTCCGGAGCAGACGGACAGACCGCCGATCTCCCCCGAAGAGCGGCGCAGACGCAGAGCGCGGGCAAAAAAACGCGCCATCCAACGCCGCCGGTTCCAGATCTTCGTGCTGATCTTCCTGGCGGCTGTGATCCTGGTTTCC
>JAZQTN010000032.1:0-6479 GCA_045630825.1 Faecousia sp. | reverse complement strand
GGGTCATCTCTTTTGTATGTACGCTCCGAAAGGCGCGTTTTTTCTTGCATCATTTTCTTGCAAAAACTCTTGAAATCAATTTTTAATTCCCTTATGCTTAGTTTTAGTACGCATAAAGGAAGTGAGATGTACTTATGAATCAAGAAGAACTACATGATCTGATAGCGAAGCAACAGCCAAACATCTGCCAGATCGTCGCCTATAGAAAAAACGAGAAGGTATATTCTGACTGCTGGAATGACTATAAGGCAGATGACTGCACCCATATTATGTCAGCCACAAAAAGCATCATTGCTCTGCTGATTGGAATCGCCCTGGACAAGGGACAGATTAGAAGCATTGACGATAAGGTTTTGGATTACTTCCCCGACTATAAGGTCAAACGGGGCGAGAAAACCATCTACGATGTGACCATCCGGCACTTGCTGACTATGCGGGCTCCTTACAAGTGCAAGGGCGATCCCTGGACGAAGGTTTGTTCCAGCGATAACTGGACATTTTCTTCTCTGGATTTTCTCGGTGGCAGAAAAGGTCTGACCGACGAATTCAACTATCAGACAGTATGCCTTCATATCCTCTCGGGAATTCTGTACCGGGTAACGGGAATGAAAACCGTGGACTATGCGAACCGCTATCTCTTCGAGCCTCTGGGCATTGCCATGCACGAAAACTATTATGCAGAAACAGCAGAAGAACACAAGCAGTTTACCATCGGAAAGACCCCCAAAGCCAATATCTGGTTCTGTGGTCCGGATGGACTGGGAACTCCGGGATATGGTCTGTGTATGTCGGCAGGAGATATGGCGAAGATCGGATTGCTGTGCCTGAATAAAGGCATTTATGACGGAAAGCAAATCGTATCTGCAAGCTGGATTGAAGAGATGACAACTCCTAGAACCGTGGAAGGTGACCACTTCCGGGGCATGGACTATGGCTATTTGTGGTGGATCATCAACCGGGAAAAGAACATCTATGCCGCTATCGGAAACAGCGGCAATGTGATTTACATCAATCCGGAAAAGGATATCGTTGTGGCAGTGGCATCCTATTTTAAGCCTACGGTATTTGACAGAGTTGACTTTATCCGGGAATATATAGAACCCTTTATTTGTGAGAGGTAAGCTTATGGCATTACAGTTAATCGATTTGGAAAACTGGGAACGCAGAGAGTTCTATGAGCATTTTATCAAAGAGGTGGTTTGCACCTATTCTGTCGTGGTTAACATCGACGTCACCAATCTGAAGGGGCAGAAGCTGTATCCCGCTATGATCTGGCTGTTGACCAAAACGGTCAATGATATGCCCGAATTCCGGACGGCCCTTTCCGAAGAGGGACCCGGTATTTACGATGATATGCATCCCATGTACACGGTGTTCAATAAGGAAAACAAGAACTTTTCCGGTATCTGGTCTTACTTCTCGGAAGACTACAGCAAGTTCCTGAAAAGCTACGAAGAAGATTCCCAGAAATACAGCACTTCTACCCGCTATGCCCCCAAGGATGGAACACCAGCCAACTCCTTCAACATATCCATGGTACCCTGGGTAGAGTTTACGAACTTCAACATCAATGTGTTTGATGACGGCAAGTTCCTGCTGCCGATTTTCACCATGGGTAAGTTCTTCGAGCGGGATGGAAAACGGCTGCTGCCTCTTGCAATCCAGGTGCATCACGCTGTCTGTGATGGATACCACATCGGCGTGTTTGTGGAGAAACTTCAAAGCTATATTGATCAGTTTTAAGTTATAAGATGAAAAAACAGATCGCAAATATCATAACTTCCAGCCGTATCCTTAGTAGTATCGGACTATTGTACTGCCCCGTATTTTCTGATAGTTTTTATGTTCTGTATCTATTTTGCGGACTGACCGATATGGTAGACGGAACCATTGCAAGAAAAACGGGTGCTGCCAGTACATTTGGCGCAAAGCTCGATACCGTTGCCGACTTTCTTTTTGTGATAGCTTCTTTTGTGAAGCTGGTACCGGTGATTCGGATTCCGGTATGGATATGGGGCTGGGCTGCTGTCATTGCGGTGGTGAAACTGGTCAATCTGGTTTGGGGATCCACACAAATGAAGCAGATGCCTTCTCTTCACACCATAGCCAATAAAGCCACAGGGCTATGCCTGTTTCTATTGCCACTGACGATGTCCTTTGTGGAACTGCGGTATACAGTTCCTGTGGTGTGCATCATTGCAACAATAGCGGCAATTCAGGAAGGATACTATATTGCAACAGGCCATCATAAGGTATAACATAATCGGCCCCTCCCAATTGTTGGGAAGGGCCGATCATTGTTTACACCAGGTTCCTGACAAATTCTTCGATTAACTGATTCACATGGTCGGCTGCATCCATATTGGAATTATGTCCTGCACCTTTTAGCCAGACCAGCGGATAACCGTCCTGTTTGGTCCAGCGGCGGTTATAGCTTTTGGCAGAGCCTGCCGCATCTTTTTCTCCGCAAAGAAGCAGCACAGGGCAGAAAATTGGATACTCCGTTTTCGCCTCCACGGCCTCGGCCAAGATCTGGTAGCCATGATCTGCCAGATCACAGTATTCTTCTTTGCCGTACACAGACCAGGTCTTTCGCATAATCTCCCGGCCGTATGGGGTGGTAGAGGTTCCCGCGATGCCCCATTCCAGCAGCAGCTTCCAGGGAATGCTCATGTACATCCCTTTGGTTTTCTTCAGCAAAGCCAGTTCCCAGGAAGAATAATATTTCCGGCTCATAGGGCAGGAATCAATGGACACAAAGCCGGAAACTGCTCCGGGATATTTGTCCATATATACCTGGGAAATATAGCCGCCCAGAGACTGACCGATCAGAACCGGGGATACAATCCCCTCCGCTTCAAAAATTTCATGCAGATAGTCCGCCAGATCCCACATTGTAAAGGACAACTGGAAGGGCCGGGACAGTCCATGGGCAGGGGCATCCCATACAAAGCAGTTATACCGCGAAGAAAAATACGCCAGCTGTTTTTCAAAAAGGGTATGATCTGCACTAAGTCCCGGGAGAAAAACTAGCCATGGCATCTGCGGCTGCATCCTGCTGACCCAGTAGCGGATCGTTCCAAGGTCAGTCTGAAAGAATTTCGATTCCATCATAGTCCTCCTATTCCTCAGCCTTGGGTTTGAAAAATTCCATTCCAAAGGTCAGGAAATCCGCCATCAGCGGGATGTAGGTTCCCAGGAATACGCCTAGAGCAAAGCCGGTGGTTATCTTTTTATGCTTTTCGGGAACGGAAAGGCCCAACAGGACACCAATGGCGCAGAGGCAGAATTTAAGACCGGCAAGCATCTTCCAGTCCCGAGACTGGATGTAACGGTCAGCGCACGCAAAAAGATGTTTCATGGGCAAAATCCCCTTTTCTTTTATTATACCATGGATGTGACAATTTACAATCCCTTCATTCACTCCGTGCGTAGTTATGGTATACTGGTTTCAGAAACCAAATGAGGAGGAAATCAGTATGGAAAAATTCATTCCCTACGAGAAGCTTTCCAAGAAGGAAAAGCGCAAGATGGACCTGGCCAAGCGGCAGACCTGGGGCGAGCTGAACCCCGTCACCAGAAAGCCGGAAAACAGCAAGGCATACAACAGAAAGAGGACGCAGGATTGGAAGAAGGAACTTCCAGACCTGCGTCCGTCTTTTTTGTTACTCAGTTAAAGCCAATTCATTTTCGTCGTCATGGAGCTTCTTGTGCCGTTTGGGTTTCGGGAGACTTGTTGGGAGAATGATTTGAACATTGAACAATGTCTTCACAATCCATACAAAGAATACGATAACCAGAAGCGGAATCAGACAGGTGGTGACTATCATGACTGCTGTTGCTTCAATAAATCGATTCAGCAAGTTCTTGAACTGCTCCACAACACCAGCCACAGAACCGGACAGGTCACCCAGAAGTGCTTTTGCCTCGTCAATGACCGTGGTATTCTCCTCGCCCTCGTCCGCAACTTCACCTGTCAGATTCTCACTGACTGCGCTGGCAGATGCAACGGTTATTTCAATGGACTCAGAATAAATTGCATTGATTTGGTCAGAAACCCAAACACTGGTGGGTATAACCAGAAGCAACGCTGCACCAAAAACAACAAGTTTAGTGCCAATACTTTTTAGCATGCCTGAGGGGAAAAAGCAATTTACCAGCAACGAACTACATCCAGCAGGAATGAGTATGTAGCAGGCGGATGCAGCCAAAATAGTCAGAAGGTATTTTTCCAGATAGATCACACTGAGGATCAGCATGAAATATGTAGTGAAGTCTGAAATCTCCTGGGAAAGAGGAGAACATACGTCATCCGGTAGAGCAGAAACAGCTGCGGAAGCTGCTGCTGAGGCCGCTGTCAGGCCTAAAATCGTTGTACGGTTATGATCAAGCACCTCAATTGTATGAGAATAAGTCACAGGGTCGGTCAGCTTATTTCCAACCACGGTACAAGACAGAATGATTGTCAGTGCAAGAAGAATTGCACCTGCAATACGCAGATATTTTGCCATGTGAGTTACCTCCATTAGAATACAACGACTACAGTGAATTCCGGATCCACGGCCTGAATGGTAGCGGTCAAAAGCTCTGCTACAACGATTTTAGCCTCTTCGTTTGCCTTCGCCATGATGTTTTCATCAATGAGCTGAGCTTTCATCTTTTCCTCGACTTCAAGCATGATCTTGTTAAGTTCCTCCGAAGTCATTTTGACTTCTTTGGGTCCCAGCCATCCCTTTTCGGTGTCT
The DNA here is from genome assembly GCA_045630825.1 of Faecousia sp. Classification (GTDB taxonomy): domain Bacteria; phylum Bacillota; class Clostridia; order Oscillospirales; family Oscillospiraceae; genus Faecousia. The sequence goes on along the minus strand of JAZQTN010000032.1, from coordinate 1,734 downwards.
TTGAATTGAGTCTTATCATTCAGGATGTTGATAGGGGAAAGAACAGCATAGGGAATTCGCACAGTAAGGATCTTCTGTTCGTTGTTGACGATGAAATCCTCTTCTGACAGCTGACTTAGATCAACGGTATACTCCGCCTGACCAAAGTATTTTGCTTCCTGATAAGTGGAATTCCACTTGAAACCGCCCCAGCCTTCATCAGCCATGGATACGACCTCGGACAACTCAGCTGTGTAGACAATCAAGCGAGCATCCTTTCCATGGGCGATAATGATGGGATCCTTGAAATCTGCGACAGTACGGCGACCGCCTTTCTTGGACAGTACGATCTGATTCTCAGCCATTTCTTGCGCGATCTCACCGGCAACGCTGTCAACAAATTCGCTTTCCTTTTCAGGGAAGCTACGGATCACAATAATGCTGACGATAATCACAGCAAACACCAAGATGAGTACAAGAAGCTTCTTGAGCGCATGGACTTTCGAAACGGGCTTTTCGATGGTTGTAGTTGTCATAGTATCTCTTCTTTCTCTTTATCTTTCTAACAGAACTATACCATATTAATTTCAAAAAAGTCATCTGAATTTGGTACTTATTCCTGCATTATAGGAGCTGTAATTTTCGCGAGTCGTGTAGATCCAAAACTATTCCTGTCAATGTCAGTCAAGGAAGAAAGAATCAATATCTTCGGTAGACGCAAGTATCTCTTCTTCCTTTACGCCTACTGTTTTTGCCAATAGAATGGAGTGAAGGAACGCATCTCTGAAATTCGGTGCAAATGCGTTGTCAATCAGCGTATAGAACTGCTGAGATTCTTTCTGAAGATCTTCCAGATATGCTGCGTATTTCTGCTCCAGTTCCGCATCCAGCTGATGCTGGGACTCGATAAACTGATTCACAATTTCCAGTTCTCTGCTGTAAAGCATCAGTCTGCCATACTCAAAAGCATAGGATGTCAATGCCTGCGCAAAGTCAGCGATTCGCGGATCGTTGCAAAGCGCCGCAGTACTGGCAAGTAGCTTCAGCATAGCCTCCAGAGAGATCCACAGGCAGTCCTCGATATAGGTTACTTCAGAGATATATCCTTCACTCAAAGCGTCCGCTTTGCCATGGAGTTCATCTGCCAGACGGTTAATAACAGTTGCAGTTTCCTCGGAGATAATCTCTTCAATCTGCATCACGGAATGGCGAATGTATCGTTCATACAGACTAAAGATAAAAACGCTGTATTGCTGATCATCTGTAAGAACCGCGTATTGGTCAACGACCGCCGCGATCTCTTTCCAGTCCTGTCCATCCAACTGAGATGGAAGTTTTCCGTCTGCTATTTTCCTGAGGATAGCAAATGTCAGGACAGTAACAGCTTTGATTCCTGTCATTCCCATTTCGTCCTGCTTTTCGGCCAAGGCGAAGTAATGGGTCTGAACTTTATCGAAGATATGCATGGCGTGCTGAAGCTGATCTCCAAGCGGAGATTTCATCAGCTGTTCCAATGCCAAATCCTTTAGTAGCTTCTCAAGATTCTGTTCCATCTTCTTCACCAATCGTCTTTCCGAACAGTGCGGCCAGTGCCTTGGTATTGTTGATCAAGGCGCCAAGGAGCTGCTTCTGATCATCCGCAATAGACAGGTAGTCAGCACCGTACACAGGCAGAGCCTTTTTCAGCATTTCGTTCAATCTGTTACGAACAGAGAAAGTCGGAGGCCAGCGGTCTTAGGAAGACAAGTTAAGGTG
>JAZQTN010000031.1:0-127503 GCA_045630825.1 Faecousia sp. | reverse complement strand
TGGTATCACCGAGACCATCACTGTCCGCCGTATTTCCTACGGTGTTGGCTGTGAGAAGGTTTTCCCCCTGCATTCTCCCAACGTTGCAATGATCGAAACCGTCCGCAAGGGCAAGGTTCGTCGTGCAAAGCTGTACTATCTGCGTGGCCGTTTCGGCAAGGCTGCCAAGGTCAAAGAGAGAGTTTAATGCAAAAAAGAAAAAAAGAGGGCTTTGCCCTCTTTTTTTTTGCGCAATTATCGTTTATAATATATAAGATTATAATCAGCATACGAATGCTGAATAGATTTGGATGTGATTACTATGTGGTTTTTCCGAAAGAAAACTGATGAATATGATGATTACTACGCAGAGGATAAGTATGATATTCTGCTGTATAATCCCGATACTGTAGATCAGGATAAGACTACACAGGAAGACACTCCTGTGATTGTTGATGAACCGGTTCTTGAACCTATGGAGATGCCTACAGTGGAGATTGTTGAGGATGACGACACTTATCTGGAGGAAATTCCGGAGCAAGAGCCCGAGGAGGAAAAGACAAATTGGCGCAAGGTGTTGCTGACTTATGCCCACGATGTTTTGTATGTGTTAGCTGCTCTTGTTCTATTTTCTCTCGTGCTTCGTGTTGTTGTTGTCGATGGAACATCTATGAATAATACCCTGAAGGATGGCGATTATCTGCTGGTACTGAGCAATGTTTTCTACAGAAACCCCAAGCAGGGTGATGTGATCGTTGCAAGTAAGGACTCCTTTGAAAACGGTGCACCCATCGTTAAGCGTGTGATCGCCACCGAGGGGCAGAAGGTTGACATTGATTTTGCGCAGGGTGTTGTATATGTGGATGATGTGCCTCTGGTTGAACCCTATACATTGACACCCACCACATTGCAGGAAGGTATGGAATTCCCGCTGATCGTAGGGGATAACTGCATCTTTGTCCTTGGCGACAACCGCAATGGTTCCCGGGACAGTCGCCATCCCACCATTGGATTGATCGATGAACGGGAGGTTATCGGTAAGGTTATTTTCCTCTTCCTGCCCGGTACCAACGGTACTGACTATGCAGGCAATCCCAAGGAATTCCGGGATTTCCACAGAATAGGAGCAGTCAGTTAATGGATCAGGACAGAATGAATATTCAGTGGTATCCCGGTCATATGACAAAAACCCGCCGCCAGATCGAGGCCGATCTGAAGCAGGTGGATGCGGTATGTGAGATTGTGGATGCCCGTATCCCTATGGCCAGCCGAAATCCTGATATCGACACTATTTGTGTCAATAAGCCCAGAATTGTTATCCTTAATCGGATGGATCTGGCGGACCCGGCAGCTACCAAGCGCTGGTCCGACTATTTTAAGAGCAAGGGTATGGCGGCTGTACCCACCGATTGCAAGTCCCGGAAGGGAATCGGCGATTTTCAGCCTGCTGTTCGCTCTGTGCTGAAAGAAAAGATCGAGCGTAACGCCGCCAGAGGCATGAACCGACCTGTTCGGGTCATGGTAGTGGGCATTCCCAATGTGGGCAAGTCCACACTGATCAACCAGATATCTGGCCGTAAAGGCGCAAAAGCAGAGAACAGACCCGGTGTTACCCGTGGCAAGCAATGGGTTACTGTGGATAACGGCTTGCTTCTGTTGGATACCCCCGGCATTCTGTGGCCAAAGTTTGAAGACCCCGAGGTGGGTATGATGCTGGCATATACCGGCGCTGTCAAGGATGGCGTCATAGATATTGAGGAACTTGCTTGCCGGCTGATCAAGCTGTTGCACCAGCGCTATCCTCAGGCGCTCAAAGATCGCTATGGCATTGAAACGCAAGAAGATATTCCCGGCTATGAACTGCTGGAAATGGCAGGCCGCAAGCGCGGCTTCCTGATATCCGGCGGTGAGATCAACACCGAACGGATGGCAAAGGTGCTGGTGGATGAATATCGCAGCGGCAAATTGGGCAGATTTACCCTGGAAGAACCGGAGGAATGAGATATGTCTGATAAGAATATGTGGCAAATCGAAGATTCCTATTATGAACAGGGTGTCCGTACCATCTGTGGCGTCGATGAAGCCGGAAGAGGCCCTTTGGCCGGTCCGGTATGTGCTGCGGCAGTGATTTTGCCGCCACATCTGGACATTCCCGGCCTGGATGATAGCAAAAAGCTGACGGATAAACGCCGCAGGGAACTGGTGCCTGTCATTAAAGAGAATGCTATTGCTTATGCTATTTCCTTTGCAACCCATCAGGAAATCGACGAGGTCAACATCCTGCAGGCAACATTTTTGGCGATGCAACGGGCGCTGGATCAGTTGGAAGTAAAGCCTGAATTGGCACTGATCGATGGAAACAGGGAAAAGGATTTCGGACTTCCGGTAAAAACCGTTGTCAAGGGCGACAGTCTCAGCGCAAATATTGCGGCCGCATCCGTTCTGGCCAAGGTTACCCGTGATGACTGGATGGAAGAAATGGCCGGTAAGTATCCTGAGTACGGATTTGAAGTACATAAAGGCTACGGCACAAAAGCCCATTATGCTGCGCTGACAGAGCACGGCCCTACGGATATTCACCGGATGACCTTCTTGAAGAAAATTTATGCAGGCAAGTAAAATCGTCGGCGCATGGGGTGAAGCTCTCGCGGCGGAGTTTCTGAAAAAGAAACACTATAAGCTGGTAGCCTGCGGCTATAAATGTCGGTTCGGCGAAATCGATCTTGTCGTTAAAAACCGTAGATTTTTGGTGTTTGTGGAGGTAAAGCTTCGCAAATCCGACAAATTTGCATCTGCAATGGAGTATGTGGACCGAAATAAGCAGGACAGAATCCGTGCGACTGCTTCAATGTATTTGGATGCGAACCCCACGACACTTCAACCTAGATTTGATGTGATTGAAATCTATGCGCCTCAGGGAATTGAATCCCAAAACCCCAAACTAACACATTTGGAGGATGCATTTCAATGAATTTTCCGGTTTTCGACCTGCACTGTGATACTGCACTGAAACTGCTTGGCAAGGATCTTTTGGGTGGAAATTCTCTGCGCAAGAATGACACCCATATTGATCTGGAGCGTGCACGGAATTTGCCTGGATACGCGCAGTGTTTTGCCTGCTTCACCACGCCTGCGTTTCAGGATTGGTATCATGTTTCTCCTGTGATCGCCTTCGAGCGGGAAATGGGAGCGCTTCTTAGTCAGATCGAGCAAAATGCAGACTTGATCCGCCAAGCATATAGTGCGCAGGAAGTTCGGGATAATTATGAAAAGGGCCTTATGTCCGGTATTTTAACCATTGAAGGACCGGCGGGATTCGGCTTTGATCCGGAGCTTTTGCAGGATCTGTACGCCGTGGGCTTTCGGATTTCCACCCTTGGCTGGAATGAGCAAAATGTACTGACTGGATCACAAAAGACCGGCGGCGGATTAACGGATCTGGGCAGGGAATATGTGCGGGAGGCGCAGCGGATCGGTATGATCGTTGATGTAAGCCACATCAGTGATCAGGGCTTCTGGGATATTATGGAGTTTGCAGAGAAACCCGTGATCGCCAGTCATTCCAACAGCCGAACAATATGCGATGTGCCCCGGAATCTGACAGACGATATGTTCCGGGCGATTTGCCAGACCGGTGGTGTAGCCGGTATCAACCAATACACTGAGTTCTTGGGCAATAAAACTGATTTGAACACGGTTTGCGACCATATTTTACACTTTCTGGAGTTAGACCCTGAGGGCAAGCATATCGCTCTTGGAGGGGATCTGGACGGCTGTGATGAATTGCCTGCCGGGTTTGATGGCGTGCAGTCTTATCCTGCATTGTCTCGCCACCTCCTGGATAGGGGTGTGAGTGAGAAGGTTGTTCGCAATATCTATTGGGAAAATGCGTTGGAGGTAATGGAAAAATGCTGTATTTGACTACGAGAGATAAATATGATACCTATACGGCTGCTCACGCGATGAAGCAGGATACCGCACCCAATGGCGGATATTTTGTGCCCTTTAAGATGCCAAAGATTGATATGCAGGAGTTGACGGGTCAGTCTTTTGGAGACTGTGTTGCTTTCGTCCTGAACCAGTTCTTTGGTACTTCTTTGACAGGTAAAGAGGTTGAGTTCAGCATTGGCAGAAATCCTATCCGTATAAAGAGTACTTATCAGCGAACCCTGATTGCTGAGCTTTACCGGAATCTCGATGGTAGCTATGCAAAGATGGAACGCCGTTTGGCTGCCAAGATTTGCGGCTGTGCTGACACAGAAGTTACGGTTACATCCTGGGTTTGCATCGCAATTCGCACCGCTGTTCTTTTTGGCGTCTTCCAGGAGTTGAAGGATGCAAAAATGCCTGTGGATATTGCGTTACCTTGCGGAGATTTCCGCTTGATTATGGCCGCCTGGTACGGCAGAGAAATGGGACTTCCTATCGGCAATATCATTTGTGCCTGCGGTCATGATAGTGGTGTTTGGGATCTGTTACGCCAGGGCCAGATGCGCACAACGCAGAAGGATTCTGCGCTCCCTGAAATTGAGCGCCTGATTTGCGGAACACTTGGTGTTTCTGAGGCACTGAAATATTATGCCACCTGTGATGACGGCGGCCTGTACACGCTGGAAGCGGAGGAAACTGAGAGGTTGAATCGTGGAATATTCTGCGCCGTTGTCAGCGATGACCGGGTAGAAAATGCGATCTCCAGCGTTTATCGCACAAATTCCTACATTCTGGAGTCCGGATCTGCAGCTGCTTACAGCGGTTTAATGGATTATCGCGCCAGAATGGGAGCAAGCCACAGTGCACTGTTGCTGGCGGATTGCAACCCTGTCGATCATGCCGAATTTGTTGCAGGTGCGATGCACATTACAGAAAACGAATTGAGAAATTTGCTGCGCTAAGGAGGAAACTTATGGCGCTTTACGCGATCGGCGACCTGCATCTGAGTTTAAGTGCAGATAAACCGATGGATATATTTGGCGGCACCTGGGTAGGGTATCTGGATAAGCTAAAAGAGGGCATTAGTGTGATTAAACCGGAAGACACCACTGTTCTGCTGGGGGATCTCAGCTGGGCGCTGGATCTGCAAGATGCTACAGCTGACTTCGGATTTATTGATGCTATCCCCGGCAGAAAGATCATTCTGAAGGGCAATCATGATTATTGGTGGAATACTGCAACAAAATTCTACAAATTCTGCGAAGAAAACGGTTTCTCGAATCAGTTTATTTTGAATAATAATCATTTCGTGTATGACGGCTATGCCATCTGCGGTACGCGGGGTTGGTTTTTTGAGGAAGACCACGGCTCAGAGCACGACGAGAAAGTTTTCAAACGGGAACTGCTCCGTTTGGAGGCTTCGCTGAAATCTGCAGGCGAGTTGCCAAAGATCGTTTTTTTGCATTATCCGCCTAAATATAAAGGTTATGAGTGCCCGGAGATTTTGCAGCTTCTGGAGCGCTATGATGTACGCAGATGTTTCTATGGTCATCTTCACGGCCCCAGCCACGCTCTGGCTATGGAAGGCATCTGGGACGGCGTGGATTTCCGTCTTGTTGCCGCCGATAAACTGGACTTTCAGCCCTACAAAGTTCTGCCTTAAACAGTAAAAATCAACACTTTGCGACAAAGCAGAGTGTTGTTTTTATATCTCCCTGTATCAAAAATACTAAATTTTCCAAAAAAATAAAGAAAAGGGTGGACATTTGCCGTATTCTTTGATAAAATACTACGGCTATAATATTATATATAATGGCTTCACTATGCAGCCATGATTTGGAGGAACAATTTATGAATCTTAAGAGCATTGAGAGAAACGGCAATCAGGCTACAATCATTGTCGAGATCGAAAAGGAATTGATGCAGACAGCTACTGAGAAGGCATACCTGAAGGCCCGTAAGAACATTATGATCCCCGGCTTCCGTAAGGGCAAGGCACCCCGCAAGATGATTGAATCTATGTACGGCGCCCATGTATTTTACGAGGATGGCATTGAGGAGATCTTCCCCGATGTGTACAAATTTGCTGTTGTTGACCAGGATGTGAAGGCTGTTGGCCGTCCTACCCTGACCGATATGGACATTGCAGAGGACGGTTCCGTTACACTGACTCTGACCACCGATGTATACCCCGAGGTTACTCTGGGCGATTACAAGGGTCTGGAAGTTGAGAAGCCCGAAGCAACCGTTTCCGATGAGCAGGTTCAGGCTGAGCTGGACCGTATGGCACAGAATGTTGCTTCCACCGAGACTGTTGAGCGTGCTGCCGAGATGGGCGATACTGCTACTATCGACTTCGAGGGCTTTGACAATGGCGTTCCTTTCGAGGGCGGCAAGGGTGAGAATTTCGACCTGAAGCTGGGCTCCGGTTCTTTCGTTCCCGGTTTTGAGGAGCAGGTTGTCGGTATGTCCGCTGGTGAGGAGAAGGACATCGATATCACTTTCCCCGAGGACTACCATGCAGAACTGGCCGGTAAGGCAGTTGTGTTCCACGTTAAGTGTAACAAGGTTACCGCCACCAATGTTCCTACACAGGATGATGAGTTTGCTAAGGATGTCTCCGAGTTTGATACTCTGGAGGAGCTGAAGGCTGACATTCGTGCAAAGGCACTGGAGAAGGCTCAGAAGCAGATTGACGGTGCTTTTGAGAACGCTTGCGTTGAGAAGGCCGCTGAGAACACCACCGTTGATATGCCCAAGGCTCTTGTTGAGGCTGAGCTGGACAACCAGATGGAGCGTTTTGCTTATCAGCTGCAGATGAGCGGCTACTCCGTTGAGCAGTACGCAAAGATGATGGGCGGCGATATGGCCACTATGCGCAATGCCTTCCGTGGCGTTGCTGAGAAGCAGGCTAAGATCACTGTAACTCTTGACAAGATCATCGAGGTCGAATGCATCACCGTTTCCGACGAAGAGGTCGAGGCTGAGTATGCTGCACTGGCTGCACAGTACGAACTGGAAGTTGAGAAGATTAAGGGTATGGTTCCCGCTGAGGAGTTGATCGGAACACTGAAGAGCCGCAAGGCTGTTAAGATCATCGTTGACAGCGCTGTTGCTGTTGCTCCCAAGACTGAGGAATAAGCGGCCCTTTTTATGGTTAGAATGTTTCAGACCGTTTGAAAGGAGACACTACCATGAGTTTAGTACCTTATGTTGTTGAGCAGACCAGCCGCGGTGAACGCAGCTATGATATTTTCTCCCGTTTGCTGAACGACCGAATCATCTTCTTGTCCGAAGAGGTTAATGATACCACAGCCAGCCTGATCGTTGCGCAGCTGCTGTATCTGGAAAATCAAGATCCGGACAAGGATATTCAGTTCTATATCAACAGCCCTGGCGGCAGTGTTACTGCCGGTATGGCGATTTATGATACGATGCAGTACATTAAGTGCGATGTCAACACTATTTGCGTTGGTATGGCTGCATCTATGGGCGCATTCCTGCTGTCTGCCGGTGCAAAGGGCAAGCGTATGGCATTGCCCAATGCTGAGATTATGATTCATCAACCTTCTGCCGGTACGCAGGGTCAAATTACTGATATGGCTATCCATATGAAGCGACTGCAGACCATCAAGGACCGGATGAACCGCATCCTTGCGGAGAAGACCGGCAAGTCCCTGGAAGAAGTTACTGCCGCCTGCGAGCGGGATAACTTTATGACAGCGGAAGAGGCAGTTGCCTTTGGCTTGATCGACGAGATCGTACAGCGCCACTAATTATCACGAAAGGCGGTTGCGGACGTATGGGAAGCAGAGAAGACCAGCCCATCCGCTGCAGTTTCTGCGGAAAAGGGGAGACTCAGACCTCGCGTTTGATCGCTGGTCCCGGGGTATATATCTGCAGTGAGTGTGTGCAGGCCTGCACAGAGCTTCTGCAGGACGATATGCGTCCGGAGCAGGGCGCTCCGGATCGTCTCCCGACCCCCATGGAGATTAAAAACTTCATGGACTCTTACATTATCGGACAGGAAGATGCCAAAGTGGCACTGTCTGTCGCGGTATACAATCACTACAAGCGGATCTATCTGGCAACGGATTCCGAGGTTGAGCTGCAGAAGAGCAATATTCTGCTGATCGGACCTACCGGCAGCGGCAAGACCCTCTTTGCCCAGACCCTTGCTAAGATCCTGAATGTGCCTTTTGCTATTGCAGACGCCACTACGCTGACAGAAGCCGGCTATGTGGGAGACGATGTAGAGAATATTCTGCTTCGTTTGCTGCAGGCTGCAGATTTCGACATTGACGCAGCAGAACACGGCATCATCTACATCGATGAGATGGATAAGATTGCCCGTAAGAGCGAAAACACATCCATTACCCGGGATGTTTCCGGCGAAGGTGTCCAGCAGGCGCTCTTGAAGATTCTGGAGGGCACAGTTGCCAGCGTACCGCCCCAGGGCGGCCGTAAGCATCCGCAGCAGGAAATGATCCAGATTGATACATCCAACATCCTTTTTATCTGCGGCGGTGCTTTTGATGGATTGGATAAGATTATTGAAGCCCGGCAGGACCGCTCCTCTATAGGCTTTGGCGCACAGATCCAGAGCAAGAAGGATCGGGATGTTGGTCAGCTGCTCTCTCTGGTGGAGCCGGATGACCTGCTGAAATTCGGTATTATTCCTGAACTGGTCGGCCGTATGCCGGTGATTACCTGCCTGCACAGCCTTACCAAGGAAGACCTGATTCGAATCCTTCTCGAGCCCAAAAATGCCCTAACCAAGCAGTATCAAAAATTGCTTGAACTGGACAATGTGGAGCTGGAGATCCAAAAGGATGCGCTGGAAGCAGTTGCGCAAAAGGCGTTGGCGCGCAAGATTGGCGCAAGAGGTCTTCGCTCTGTAATGGAAAACATTATGACGAAGATCATGTTTGAAATCCCGTCTGATCTGACAATCCACAAGGTCGTCATTACCCCGGAATCTATTTCCGGCGGTGAACCCAAGATCATTCGCGATGCCAAAAATCCCAGAGCTCAGCTTGGCACGAATAATTAATAGGGAATGGAAGGGGGTAGGCTTACCCCCTTCTTCGTCTTCACAAAAGGAGGAGATCCCCAAATGAGTGAGAATATTACTTCCGGCATCCTGCCGGTTTTAGCCCTGCGGGGCTTGGCGGTCTTTCCGGACCAGACCGTCCATTTTGAAGTAGGCCGGAAAAAGTCTGTTCTTGCGCTGGAGGAAGCAATGCGCAAAGACCAGATCCTGATGTTGGTCCCACAGAGGGACATTACCATAGATGATCCTGACCTTGCAGATCTATATCACATCGGCACAGTGGCTAAGGTCAAGCAAATCCTTCGTGCGCAAGGCGAGACTATCCGCGTCCTGGTATCTGGCATCTGCCGTGCCAGAATTCAGAATATTGAACAGACAGAGCCCTTCCTTTCCGGTATGGTATTCTCTGTTCCGGAAACAACGGTTACTGAAAATCTTCGCAGCCGTGCGCTGCGCCGGGAGGCCAATGCAATTTACGCAAACTATGTGGATATGTCGGAGCAGCCTGCTCAGGCAATCCAACTGCGGATGCTTGGCTCAGAGAGCTGCGGTTTTATAGCCGATAGCATCGCCCAGAACGCCGGTTTTGATTTTAAGGACAAGATTAGCCTTTTGACCCAGATGAACCCAGTACGGCGGCTGGAAGCGGCTGTGAAACTGCTTCATCAGGAACTGCAGATGCTGCAGCTGGAGAATGATATTCACGAAAAGACCCGCACCAATATGGACCGGCAGCAGCGGGACTATTACCTGCGGGAGCAGTTGAAGGCTATTCACGATGAACTTGGCGACGATGAGGCATCGGAGTTTGCTAAATATGAACGGAATATCAGGCAACTGGGGCTGGAAGAAAACTACGAATCTAAGCTTCTGCGTGATGTCGAAAAGCTGAGAAAGCAGCCCTTTGGCTCATCGGAGGCTGCTGTACTGCGCAATTATCTGGATACTGTCCTCGAACTGCCGTGGAATACCCGTACCAAAGAGCGAGTGGATGTGGATGCTGCTAGAAAGGTGTTGGAAAAGGATCATTACGGCCTGATGAAGATCAAGGAACGTATCCTTGAAACCATCGCTGTACGCCAAATGGCACCCAATATGCCGCCCCAGATCCTGTGTTTTGTTGGCCCTCCCGGCGTGGGTAAGACCTCCATTGCGTATTCTGTTGCCAAAAGCCTTAACCGCAAGATTGCCCGGATTGCACTGGGCGGTGTCCACGATGAGGCAGAGATCCGCGGTCATCGCAAGACCTATGTTGGCGCAATGCCCGGACGCATAATGGCGGCAATCTCTCAGGCAAAAAGTAGCAATCCGATACTTTTGCTGGACGAAGTGGATAAACTGGGTTCTGATCACCGTGGCGATCCCAGCGCTGCGCTACTGGAAGTGTTGGATGCGGAGCAGAACAAGACCTATCGGGATCACTATTTGGAGATTCCTTTTGACCTGTCCGATGTGATGTTCATCACTACGGCGAACACGCTTGATACCATTCCGAGACCTCTGCTGGACCGCATGGAGGTCATTGAGCTGGGTTCCTATACTGATGAAGAAAAGCTGATGATTGCTAAAAACCATCTGATTCCCAATCAGTTGAAAAAGCATGGCTTGAAGAAGAGCCAGCTACGTGTTACCGATGATGCCATCCGGGAAATCATTACCTGCTACACCCGTGAATCGGGTGTTCGGAATCTGGAACGAAACATCGCAAATATCTGCCGTAAGGCAGATGTGCAGCTTCTGGACAATGAAATACTGAAGCGCATCACTGTAACCGGTGCGAATATTGAAACATTCCTAGGCCAGCGCAAATTTCTGCCGGACCGACTGCCTGCAAATGATCAGGTTGGTCTGGTGACCGGTCTCGCCTGGACTTCTGTCGGTGGCGAAGTGCTGGAGGTCGAGGTTAATGTGATGGACGGCACAGGGAAGCTCGAATTGACCGGTAATCTTGGCGATGTGATGAAGGAATCTGCTCACGCTGCAATGAGCTATATACGTGCAAATGCCAAAACGTTGGGGATCGCTGAGGATTTCTATAAGACTAAGGATATCCACGTTCATTTCCCGGAGGGTGCTGTGCCTAAGGATGGTCCCTCAGCCGGTGTTACTGTCTGTACCGCGATTGTTTCCGCATTGACCGGCGCTACTGTTCGTCGTGATGTGGCAATGACCGGTGAGATCTCCATTCGTGGCAGAGTTTTGCCAATTGGCGGTCTGAAAGAGAAGACAATGGCTGCACTGCGCTATGGTATCACGACTGTGATCATTCCCAGAGAGAATGAAAAAGATCTAGCCGATATTGACCAGACCGTGCGAAAATCTCTTAACTTCATTACTGCCCAGACAGTAGATACTGTTCTGAGCGCGGCGCTGAACCGCAATTCCCAGGAAATGATGCCCCCGATGATTAAGACCATCCCTGAGGACATTAAGGGAGCATCCCGCAGACCGGATATCCGGCAGTGAGGTAACTATGAATTTTCAGAAAGTAGAATTTTTGATCTCTGCAGCGTCACCTAAGGATTTTCCCAAGAAGAATATCCCTGAGATCGCCTTTGCAGGCAAGTCCAATGTTGGCAAATCCTCGGTAATCAACCGCATTTTGCAGCGGAAGAACTTTGCCAGAGTTGGCGAAAAACCGGGAAAGACTATCCATGTAAATTACTTTACTGTGGACAGCAAATGCTACTTTGTTGACCTGCCCGGATACGGCTATGCAAAGGTTTCTCAGGCGGAAAAAGACCGTTGGGGCAAGCTGATGGAGAATTATTTTGCGGCAAACCGGATTGACCTTGGCGTTATGATCGTAGATGCCAGACACGCACCCACCAACAACGATATTACGATGGCAGATTGGTTTATCCAGAGCAGCTGTCCATTCGTTGTTGTTGCCAATAAACTGGACAAGGTTAAGAAAAGCGAGTTGCAAGGCAATCTTGCCACTATCCGTGCGGATTTGAATCTGCCGGAAGAATGTCCTGTAATACCGTTTTCTGCCGAAAAGGGCGACGGTCGGGATTCGCTGGTGAAGCTGATTTTCGAAACCGTTGGCGAATAAAAATTTCACCCCACGAAAACTCGTGGGGTGTCTTTTTATTTTGCTTCCTTTGCCTGCTTCAGCGCTGTTGCCAGCTGATCGGGGCAGGAGGTCGGCTTGCCACCGCAGGTGGTTCCCTCCAGGCGGGCAATCACCTCGTCAACATCCATACCCTCAACTAAGGAGGAGATGCCTTTGAGATTGCCGTTGCAGCCGCCAATATAGGCTACGTTCTTTACCTTGCCGTCTTCAATTTCAAAGTGAATTTCCCGGGAGCAAGTTCCCTTGGTAGTGTAATGATACTGCATTTTCTATATTCCTTTCCATATTATGTGATGTCAACAAGATCCGCATCAACGAAAGCTGCCAGTGATTCCGGATTTAGGATCATTTGGTGCCCCCGTTCACCGGCAGAAACTGCAATCTCGTCATAGAGGATGCAGGTTTCGTCGAAATATGTGGGGTGTTTTCGTTTCATTCCAACGGGGCTGCAGCCACCGCGGATGTAGCCGGTCAGATTCAGCAGTTCTTTAACAGGAACAAGGGCGATACTCTTATCACCGGCAGCTTTTGCTGCCTTTTTCAGATCCAACTCACAGCAAACCGGGATGCAGAACACCTGAATACCGGTGCGTTCGCCTCTGGCTACCAAAGTCTTGAACACCTGTTCCTGCGGCATGCCGATGGCGTCTGCTGCGTGGGTGCCGCTCAAATCGTTTTCATCGTATTCGTAAAAACTTTCCCGGTAGGGTATACCTGCCAGAGAGATCAGGCGGATCGCATTTGTTTTCGTTCCCATATAATCACCACGGTCATTATACGAGAGTTTCTGTGTAATTTCAAGAAAAAACTGATTGGTACTACAAATATTTTCCGGAAAGGCAAACGTATATACCAAGCACGTTTCCTTGACAATTAACATAATATGTTGTAAAATGTCGATATTGAGTGGAGTTGACACTCGATGATTATTTTATACCCATCCTTGCTGTAAAAAAATGAACGAATGGTATGAGGTTCCAATTATGAAGAATAACAAACTTAACGGTATGAAAAGAACGATCCGTAGCATTGAGGGCTTCATGGAGGTTCTTTTACTGTCTGTTGCATATTATTTTGTCTGGAGATTGGGCTATGAAAGGGGTGTTTTCCCCGCATATTTCGGCAACGGAAAATACATCCTTGCAGGTGTTTACGGTTTACTTGTCATTATGCTGTTCAATAACTTTGACGGCTTCAAATTCGGATACCTGCGCCTCATTGAGTCCTTTGCATCCCAGCTTATTGCGCTGTTTATTGTAAACTTTATCACATATCTGCAGCTTTCCCTGATCGCAAATGTGATGATCTCTCCGCTGCCGATGTTGATTTTGATGGCTGTCGATGCTGTGATTGCGCTGATTTGCGCTGCCTTGTTCTCTAAACTGTATCACAGAATTTATCCGCCTAAGAATATGGTGATGATCTTCGGTAACGATAACGCCATCGATTTGAAATTTAAGATGGACACCCGTTCCGATAAGTATCGCATTACGAAACTCATCAGCATTGATGAAGGCCTAGAAGCAATTTGCAAGCAGGTTGTGAACTATGATGCCGTCATTATTAACGACGTCTCTGCCCAGATCCGTAACGATTTGCTGAAATTCTGTTATCAAAATCAGATCCGCACCTATGTTGCACCCAAGATGACGGATATTATTGTCAGAGGTGCTACCGATATCTGCCTGTTTGACACACCGCTGCTTCTTGTAAGAAGAAGAGGCTTGACTTTTATGCAGAGATTGGTTAAGCGGCTGATGGATATTGTGCTTTCACTTATTGCGGTCATCATTGCTTCTCCGATTCTGCTTATTGTTGCACTTGCAATCAAGATCGAAGATGGCGGACCTGTTTTCTACAAGCAGGCTCGTGTAACGCAGGGTGGTAAGGTATTCAATATCTTGAAGTTCAGAAGTATGATCCCCAACGCAGAAAAAGACGGAAAATCCCAGCCTGCGATTGACAATGACCCCAGAATCACTAAGGTCGGTAAGATCATCCGTGCAACCCGTATTGATGAGCTTCCTCAGATCCTGAATATCCTTAAGGGAGATATGAGCATCGTCGGTCCTCGCCCGGAGCGTGTTGAGCATGTGGAGGAATACTCCCGTAACATTCCCGAGTTTGATTTCCGACTGAGCGTCAAGGGCGGTCTAACTGGTTATGCTCAGGTCTACGGCAAGTACAATACTACTCCGTATGATAAGCTTCGCCTGGATTTGATGTACATCGAGAATTACTCTTTGATGTTGGATATCAAACTGATTCTGATGACGATCCGTATTATGCTGAAGAAAGAAAGCACCGAGGGCTTTAACGAGCTTCAGGAAACTGAGCGTCGGAAGGTGGAGCTCCTTGCGCAGTTGCATGAAGAATATACCACCCGCAAGGAAGAAACTGCCGTAGGCAGCAAATGATTATTTTATTACAAAAACCTCCGATTTTCGGGGGTTTTTGTTTTATTAAAATCTCCCGTGTTGGTTATCCTAAATAAAAAACACGGGAGGTTTTCAAATGGAAGATAAGAACGCAGATATGAAACAGCAGGAAAGGGAACAGGTTGTCGAGCTTGGATCTGATATTACAAAGAGCAAGCAAGGGAATATATACACCCTTACGATCATTGGTCAGGTTGAAGGGCACCAGGTTCTGCCTGAAAACTGCAAGACAACAAAGTATGAGCATGTTCTGCCCCTGTTGGCAGGTATAGAAGAAAGTGATGACATTGACGGCCTTCTTCTGCTGCTGAACACAGTAGGCGGCGATATTGAAGCGGGTCTGGCCATTGCGGAAATGATTGCCGGCATGAAAAAACCTACTGTTTCTTTGGTCTTGGGCGGCGGACATTCTATCGGTATTCCGTTGGCCGTATGTACGAAAAAATCGTTTATTACGCCCACTGCCAGTATGACTGTGCATCCGGTGCGGATGACAGGTCTTGTAGTTGGTGCGCCCCAGACTTTTCGGTATTTCCAACGCATCCAGGAGCAAATTGCGGACTTTGTTACCACAAATTCCAGGATCAGCCGTACGGATTTCGAACACTATATGATGGCAACCGGAGAAATGGCAACAGATGTCGGTACGATTCTTTATGGCAAGGAAGCCGTTGCATCGGGCTTGATCGACAAACTGGGTGGGTTAAATGATGCCTTAGCTGCGCTGCATAAAATGATTGACAGATACACGAACAGCCGTAATAATATCAAACGCGAAAAAAATTAAATCCAGGGTGGAAATTCTCGTAAACTTATGTTATGATAAATTGAATAGTTTTTGAAAGGGGACCAGGCATGGAATTAAGTTGGTTTGAAAGCTTAATATACGGTATTATTTCAGGCTTGACTGAATTCCTGCCGATCTCTTCCGAGGCACACCGGGCGATATTCCTGAGGCTGATCGGTGCCGGTGATTTTGCTCTGCTGCGCCTTATGGTCCGCCTGGGTGCGCTGGTTGCGCTGCTGGTCAGCAGTATGCCGACCATCTCACGCCTGAACCGGGAGAGAAAGCTTGTTTCCGTTGCGAAAAAGCGCCGCAGGAGGGAACCGGATAAACGAAGTCTTGCGGATATTCGTTTTTTGCATATTTCTGTGATTGCGCTTACCGTTATGTTTATTCTCTATCCCAGTGTACACGATCTGCACGAACGGCTCTGGATTTTAGCTGGATTTTTGATTGTAAACGGTATAATGCTGTACCTACCGCAATTCTTGCCTGGCGCCAACAAGGATTCCCGTTCAATGTCTTCTGCGGACAGCATGATTGTTGGTTTGAGCGGAGGACTTGGCGTTATTCCCGGTTTATCCAGAGTGGGACTGACGCTTTCTGTTGGTATGATGCGTGGCGCTGAAAAGCGGTATGCTCTGGATATGACGCTGCTGCTGAGTATTCCTGCTCTTGGAATTCTCGCAATACTGGATCTGATTGCACTGTTCTCCTTAACTGCGACCGTATCTTTTGTTTCTGCACTTTGTTGCATCAGTGCCGGATTGTGCTCGTTTTTGAGCGCATTCTTCGCTATGTACATTATGCGATTTCTTGCTGTTCGGGCAGGCTTTTCTGCCTTTGCCTACTACAGCTGGGGACTTTCCCTGTTTTCCTTTATCCTATATCTGATGATCTGAAGGAGGCTTCTCCATGGCAGTAGATAAAAAGAAGACCCATGCCCAAAAAGTTACTTCCTCCAAGCAGTCAAAGAAATCTGCTTCCGGTAAGAAGAATGAAACAACCAAGGAAGTTGCACCTAAGACACAAATGCCTGCCCGCGTGGTTGCTGCAATGATCAGCATTGCTCTGTTTCTTGTTTTCCTGGTGATGTCACTGAACCCCGAGGGCGCGCTGGTGATGCTCTTTATGAAGATCACCCACGGCTTAATCGGCAAGATCAGCTTCTACATAGCAATCCCTGCAATGCTGTATTTGTTTGTAATTCAGGCGTTTAGCGGTAAGCGCCCTGTTGTGATGCGCAGCATCTGCCTTATAGTCTTTATTCTGCTGTGCGGCTGTACAACGCAGTTGTTTATGACGCCTGTTGCCCTGCCTTCCGGTGTTGCTGTTCTGGGCGCACTGTTTGATGGCGGAGCTGCCGGCACCACTGCCGGTGTTATTTGCGGTGGAACAGCGCTGCTTTTGCAGCTGCTTTGCGGTAAGATCATTTCCTGCGTTGTTTTGATTGTCGGTGCTTTGTTGACTTTGCTGGCATCTATGCAGATTACAATCCCCAGTATTATCCGCGCTATTCAGAACCGCCCCAGACCCGATTGGGAAGATGAGGTTATTGAAGAGCGTCAGGAACCTGCAACGGTTGTTGTAAACCACATTGCTAAGAAGCATATTGAGTATGTGGAGCAGAAGCGCGCCCGCAAGGAAGAACAGATGCAGATTGACATCGATTTGGATGAGCCTGTTGTTCCTACCACCACCTCTAAACGCAAGATGACACCGGCCGCAACGGATATGATGCGGCAAATCGATGTGGATGTTGACAGTCCCGTTGCCGCAGCCGAGAATGCAGTTTCTGGAAATGCCAATGTGGATCTAATCTTGACGGAAGAAGCGGACAAGAAAAAAGCTCAAAAGAATACACCGGCCCCCAGCAGAATGCCGATCCTTGAGATTAATGAAGATGAAGAACCTTTCAATGTTGAGAATGAGGTTGTTCCCGCACCTGCGCCTCAGGAAATCAAGGTTGAGAAGGTTACTGCTAAGGATGCCGCAAAATCTGCAGCAGCAGTTGCTGCGGAGATCGAGCAGGCCCAGTCCCTTGACCGTCCGGAGTATTGTTTCCCGCCTATTGATTTGCTTGCAAGCCCTACCAAGGGTATGCTGGACGGCACAAACGAAATGCGGGAAAACAGCCGTCGTCTTAATGAAACGCTCGCCAGCTTTAAGATCGAAGCCCATATCATTAATGTAACCCGTGGACCCAGTGTTACCCGTTATGAGGTGGAACTGGATAAGGGTGTTCGCCTGAACAAGCTGACAACTTGCGCCAACGATATTGCTCTTAGTCTGGGTGTTTCCAATGTCCGTATTGCCGCTGTACCCGGCAAGATCTCTGTTGTTGGTATAGAAGTTCCCAATAAGGCGGTTACTACTGTTTCTCTGCGGGAAGTCATCGATTCCAATGAGTTCTGCCGCGCCAAGTCTAAGTCTTCCTTCTCTGTCGGTAAGGATATTGGCGGTAACTGTATCGTAGGTAACATCGCAAGGCTGCCCCATATGCTGATTGCAGGTACTACCGGTTCCGGTAAGTCCGTCTGTATGAACTCCATTATCATTTCCTTGCTGTATAAGGCAAGTCCTGATGATGTGAAGCTCATAATGGTAGACCCGAAGATGGTTGAGTTGGGCATCTATAACGGAATTCCGCATCTGCTGATCCCTGTTGTTACTGATCCTAAGAAGGCTGCTGGCAGTCTGCATTGGGCTCTTGGGGAAATGATGCGCCGTTACAAGGCAATGTCCGATGCTGGTGTCCGCGATCTTGAGTCCTACAACAGCATTATTGAAACACAGGAGATTGAGGGTGTTAAGCTACCTCAGGTGGTTGTTATCATTGACGAGCTGGCTGACCTGATGCTGGTTGCAGCTAAGGAAGTGGAAGAATCTATCTGCCGTATCGCACAGATGGGCCGTGCAGCCGGTATCCATCTGATCATCGCTACGCAGCGTCCTTCTGCAGATGTTATTACCGGTCTGATGAAGGCGAATATTCCTTCCCGTATCGCATTTGCAGTGGCATCTGCTATGGAATCCCGTATTATTCTGGACACCCCCGGCGCAGAGAAATTGGTTGGACGCGGCGATATGCTGTTTGCACCTATCGGTGCCGGTAAACCTCTGCGTGTTCAGGGCTGCTTTGTCAGCGACGAAGAAGTTGAGGCTGTTGCTTCCTATGTTAAATCCCATTTCAATACGGACTATGACCAGACCGTAATGGACGAGATCGAACGCAAGGCAGCTCAAACTTCCAATTCGAAATCTACTGTTTCCGATCCTGAACCCAATGATGAGGAAACGGATTGCGACGAAATGCTGCCTGCAGCAGTCGATGTGATTCTTGAGACGGGTCAGGCATCCGTGTCTATGCTGCAGCGCCGTCTGAAGCTGGGCTACGCCCGCGCTGCCCGTATTGTGGACGAAATGGAGCAAAAGGGCATCGTCGGACCCTTTCAGGGCAGTAAGCCCCGCACGATCCTCGTGACCAAGGAACAGTGGGAGCAGATGAAGTCCGGAGAGCCATCCCAGATGAACTTTGACGATCTGGATGAGGGCGAAGACGAGGAACTTGATGAACAGGAGTAATCTAAGGCAGAGATAATCTGCTGCAGATAAATAATTTGCATCGCATCCGGCTGGCCGGAGCGACAGCAAGGAGGATAATAAATTGAATAAGGCAAATGTAAAACGTATGGTAGGTATGGCCCTGCTGATGGCGCTGGTCATCGTGCTGCAGTTTATCCCCATACCTCCGATTGGTGGCTTCAGTATCTCACTGGTGCTGATTCCCATTGTTATGGGCGCAGCTATGTACGGACCGACTGCGGGCGCAATTCTCGGCGCAATATTCGGTGCGATCGTGTACATCAACTGCGTTACAGGAACTGATCCCGGCGGTGCAATGGTATTCCAGGCAGACCCCGTTTTGTGCTTTGTTGTCGTTCTGGCAAAGGGCACGCTGGCAGGTCTGGCTTCCGGCTTTGTATACAAGCTTGTGAAGCGGTGGAATTCCTACATTGCAATGCTTTGTGCAGCAATCGTATGCCCGGTGATTAATACTGGCATTTTCGTTGGCTGTATGCTGCTGTTCTTTGTTGATGTACTCAGCGGTTGGGCAGCCGGAGCAGATTTGGTCGGATATATTCTGACCGGACTGATTCTTGCCAATTTTGTGCCTGAGTTGATTATCAATGTGGTATTCAGTCCCGCAGGTCAACGGATCAACCATATGTTTAACAGAAAATAATAAAACCAAATGAGCCCGGATCGGCATAAGTACCGATCCGGGCTCATAGTCTTTTGCAGGAGTTGATGCAAATGAAATGTGCTTGGAATGAGCTGCTGGCAATCCTTCCGATGAGTATACGGTCATGGGTGGACAAGTCGGGTATGGAAGATGCCCAAGAACTGCGGCTTCGGCTTGGAAGACCGCCGGAACTTGTTCTCAGTACCGGTAGCCGGTGGATACCTCACAGCGTAAGTTTTCAGGACATAAACTTTGTGATTCACACCGCCAGCAAATATTCTCCCTGGTCTGCATCCACCGCATCCCAGGGGTACATTACAGCTCCCGGTGGACATCGGATTGGTATGTGCGGTGAAGCAATTGTCAAAGAGGACAAAACTGCTGGTATCCGCATCGCAACATCACTGTGTATCCGTATTGCCAAGGATTTTCCTGGCATTGCAGAGAAGGCAGCAGGAATTAACGGCAATATTCTGGTGATCGGCCCTCCGGGCAGCGGGAAGACGACCCTTCTGCGGGATTTGATTCGACAGCTATCCAACAATGGCAGCGCCATAACAGTGGTGGACGAGCGTGGTGAGCTGTTTCCGGCCGGATTTGAACAAGGACGGCGTACTGATGTGATGACCGGTTGCTCCAAGGCACAGGGTCTGTCAATAGCACTGCGGACGATGGGGCCAAGCTGTATTGCCGTTGATGAAATAACGGCGGTCAGCGACTGCGAAGCACTGTCACAATGCGGTTGGTGTGGTGTTAGGTTACTAGCTACTGCCCATGCAAGCGATCTGAACGATTTGAAGACCCGCCCGATTTATAGAACACTATGGGAAACCAGGCTTTTTGAAACAGTTTTGATCCTGCGGCGGGACAAAACCTGGTACTCAGAAAGGATGATGGCATGTATCTAAGATATTTAGGTGCAGTTTTTATATTCGTTTCCTGTGGGGCTTTCGGTTTTCTGTTTGCAGCCAATTTCCGTCAGGAGGAAAGATGCTTATTGGAAATCGTACGACTACTTGATGGCATGCAAAACGAGTTGGAATACCGACTGACACCGCTACCTCAGATATGCCAAAAAGCTGCTGAGGGAGCTTCCGGGTGTCTGCACCGGGTCTTTGCTGCATTAGCGCAGGAACTGGAAAGTCAAATTGCACCGGATGCATCAGCTTGTATGGAAAATGCACTTTTATCTGTAAAGGATGTTCCGGTGCGGTGCAGAAAAGCTTTAGCAGCCTTGGGTAATTCCCTTGGAAAGTTTGATCTGCAAGGGCAAGTGAATGAAATATGCGCTGTAAGGGAGCAATGTCAGGCAGAGCTCGCTCAAATGCAAGATCAGAAAGACATTCGCCTGCGCAGTTACCGGACATTGGGACTTTGCGTCGGTGCAGGTCTTGCCATTTTATTCTTATAAGCTATGGATATTGATTTGATTTTTAAGATTGCGGCCATTGGAATCATTGTTTCAATTTTGAATCAGGTACTTGCGCGATCCGGAAGGGAAGAGCAGGCGACAATGACAACATTGGCAGGTCTCGTTGTTGTTTTGATGATGATCGCACAAAAGATATCCGAACTGTTCGATCTGGTCAAAACGCTGTTTCGTTTCTAATGGACGCAGTACTGAAGGTGATTTGCGGTGCATTAATCGCCGTAATTCTGGGTCTTGCTCTGCGGCAACAGGGTAAGGATATCGCTCTGTTGATGAGCGTTGCAGTGTGTTGTATGGTTATAGCCGTGGGGGTTTCATATTTATCTCCTGTGGTTGAATTTGTGCGGCAGCTGAACGAAAACACCGGAACAGATCCGGAATTACTGAGGATATTGCTTAAGTCAGTTGGGATTGCGCTTGTTGCGGAAATCGCCGGATTGATCTGTACAGATGCAGGCAACGCCGCATTAGCGAAGACAATACAAATCTTGGCTACATCAGTGATCCTGTGGCTGGCTCTGCCACTGATGAGCGCGCTTTTGGAACTTATACAAAAGATGATGGAGGAAGTATGAAAAGACTGTTACTGATGGTGATTCTTTTGTGTTCCCTCGCCGTGCCTGTTTCTGCCCAGGAATATACTGCACCGGAAGCACCCAAAGACGCACTGGATCTGATGCCGGTGGAGCGCAGCACATTTTCCCAAGACCTTTGGACAGTCGTAAAGGGTGCGGTTTCAAAACTGCATCCTGATTTGGCTGCTGCGGCAGGTGTTTGCACATCACTGGTGGCTGTTACGATGGCTGTTGCAGTGGTGAATTCAATGCCGGGAAAGACTGGAAATATTGTCCAACTTGTGGGCGTAATTGCAGTCTCCGGATTGCTGTTGCAGCAGTCAGGCTCTATGATCCGAACTGGGGCGCAAACGGTTACTGAGTTAAGTGAATATGGAAAATTGCTTTTGCCCGTTATGACCGCCGCTCTGGCGGCACAGGGCGGCATTACAGCATCGGGCGCCCTCTATGCAACAACTACAGTTTTTAATGCTGTGCTGACGGCCGGAATCTCAGCAATATTGATTCCTCTTCTTTACTGTCAACTTGCCCTGTCTGTCGCCAGCTGCGCAACTGGGCAGAGCTTATTGGAAAAAATCTGCGGATTTGTTAAATGGCTGGCTACATGGCTTCTAAAGACAGCTCTATATGTCTTTACTGGCTTTATCGGTATTACGGGTGTGGTCAGCGGAACGGCAGATGCTACCGCACTGAAGGCCACAAGGCTGACTATGTCAAGTATGATTCCTGTAGTTGGCGGAATTCTTTCCGATGCTTCTGAAGCGGTGCTTGTAGGTGCCGGGGTTATGAAAAACGCCGCCGGAACATACGGGCTGATTGCTGTAATTGCCATTTGGATTTGGCCGTTTTTGCAGATTGGAGTCAGATATCTGCTTCTGAAGCTGACGGCGGCGGTGTGCGGCGTTTTTGGTGTTAAGCAGGTATCTGCGCTTGTTGGCGCATTTTCTAATGCTATGGGGCTCCTGCTGGGTATGACCAGCGCTATCTGTGTCATTCTGCTCATCAGTCTGACTTGTTTTTTGAAGGGAGTAGGTTAATGGATGGGATAAGGAGTTATCTGCTTGGGATAGTTGCCGCAGCATTTTTATGTACAATTGCATCATACCTGGCAGGGAAGAACAGCTTTTCCGGGTCGGCGATCAAGCTGATTACCGGTGTGATTATGCTTCTTACCCTGGCTTCGCCGGTTATGAAACTACGCATTGATAATCCTTATGAGATTTTCGATGACGTTTCTGAGCAGGCAGAAAGAATTACATCCTACGCTGCGGATTCCGCGCAAGAATCCCTTTCCGGTATCATAAAGGAAAAAACTCAAGCATATATCTTGGACAAAGCCAATTACTACGGGGTGGAGGTGTCCGTTGAAGTTTCACTCTCAGAAGGCGATATTCCGCAACCAGCTTCTGTGTGTATCAGTGGTGACATATCTCCTTATAATAAAAAACAGCTGTCAGATACGATTGAGAAGGATCTTGGCATTCCCACGGAGGCACAAATATGGAACTGACTGAAAAGATCATATCCTTTGTTCGCAAATACCGATTTGTGTTTTTAATTCTTTTGGTTGGCTTAGGACTTATGCTGATCCCGTTTGGTGAGAAAAAAGAATTAAATCCGGTAAATACGAACGCTGCCGCCACACAACCGGATATGACAGAAGAACTATGCGCAATTCTAAGTCGAATTGACGGTGCGGGGGAAGTTTCAGTAATGCTGAGTGTTCGCACCGGACAAAGTACTGTATATCAATCGGATGAAAGCATTACAAATGGTGATGTCGGCTCTGTCAAGCAGGATACGGTCATCGTAACGGACGAAAACCGGGCGCAAACCGGGCTTATTCAACACATTATCTATCCAGTGTACCGTGGTGCGATCATTGTTTGTCAAGGTGCAGACAATGCAACGGTACGGCTAAACATTATGGAAGCGGTTTCTCGTATAACCGGACTGGGAATGGATAAAATTTCTGTATTGAAAATGAAATGAATGGAGGATCATTTATGAAAAATATTAAGAATTGGCAGAAAAACCTGATCGCTGCGGCAATACTAGTAGTCGTATGTGCCGGAATCTACATGAACTGGATGTATAACAATGCACAGACCGTGGGTGATCTGACGGATACGCTGGACGCCGAGAAGGTGATGTCCCAGGACGGCATTTTGCTGGGTACGGAGGATATGGGTATCAATGGTGACAGCACAGTTGTCGACTATTTTGCTGCTGTTCGTCTGTCCCGCCAGCAGGCAAGGGACAGCGCTGTGGAACTGCTTCAGGAAGCAATGGCATACGGGGAAGAAACCGATGATAAAGAGTCGTCTGCCCAATTGGAGCAAATCGTACAGACCGCGCTTACCGAGGCGCAGATTGAGAGCCTTGTCATCGCAAAGGGATATGCGGACTGTGTTGCCTATATGTCCGACGATGGAATCTCTGTTGCGGTCGCTTCACCGGAGGGCGGTATTCAGGAAACTGATGTTTCTGTTATTTCGGATATCGTGCTGACCCAGACGGAATTTGAACTGGACCAGATACGTGTTGTGGAAGTCGTTTGAAGAAATCTTAACGGGCTGTTAAATTGCAGCCCGTTTTTCTTTGTTTCCGCTATAAAAACACCATAGATTACACATTGACTTGTTTTGCAATCTTTGGTATACTATAGAAAATTAATCTGCACAGTAGGCACAGATGTATTAGGAGGTTATTCTTATGGCTGATAATAAGCAGTATATCACGCAGAATCAGGAAAACGGTGCCGTTATGATCTCGGAAGAAGTCATCGCTACCATCGTTTCTCACGCTGTTACGGATGTGGAAGGCGTGGTCAGCATCGGTGCTGCAAGAACCAATCTGGAGCGCAAGCTCCTGAATAAGGGTATGAAGATCACCATTACCGAGACCAACGAGGTTACTGTCGAGTGCAACATCATCGTAGCTTACGGCACATCTGTGGTTACCGTTGCAAATGCAGTACAGGAAGCAGCTGCAGCAGCTGTTGAAGCAATGACCGGCATTAAGCCCGTTGCTATCAATGTAAATGTCGCGGGCATCGTCCGTCAGTAAGCAGCTATGACAAGAGGAGTCGCCAGAGAACTGGCTGTTCATTTGATTTACTCCCAGACCTTTACCGGCGATGAACCGGAAAAGGTTGTGGCTGAGCGCCTGCAGAAGGAATATTACGAAAAGCTGGCTGCTGAGAACGAGGTCTATTCTGAGCGACCCAAAGGTGCCCAGCTGGCCTATATTGATACCGTTGTAGCCGGTGTAATTAACAGAATGGATGAGCTGAACGAGCTGATCCAGAAGTATTCCATCAGTTGGGATGTTTCCCGTATTTCGCGCCTTGCAAAGACAATTATGCAGCTGGCGATCTACGAGATTCAGAACGTTGCAGATGTTCCCACAGGCGTAGCCGTTTCCGAGGCGGTGCGCCTTGCCAAGAAATATGACGGCAGTGATACCGGTGCATTCGTCAACGGCATTCTCGGCGCATACGCCAGAAGTCTTACCACTGAGGAAGTAAAATGAGTGTCATTGGGTTTGATACCAGCAATTACACTACATCCATTGCTTGTTTTGATGGACGCAACGGTGTGAATTGCTCACAGCTGCTTCCTGTGAAGCAAGGACAGTTGGGACTGCGTCAGTCTGATGCAGTATTTCATCATACTAAAAGCCTGCCGGAGCTTTCCGGCAGGCTGTTTTCCAATGTGGATTTTTCACAAATACAGGCGATTGGCGTTTCTTCCCGGCCCAGAGCCGTGGAAGGCAGTTATATGCCTTGTTTTTTGGTTGGCTATTCCCACGCGAAGATGCTGAGCAATCTTTTGAATGTGCCTCTGTTTGAGGTGTCCCATCAACAGGGACATGTGGCAGCTTCTTTATGGAGTTCCGGTCGTTTAGACCTGATGGATAAGGCACATTTGGCCTGGCATTTATCTGGCGGCACTACAGAGCTTTTGCTGGTAGAGCCGGTAGGGAAGAATGTCCGTTGCACCCGTATTGGTGGTTCTACAGATATCGCAGCCGGCCAGTTGATTGACCGTACAGGTCTTCTGCTGGATCTGCCGTTCCCATCCGGTAAACATCTGGACGAACTGAGCAAAAACGCTACAGGCACAGATCTTTTTAAAGTAAAATGTCCTGATATGGAGTTCTCCATTTCCGGATTGCAGAATAAGGTGGAAAAATATCATTCCGGAAACAATGCGGAAACTGCGTCTTATGCTTTGCGATGCGTCGCTTATGCTGTTCGCAAGGCAACGGAAAATGCGCTGAAGCATTACCCAGGTCTGGATGTAGTATTTTCCGGCGGTGTGGCATCCAATTCCTTGTTGCGTCTGGAGCTGGAAGACTTGAACCCCATCTTCTGCGAGTCTAAGTATTCCACCGATAATGCTATGGGTGTTGCTGTACTTACACACCGGCTTCTGGAGGTGTGATATGGAACAGAAAATTTTATCCATAACCCAGATTAACGAATATATTCGCTCCCAGATGGATGCTGATCCCATGCTTGCGAACATTGCTGTCCGTGGCGAGATCAGCAACTATAAGCTCTATCCTTCCGGCCACCATTATTTTACACTGAAGGATGATGGCGGTGCGCTGAGGTGTGTTCTGTTCAAAGGAAACGCATTTAAGCTTCGTTTTCGCCCAGAAAACGGTATGAAGGTTATCGCTCTGGGCAAGATATCAGTCTTTCCCCGGGACGGCGCATATCAGCTGTATGTCAGCGCTATGAGTGTTGACGGCGTGGGTGATCTCCACGCAGCTTTTGAACAGTTAAAAGCAAAACTGTCTGCGGAAGGATTGTTTGATCCGGCCCATAAAAAGCCACTGCCCAAGTATCCCGGTGTCATCGGCATCGTTACCAGCTCTGCCGGCGCGGCAATACATGATATGTTGCGCATCCTGCGAAAGCGGTATCCGCTGACTAAGGTAATTCTGTTGCCTGTACGGGTACAGGGCGTGGAGGCGCCGCCGGAGATTGCTGCGGCCATCCGGTATGCTAATTATCACAAACTAGCAGACCTTCTTATTGTGGGAAGAGGCGGCGGATCTATTGAGGATCTTTGGGCATTTAACGATGAAATTGTTGCCAGGGCCATTTATGATTCTAAGATTCCGGTTATCTCAGCAGTGGGACACGAGCCGGATGTAACCATATCTGATTTTGTAGCTGATCTGCGGGCCGCCACACCGTCCAATGCAGCGGAACTGGCTGTTCCGGATCAGGACGCCTTGCGGCAGACCCTTGACAGTATCTCTTCTGCAATGGCAACTGCCTTAAACCGACAGGTAAAAAGTGCGAGGCAGCATTTGAATGCCTTGGCGTCCAGCCCTGCGCTTTGTTCGCCGACAGGCTATCTGGAGCAGAAACGTAAGGATACACTCCTGCTGAATAACCGATTGATCTCCACGCACATTCGCGGTATAGAGGGGAGAAAGCGCCATTTTGTTGAATTAACTGCCAAGCTGGATGCAATGAGCCCGCTGAAGGTTATGACCCGTGGCTATGCCATTGCGCAACTTGACGGCGGTGATGTACTGCGCTCTGTGGCGCAAGTAAAGCGTGATGACAAGATCAGCGTCCGTGTCAGCGACGGCAGTATCGACGCCATAGTAACCGACGGAAAGGGGAATGGGCAATGAATGATAAGAATATGACCTTTGAGCAGTCTATGCAGCGCCTGGAGCAGATCGTCCGCGCGATGGAACGTGGCGATATTGCTCTGGATGAGAGTCTGAAACTGTTCCAGGAAGGCACAGAGCTCGTCAGAAGCTGCGGAAAGCTTTTGGATGATGCTGAGCTTCAGATTAAAAAAGTAACCGCTGGGGCTAATGGAAGCCCTCAGATGGAGGAATTTGCCGATGAGGCT
The DNA here is from genome assembly GCA_045630825.1 of Faecousia sp. Lineage (GTDB taxonomy): Bacteria > Bacillota > Clostridia > Oscillospirales > Oscillospiraceae > Faecousia. The sequence goes on along the minus strand of JAZQTN010000031.1, from coordinate 100,102 downwards.
TAACGAGCAGACTGCGCAGTACCGCGCATATATTGAAAATTATCTTCAGGATTGGTATACCCGGTTCCACAACGAGCCACAAAAGACCCTTTTCGAGTCTATGGAATATAGCTTGCTGGCCGGCGGCAAGCGGTTGAGACCTACCTTAGCTTTTGAATTCTGCCGTATCTGTGGTGCAGATTGGAAGATCGCAGCCCCCTTTGCCGCCGCTGTTGAGATGATCCATACTTACAGTCTGATCCACGATGATCTTCCTAGCATGGATAATGACGATCTCCGCCGTGGTAGACTCACCAATCATAAGGTCTACGGCGAGGCAATGGCGATCCTTGCAGGCGATGCGCTGTTGACAGATGCTTTTGCTGTGGCATCTACTGCTCAGCTACCGCAGCCTCAGGATATGGCTTTTGCCATCAGCGTGCTGAGTGAATGTGCCGGCTCTCTGGGTATGGTTGGCGGACAGGTTCTGGATATCCAAAGTGAAGAACGCGAATGCACAGAGCCTGAGATTCTCAACATCCAATCCCGCAAGACAGGTGCGCTCATCAACGCAGCCTGTGTTCTTGGTGTCATTGCTGCCGGTGGTTCAGAAGAGCAAATCGATGCTGCAGCCAGCTTTGCTGGAGCGTTGGGCATTGCTTTCCAGATCAGGGACGATATGCTGGATGTAATTGGAACAAAGGATGAAATGGGCAAGGGTGTTGGCACAGATGCCGAGAAGAATACTTTTGTTCAGTTGTACGGTCTGGAGAAATGTGAAGAACTGGTACACAAATATACCGAGGTTGCGCTGGCAGCATTGGAGGTCTTTGATGATCCCGGCCTGCTGCCGGAATTGGCAGACAGCTTGACCGCCAGAAGAAACTGAGAATTCGGGGGTGAACCATAGAAATGAAACAGTATAACCGCTGCATTATGAACCTAGAGGGGGAATGGACAAATACATCCCTGTTATGTATAGCCGGCGCTTTGTTCTCCCTTGCTGTATACTATTTTGGCCTGATTGGTCTTTCCGCCATCGGCTTTTTGGAGGCAGTCTTCTGTTTGTTCCTGCCTCTGATTCTGATGGCTGGTTACATTGTTCTGATTCGGTTTATGAAATGGAACGCACCTGGCTTATATGCCATAATTGGCCTGCTGTTCTGCCTGTTCCTGTTTTTCGGTACATTTGGATCCGGCAGTATCCTCAGAATCATTCTGGCGGTCATTTGGTATCCACTGTCTGCACTGATCCTCGTAGCCAGCGCCGGTGGCTATCTGCCCGGTAAGCAACCTGCGGTTTTCGTTTTCCCTGTAGCGATCTTCTTCCGTCTGGTCATTTTTGGACTTGGCGGTGGATTGATTTCCTATGTTTATGAAATCTCCGCATCGCTTACACTGGCAGCTCTTGCCTGCTTGATGATGAGCTTTGAAGAGAAAAAATTAAGACAATAATATAAAGCTCCCGAAATGCTTAACATTTCGGGAGTTTATTTTGCTATTTTACAAGTGCGACAATGGCATCTACGGCAGCTTCGATACCAATCTTTCCGGTGTTCAGGCAGATATCGTAATTCTCTGCAGCGCCCCAGTTGCGGCCGGTGTAGTGCTGATAGTTCAGTGCACGGCGCTTATCTTTTTCCTGCAGTCTTGCTTCGGGACTCTTTTCAGATTCGCCATAAAGGCGAACGATGCGGTCTGCGCGTTGCTCCATATCGGCATGAATATAGGCGTGGAAGGCATCTGCTCTGTCCTTAAGGATGTAGTCTGCATTTCTGCCTACGATAACACAAGGACCGGCTTCCGCCAGTTGCAGAATCGTACTGCACTGAATGTGCCAGAGGAAATCAGCAGTAGACATTCCGTTCATAACGCCCGGCATACCCTGCGGCGCAAAAGCGTAGGAGAACAATGTCTTGCCCGGAGCGTGCTCACCGTGCTCTTCAACGTATTTAGGGGCAAAACCGGATTCCAGCGAGATCTGATCTACAAGTTCCTTATCATAAAAGGGGATTCCCAGCTTTTCCGCAACCATACGGCCAACGGTGCGACCGCCGCTGCCAAACTGACGACTGATGGTAATGATATTCTTTTTCATAGCCAGACCTCCAATTTATGATTTCAATTACAGTATAGCATCTACACTTTTTCTTGTCAAATAACCTCTCTTAGAAATGTCAGACAAATTTCCTCGTAGCGAAGATGGTCAATAATATAGCTTAGGCCGTGGCCTGCGCCGGGGAAGATATGAAGCTGCGCGTGGTCAGCGCAGTTTTCATAGATCTTTTTACTCATTTCGCAAGGAACAAAGTGATCATCGGCACCGTGAATCAGAATGATCGGAACATCCGTGTTCATTACAGCAGCAACCGCATCACAGCTATCCAGCCGGAAACCACCGTAGATCAGCGCACCAAGCCAAAGGAAAGGATATGCCAGAGCAGGCGGATAACCAACATCTTTACACACTTTACGGATAATAGCGGAAGGGGAGGAATAGGGGCAGTCAGCCATAATTCCACGAACATTCTTAGGTAAATTCAGAGAAGCGCTCATCAACACGGTGGATGCACCCATAGATATTCCGCACAAAATGATGGGCGTATCTTTGCCAAGTCGCTGACTCACATATTCAATCCATTTCAGGCAGTCATACCGTTCACGAATGCCGAAGCTGATGACTCTTCCACCGCTTTTTCCGTGGGCTCTCTGGTCAACAGCTAAAACATTATAGCCCAGCTTCAGTCCTAGAGAGAAACCGCCTGCGCTGTCCCGGAGAGCGGCGCTGCGATAGCCGTGGAAGGCGATGATTACCGGCGCATCTTTGGCAACATCGTAGAATCTGCCGTGGAGCGATAAACCATCGTGGGCTTTGATACAAACTTCCTCGCACTCAGTACTCTCCATTATCCCTGTGCTTTTGTCCATTAGATGTTGGACAGCCTGATACTGGGGATCGTCTGATTTCATATAAGGGTCCTCGAAATGATTCTTAGCAACGCGGAAGCAAATTCGGTAGGTATAGTGGCTCAAGAGCAGTACTGCGGCCAGTACAACGCCGAGGATAATCCAATACATACGCAACCTTCTTTCCTTTAATAGTATTACTATATTACCTGTAAGCCAAATCTTCAATACCCAAAATGGGAAAAATCCATTGACACAGCAGAAAAATTGGGTTATTTTGAGACAGGGTGATACTATGTACCATTATGAAACACATCTTCATACCAGCCCTGCCAGCGGTTGTGCCAGGTGGAGCGCCGCTGAAGTGGTTAGATACTACAAGGATGCCGGATATGCCGGTGTCTTTATTACGAATCATTTCCTTGACGATGACATTCCGGAGCTGCGTGCATTGCCCTATGAACAGCAAATTCAGCTTTACTTTAAGGACTATGAAGACGGTCTGCAGGCCGGCAGGGAAGTGGGTCTGTCTGTTTTTTCTGGTGTGGAGATATCCTATCAAAAGACAGATTTTTTGATCTACGGATTGGATAAGAATTGGTATCTCAATCACCCTGCGATTGACGGAATGCCCATCAAGGATTTCCTGGCGTTAGTGCAACAAGAGGGCGCACTGGTAATTCACGCCCATCCGTTCAGAGAGGCAGGATCGATCGACCACATTCGGTTGTATCCCCGCAGTGTTCATGGTGTTGAAATTTATAACAGCAATCGCTCTGCATTTGAAAACGAAATGGCGCTATGGTATGCCGATAATTACAATTTACTGCATTTTGCAGGCAGTGATGTTCACGGTAAGGAACCTCACGGCCAGCGCGGCGGTATGTGCTCAAAAACGCCAGTCATCGACGAGCAAGACTTTGTTAAAAAAGTCCTGGCAGGGGAGATGGAGACGTTTCACAAGAGCTTGGGTCCGTTTGCAAGGAGATAGATTATTTCAACCGTATTTCACAGTTGCCCTTCCGATTGATTTCGCCACATAAAATGCCGCCCAAACGGGCGGCGTTTTTTAATGATTCATCATCAATGATCTGAGACATAACGCCTTGGAAGTTGTTGCATACCGTCATTTGTCATTCACTGAAATTAGGAACGATTGTCATTGGTACCTCTCTGTGGCCGGTCAAGGAATTCTTAGATTATATTGAAACCATGCGCCTTGGCGTATTCATAGCAAACCTTTAACTGACCTTCAATAGATTGCTCTGTCTGAGTACGGCTTGGAATCTTGCGTAGATTACTTTGATTGACATAATAAGTAACTGCACTGACTTGTACCTTCGCAAATCAGTGCTGGATTTTTAGGTTGCATCAACGTTTCGCTGTGCCGGTAATTATATCGCCGTAAACCGGTGTCCCCAGACCAAAACCACCGGAAACGGTGAGGATCTGACCGGTAGTATACGCAGATGCGTCGCTGGCGAAATAACATACTGCTTCTGCAATTTCCTCGGGCATACCCATGCGGCCAAAAGGAATATGCTTCACAAATAAATTCTGAAAATCACCGGATAGGTGCTTTTCCACTGCTTCCGTTGCGGTCATACCGGGAAGGACGGCATTGCATCGGATATGGTGCTTTGCCTCCTGAACAGCGATGAGTTTGGTTAGATAATTGATGGCAGCTTTGCTGGTGCCGTAGGCTACCTGAGAAATGTCCGGCACAAGACCGCCAACAGAGGAAATGTTGATGATACTGCCGCCTTGTTTTGCCATATGATTGGCAACAGCTTGACTTGCCATAAAGACGCTTCTCAGATTTAGGTTTATTGTGTCCAGAAAGATCTGCGGATCCGTATTGGCGAAATCCAAGTCCTTCCCGGGATTGGATGTTCCAAAATTATTGACCAAAACATCAATGCGACCGGTATCCCGCACTACGTCTTCAACCATGGTGGTGAAGGTTTCCGGCTTAGTAGCGTCATTGTATACGCATTTCGTGCCGTTCAGGGAGTTTGCAATTTCCTGCGCCCGTTCCATATCCCGGGCAGCCATAAAAACCTTAGCACCTTCTTGGGCGCATTTCTTCACAATAGCCAGGCCAATTCCCCTGGTGGAGGCGGTAACCAGAATGACTTTATCTTTTAATCTCATATTAGAACTCCTTAATAACTTTTCGTTTTGGCAGAAAGGCAACCGCCACAATGCCCAATGTGACGCACAGAATCTCCGCTATTGCCAGAAAATGGATGGATGCAACTGCCGCTGATGTTTCCACTGTACCCACTGCAATTCTGTCTGTAATTTGATTGGTAAATAAGGGGACAAAAACGGCTACACCGAACGGTGCGGCCAGATCGCGGAACAGGCCATAGGTTCCGGTTCCTGCTCCCGCCTCCTGCGGTGTCAAACCATAGAGAACCACTTTCATAAAAATAGTCCCGTTTCCGCCCAGACCGAAGCCAAGGACTCCAAGGGCCGCCATCAGCAGCAATACAGAAGTAACCTCTGTGAATAACAGCAAGATACCGCACCCAATCCCTGTCAGCAGGAAGGAACCAACCAGAACTCTTTTCGGTTCAAATTTATCTGCCAGCGGTCCCAAAATGATTGCTCCCAAAGACATACCCACGTACATGACCGAGATGGCATAGCCGGAAATGGCTGTGTTATCCGGCTGGGTGTAATTGACAAAAACGATGGTATTGGTCATGTTGACTTGCATCAATCCCTGGGTCAGAAACAGCGCCAGTATACTTAGGATAAAAGCGCTGCGCCCCATAAAGCCGCTGGATAAAATGGGATGGGCGCTTTTTCTTTCTGCCAAAAGAAGACCAACCAGACTAACGATGGCAAGAACCAGCACAATAAGAAATGGGGTGGATGTCCAGCCAATGTTCTGCCCAAAGGATGGAACGCATAGCAACAGACTGAAGAAAATCAAAATCAAAACAGCGCCGTAGATATCAAAGTCTTGCAGTGGCTGCGTCATGGAGACTTGATTGCGGAACGTGAGAACGCAGCCAACAAAAATAACGGAGCAAATGACAACGCATACCCATAGCATTGTCCTCCATCCGTAAGATGAAACGATCAAGCCGCCAATGGTTGGCCCGATAATGACGGATGCACTGGAAAGTAGCATATACAGCGAAAATCCCTTTGCGATTTTATCCGGAGGAAACTCAGTCGCAATATAGGCAAGGATCACAGGGCCCATTGCCGCTGTGCCGATACCCACAAAAAACCGGGCGATTAGCATAAATGCAAGAGAGTTTGCAAGGGCGGACAAGATATTGCCCAAGGTAAATACCGCAATGCCTAAAAGTAAAGTTTTCCTGCGCCCGATCACGTCACCTACCTTGCCAAGGATCGGTGCACAGGCGGCGGTGGACATGGCCTGGGCCAGGGCTGTCCAGGTGGTGTTGTTATAGGCAATACCAATGTCCTGCACAAAAGCTGGGCCTAAAACTGTGGAAAAGCCGCCAACTAAACCGATTAACAGAGCAGCCAAAGCATAGGGAACAAATCCTTTTTTATAAGAAATAAATTGCATCGTCATTTCACTTCCTCTTGCGGATAGTATGTCCAGAAGAAAGTTGCATTATTGCATTTAATTTGGACACACTTTTCATAGGGGGGAATAAATGATGAAGCAAAAATTTTTCGTTTGTAAACATTGCGGCAATATTGTGGCTATGATTCGGGATAAAGGTGTTCCGGTCTACTGTTGCGGCGAAAAAATGCAGGAGCTGATTCCGGGTGCGACGGAAGGCTCCGGAGAAAAACACATTCCTGTATACCAGCAGGAGGGAAATACTGTCCATGTAACGGTGGGTGCAGCGCAACACCCTATGACAAAGGAACACTATATTGAATGGGTGTGCCTGGAAACAAAACACGGCATTCAATATGCCCTTCTGGACCCGGATGACAAGCCCAAGGCCAAATTTTCCATCTGCGATGGGGACGAAGTCCGGGCAGTATACGCATTTTGCAATCAGCATGATTTATGGAGGAAGTAAGTATGTCTATGATTAACAAGGAAATTTCCGATTTCCGCACCTATGCCTATCACGAAAATGACTTTAAGTTTGTAAGCAAGGAAGATATCCTTGGTAAGTGGAGTGTTTTTTTCTTCTATCCGGCGGACTTTACCTTTGTGTGTCCTACTGAGCTGGAGGATTTGGCGGACAAATATGACCAGTTCCGTGCCATTGGTTGCGAGGTCTATTCCGTTTCGACCGATACTCATTTTGTTCACAAGGCCTGGCACGATGCATCCGAGCGCATCAAGAAGATCAATTATCCTATGCTGGCAGACCCCACTCACAGTATTTCCAAGGATTTTGAGGTGTTGATCGAGGCGGACGGCCTTGCGGAGCGTGGTACCTTTATTATCAACCCCGAGGGGAAAATCGTGGGCTACGAGGTAACCGCCGGCAATGTGGGCAGAAATGCAGAGGAGCTGCTTCGTAAAGTCCAAGCCTGTCAGTTTGTCCACGCCCACGGTGATCAGGTCTGTCCTGCCAACTGGAAGCCCGGTGCCGAAACTCTGAAGCCCAGCCTGGATCTGGTCGGTCAGCTCTGATGGAGAATCTGTACGATGTAGTCATTGTCGGCGGCGGGCCTGCGGGGCTCACCGCCGCACTGTACCTTGCCAGGGCCAAATACCGGGTACTGGTGCTGGAAAAGGAACAGTTTGGTGGTCAAATTTCCATTACGCACGAAGTGGTGAACTACCCCGGCATCGCCAAAACCAGCGGTAAAGCCTTGACCGATACCATTCAGCAACAGGCGGAGAGTTTTGGCGCGGAATTTATGCTTGCGGAAGCCACTGGCTTTGACCTTGCCAGAGATATCAAGACGGTACACACCAATAAGGGGGATTACCGGTGCTTTGGCATCCTGCTGGCAGCCGGTGCTCACCCAAGAATGGTTGGATTCAAAGGCGAGGAAGAGCACAAGGGTCGAGGTGTTGCCTACTGCGCCACCTGCGACGGGGAATTCTTTACCGGGAAAGAGATTTTCGTTGTGGGCGGTGGCTATGCGGCGGCGGAGGAAAGCGTATTCCTGACGAAGTTTGCTCGGCATGTGACAATTTTGATTCGCAGAGATGATTTCTCTTGCGCTGCATCTGTGGCTGATCAGGCGAAGAATCACGAGAAGATCACAGTGTTGACCAACACTGTGATGGAAGAAGTATCCGGTGACAACGGATTGACTTATGCCCGGTATAAAAATACCGTCACCGGTGAGGTGACGGAATATAAGAGCGACGAATCCTTCGGCGTGTTTGTCTTTGCTGGGTACGCTCCGGCAACAGAAGCTGTTAAGGGTATCGTGGAACTGAATGAACAAGGTTATATCGTCACAGACGCATCTCAGAAGACAAGCGCAGATGGTGTATATGCTGCGGGAGATGTGTGTATTAAGCCCTTACGGCAAGTTGTAACTGCTACCGCTGATGGTGCTTTGGCAGCGACAGAGTTGGAGAAGTATGTGGCAGCTATGCAGAGGAAGACCGGCCTACGTGCCGATGTGCTTGTCCCAAAGCAGAGCGAAGCGACTATTGCTGTCGATGTCCATGAGTCTGAGGATTCCGACGAATTGTTCACAGCCCAAATGCGGCAGCAGCTGGACACCGTATTCACCCGAATGGAAAGACCGCTTCTACTGAAACTCTCGTTGGACAGCCGCCCGATTTCTGCGGAGTTGGAAAGCTTTATAACTGCCCTCGTGGCGCTTTCTGATAAGCTGGAGTTGGAGGTGTGTGACAGACGGGCAGAGGAAGATTTTGCACCCTGCGTGGAAGTGTGTCAAGTGGACGGCACGCCTACAGGCCTTGCTTTTCACGGCGTTCCCGGCGGCCATGAGTTCACCTCTTTTGTGCTGGGCCTTTATAATGCCGCAGGTCCTGGGCAAGCCATTGACGAGGACACAAGACAAAAAATTACCGCAGTTGCAAAAACTATGGATATTAAGATCCTAGTAACCCTGTCCTGTACTATGTGCCCGGATCTGGTGGTGGCGGCACAGCGAATTGCCGCGCAAAGCACCAATATTACTGCTCATGTGTATGATATCCGTCATTTTGAGGGACTAAAGAAACAACACAGAGTAATGAGTGTGCCGTGTATGGTTATCAATGACAAGGATGTGTATTTCGGCAAGAAAACCGTTCAGCAGACTGTGGAAATATTAACTTCGCTATGAAATAATTCTATAAATGTTTATATTTGAAACACCTGTTAGTTGCGCATCCAATTTCTTGGATGCGCAATTTTTATGTACGGAAAGCAATATTGAAAGGAGTTGATTGCATTAAAAACCGACAGTTTTCGGAGGAAAGCTGTCGGTTTTTGGTGGAGCCGAGGGGGATCGATTTGCATCTGCGCATAGCACAGATAAATGTTCAGCTCGGTCTAGCCCTCGCCGGCGACGCTCATTCGCGTCGCATTTAGATGGGTTCGATTCCCAAACTTTGACCTTACCAAATAAAAAACACCACCCGAATGGGTGGCGCTTTTTATTTGGTGGAGCCGAGGGGAATCGAACCCCTGTCCGAAAGCAACTTGGAAGGAACTTCTCCGGGTGCAGTTTGTTATTTACATTCCCTTATCCCGGCGGAAACAAACATCCTACGGGACTTGGTAGCTTCATTATGCGTGGTGCGCGCAAAGCTTAACGCACTCACGGTCTCCACTCAGATCACACCCGAGCCCGGCTCGTGGACCTTCCGGGGCGGATGGGCGCCTAATTAGGCAGCCAGAGCAACAGTATTGTTGTCAGTTAAATTTAAAAAGTACCCGTTTTATCGTGGTCAGGTGCCACGACCCGCTATTCCAGCCTCACTACCCCCGTCGAAACCAGTACGGCCCCATATGGGTAGCTCCGGGGCATTGCGCCCCGGATATAGCTTATCAGAATCTTCCGTAGGGATCAGGCAACTTCTTGGGCTCAGGATAAGTTTCGCCCTTGGTGTCTACGGTGATGGATGCGATCTTCTGTTCCTCTATGGGACGGTCTTGCATACCGGTTTTGGTGGAAGCAATGGCATCTACGACCTCCAAGCCGGAGGTAACCTTACCGAAAGCAGCATACTGACCATCCAGATGCTTTGCATCCTGGTGCATAATAAAGAACTGAGAACCGGCGGAGTTGGGGGAAGAGGAGCGTGCCATGCTCAAAACGCCGCGCTTATGCTTCAGCTCGTTCTTAACGCCATTGAAGAAGAACTCGCCCTTGATGCAGTAGCCAGGGCCGCCCATACCGGTACCCTCAGGGCAGCCACCCTGGATCATAAATCCAGGAATGACACGGTGGAAGATCAAACCGTCATAGTAATTATGGTTGGCAAGATCAATGAAATTATTCACGCTCTGGGGCGCAATATCGGGATACAGTTCTCCCTCGATAATGCCACCGTTCTCCATTGTGATCTTAAAAGTAGGATTTGCCATAATTTAGTACCTCTCTTTCATAGCGCGGTCGATCTGGCGCTTTGCATCCCGCTCGGCTGCAGATTGCCGCTTATCGTACAGTTTTTTACCTTTACAAAGGCCAACCTTGACCTTTACACGGCTCCCCTTAAGATAAACAGACAAGGGGATGAGGGAATAGCCGTCCTGCTTTACTTTACCGTACAGCCGCATGATCTCCCGCTTGTGCATCAGCAGGCGACGGGGCCTGCGGGAGTCTGGATTAAAACGGTTACCGTGGTCGTAAGGGGAAATGTGCATCTGGTTTACCAGAAGTTCACCGTCTTTAATGCCGCACCAAGCGTCCTTAAGATTCAATGTGCCAGCACGGATGGATTTGACCTCGGTACCCATCAGCTCAATGCCGGCCTCCATCTCTTCTTCGATGAAGTATTCGTGGCTTGCCTCCCGATTCCGGGCCATTACCTTAATTGATTCAGTTGCCAAGGTCTCACCTCCAATACTGGGTGTATTATAACACGGGTGTCAAGTCAATCAAACAAGAAATTTGCAAGTTCCGCGGGGGAAATAAAGCTATAATCGCACAACTCGGTCATCTCTTCGCTTAGTTCCGGGAACTCCTGTTTTCCCCAAGCCGCAAAGGCAATGGGAACGCCGGCGGTTTTCGCCATTTTCCACGCCAGCTTCATATCGTCCACCACCAGAATATCCGATGGCGCAAGATCGTATTTCTCCATAATGTCCAGCAGGGGGTAGGGGTTTGGTTTGCGCTGTTCAGGAGGTAGATCAAAGCCATAGATCGCATCAGGTGTAATGCCAAAGTGATGCTGATAATCCCGTGTGATGTTTTCCCGGCTCGAATGAGAAACCACGCATATGATACCGCTCGCCTCTTTCTGCCGGCGTATCACATCGCCGATCCCGTCGAATACAGCTGGAATATGGGTCATAACATACTCCATCCATCCTCGGTATTCCTCTTTCTGTTCATCTGGCGTAAATTGCCAGCGCTTGCGTGTCATTTCCACAAAACCCAATTCATGGCAATCCAACACATAATCATGGAAAGAGATAGTCTGACCTGGGCGGAACTGCTCCAGGATTTTGCAGAAATAGGGATATCCAAGGGTTTTCTCCGTTTGCACCACAGTATCATCATGGTCCAGCACCAGACAGCGATATCTGGGCTTTTTAGTGGCATAGTAAATGCACTTGTGCGTTTGTCCACGATAATCTACGGTGTCGGAGTAGGGGATACGCTGCATGCCGCTTTTTTCCATTACCCGCATACTGGCATCATTTCCCTCAAAGGCGCCGCAGATCACCTCATGAAGCCCCATATCAAACAGTTCGGCTATTGCAGCTTTCAGCGCTGCAGTCATATAACCTTTGTTGTGATGCTTAGGGTGGATTGCATAGCCAAGCTCAATCTTTCCGTCTTTGATTTCCACATCATTCAGAAAGCCAACTGCCGTATCACCGTTGCTGATACAGCGGACAAAACGATTGCCGTCCTCAGATAAAGACCTAAGCCGCTGAAAAAGTGGGATCGCATCGGCTCTGGAGCCAAAATCCGGGAGCATATATGTCTTATTCACAGTGTTATCTGTCAGGATATCGAGGAAAAATTCCTGATCCTCCGGATAAATCTTTCGCAACACGATCTCCATTTTTCACCAACTTTCTTTTTCTTTATTATAGCAAAGAGAGGGAAATATGACAACCGGAAAATTCCACTTGCCATTATAGAACAAATGTGCTATAATTAAAACAAATGAACGGAGGTGGTCGGAATATGTGCAATCAGCCGGTAGATGTAATTTCCGTATGCAGCGCTAACGGCGATATCCGGCCCCTGCGGCTGCGTATGGAGGACGAACAGCATCAGCTGCTCCGGGTAGATATCGACGAGATCATCAGCATACGCCCCATTCAGTTCGTTGGTATTGAAGCCCAGATCTTTCTGTGCAAAGCAAAAGTGGCAGGGAAGCAGTGGCTGTTTGAACTCAAGTATACCATTCGCACCCATAGCTGGTGCTTTTTCAGGAGAGTGTATTGATATGGCGCAGCGTGTGATCTTCCATGTGGATGCCAATTCCGCATTTTTAAGCTGGTCTGCTGCTTACCGGGTCAAGGTGCTGGGGGAAACCGAGGATTTAAGGGATATCCCATCGGTAGTGGCAGGGGATAAGGAATCCCGGCACAGCATTATTCTTGCAAGAAGCACCCCGGCGAAGAAATTCGGTATCCAGACAGGTGAGCCATTGTTTCAGGCGCTGGAAAAATGTCCGCAGCTGAAGGTTGTGGCGCCGGACTACCCGTTGTATGTAGAAGCCAGCCGCCACTTTGTGGAGATGCTGCGGCAGTTCAGTCCTCAGGTGCAGCAGTATTCCATAGATGAAGCCTGGGTGGATATGACAGGCACAGAGCGAATCTTCGGTAGCCCCCGGTTGGCAGCGGAAAAGATGCGCCAACGAATCAATGATGAATTGGGCTTTACTGTCAATATTGGCATCTCCAGTAATAAGCTGCTGGCAAAAATGGCCGGAGATTTTGAAAAACCCAATAAAGTGCATACCCTTTTTCCGGAGGAAATGGAAGAAAAAATGTGGTCGCTCCCGGTACGGGATCTGTTTCTGGTGGGTCCGGCAACTGAAAAAAAGCTGAAAGTATACGGAATATACACCATCGGTGATTTGGCAAAAGCGGATGTATCTGTTCTGCGCAAGCGCCTTGGAAAGCACGGCGAAACCATCTGGCATTTTGCCAACGGTCGAAACGCAGATGCTGTAACGCCCGAGCCTCAGGAAAATAAAGGCTACGGAAACTCTGTTACCACGCCTAAGGATATTGTAACCACAGATCAGGCACATCAGGTGCTGCTGAGCCTGTGCGAAACCGTGGCTACCCGGATGCGTAAAGACGGAAAGAGCGGCGGCTGTATCAGCGTCCATCTACGTACCAATGACTTCTCCCACGCATCCCATCAGGCGGTGCTGCTGGGTGCTACCAACATCACCGGTGAGATCTTTGAGGCTGCCTGCCGTGTCTTTGACGAGATGTGGGACCGGGTTACGCCTTTGCGGCAGTTGGGGGTGCAGATAACCCGTCTTTCAGCCGAGCCGTATCAGCAGTATGACCTATTTTCCGGAATGAGTCCTGAACGATACGAGCGCAAAATCAAGCTGGATGAAACGGTAGATGCCCTGCGGGATAAGTTCGGCGAAGAGATCATTCGGCGGGCGAAATTTGCCCAAGATCCTGACGGTCATATGTCCGGCGGTCTGGACAAAGCCAGACGCACCGGCGTTACGAAACCCGTTCCTGACGAATTTTAGGGTAGAAATTCCAATATATGCGTTGTATAATACGAATAACATTATTCAACGGGAGGCGATAGCGTGTCCATCGTAAAATTTTACCGGGGCGACCCCAAAAATGCCCCCAAAACCACGATGCCTGCCCATTTGGGCGCCAATGTGATACTGACCTGTAACGGAAAGCTCCTGCTGGAAAAGCGTCGGGACAGCGATACTTGGGGACTGGTCGGCGGCGGTGTAAAAAAGCACGAAACTGAACTGCAGGCCATTACCCGGGAAATTTACGAAGAACTTGGTATCCGTGTCCGTAAGGAACAGCTTTGCAAACTTGGTGTTTACGGTGAGCCGGGACGAATTGCCGCCTATCAGGACGGCAGCGTATGGCGAATGGTGATCGTTGTGTTTGGTCTTAATCTGGAATCTGAGCCGCTGCTCCGTATCAGCGCAGAATCCAGAGAACTCCGCTTTTTCAGTAAGGCGGAAATCAAAGATATCGACATCGTCATTACGCACAGCGATATCGTAGAAGAATGGTTTCTGAACAAATAACAGACCGCCCTGCATATCAGGGCGGTTTTTGCATATTTTACAGAGAAAAATTTTTAATGAATACTTGTATATTCATAAATAATGTGATAATATACACTTTGACGGTGCAGTATCCTAGTCAGAACGGCCTCTTCCAGGTAGGGCCTAAAAATCCTATGAAGGGCATATCGATGAAGTCCCTGGTGTCTGCTTTTTACGCCCAGTTTAGGGTGGATGCTGGGGGTTAAGGATCCCGGGCGCGCTTCAATGGCATGGAGCATACGACCCGGTTTCCGTGGAGACCGGAATCTTGTGCGACGAAGTTGAGAACTCCATTTGGTGGAAGCCTCTTCGCGTACGAATCCGGTATGAACCTGCAAAGTGGTGCACAGAATCGTGTGCTACGTGCAGTGTAGCCTGCCTTGAGTGAGTATGTTGGGAAAGATGACAAGCACCGGAAGCTACGGCCATAGCATCCGGTGATAGCGCTTCTGGAAATCATCCTTGCAAAAGAGGCTAAGATTTGGTTTGTTCTGCTGTGGAAATCACCTAGGCTGTCGTAATTGGGCAGGCAGGGGATTACAGTACGGACTCAGTGGCTATCGGGTAGCCAAGATGGCGACACTTGGACATGCGGATCAAACGGAAACGGCCTGCGCGGCAACGGCAGGTTCTGTATGGGGAAAACCAACCCGACCTAAGCCGTAAGATTTATCCTGCCTGCTACCGTCATACTTTACATTTTAAGGAGAAATTCCTGTGTCTAAATCTGACCCTAGCACCGCAAAAAAGCAACGGAATAAGACTGTCCGGTGGGTTGTTACCATTTTTTTGGTAACAATCTTTGTATCTGCTCTAATTTCCCTGATCTCGGAAGAGGTTATGGCAAGCAGCTCTATCTATGTTGCGTTTTTGATACTCTTCATCATCGTTTTGATCGGTATTCTCTTCGATATTATCGGAGTTTCCGTTACATCCGCTGACGAAACTCCTTTCCACGCAATGGCTGCACGAAAGGTGCCCGGTGCAAAGGAGGCTATCCAGCTGCTCCGTCAGGCAGAAAAGGTCAGCTCCATTTGTAACGATGTGGTTGGCGATATCTGCGGCGTTGTGTCCGGATCTGCTTCCGCCACCATTGCTGCACAAGTTCTGCGTCACTTTGAATTCACCTGGCCCAGACTGGTCATCCTGGTGATGTCTGCACTGGTGGCAGGCCTTACGGTGGGCGGCAAGGCAATCGGTAAGACCTTTGCCGTAAATTCCTCCACTAACATTGTCCATAACGTTGGAAAATTCCTTTACTGGATGCACAGTTTCCCCCAGTTATGGAAGAAAAAGAAAAAATGACAGGTAGTGTTTCGTTTTGAATATATTACAAAGAATTAGCGGGCACGGTGATTTAGTTGCTCTGGACGCGAACGAGCGCAGAGAACTGTGTACACAGATCCGGCAGTTCCTCATTGATAACATTTCCAAAACCGGTGGCCATCTTGCCTCCAATTTGGGTGTTGTTGAGCTGACTGTTGCGCTTGAAACCGTTTTTGATACCGAAAAAGACCGTCTGGTATTTGATGTGGGTCATCAGTCCTATGTCCATAAGCTGCTGACCGGCCGCCAGGCGGATTTTGCGCACCTTCGTCAGTTTGGCGGAATTGCCGGATTTCCCAAGCCTGGCGAGAGCGTTACCGATGCCTTTGTAGCTGGCCACGCGTCAAATTCTGTATCTATTGCTTTGGGTATGGCTCGTGCCAGAACGCTGCAGAGCCACGATTACGATGTTGTTGCCGTTATCGGCGATGGTGCCGCCACCGGCGGTATGGCTTATGAGGGTCTTAACGATGCTGCTGACAGCGGCGAATCGATGATCGTGATCCTCAACGACAACGAGATGTCCATCGACCGCAATGTAGGCGGCTTTGCACGGCATCTATCCCGTCTTCGCACCAAGGAAAAATACCTGGGTATGAAAGAGCATTACCGCCATTTCCTTACAGCAATTCCCGGCGGCAAAGCGATCTATCGGATTACCAGCAGAATGAAAGAGTGGCTTAAGCGAGTGCTTTTGCCCACTACCATTTTTGAAAACATGGGCTTTACCTATCTGGGACCCGTGGATGGCCATGATACAGAAAACTTAATATCCCTTCTGCAATCAGCAAAGGAATTAGGCAAGCCTGTCCTTGTTCATGTGCTTACCCAAAAGGGAAAAGGGTATAAATATGCAGAGACCAGCCCGTCCCAGTTTCATGGTGTGGGCTGCTTTGATCCGGAGTCCGGCAAAACACCCCTCAAGGGTGACTGCACATTTTCCGATGTATTCGGCGATCAGCTGATCAACCTGGCCCAACAAGATACACGCATCTGCGCCATTACCGCCGCTATGCCCGGCGGTACGGGCCTTTTGCAGTTTAAGGAGAAATTCCCTAATAGACTCTTCGATGTTGGTATTGCAGAGGAACACGCTGTCTCTATGGCCGGTGGTCTGGCAAAGCAGGGAATGGTACCTGTTGTAGCTGTGTATTCCACTTTCCTGCAGCGGTCTTTTGACCAGCTTCTGCAGGATATCGCAATGCTGAAGCTACATGTTGTCTTTGCTGTTGACCGGGCAGGTCTGGTTGGCGAAGACGGTGAAACGCACCACGGCGTATTTGATGTGGGATTTCTGCGTCAAATCCCGGGTATGACCGTTCTGGCGCCTGCTAGCTGTGAAGAACTAAGACAAATGCTGACCTGGTCCGTAAATGAATGTAACGGCCCTGTAGCCATCCGTTATCCCAGAGGGGGAGATGGGCAATATTCCACTTCCTGCTGCGTCGGACAGGGTGTTGTTAACCATCGTAATGGTTGTAAATGCGCCATTATTACCTATGGAACATTAATTAATCAAGCTGTTGTTGCCGCTGATCTTTTGGCTCAGCAAGGGATTGAGGCTAAAGTCCTCCGCCTTACCTGCTTGAATCCGCTGCCTATCAATGCACTTACCGAGGAACTAGCAGGCGTTTCCCACGCTTTTGTGGTAGAGGAGACCTGTGCCAACTCTGGCATTTGTGCCGATCTCGGCTATCAACTCAGCAAAATTGGCGGCTGCAAATTTACCGGTATGGATCTGGGCAGTGAATATGTAACCCACGGCAGTATCGAGCATCTGTACCAAAAGCACGGCTTGAATGCACAATCCATTGCTAAGAAGATTCAGGAGGTACTGATCTGTGAAAATTAAAAAGAGATTAGATGTACTCCTGACCGAAAAAGGTTTTGTAGACAGCCGCTCCAAGGCGCAGGCAATCATTATGGCCGGTCAGGTCTATGTAGACGGCCAGAAAGCTGATAAGCCCGGCATTTCCTATGAGGAATCCGTGGATATCGAGGTCCGCGGCGAAAGTTGTCCCTATGTTAGTCGGGGTGGACTGAAGCTGGAAAAAGCCTTGCGTGATTTTGGTGTAGACCCTACAGGCTTCGTCTGCAGCGATTCCGGCGCATCTACCGGCGGTTTTACGGACTGTCTGCTGCAGCAGGGTGCAAGCAAGGTTTTTGCTATCGATGTTGGTTACGGTCAGCTCGACTGGAAGATCCGCAGTGATCCCAGAGTGGTTGTTATGGAACGAACCAATATCCGCTATGTTACACCAGAGGTTCTTGGGGAGTCCCTTGATCTTTCGGTGATCGATGTTAGCTTTATCTCTCTCAAGATTGTTTTGCCTGCTATTAAGGCACTTCTCAAGCCCACCGGTCAGGTACTGTGCCTGATCAAGCCCCAGTTTGAGGCTGGCAGGGAAAAGGTTGGGAAGAAGGGTGTTGTCCGTGAGCCTGAGACCCATAAGCAGGTGTTGGATGGTTTTGTTGAACTTGCAAAGCAACTTGATTTTACAATCCTCGGTCTTACTTTTTCCCCCGTAAAGGGTCCGGAGGGTAATATCGAATTTCTGGGGCACCTGACCCTTGCAGACCGGGAAGGTATCCTGCCGGATACTGCCCAGGTTGTTGCTGATGCCCATAACACACTGAAGGGGTGAAATATATGAAAAATGTCATATTAACGCCCAATCCCTATCGGGACAAGGGATTCCATACTGTCCGTGAAGCTAAGCGGATTTTGGAGGAAGCCGGTGTTTCCTGCAAAATCTGCCTGCCTTTTGATGTAGACAAGACATTTGCGTTGCCTTCAGATATGCAGTTTTCCCGGCTTGACCGGGAGATCCACAACTGTGATCTGGTGATCTGCTTCGGTGGCGACGGCACAATCCTGCATATGGGAAAAACTGCAACCAAAGCCGGTGTGCCCATTCTGGGCGTAAATATCGGCACTATGGGCTTTATGGCGGAACTGGAATCTACAGAGTTGGAGCAACTGCACCGCCTTGCAAATGACGATTATGTTATCGATAACCGGATGATGCTGGATGTGATCGTTCAGCGGGATCGCGATATCATTTTCCACGATATATGCCTGAACGATGTAGTCATTACCAAGGGTGCCGTTGCCCGAATCGTGCATTTGAGTGTTGAGTGCGACGGTGTGCAAGCCATTGCCTGCGGCGGCGACGGTGTTATCGTTGCCACCCCCACCGGTTCTACTGCCTACAGCCTGTCCGCCGGCGGTCCTATTATCGAGCCGGAAACCGACAGCATCCTCGTTACGCCGATCTGCGCCCACGATATCGTCAGTCGGTGCATTGTGGCATCCGGCAATCGGGTGATTACTGTGAATATGAGCAACAATACCAAGAGAAATGCCTTCTTGAGCGCCGACGGCGGCAAAGCGTTGCGCCTTAACGCCGAGGACAAAGTAATCATTCGCAAATCCAAACTGGAAACCAAACTTCTCAGGTTAAAAGAGCGCAGTTTTTACGATGTAGTCAATATGAAATTCAGAAATTGAGGTAGAGATTATGAAGAGTCAGAGACAAGCAAAGATTATGGAGATCATCTCCAACCGAGATATTGAGACCCAGGAGCACCTTCTGCAGGAACTGCACAAGGCAGGCTTCCGCAGCACCCAGGCAACCATTTCCCGGGACATAAAGGAGCTGCGAATCGTTAAGGAACTGACTAATTTCGGCACTTATCGCTACACTGCCGCAACCAGCGAGGTGTCCGGTACATTTTCCAACAAACTCAACACCATCTTCCGTCAGTGCATCACACGCTATGACTATGCTATGAATATGGTTGTCATCCATACACTGCCTGGCCTTGCATCTGCCGCCGCTTCTGCTGTGGACGCAATGAATATGGGCGTTGTTGTCGGCACACTGGCCGGTGATGATACTGTGTTTATTGTTATGCGGGATATGAATGCCGCAGCCGCTTTCTGCGGCGAAATCCAGAATCTGCTGGACTGATTTTATCAGGAGGAGTACGCCATGCTGAACCTTCTGCATATCGAGAATATTGCGGTCATTGAGCGGGCGGAAATTTCCTTCGGCCGTGGCTTTCATGTACTCACCGGTGAGACCGGTGCCGGCAAATCGATCCTGATTGACGCAATTTCTGCTATATTGGGCGAGCGCTCTTACCGGGATATGATTCGTACAGGTGCTGACAAAGCCTCTGTACGGGCGATATTTACGGATGTTCCGGAATATCCTTGGTTTGAAGAAAACGGCGTAGAGTATGATTCGGAGATTGTCATTCAGCGGGATATTTTCCTCGACGGCAGGAATACCTGTAAAGTCAACGGTACGCCTGTTACTGTTACGATTTTGCGCAAACTTGGCATTCAGTTGATCGACATCCACGGTCAACACGACAGTGCATCGCTGTTTGACGAAAGCAACCACCTGCGTTTTCTGGATGATTTTGCTGAGAACGAAGCGCTTCGGGCTACTTATGCAGATAAATATGCCGCAGTTGATGCTTTGACCCGGGAGATCGAGCGATTTTCTATGGACGAGGGAGAAAAGCTTCGTAAGCAGGAAATGCTGAGATACCAGATCGCCGAAATTGAAAAGGCTGAACTGGAAGCAGGGGAGGACGAAACTCTTGAAGAGCGTCGTAAAGTACTGCAAAACGCAGAGAAACTCTCCGACGGACTTAACGGTGCAGTGGATTGCCTTTACGGTTCCGACGATACTGACGGCGCAATTTCTCTGCTGAGCAATGCTCAACGGGAGATTTCCCGTCTGTCCCGCTATACGGATACTTACAGCGAACTGCAGGAAAAGATGATGGATCTTATGTACACATTACAGGATCTTTCAGAAGAATTGCGTGCCGAACGGGATGATCTTTCCTATTCGGGCGACGAATTGGAGCAAATTGAGGCACGGTTGGATGTAATCCATCGTCTACGCCGAAAATACGGCGCAGATTGCGCAGAGATTCTTGCCTATCTGACAAATGCCAGAAAAGAACTGGACGAGATCGAATTTTCTGATGACCATCTGGAAAGGCTCAAGCGCAAACTGTCAAGCGCAGAGAAGGAAGCCTGGGATGCAGCATATGCCCTTCGGGACAGCAGAATTGCGGCAGCAGAAAAGCTTTCTGCCCGAATTTTGGACGAACTATCTCAACTGGATATGCCGAAGGTACAGTTTTCCTGTAATTTCTCCGAGCTGGAGCTGACCCAGACCGGTGCTGACAGTGTTGCCTTCTATATGTCGGCTAATGCCGGTGAAGCGCTGAAACCTATGAGCAAAGTGGCATCGGGTGGTGAATTAGCACGGATTATGCTGGCGATCAAGAATGTTCTTGCTGAACAGGATCAGGTTCCGACACTGATTTTTGATGAAGTAGATACTGGCGTTTCCGGCCGTGCAGCGGTTAAGGTCGCCGAGAAACTACATAGTATCGCTGGAAAAAAACAGGTGCTTTGCATTACACACTTGCCGCAGATCGCTGCCAGAGGCGATAACCATATGCTGATTGCCAAATCAGAGCGCGATGGCCGTACCTATACCAGTGTAACACCCCTTGACCGTGAAGGCAGAAAGCAGGAGCTGGCACGGATCATCGGCGGTGCAAATATTACTGAAACAACACTCAAGAGTGCTGAAGAAATGCTACAATAACGGAAACAACATCAGGAGGAAACAAAGATGAAAGTATATGACGAGCTGGTAGCCAGAGGACTTATCGCTCAGGTTACCAATGAAGCTGAGATCCGGGAAATGATCGACAATGGCAAGGCCGTGTTCTACATTGGCTTTGACCCCACTGCCGATTCTCTTCACGTTGGTCATTTTATGGCACTGTGTCTGATGAAGCGTCTGCAGATGGCCGGCAATAAGCCCATTGCCCTGATCGGCGGCGGTACCGCTATGATCGGCGACCCCTCCGGCCGCACCGATATGCGTTCTATGATGACCAAGGAAACCATTGACCACAATTGCGCCTGCTTCAAGAAGCAGATGGAGCGTTTCATTGAATTCGGCGAAGGCAAGGCGCAGATGGTCAACAACGCTGACTGGCTGCTGAACCTGAACTATGTCGACTTCATCCGCGAGATCGGTGGCTGTTTCTCTGTTAACAATATGCTGCGCGCTGAGTGCTTCAAGCAGAGAATGGAAAAGGGTCTGAGCTTCCTGGAGTTCAACTATATGCCTATGCAGTCTTATGATTTCTACTACCTGTTCCAGCACTATGGCTGTAATATGCAGTTTGGCGGCAATGACCAGTGGAGCAATATGCTGGGCGGCACCGAGCTGATCCGCCGTAAGCTGGGCAAGGACGCCCACGCGATGACCATCACTTTGCTGCTCAACTCCGAGGGTAAGAAAATGGGCAAGACTGCCAAGGGCGCTGTTTGGCTGGATCCCAACAAAACCACACCCTTTGATTTTTACCAGTACTGGCGTAATGTAGAGGACGCCGATGTTCTCAAGTGCATCCGTATGCTGACCTTCCTGCCTCTGGAGCAGATCAATGAGATGGACAACTGGAAGGATGCTCAGCTGAACACAGCTAAGGAGATCCTTGCATTTGAGCTGACCAAGCTTGTCCACGGTGAAGAAGAGGCAACTGCTGCTCAGAATGCAGCCAAGGCACTGTTTGCCGGCGGTGGCGATGATGCCAATATGCCCACCACTGAAATCTCCACTGAACAGCTGACAGACGGTAAGATCGGAATCCTGAATCTGATGGTCGCCTGCGGCCTGGCGCCTTCCAACAAGCAGGCCCGCCAGCTGGTTGAGCAAGGCGGCGTTCTGGTTAACGACGAGAAAGTTCCCTCTGCACAGTTCGCTGTTACCGAAGATATGCTCCGTGCGGGTGTAAAGATCCGAAAGGGTAAAAAAGTCTTCCATAAGGCAATTCTGGCTTAATGATATTGCCCACGGGTGTATGTGTACCCGTGGGCATTCATTATTTTTCGAAGAAATTTTCCATCTTCTTCTGATTTTCAGGGGATAGGGGAGTGAGGGGCAGGCGGCAGCCTCCACAGTCATACCCGATCAGCTTCATTGCTGCTTTCACCGGAATCGGATTAACTTCGCAGAAAAGCAACTTGATCAGGGGCAGCAGTTGACACTGCAGTGTCGCTGCTGTGTCAAAATCTCCCACCAGAGCCGCCTCCACCATTGCATTGGTCTCCACCGGTGCCACATTAGACAGCACTGAGATCACACCATGACCGCCCAGCGACAGGGTAGGTGCAACCATATCATCATTCCCGCTCCAAATGGGAAGATCCGGACAGGCGCTACGGATCTCAATGATCTTTCCAATACTGGACGATGCTTCCTTAATACCGGCGATATTTGGGATTCTGGATAATCGTTTGTAAACGGATACCGGTATATCAACGCCTGTTCGTCCCGGTACATTGTAAACAATTACAGGAATCCTTACTGCACGGGCAATGGATAAGTAGTGTGCATACAAGCCATCTTCTGTGGCCTTATTGTAATACGGACTTACGACAAGGAGAGCATCAACACCGCATTTTTCTGCTTCTATGCTTAATTCTACTGCATGTTGTGTGCAGTTTGAGCCCGTGCCGGCAATAATTAAACAATCATCTTTTGCGTATTCCTTACATCTACGAAAAAGCTCCAACTTTTCTGCATCCGTTACAGTGGGTGACTCGCCGGTGGTCCCGCAGATCACAACCGCCTTGACACCGGCCTCGATCTGCCTGCGCAGGAGCATTTCCATCATAGGGTAATTGACCTTACCGTTCAGAAACGGCGTTACCAGCGCCGTACAGACGCCGGAAAAGAGCGCACTTTTCATAATTACATCCCTCCGCGCCATTCTATGCATCAAACAGCTGTTTTGGGCGTATTTTCTGTTGCAATTCTTGCAAAAATGTCCTATACTAACGCTAATGGATATTTGGAGGAAAAGCAATGAAGACGCATGATTTTTGGTATGACCTGCCGGAAGAACTGATCGCCCAGACTCCGTTGGAAAAGCGGGATTATTCCCGTCTGCTGGTTTTGGGCCGCAACAGCGGTGAGGTTATCCATAAGCATTTTTACGATATTATTGACTACTTGAACCCCGGCGATTGTCTGGTTATGAACGATTCCCGTGTTCTGCCGGCACGTCTGTTGGGGCATCGTCCCAGCGGCGGTGCCGTAGAGGTGCTGCTGCTTCGGGATCATGGTGAAAAAAAGTGGGAATGTCTGTGCAAGCCTGGCAGAAAAATGCAGGTAGGCAATGTGGTGATTTTCGGCAACGGTGAACTGTCTGCAGTTGTTACCGAGGTCAAGGATGACGGCAATCGCATCGTGGAGTTTCGTTATGAAGGCATTTTCTTGGAGGTGCTCGAACGACTTGGCAAAATGCCACTGCCGCCCTATATCAAGGCAGAACTACAGGATCAGGAGCGGTATCAGACAGTTTACTCTCGTGAGGTCGGTTCTGCAGCTGCTCCTACTGCCGGTCTGCATTTCACCAACGAATTGTTAGAAAAAATCCGTAATAAAGGGGTTAAGACCGCTTTTGTTACTCTCCATGTTGGACTTGGCACTTTCCGTCCGGTAAAAGCAGAGGAAATTTCTGAGCATCATATGCACTCTGAGCTATGCATGATCAGCGAGGATACTGCCGCAATATTGAACGAAACAAGGGCTACCGGCGGTCGGATCATCTGCGTGGGAACAACTTCCTGCCGTACTCTGGAGAGCCTCGTTAATGACGACGGTACCTTTGATGCCAAGAGCAAGTGGACGGAGATTTTCATTTACCCCGGTTATCAGTTTAAAGCAATGCAGGGTCTGATTACCAATTTCCATCTTCCGGAAAGTACACTGGTAATGCTGGTATCTGCCTTTGCAGGCAGAGATAATGTACTGGCTGCTTACAACGAAGCTGTTCAGCAACGGTACCGGTTTTTCTCCTTTGGTGATGCGATGTTCATTGTATAAGTGAGGTTATTATGTTTAAGGTTTTGAAAACAGAGGGAAAGGCACGCCGTGGCGAATTTACATGTGCGCACGGAACTGTTCAAACCCCGGTCTTTATGAATGTTGGTACTCAGGGTGCTATTAAGGGCGCACTTAGTGCAGAGGATCTTAAGAATATCGGCTGTCAGGTGGAACTTTCCAATACCTATCATTTGCATCTGCGTCCTACCGACAAAGTGGTGCGGGAAATGGGAGGCTTGCATAAATTTATGACCTGGGACGGTCCAATCCTCACGGATTCCGGAGGATTTCAGGTATTCAGCCTGTCCAGTCTTCGAAAAATCAAGGAAGAGGGCGTATATTTCTCCTCTCACATCGACGGACACAAGATCTTTATGGGTCCTGAAGAGAGTATGCAGATCCAGTCCAATCTGGGCTCTGATATATGTATGGCCTTTGACGAGTGCATCGAGAATCCTGCGCCACGGGACTATGTGCTGAAGAGTGTTGACCGCACCTACCGTTGGTTGGTTCGCTGTAAGGAAGAAAATGCCCGCCTGAATCAGCTGCCGGATACAGTAAACCCGAACCAGATGCTCTGGGGCATCAACCAGGGCGGCACTTATGCAGATATCCGTCAGGATCATATGAAGCGAATTGCTGAGCTTGATCTTCCCGGCTATGCCATCGGTGGTCTGGCAGTAGGGGAGAGCGCTGAGGAAATGTACGATATCATTGAAGCTGTTGAGCCCTTTATGCCTGCAGACAAGCCCCGCTACCTGATGGGTGTAGGCACACCTACCAATATTATTGAAGGTGTGTATCGTGGCGTTGATTTCTTTGACTGCGTAATGCCGGCCCGGAATGCCCGCCACGCACGGCTGTTTACCTGGGAAGGCGCAATCAATTTGAAGAACGCCAAGTATCAGCTGGACGAATCGCCCATTGACCCCAAGTGTGACTGTCCTGTATGCCGCCGCTATTCCAAGGCATACATCCGTCATCTTTTTGTGGCAGAAGAGATGCTTGCAATGCGGCTTGCCGTAATGCACAACCTGTATTTCTATAATAAGCTGATGGAAAAGATCCGGGAAGCGCTGGATAACGGCACATTTGAGGCTTTCCGAAATGAATATTCTGTTAAATTGAGCCAGAGAATCTAAATTCTTCTTGCTTTTTGCATGTAAAATGATATAATAACGAGGATATTTATTCCAAAGGAGATTTTATTTATGGGTACTACCGTTCTTATGCTGGCAGTTATGATCGGCGTTTTCTACTTTATGCTGATCCGCCCCGAGAATAAGCGCAAGAAGGAAGCCGAAGAGATGCGTACCAATGTCAAGGTTGGCGACCGCATCACTACCATCGGTGGCATCACCGGCACTGTTGTCAATGTCAAAGACGATATGTTCGTTATGGAGACCAGTGCTGATCAGGTTCGCCTTGAGCTGCGCAAGTGGGCTCTGTCTTCCAACGATACCGCCAACGCAGCAGCACAGGAAGCTGCTAAGAAGGCTCAGGAAGAGCGCGCCAAGAAGAAGGCTGCCAAGAAGGCAGAGAAAGCCAACAAGGACATCCGCTAAAAATGAAACCGCTTCGGTGATTCCGAAGCGGTTTTTATTATTTGAATAATTCGTCTACAAAATATGCGTTAGTATCCGCATGCTTGTGGTCTTCATCCCATACCGTTACACGAACATAAATATCGTCTTTTGTTACGGGAATGACTGCCTCCACCAAGTCCGCATCTGTTTTACGGATGCAAACCTTTTTCCGTATACCGAAGGAGGCTACGATCTTCACAGCGGGGGAGCAACGGATATAGACATTTCCGTCTTCAAACCACAGTTCCTTGATCTCCGGACCGGTAGAAGCGTAGAAATGACCGGCTTCCAGCGCCTTTGTAATGGTTCTGTATTCCAACTTCTCCGCACAGATCATATTCCATCCGCCAAACTGGCTGCGCAGGCTGTGATTATCATCCGCTGCAATGAAGAATACTCGCTTATTCGCCCGCAGCATCGCGTCCAACAATGCGGGGTTATACTCATCATAGCCACCCATTGTGCAGCCGTGGTTGTAGATCTCCAGGGCGTGCATTCCGTGGTATTCGGAAAGCATCGAGAAATCTGCAAGAGACCAGTAAGGATGGTTATATGTAACGAAGAAGCCATTCTTTCTTGCGGTTTCCATCACATCAGAGATGCCCTCACCGCTGAAAACCCGCTTAGCGTCCGGGGTGTCTGCGTAGGATTCCACCAATTCCGGATGCATCTGTTGCAGCAGTGCGTGGACATACAATCTGCTCCAGAACACCTGACGGGGGCTATCCTGTTCCAACGCAATCAGACACATATGGCAGGTTTTGCGCTGATTAAAAGGGGAGTCAATGGGGTAATCGTCCAACACTTCGAACTCATAACCTGTCAGAGCAAGAAAATCTTCGTCGTTCAACTCAGGGTGGGGGAGCATAACCTCGTGATCTGTGTAGGCGATCACACTGTAACCCTTGGCCTTGTAGGCCTGCTTTATCTCTTCCGGCGTAAACTGACCGTCAGATTCGGTGGTATGGCAATGCAGGTTTGCCTTAAAGAAGGGGAGCCCCTCTGGCAGCAGATATTTTCTCACTTCTCGTCCTCCGTTAAAAGTACTTCTTTGGCAATATAAATGGGGCGATGTTTGCTCTGCTCAAAGGTCTTGCCCACATATTCACCGATAATGCCGATTGCAAACAACTGCATACTGCCAAGCAGCAGAATCAGTACAATAATCGTCGCAAAGCCGGGAACATCAATTCCCACGATCAATTTTTGCAGAACAACAATAACCAGATAAATCAGAGCCGCAAAACCGGTCAGACCTCCCAGATATGTTGCAATACGCAGAGGACGGGTAGAAAAGCCGATAATACCGTCAATGGCATAGTTCATCAACTTACGGAAATTCCATTTTGTGGTGCCTGCAGTCCGCTCGCAAGCAATGTAAGGGATATACTCGGTGCTGTAACCGACCCAGGAGAAAATGCCCTTGCTGAAGCGGTGATGCTCTGTCATTGACAGCATACTTTCGGCAACACTGCGGCGGAAAGTACGGAAATCGCTGGCATCTGCGTGGAGAGTTACATCTGACAGTTTGTTGATAAGCTTATAGAAACACTTTTTGAAAAAGGAGAGCACTTTGCCCTCACCACGGCGGTCCTGATAAGCGGCAACCACATCGATATCCGGCTTTTTATCAAGAATCTTTACCATATCACGAACGATCTCCGGGCGTTGCTGAAGATCGGCATCTATCAAGCTGATGTAATCGCCAACAGCGTGGCTCATACCGGCGTAAATACCTGCTTCCTTACCGAAATTGCGGGAAAAGGAAATAACCTTCACAGGGCAAATCTGAGCCTCATACAGTTTTTTTAGATTGTGCAAGGTTGCATCCTTACTGCCATCGTCTACAAAGACGATCTCGTAATCGTAGCCACAATCGGCAAAGGCAGAAACCACCGCATCCTGAAATGTAGCGACATTTTCTGCTTCATTGTAGCAGGGGACAACAAGTGAAAGTTTCATATAATCAACTCACTAACATTTTTTCTAACATTATAAGCAATATTCCATCTTCCGTCAAGGTTTCAAAATTATTTTGCAATTTTCACCTCACAATGATATAATAGTCAGAGAAATACAGCCTAAGGAGGAAAACCCGATGGCAAAAGCAAAAACGATCTTCTTCTGCACCGATTGTGGCACGGAAACACCAAAATGGATGGGCCGTTGTCCCGGCTGTGGTGCGTTTAATACTATGCAGGAGCATATAGAGAAGCCTACACCTGCCGGAAAAGTTCGTATAGGCAACGCCAGACAGGCCAGATCTATTCAGGAGCTCGAGGGCGGCGATGAGATCCGGTTTTTCACCGGTATGGGTGAACTTGACCGTGTTTTTGGCGGCGGTGCTGTAGCAGGCTCTCTGGTCCTGGTAAGCGGTGCTCCCGGCATTGGCAAATCAACACTTTTGCTGCAAATATGTGATCAGCTGTGCAAAGAGTACCGAGTTCTGTACATATCCGGCGAGGAGAGCGAGCGTCAGTTAAAGCTGCGGGCACAGCGCCTTGGTGTCCAGCCACAGGAACTTTTGATTCTCTCTGAAACCCACTTGTCTGACATTGTACAGGCAGTTGAGGATACAAAACCGGATATTTTAATCGTTGACTCCATACAGACGCTGTACAGTGATGAAAATGAATCTGCGCCCGGCAGTGTTTCACAGGTTAAGGACTGCACATTGGCACTGATGCAGCTGTCAAAACAGCAGGGAATTACGGTATTTGTTGTCGGACATATCAATAAAGACGGCAATATCGCCGGTCCTAAAGTGCTTGAGCATATGGTAGACTGTGTTCTGTATTTTGAGGGTGATCCCAATTCGTCCTACCGGCTTCTGCGGGCTGCAAAGAATCGCTTTGGCTCCACCAATGAGATCGGCGTATTTGAAATGGGGGATTCCGGCCTTACGGAGGTCCCAAACCCATCCCAGATGCTGCTCGAAGGGCGGCCTGAGGGTGCGCCCGGTACTTGCGTTGCCTGCGTAATGGAGGGTACACGGCCGGTACTTGCAGAAGTACAGGCACTGGTATCAAAAACCTCCTTCAATGTGCCCAGACGGACTGCAGACGGCTTTGATTTCAACCGGGCAGCACTGCTGCTGGCTGTGGCAGAAAAGCGGGCTGGGCTGAAACTGAGCATGTTTGACGCCTATATCAATGTCATAGGTGGTCTGCGTCTTGATGAACCCGGTGCAGATCTGCCCATCATTCTGGCTGTAGCATCCTCCTACCGGGACAGCGCCATTGCCGATGATTTGGCAGCAATTGGTGAGGTTGGTCTGACCGGCGAGATCCGCAATGTTTCAAACTTGAGTCAGCGACTGTCAGAAGTTGCAAGACTGGGATTTAAAAAGTGCATTATCCCTAAAAACGCTCCTGAAAAGTTAGAAATTCCAGCGGGATTGACTGTTTACCGCGTGCGTAATATCCGGGAAGCTATTGAGGTAGCAATGTAAGATAATCCCGGAGAGGGAGGACCTCTCCGGGATATTTTCATTCTTCATCTTCATCTGCAAAGTCCAACTTAGACAGGGGATTTGCTTCAGCTGCAATTTTCAGCTCAGTGTTCTCAATATGGGTGTAAATTTGGGTAGTATTAAGGTTTTCGTGGCCTAAAACTTCCTGAACTGTCTTAACATCAACACCACCGGAGAGCATCATCGTGGCCGCTGTATGGCGCAGTTTATGGGCAGAAAACTGACTGGCATCCAGACCTGCCTGTAAAAATGCCTTTTTCACAAGTCGATGTACCGCTGTAACACTGATCCGGTTGTTATCCCGAGAGCCGAATAGCGCCCGATTATCCGAAAGGACCTTCTTATGACGCTCAACCAGGTAGGCATCAATTGCCTTTCGGCAGGATGTGCCAAAGTAAACGATTCGTTCTTTGTTGCCTTTACCGATAACACGGATCCGATCATCATAAACATCGGATAAATTAAGACCTACCAGCTCGCTACGACGGATTCCGCAATTCAAAAACAACATCAAAATTGCATAGTCGCGTTTCTCGTTTGGTCCAGAAACTGCCTGCAGAAGTGCGGCCGATTGCTCCAAAGTCAGGTATTTTGGCAAGCTTTTGCGTAATTTTGGGTATTCCAGATCTGCCACCGGATTCTCCTTAAGCAACTTGGTACGCACCGTTAAGTACTTATAAAAAGATTTCAGCGCAGACAGCTTTCTGGCTCTTGAGGCAGGGGAGATGCCTTGCTCCGGTACAGCGCTGTCCGGATTGGGTGTACGATCGTTAGCAAGATACGAAAGAAATTCAAATATATCCGATGTAGTAATATCATGGATAAAGGCGACATCTATATTCTTGATATCGATTTCATCCAGTCGGGTATGGATCGGCATATCATTGCGCATCAGTTTTATGAAGCGAAGGAACATCCGCAAATCAAGATAGTATTCCTGAATTGTTAAAGAGGATTGTCCTTTAATGGTTTCGTGGTATACGAGAAAATCCCGCAGGATCTGCGGACAGTCGTGATAACGCTGCATAAATGTACCTCCAAAGCCGGATTCCTGCAAGAGGGAAGGCCGGACCCCTGATTGCTTTTTTGCGTATCGGTCATGCACCGAACGCAACAAAATAAAAATTTTGTTGCGTTCGAGATGGTGTTTTCAATATATAATATATATTTTTGTTTGTCAAGGGCTATTTTAGCCTTACAGGCGCTTATAGCCACTCTTTTGGTAATGTTGCAATTCTTTTTGTCTTACACAGCATTCTAGGATGATTCCGTTACATCATCGATAGCAACTTTTCTGCGTTACATCATTTTCTTATTTACTGGCTCTGTATTACAGCTGTGTCATATTATCGACTTCAATTCGTTATATCCATCAACGCCTCACGTGCTACACTACGTAATCTACAGAAATTGATCAGTGTGTTATTGATCTGGCAAACTAAGGTTTCTGAATCCCATCTTTCTGGTCGGTGGCTTATTATCTTCGCCGGCTACAATTCATAGTTTTGCGTTTTCGCTGTTGTGGCTACCTTATCGGCACACCTCCTCACGCTTCTTATAGTTTCTCAGTCATATTTATTGCGAACATATATTTTCGCTAATTTGTTCGTTTTTTGTGTAGAAATTGGTAAATTACATCCGAAATTGCTAATTAGCGCATCAAATTCTCCTATTTTGTGCTGTTTCTCGCATAAACTAACGGTTTTCACCGTCATTTTTCTCTCCATATGTTCGTATTTCTATTTTTTTCACATATGGTAGTGTCAAGGATTGCAAAATTTGCTTTACATTTCCCCTGCTAGGAATTACAATAATTGTATAAGACTATCACGTTCGGAGGAATCCATATATGAGTATTAAGCGTATTGGTGTATTAACCAGCGGTGGCGATGCACCGGGTATGAATGCAGCTGTCCGTGCTGTCGTCCGTACTGCACTGTTCCACGGCGTGGAATGCTACGGCATCCGCAGAGGCTACAACGGTCTGATCAGCGGTGATATTATCAAGCTAGATGAAAAGAGCGTCAGCCACACAATCAATCGTGGCGGCACAATTCTGTATACTGCCCGCAGCAAGGAATTTATGACGGAAGAAGGCCAGAAAAAAGCAGTTTCCGCCTGCAGATTCCTGGGCCTTGACGGAATCGTAGCCATCGGTGGCGACGGCACTTTCCGGGGTGCCAAAGCGCTGAGCAGCCACGGCATCAATGTGGTTGCTATCCCTGCTACCATTGATAACGATATCTGCTGCACCAACTATAGCATCGGTTTCGATACCGCTGTAAACACAGCAATTGACTGTATTGACCGTCTGCGGGATACGATGCAGTCCCACGAGCGCTGCTCTGTTGTTGAGGTGATGGGAAGAAATGCCGGTTATTTGGCAATGTATGTTGGTCTTGCCGTAGGTGCTACAGCAGTTCTCGTTCCGGAGGAAAAAATCGACTTCGAAAAAGATGTGATCGAAAAGATCCGCCAGGCACGTTTCCACGGCTTCACGCATTATATGATCGTGGTCGCCGAGGGTGCCGGCTCTGCTGCAGACATTGCCGCAAAAATCAAGGAAGCCATTGATCTGGATCCCCGTGTTACTGTTCTGGGTCATATTCAGCGTGGCGGCTCCCCTACCGGCCGTGATCGCGTGAATGCCACAAAGATGGGCTATCTGGCCGTGGAATTGCTGCTGGCAGGTAAAACCAACCGGGTGGTGTGCACAAACAAGGGTACATTTACTGATGTTGATATTGACGAAGGCCTTGCTATGAACCGCAGTATTCTAAATATGGAAGTCGATGTTCTGACCACGATGACCGGCATCTGAATGAATATATAAAAGCGCGCTGCTTTTGCAGCGCGCTTTTATAAATTATTAATATAATTCGCCGTACTTAATGTGATTGTTAGCCAGGATATGATATCCGCCGCCTTCGACGGGTTTCAACACAACCTGTACACGACCGTTAACAGGCTCGCTATACAGAACCACAATATAACCCTCAGGTAAAATTTTAACGGCATCAACGGCAATATCAGCATACTCCATACCGGTATGCGCAGTATAATAACAGTTAGTCTCCGCTAAATAGACCAGCTTGTCCAGGCCTACGCCGTTGGTCTGTTCAAAAGTAATTCCAAACAGCTCCATAAGCGCAGCATCCATTTTCTCAACAGGAAGACGGATCAAATCCATCTCCGGCCAGAACTTACCTGCGCCAGCCTTCTCAAGGAGAACCAGCTCATCTTCAGTAGGTTCCTGGGACTCATCAGCAAAGCCGTTATAGAACAAGTAGTAAAGGTCAACATCAGCGGGAGTGTTGTATATAGACAGCAGCGCATTGTTGATAGTGGTGCCCATCTTGCCTAGCAAGTCCTGAAACTCGGCAATCATAGGATCAACAGGCTCAGTGGGCTGGGTCTCTGTGGGCTTAGGGTCCGTCTGTTGTGTTGCAGTCTGAGTACCGGTAGTGGGATCAGGCTTATTGGTCTGCGGTGTCTTCTGGCAGGCGCACATACAAACAAGAATTGCTAAAACAAACAGCAAAACGATCAATTTCTTCATATTTTTACCTCCGGGCTAAAAATCAAATCAGCACAAGTTTTACTTGTTTTGTAAATTATACATCTTAATGCAAGGGAAATCAATATGGAGTTAAATCTGTAAGTTAGACATAATCCGATACCCGCCATTCTCTGTGGGCATCAGCCTAACAACACAGTTTCCATTAAAAGCCTGGAAATATTGCACCAGGATACTGCCATCCGTCTGGGTTTCAACAGAACCTACCATAATCTCTGCACGGTTTGTTCGGACAGATGGAGCGGAAAAATAATAGGAATTCGTCTCCTCAACATAGACCATTTTTTCAAGACCAACACCATTGGTTTGCTCCAGTGTAATTCCGAACAGTTCCGTCAAAACAGCATCTATCTTCCCTGCCGGCAGACGGATCAAATCACATTCTTTCCAATTTTGATCCAGTTTGCCATCCAACAAAGCACATTCTTCTTTTGTTGGCTTTTGCATTTCATCCCAGAAGCCATCCTGGAACATATCCAGAAGATTCACATTTGCCGGCGTGGTATACA
Organism: Faecousia sp.; assembly: GCA_045630825.1. Classification (GTDB taxonomy): domain Bacteria; phylum Bacillota; class Clostridia; order Oscillospirales; family Oscillospiraceae; genus Faecousia. The sequence goes on along the minus strand of JAZQTN010000031.1, from coordinate 66,472 downwards.
TTGAGGTTAAGGCGTCACTATAGAAATCTTTTCTGTTTTTTGGCTGCAAAAGTATCTGCATCCTTGCAATTTCGGGATCAGCAGATAAATTGGACAGAATCCTATAACCACCCTCATCTTCAGGCATTAGTTTAACGATGTAATCACCTTTATAGTAAGAGTACTTCACCAGAAGGCTTCCGTCTTCCATGGTTTGGACATCGCTAACTGTGAGATTTTCTGCAGCGTATGGGCCGGTATGGGACGTATAATAGCAATCCGTTTCTTCCAAATAGACCAAACTATCCAGACCGACACCGTTGGTCTGCTCAAGAGTAATCCCATAGAGTTCCCTCAGAATTATATTCATCTTCTCTACAGGTAGACGGAATAGATCCATCTCTTTCCAAAACTGCCCCATTTTGCCCTCCAGCAGGACAAGCTCATCTTCTGTGGGCTTTTGGGACTCATCGCGAAAACCATCGCAGAACAAGTAGAACAGATTTACGTCTTCAGGTGCAGTGTATTCAGAAAGCAAAGCTGAATTATAGAAGCTCTCCGGTCCATTATGCTCCAGAAGTACCTGCAATTGTGAAATTCTTGGATCAACCGGCGGCTGTGTTTCAGTCGGTTTTGGGTCAGTGGGATTAGTTGTTTCAGGAGTTGATGTCGGTTGTGTGGGATCTTCTATAAGGCGTACCGGTGTCTTTTGACAAGCGCACAAGCAAATAAGAAGTGCAAAAACGGACAGAAAAATGATCGTTCTTTTCATACCAGCGCCTCCTCTATACAAAACTCAACGACTATTACCTTCTTTCACTTATATATTAGTATGGAAAAATATTCCTTGTCAAGTTACAGTTTTCCCTTGTTTTTGTAACTTATCGAAACTATTTGTAATAATTTCTTGCCAAAAAAGAGAAAAACACCTGCTCCGAATCCTGGAACAGGTGTTTTAAGCTTTGGGATGACATTTCTCGTAAACAGATTTCAGTTTCTGGTTTACAAGGTGGGTGTACAGTTGGGTGGACGAAATATCACTATGGCCCATCAGTTCTTGCAGGGAACCGAGATCCGCACCGTTCTCCAGCAGATGTACTGCAAAGCTGTGGCGCAGCGTGTGGGGCGTGATTTCCTTCTCAATGTGAGCAGTGGTCTGGTAATGCTTCAGGATCTTCCAAAAGCCTTGGCGGCTCATCCGCTGACCGTTAACATTGACGAACAACGCAGGCTCTTCCAGCGATGCCAGCATAGAGCTGCGAATATCCTTCAGATATGCAGACAGTGCTTTCAGCGCTGCAGGATACAGAGGAATCGCTCTGGACTTGCGAGCACTGGAGCACTTAATAATGCCAAGCTCCAGATTAACATCGTCCACATCCAGATCGATCAGCTCCGTAACACGGATACCGGTAGCATACATAACCTCCAGCATAGCCTTGTCGCGGTAGCCCTTGGCATCTACACAGACAGGCTGTGCAAGCAAAAGCTCAATCTCACGGCCGGTGAGGATCTGAGGAAGCTTCTTCTCTCCCCTTTCCACGTGGATATCCACAACAGGGGTCTTCTCCAGAAAACCTGTGGAAACCGCATAGCCGTAAAAATTCTTCAAGCTTGCAAGATTCCGGGACACAGTCGCCGCGGAACGCCCATCATCTTCCAGATGCTTCAGATACTGGCTGATATTCAGTTGTGATGCATCCACCACATTGGCTACCCCACTTTGCTGTAACCATTCAGCAAACTGCCGAATGTCGCGCATATACGAGGCGATGGTGTTGGCGGAGGCTTGCTTTACCTTGGACAGGTAATTTTCATAAGCCCGAATCAAGTCCAACATGAATATACGTACCTTCCCGTTAAATGTTTATAATTCTCTCCAGAAATGGCGAGATAAACAACCAATTTATCAGTGCTGTAGCTGCTACAATGCCCATACAGATTCCAAAACACTTTGAACTGCTTTCACTTGTTAAAACACGCCGGAAAGAATACCAGCACAGCACAGGGACAAGAATAATGTCGCTGAACTGAAACAATCCTCTAACCAGCCAGCCGGCAGAGCCAAAGGAAAACCAGATCAAAGATCCTATATATGCAAAAGAAAGCAACTTACAGCTCAGGACCGCGTACAAAAGCCACAGTCCGGATATATTGACCGCATAAGCGGCGATTAGAAAAGGCAATATCTGCGCAGCCAAATGACATATGATCGACAACCGGCAATTTACAGCCAGACGCATCCAAGAAAAAGCAGTAATATCTGCTGACGCAGCAAGCAGGGTTCCAATGATCAGGCCTGTCCCACCAAAGAAAAAAAGCAGAAATGCAGGATGCTTGATCCAACATAAAACGGTCTGAAAACGAATGTCCTTATGCATATCCGTAACCTCCAAAAAACGAGCATCGGGAGTATTACGGAAACCACCGCAAAAGGGCATACCTACCCCATATATTCATAGTGTACGAATACTATACTCCAAAAACGATGCAAAATCAAGGATGATTTGTACAATTTTACGATTTTTGTCAATTATGCCGATATTTATGTAAACATTGTTATGTAAACACAGGAAACCCTCTCAAAAGAAATTTGTACCATTTTCGCTTATTTCGCCACATATTGCGCACAGCCATTTCAGCGCACACTAAATGTAGTTTTTGCAAGACATCCTGCATAATTTACGCAGTGGGTAAATTATAATTACCCACTGTGATTTTTTGTACAACTTAACGATAAGCAGGAATTTTGATCTTGCTTTTCCCCGCTTTTTTGCGCAATCCGACGAGCAAAGATACCCCTGCTCCAGCAAGAATCAGCAACGAAGTCAGGCCCATTCCTGTGTATATTCCATCAAAGAATACAGCCGTAATACTGATCAGCACCAAGTAGAATGTCAGAGCAGTCAGACCACACACCAAAAGTCGCTTTTCCTTTACAAGCACCCGGGCAAGCCAGCACCCCAACGCCGTCGACAGGAGCAGTATAAGCAGCGACCCTATCCCGATCCCGCCAATACCAACAGTTTCATTCCCCACCATATACGCAAGCAGCAATGCACCCAACATCGTCGCCGCCAGACAACTGATCGCACCGACTGCTACGCACACCGGAACCGACATACCACTATGGGACAATTTATGCTTTTTAGCCATTCCCCTCTCCCCTTTCGATACAAGCTATGCTTCAACATAAAGAAAAATGACCGGGAGTTTCCTCCCGGTCATAAAATGCATTTATTGCGCCATCTGTGCTGCACAGGCTTTCAAAAGCACCCTAGCTTCATCTGCAGTAGCGCCAACAGCGGTATAATAGAACTTAACTTTCGGCTCAGTACCAGAGGGACGAGCGATAACGCTTCCCTTATCGCCGAGCAGCAACTCCAGAACATTGGACTTCGGCAGATCGATAACGGCTGTCTTACCCGTTTCCAGATCGGTAGCCAGACTGATCTTATAATCCCGGACTCCGGTAACCTTGGCGCCGCCGATGGTGGCAGGTACATTCTCTCGAAGGTTAGCCATCATTCTGGCAGCCTTCTCCATGGCGTCAGCGCCGCTAAGTTCCACACTCTCAACGTGTGCCAGATAATAACCAAACTTTGCGTACAGACCGTTCAGTGCATCGAGAATGGTCTTCCCTTCCTTCTTCAGGGAGGCAGCCAGCTCGCACACCAGCATAGAGGCAACCACAGCATCTTTATCGCGTGCATAGGTGCCCTTTAAGTAACCGCAGCTTTCCTCAAAGCCAAAGACAAATCTGTCAGCTTGATTCTTCTGCTCCAGATCCAAAATCTCGCCACCGATGTACTTAAAGCCTGTCAAAACGCATTTCATACGGATACCGTAATATTCCGCAATCCGATCCGCCAGCGCAGAGGAAACAATACTGCGCACAGCTTCAGCACCTTCAGGCAGATCGCCACGGGCAGTTCGAGCCTTCAGAATATAATCCAACAGGACACAGCCCAGTTCGTTACCGGAAAGCTTACGGAATCCATCACCATCAGGAACTGCAATTGCCACTCTGTCTGCATCCGGGTCAGTTCCCAGGATCACATCACAAGGAGCCGTTCTTGCCACCTTGTAGCTTTCATTCAGCGCCGCATCCGTTTCAGGGTTGGGATATTCGCAGGTCTTGAAATCGCCATCGGGTTTCTCCTGACAGCCTACAACCGTGATATTTACACCCAGACGGCCCAGAACAGTGCGTACAGGCTCATTACCGGTACCGCACAGTGGAGTATATACAATATCCAAACCCGCAGAGCGGATCATCTCCGGATCCACAGCCTCATTCAAAACAGTTTCGTAGTAGCGTTCCCATACATCCTGACCGATATAGTGGATCAGACCTTCCAGCATATACGCATCAAAACTCTTCTTCGCCGGAACGAAGAACGGAATCTCTGCGATCTTGGCAGTAACCACAGCTGCAGGTTCATCTGTCATCTGGCAGCCATCAGGACCGTAGCACTTAACACCGTTGTAGGCGCCGGCATTATGGCTTGCAGAAATGACAATGCCGCAACCGCAACCCAGTTCGCGCACGGCGTAACTCAACATTGGTGTAGGCGCAAGCCGGTCGTACAGCCAGACCTCAATGCCGGATTCCGCAAAAGCAACGGCGCAAATCTCGGCAAACAATTTTGAATTGTGTCTGGAGTCATAGCCAATAGCAGCTTTCTTAGGAAGTTCAGTACCACTAAGCCAAGCAGCCATACCCTGTGCCGCTCTGCGGACAGTGTGCATATTCAGACGGTTACTGCCAACGCCCATAATACCGCGCATACCAGCTGTGCCGAACTGCAGGTCTCCGCCAAAGCGGCCCTTTAATTCTTCATCATTTCCCTTCAGCTGCGCCAGTTCTTCTTTATCATCTGCGGGCAGATCAGCATTGCACCAAAATTGATAACGCTCCAAATAATCCATAATTATCCTCCTAGCAATAACCTTGAAAAAGACAGCTCAACTTTTCAGTTTGAGCTGTCTTTATAAATGCAAATTAGATTACTCTTCTTCAGCGGGCTTAGTCGCAGTCAGAACATGGAAACGGGCGCGGGTCTCGCGGACTTCAGCCAAAGCCTGAGCAATCGTATCCTCGGTGCCACGCAAAGCATCGTCCATATAGGCGTTGCTTGCCTGCTTCAGCTGCTCAATACGGTTCTGAGCTGCCTCAACCATCTCCTGGCACTGACGCTTTGCTTCCAGATAGATAGCCTGCTCGGAAACCAGTTCACCGGCCTTCTGCTGTGCTTCACGGACAATGCCCTCAGCCTCGCGGCGAGCCTGGCCGATCAGTTCGTTACGGGATTCCACAATAGCGCGGGACTGCTTCAGTTCTGCAGGCATCTGGGCGATGATCTCATCCAACATATCCAGAACCTTGTCGCGCTCCAGAATGCACTTGTCGGCGCCCAGAGGCAGTGCGCGGGCATCCTCCACCATAGTGTACAGTGCACTGATGATATCTTCAATGTGCTGCTCGTTCATTTTCTATTTCCTCCTTGATGTATGGTAGATACACGTTTTTTAAATTCATCTATAATTTGCTCCGGAAGGAAGTCCGACAGATCCACATCATAGACCGCCAACTCCTTGACAGTACTGGAGCTTAGATACATATATTGATGCTCGGCCGTAAGAAACATCGTATCCAGATTAGGGTTGATCTTATGATTGATCAGCGACATCTGGAACTCATTTTCAAAGTCAGAGCCTGCACGAAGGCCCTTAACAATTACACAGCTGCCTTTGCGTCTTGCATAGTCTGCCAAAAGTTCATTGGAGCTGTCGACCTCAACATTTGGGATATCCGCAGTAACTTTACGGATCATCCCCACACGCTCTTCCTGAGAGAACATAGGATTCTTTCCCGCGTTAACCATTACACAAACGATCAGCCGGTCAAAAATATTCGCTGCTCTGCGGATAATATTCAAATGTCCGCTGGTTACCGGATCAAAGCTGCCCGGATAGATGGCGATCTTCATATCCTAGTCCTTTCGGTAAAGGGTCAGTAGCGTTTGACCGTACTTATAGTCCTTAGAACGCGAAAAACCGGAAAAATCGCACAAAAGTTCCTTCCCGACAGGGCGTTCCGCTACTATTATACCACCAGATTCCAAAATGTCAATTTCCGTTATCTTTTTTAGTGAATTTTCTAAAAAAACTTCTGCATAAGGCGGATCCAGCAAAATAATATCAAATTTCTGGCGGCAACGGGTCAGATAATCCAGATAATCCCCACGGATCACCTGACCATCCGCATCCATCTTGCAGCGATGAAGATTTTCCTTGATCAAATTACATGCTTTTTCATCCGCATCAACAAAGACAGCACTTTTCGCACCACGGCTCAGAGCCTCAATACCCAGCTGTCCGGTACCGCCAAACAGATCCAGTACCCGTGTTCCGGGAACATCAAACTGGATGATGCTGAACAGTGCTTCCTTGACACGATCTGCAGTAGGACGGGTGCGGAGACCCTCAGGAGTTTTCAATTGTATGCCTCGGGCTTTTCCAGAGATTACACGCAATTTAGGCATCTCCTTTCGGGTGAAAATGGTGATAAACTGCAGCAGCAGCATCTCTCGGCAAGATTCGCTCCAATTCTTCAATAGAGGCTTTGCCGATATTTGTCAGGGATTTAAACGTTTTCAGTAACTGCTGTTTCCGCTTGGGACCGATTCCTGCGATTCCGTCCAACTGAGAGTAACGCAGCCGCTTGCTACGCAGATGACGGTGATAGCGAATCGCAAAATTATGGGTATGCTCCTGGATATTGCCGATCAGCGTAAAAACAGCCTGCTGATTGCTGATGGAGATCTCCTTCCCTTCCGGGGTTACCAGCGCCCGTGTACGGTGTCGATCATCCTTGACCATACCAAACACAGGAAAGAACAGATTCAGCTCACTGAGAGCCTCCACAGCCACATTAGCGTGATTAACACCACCATCAATCAGCAGAAGACTCGGCGCAACATCAAACCCCTTATCCCCTGCCTTATAATGCGTAAACCGGCGCAAGATAACCTGCCGCATGGAACCATAGTCATCCTGGCCATCCATCCCCTCCAGCTTAAAGCGCTTATAATCAGCGCTCCTGGGCTTTCCGTCCTGAAAAACAACCATGCTAGCGACGATATCCGTGCCGGAGATATTGGAAATATCAAAAGATTCTATTCTTACAGGGGGCTCCATATTCAGCATTTTTCCAAGCAGTGCCAAGGTGGCGGAAACCCGTTCCTCCTTACCGGTAACCCGGTTTGCTTCTTCAAATGCATTTTTATTAGCAAGCTCCACCAAGCGCATATTCTCCCCGCGCTGGGGAATCGACAACCGCGTAACTGTGCTAAATTGCTGCTGCAAAAATTGGGCAAAAAGTTCGCTGTCATCGATCTTAAAAGGCAGAAATACCCGTTTGGGCGCCATTCCACGGCTAAGATAAAACTGCTTGATCAGACTGGAAACAGCTGCTTCCTTATCATCCGGTGCAGAGAAAACCTCATAGTCCTTGTCCAGCAGATTGCCACCGCGGAAATGCAAGACAGCAAAACAAGCCTTGCTCTCCGTCTCAGAATATCCTATGACATCTGTATCTGCCAATGCACCGGCGGTTACCGTCTGCTTCTGGCCAAGCTGCTCAACGGCGTTAAGACGATCTCTGAGGGATGCAGCAAGTTCAAATTCCAGATTCTCTGAAGCAGCCAGCATCTGCTTATGAATACCGTCAGCAACACCTTTATAATTCCCGAGGAGCAGCTGTCTTGCCTGTTCCATAACTTCCCGGTACTGTTCCTGTGTCTTTTCGCTTTGACACCAGCCGGCACACTGGTTCATATGAAAATTCAGGCAAGGCCGGTTTTTGCCGATATCTCTTGGAAATTCTTTGTTGCAATTGGGCAATTTTAATGTAGATCGAATGGCTTCCAAAACACTTTGTGTTACACTGCGGCTACCATACGGGCCAAAATATCCAGCGCCATCTTTCGAAAGTTTACTAACCAATTTCAGCCTAGGATACGCCTCTTTCATATCCAACCGCAGATAGGGATATCCCTTATCATCCTTCAAAAGGATATTGTACTTGGGCATATATCGTTTGATCAACGAACATTCAAGCACCAGCGCTTCAAACTCCGATGCCGCAATAATCACATCAAACCGATCGATTTTAGACACCATAATGCGGGTCTTTGGCGTATGGGATGCAGTGTCCTGAAAATACTGGCTGACACGGTTTTTCAGTTTCTTTGCCTTGCCGACATAGATCACCTTATCCGTCTTATCCCGCATAATATATACTCCGGGCGCCAAGGGCAAGCTCCGGGCTTTTTCCTTTAGTTGCTCAAATGTCATATTGCACCCCATAAAAGTACCGCCCCAATGCTCTTACGCATTGAGGCGGTTTGCACACAGTGGTAATCAGTATACATCCTGCTGAAGCAAAGTCTCCAGCGCGTTTACAGCCGCCTCTGCATCGGAGCCAACGGCAGACAATGTAACTGTAGCGCCGGTAACGATGCCCATGGACATAATGCCAAGCAGGCTCTTGGCGTTCATTTTCCGATTGCCGGACTCCAGCCAAATACTGCTTTCGAACTCGTTGGCCTTCTGCACAAAGTATGTAGCCTGACGGTTATGCAAGCCGGACTCGCAGCGCACAACGATTTCCTTGTTAAACATAGTACACTCTCCTTACTGTTCTTGCTTTGTGGACGCAAGATTAACCGAATACTATGATAACAAATATAACGAAAAAGTCAACACCATTTCGAAATTCTGTGAAATATGTCCGAAAAATCACCGAAAATCGGCGATTGTTACGCCATCTTCACCTTCTCCGTAGATACCAAGGCGGAAGGATTTAATAAATTTGTTTCTTCTCAGTTCCTGTTGGACGGCCGCACGGAGTGCACCTGTCCCCTTGCCGTGGATAATACGAACTGTAGTAAGATTGGAGCGCATCGCCTCATCGAGATATCTTCCAAGGACACCAATAGCCTCAATAGTATCCATACCACGAAGATCAATCTCCGTGGCCATCGCAGCCATCTTCATCTCCCGGCCGGAATGCTGCGGTCTGCCTCCCTTTGTTTTATATGGACTTTCAACCTCCAGTAGATATACTTCATCCGGCTTGGCGGACATCTTCAGAATGCCTGCCTGAAGTAAATAAGTGCCATCCTTATTAATTGCAATGACACTGGCTTTTGTACCTAGCTTCAGCAGTTCAACGGTGTCTCCAACCATCACCGCACGGGTAGGCTCTGGGCGTTTGACGGTTTGCTGGCCGGAACGGATCTTGCTTTCCGCTTCATTCAATCCTCTGCGAAGTTCAGTCTGTTTCTGGTTGATACCGTTTGCATCACCACTTTCCAGCTGTTTACGGAGTCCCTTGAGTTCCTCTGCCGCCCTGTTCGCCATTACGCGGGCATCATCAATGATCTGCTGTGCCTCCCGCCGGGCAGCTTCAAAAGCCCTATCCTTTTCCTTTTGCATCTGGGCACTGTACTCTTCGCTTTGGCGCTTGATTTTCTCGGTTTCCGTACGCAGGCGTTCTGCTTCAATGCGTGCAGCCTCCATCTGCTGCCGCTGAGATTCCAGCTGAGAAAGAACATCTTCAAAATCCTTATCACTCTTACCGACAAGATCGTCCGCTTCTTTCAAAATATCCTCAGAAAGCCCCAGTTTGCGAGAAATGGCAAAGGCATTAGATTTACCCGGAACACCGATCAGCAGCTTGTAGGTTGGCTGCAGAGTCTCCACATTAAACTCACAAGAGGCGTTGATAACACCCTTTGTGCGCATCGCATAAAGTTTCAGTTCAGCATAGTGGGTTGTTGCCACCACGCGGCTGCCCATCTTACGGCAGAATTCAATCAAAGCAATAGCAAGCGCCGCACCCTCGGCAGGGTCAGTGCCTGCGCCCAACTCATCAAACAAAACCAGCGTTCTGTCATCGCACTCATCTACAATATCAACGATGGTGCGCATATGGCTGGAGAATGTGGACAGGCTCTGAGCGATAGACTGCTCATCGCCAATATCCGCAAGAATTGAATCGAATGTAGAAAGTTGGCTGCCATCTCCCGCCGGAATATGCAAGCCACACTCCGCCATCAAAGTAAGCAAGCCTATTGTTTTCAAGGTAACTGTCTTACCGCCGGTATTGGGGCCGGTAATGATCATAGAATCAAAATCTTTGCCCAACCGAACAGAAATAGGCACAACAGACTTGGGATCTATCAGCGGATGGCGGGCATTTTTCAATTCCACAATACCCGTATCATTCATCAGCGGCTCCCAGGCGCGCATCCGATATGCAAGTCGAGCCTTTGCAAAGATCACATCCAGCTGGACCAAAAGATTCACATTCAGTGCGATATCCTCCCGGTGTGCAGCAGCCTCTGCAGAAAGTTCAGAAAGAATCCGCTCAATCTCTTTCTTTTCCTTAAATTCAAGGTCCCGCAGAGCATTATTGGCATTGACGGCAGACATAGGCTCAACAAAATATGTCGAACCGGTGGCGGAAACATCGTGTACAAGTCCTGGTACATCTGCCCGGTGCTCGCTCTTAACAGGAACCACATACCGTCCCTGACGAATGGTGATAATAGGTTCTCTGAGATACTTGGAATATGCCGGAGAAGAGATCATCTTCTGCAGGCTGTCCTTAATTTTGCCCGCCTCGATCCGCATATGTCGACGGATGTCGGACAGTGCAGGACTGGCATTGTCAGCAATCTCGTCCTCCGAAAGAATGGCGCCGCTGATGCGGTCTTCCAGATATTTATTGGCAATCAGAGCCTGAAACAGTGTGTCAAGAACAGTAGACTTGTCCTCCTCATCACTGTAGCTTTTCATATTACGGGCGCAGCGAAGCACCGCCGCAATATGCAGCAGTTCAACAGGCTGCAGGCAACCGCCCCGATCAGCGCGCTCCAGGGATGCCGAAACATCCGTAACACCGGAAAAGGAGGGGTTTCCCTTGCGGGTGCAGATATCCGAAGCGGCTGTTGTCTGCTCCAGAAGTGCCTTTACCTCTTCCAGATCAGAACTGGGCCGCAGACCCAGGCAAGCCTCCTTACCGGCACTGCTACCGGCGCAGGCAGAAAGCTGCTCCAGGATTTGATCCAGTTCCAATTTCATCAAAGATCTATCGTATAATTGGGACATTTTTAACTCCTAAATGTACAGGGATTTATAAAAATCCAGTGTTGAGAAACCGCGTTCCAGCTGTCTTGTTAAATAAGCCTCAGTCAGATGGGAAAGCTGATCCGTATTCTCCTCACCCAATTCAAAGGCAAACAACTTCTTTGGATCGCAAAAAACAATATACCGCATCGCCGCAACAATACCGGGATTCACTGGAAACCTAAGTCCGTCAGAGTCCATCGCACGGCAGGCAGCGCACTCCATACGTCCTGCGGAAATATCGAACCGATCCGGCGTTTCACTGCCGCACCTATGACAGCCGGAAATATCCGGCATATATCCGGCAAGGCTGACCGCTCGGAGTTCAAAAACTGCCTTAACCTTACTTTCCGGTATACCCAGCGCGGAGATTCCGTGCAGGCAGTTAAGCACAAGACTTAAAAGCTCAGGATTTGGCAAATCTTCCTGGGACAACACCTCAGTAACCTGACAAAAATATGTTCCCAGAGAGAGTTTTGTGATATCTCTTCGTAGGGACTGGAACAGTTCCACAGAAACCGCTTCATTGATGGTGTACATACTCTTGTATTCAAACAGCGTGTATTCACCGAAAGCCAAAAGCTGACAAGGAGCTGTCAATGGACTGTTGCGACGCCGCAAGCCTCTGGCTTTCACCGTCAGCTTACCGTAATTCGGCGTCAGCAATGTCAGCAGCGCATCGTGGTCATTGTAATCTGTGACCCTCAGCACCAAGCCCCGTGTCGTCAAATACATGGTTTTCCTCCATCTTCAGCGCTCTAGTGTAGGCAATATACGCCTCAGGTGCGCCCGTTTCCATAAAGATACTCCAATAATCTGCAGCATTCATTTTCATCCCTCCGATGATAGGGTTTGCAGAAGAGACGAAAATCACACTGGAAATTATTCGCTGTAGCCAAAATTACGCACCAGGAAATCACTGTCTCTCCAGTTTTCCTTAACCTTGACCCATGTGGTCAGGAATACTTTGGTGCCCATAAATCTCTCGCAATCATTTCGGGCCATCGTTGAAATCTTCTTCAGCATTGCGCCTTGCTTGCCGATGATAATGCCCTTATGGCTGGCTTTTTCACAGTAAATTGTGGCATCGATATCGATGATGCCGTTATCCCGTTCGGAGAATGTGGTAATCTCTACAGCAGTTCCGTGGGGTATCTCACGATCCAAACACCACAGCAACTTCTCCCGGATAATTTCTGCCATCACCTGCCGTTCCGGCTGGTCAGTAGTTATATCTTCCGGGAACAGGAAAGGACTTTCCACCGCATATTTTCCGCACAGTTCCAGCAGTGCGTCCACACCGTCGCCATTCTTTGCACAAATGGGAATAATCGCAACAAAGTCAGCAGCCTTGGAATATACATCAATAACTTCCAACAGTTTTTCCTTTTCCACGGTGTCAATCTTATTGATAGCCAGCACAGCAGGACAGTTACTGCCCTTAATTCGCTCCAGCAAGCCCTCTTCCTGTGGACCGATGGATGCGATGGGCTCGACTACCAGAATGGTCAGGTCGACATCCGAGATGGATTCTCTTGCCACATTGACCATATAATCACCCAGTTTTGTGCGAGCCTTGTGATAGCCCGGAGTGTCCACAAATACGAACTGGGTATCTTCTCTTGTCAGCACGCCACAAATCCGGTTACGGGTTGTCTGAGGCTTGTTGGACACAATTGCGATCTTCTCTCCAACCAGATAGTTGGTCAGAGTGGATTTGCCTACATTCGGCCGGCCTGCAATGGTGATCATAGCGGTTTTTGTCTTCATAGCGCTCGTTCTCCTAAGTACTTAACTAAAATCAATTATTCTACTTCCTTTGTGCTTGAGCATTCCTGATTCCCCTATTTTATATCCTCTGTAGGAGAATTCAGAAACATAAAAAGAGCGTCTTTTATCGCCCATTTGGAATGTTACGCAATACTTTGTATGCATGCCATTTCCAGAATATTGTGAGAATGTTTCCACGGTCTGCTTGTGTATAACAGTCGCCTTTACCGTTTTAACCTTTCCATATCTACTGTGCAAAAATTCAACGAGGTATAATGCCAGAATGATCAATATGATAGCTACTGAAATAATCCCAATAATATTGTCCTTCATAGGCAATCTCCGCTACTTATCCACGGCTCATTCCCGGGATCATTGAAGCAATCGCTTCTTCCCGGGCACGCATCTGCTTCTTCTGTGCACCTTCGTCCAGATGGTCATATCCCAACAAATGCAGTACAGAATGTATGGTCAAATAGCCCACCTCCCTGCGGGCGCCGTGGCCGAATTCCTTAGCCTGGGCAGTCGCGCGCTCCAGGCTGATGCACATATCGCCCAAGGGGCAAAGGCCCGTCTCAGGATCCAAGTATTCTTCCCAGTCCTCCGGAGGCTGTCCGGGTATCATGGTAAACATTGGAAAGCTCAGCACATCGGTAGGTCGGTCAATATCCCGACTGGCCTTGTTGATAGCATGAATACCCTTGTCATTTGTAACCAGCACATTGATCTCGCAGGGTACAGTAACAGACTCCGCCGTCAAGGTGGTTTCGATGCACTTTTTTATCACGGATGCAACGATAGGTTGCTTTACTGTGAAGAAATCGAAGGTAATATTGATCTTTGTATGCATATTATTTCTTCCTCTGGCTGTTTGGATAATTCTTAGTGTTTTTCTGCTCTTCCTTCTTCTTTTCTGCCTTTTCGTAGGCGTTGATGATCTGCTGAACCAGAGCGTGGCGGACAACATCGGCGGATGTCAGTTTGCACACAGCAATATCCTTAACACCCTCCAAAACGCGCACGGCATCCTTAAGACCGGAGATCTTATCGTCCGGCAGGTCGATCTGCGTTATATCACCGGTGATGACAATTTTTGAACCAAAACCCAAACGGGTCAGGAACATCTTCATCTGCTCCCGGGTGGTATTCTGCGCCTCGTCCAGAATAATGAAGCTATCATCCAGTGTGCGGCCTCTCATATACGCCAGTGGTGCTACTTCGATAGAGCCCCGCTCCTGATACTTCTGGAAAGTTTCTGCTCCCAGCATATCGTACAGTGCGTCATAAAGAGGGCGCAGATATGGGTCGACCTTGTTTTGAAGATCGCCGGGCAGGAATCCAAGCCGCTCACCGGCCTCCACTGCAGGGCGAGTCAAAATAATGCGATTGACTGTCCGCTCACGAAATGCTGCAACCGCGGCAGCAACAGCAAGATAGGTCTTGCCGGTACCTGCTGGGCCAACACCAATAGTAACGGTGTTGTTCTGAATGGCTTTCATATAGTCCTGCTGACCAACGGTTTTCGCCTTGATTGGTTTACCCTTGGCGGTAATACAGACCACATCTTTAGCCATCTTTGCGACCAATGCTTCGTTGCCATCCTGAACAAGCGTGATCAGGTAACGCACCCGCTGTTCGTCAATGGTCTCGCCCTTAGCCGCAAGAGACAGCAGGCTCTCCAGTGTGCGGGCAGCCTTATCAGCTGCTTCTGCATCGCCGCTGACTTTCAGCTCTGTTCCTCTGTTGACGATCGAAACCCCAAGGGCTTCCTCAATTCGCTTAATATTCTCATCAAATGAGCCGAATACAGCAATCAGGTCTTCCACCCGTTCTGCATTTACGACCCGTTCAATCATATTACTCATAAGGTTTTACGGTCTCCTCACTTCGAACCTGTCCGATCATCTCAGTACAGGCATAATATCCTTGGAATTTATATAGCTCATCTTCTGCTACACCGCTTTCCAGGCGGGACACAACTGTGCCGGCAACCATATGCTCCAGCAGATACCTGTCAGCGAATTCCGACAGATCAGGCTCCGACAATATAGCCTCGCTTTGTTCGCTGTATATCCAGGTTTCAGTTACCACAATAATAGGCAAGCGAAACCCACCTGGCAAGGTTACATAGCTTTCCAAATACATTTTATCACAAGTTGCATCCGAAATTCCACTACCTTTGTAGAAATTTATCCGTTTTTTTCCGATAATTACGGAATATTTTTTCTCAGAAACCGTTTTTCTGCCTCTGGATAGCCAAGCCAACGGGGAAATTGCCGAAACAGACCGATTTGTAGCGGCATAGACCTCCCCTTGCGCTCGTGTTGCCTGAATGGTAATACCGCAGTCCGTGTAGCCAGAAATCAGCACTTCCCCAGCCTTCACCGCCTGCCCCACCTTGCACACCGGATTCCCTTTGGTTACCGTACACTCTGTTACTACTCCGTCCCGGGCGGCAATAATACTACAGACACCGGTATTTTCCTTCGGCTTCTGTGTCTGTGTACGCTCACGGACACTAATAATTGCAGTACATCCTGATGTATTGATTCCCGCCCATTGCAGTTCTGGGATCGCCTCCAACAATGCGTTCTTCATTTTCTCACTTCTGACCTCTCGGCGGGATACGCCAAACGCAATACCGCATTGTTGGCACTTTTCCAGAATCAACCTGCCGGGAATAGTAGAATTTCCCTCAATTTCAAAGAAAAATACTCGCGTCGGCAAATACATTGCGATAAGAAGAAACAGCAGTACTCCAATTGCAAGCACAGGCCTTTTCAGCATTCTCTTCACTGCCCAGTATATGCCGGCGCGGTGGGAAAGCGTCAGATCATACCCTCTTTTTTGCGACAATTTCTGTAGTTGATTTACATCCTGCCGCCTAACAGATAAGACTGTTACAATGTCATCATCCTCCCGTTTGGCATCATACACCACAATTCCCGCCTTGATCATCTGAGAGATTGCTGTAGCAGGATCCGCACTGGTCAATTTAAATTGTACCATACCCCCTAGAGATTTCCAAAGGTCCACTACCGGCCACTCCTTTCCAACTGTACGCAATCTATTTTCCCGTTAACGATCAGTTGCTGTCCGGTCATACGCGTCAGCTCCAAGCCCGTACCAACGATTACCACCGATCCGAATTTCACCCGGATACTGATCCGACATCTGCCGTATTGTGTAACGCCGCAATGATGCTCAACGAGCACACGCCGATCTCCTGCGATCTCCACCAACGGCAAACCCGGAATTGGCTCATCGTGCAAATCAGCCGCTTCAGCGATTCGCTCCATAAAATGCTTATCCATCGTCCATCCTCCTTTGCAAAAGTATATGAATGGACCCCCGCACGATTGCATAGATTCTTTTGAGGTGATACTTTGTGATGAAGAAATTTTGGACAAGAATACTGGCAATAGCAGGGTTGCTTGTGCTGATTCTGGATACTAAAACCGCGCTCTACGGTGCTTCAGAAGGGCTGCAGCTGTGTATACAAACGGTAGTACCCTCTTTATTCCCATTTTTCGTACTTTCAATATTACTGACTTCGTCGCTTACCGGAGAGAGTATTCGCATATTTAGGCCTTTAGGACGCCTTTGCGGTATCCCTACAGGAGCAGAGTCGCTGCTCGTTATAGGGGTTCTGGGTGGTTACCCCGCTGGTGCCCAGTGTATTGCTCAGGCGTATCTGGACGGTGCATTGCTAAAGTTTGATGCCCAGCGAATGACCACATTCTGCAACCTTGCAGGACCAGCATTTCTATTTGGTATTGTAGCCCCAAAATTTAGTACGCCATATGCCGGCTGGGTGCTTTGGGGAATTCATATTCTCTCTGCGATCGCAGTCAGCCTGTTGTTACCCGGAAGGCCGAGAAACTCCTCCAAATTGCGTCCCGTGCAGCAACTGGCACTCTCCGCCGTACTGCTAAAAGCCCTGAGAATTATGGCCTGTGTATGCGGATGGATAGTTGTATTCCGGGTCATCATTGCATTTCTGGACCGCTGGTTCCTCTGGTTGCTGCCAACTTGGATACAGGTAATAATCACAGGTATTCTGGATCTTTCCAACGGTTGCTGTAATCTGAATCTCGTCAGCAGCGAGGGGCTTCGCTTCATTATCAGCTCCGGGTTACTTGCATTTGGCAGCATTTGTGTATATCTGCAAACAGCATCTGTTACAGAAGACCTGCCCCTAAACACCTACTTAGGCGGTAAAATACTACAATCTATAATCAGCATTACCCTCTCTTACCTTACACAGTATTTCCTGTTTACACCGGATTCTTATGTAAAAATTCCATCGCTAATTTGGGTAGCATTGGCTGTAGCCGCCGTTCTTTCCGGTATTTTTCTGCAGAATGTGGAAAAAAAGAGTAGCTTTTCCTCGCTTCGCAGTGTATAATGGGCCTCAAAGGAGGGATATTATGCTGTTTAAGAAGAAAATGGAGCGTTCCTGCGATTACTGTCTCTACGGCACTAAATTGGAGGATGCGCAGGTTCTGTGTGCCAAGAAAGGTGTTGTATCCTGTGGTAAGTGCCGCAGATTCCGATATGACCCCATTAAGCGCATCCCTCTGAAAGCGAAAGCAATCGATTTTGAAAAGTACGAGCAGGATGATTTTTCTTTGTAAATACGAAAGACCCTCCGGGAAACCGGAGGGTCTTCTTTCTATGTAATCAATCTTCAAAGGCCTCTGCAACCGTTTTCAAGTATCCACGGATTGCAAGCAGCTGAGGGCACGCCTTTTCACACTGGCCACATTGGATGCAATCCGATGCTTTGCCAAAGTTCTCAGATAATGTATCATACTGCGCCTTATCCTTTTCATTGTAGGCAGCGAAATACTGTGGGATAGCAATGTTCTTCGGACATCTTTCAATGCAATAAGCGCAGCCAGTGCAGGCAATTCCCGACTGACCGCTAATGATCTTACCGGCAAGGAGAGCCATCTGCATCTCATCCTCTGACAACGGCAGGAAATTACCCATATATCCGGTATTATCCAGCACCTGGTCGAGGTTACTCATACCGCTTAATACCATCATAACATTTTCAAGGCTTGCTGCAAAGCGAACAGCCCAGGACGCAACGGAAAGCGTACTGTCCGCATTCTTAAACATCATCTTAACCTTCTCCGGCACGTTAGCCAACGCACCGCCACGGACAGGTTCCATTATGATGATCTTCTTGCCGTAGCGCACTGCGATCTCGTGGCATTGGCGAGCACAGACTTTTTCGCTCTCCCAATCCAGATAGTTAATCATAAGCTGCACTACATCAAGCTGCGGATATTTGCTCAGCAATTCATCAAGCAGTTTTGGAGTGCCATGGAAAGAAAAACCGATATTCTTTGCAAGGCCCTGTTTTTTCTTGTCTGCCAGCCATTCAAAGCAATCAAACTGCATAAAGCGCTCAATATTCTGATCCCCGATGGCGTGAAGAAGATAATAATCAAAATAGTTCAATCCGGTTTTGCGCAGCTGCTCATAGAAGATCTTGTCCCGATCCTCCGGCGTATTCAGCGGACCGTTAGGCAACTTGGAGGTAACTGTAAACCGATCTCTGGGGTAGCGGTCTGTCAACACCTGCTTCACAGCATGTTCACTTTGTCCGTCGCAGTACATCCAGGCTGTGTCAAAATATGTGAAGCCCCTTTCCAAAAAGGCATCCACCATCTTTTTTAATAGTTCAATGTCCACGCTGCCGTTGTTATTGGGGTCTGTCAGCGGCAGACGCATCAAGCCAAAACCAAGTTTTTTATCCATATCTTTCTCCCCTACTGCATCATATTTAGCAGATCATCTTCTGAAAGGATGGGAATGTTCAAATCCTTTGCCTTACGCTCTTTAGAGCCTGCATTTTCACCCACTACCACATAGGTTGTTTTTTGGGACACTGATCCGGATACCTTACCGCCGAAAATTTCGATCTTTTCCGTTGCCTCATCCCGGGTAAACTGAGTCAGTGCACCGGTAAGGACAAAGGTCATTCCTGCAAACCGGGCATCCGTAAGGGTCCGCTTGCTCACAAAATTTACGCCAGCTTCCCGGAGCAGTTCCACCATATGCCGGGACTGGGTCTGGTTAAACCAATCGTTGATACTCTTGGCGGTAACCTCGCCCACATCGGGAACATCCGTCAACTCTTCCAGTGAAGCGTTCATCAGTCCGTCCAAATCACCGAATTGCG
Source organism: Faecousia sp. (assembly GCA_045630825.1). Lineage (GTDB taxonomy): Bacteria > Bacillota > Clostridia > Oscillospirales > Oscillospiraceae > Faecousia. The sequence goes on along the minus strand of JAZQTN010000031.1, from coordinate 47,328 downwards.
CGGCAAGCACTTTACCGGTTTTTGCACCCACCTGCCGGATACCCAGCGCATAAATCAGCCGGCTCACATCCCGGTCCTTGCTTTCTTCAATGGCGGAAAGCAGCTTCTTTGCCGCCGTATCGCCCTTTTGCCACAAACTCTTCATCTGCTCCAGAGTCAGGTAGTAAATATCTGCAGGAGATTTGACAAATCCCTTCTCAATCAGGGCATCCACAATGGAGCTTCCCAAGCCCTCAATGTCCATCGCATCCCTGCTGACAAAATGGGCAATATTCCTGCTCAGCTGAGCGGGACATTCAGCACCGGTACAGCGTGTAAAGGCTCCGTCCTCGTCCTTTTGGGTAGGCGCGCCGCATACAGGACAATGACAAGGCAGGAAATACGAAACTGTTCCATCCGGGCGCTTGGTGAAATCAACCTCCAGAATTTCAGGAATAATCTCACCGGCCTTACGGATATGAACTGTATCACCAATGCGTATATCCCTATCCGAAATAAAGTCCTGATTGTGAAGCGTTGCATTGGTAACAGTCGTACCGGCAAGGCGAACGGGACGCACCACTGCCTTTGGGGTCAGCACACCGGTTCTACCCACCTGAACAACGATATCCTCCACCACAGTAGGCTTGATCTCCGGCGGATACTTATAGGCAACTGCCCATTTGGGAAACTTTGCAGTTGTTCCCATTTTCTGCCGCTGGGCAACATCGTCCACCTTGATCACCGCGCCGTCAATGTCGCAGATCAGACTTTCCCGGTTTTCATTTATGGACAGCACATGCTCCACAATAGCATCTGCAGAGTTCAAAACTGCAAAAGGAATCACCTTAAATTTCAGCTTTTGCAGGAATTCCAGAGAATCCGCGTGATTGCTGAATTCAACACCCTCAGCCAGCTGGACATTGAAGATGTAAATATCCAGCATCCGACTTGCAGCTACCTTGGGATCCAGCTGGCGCAGAGAACCTGCTGCAGCGTTCCGGGGATTGGCAAACAAAGCCTTCCCCTCCCGCTCCTGCTGCTCATTCAGTACCGCAAAACTCCTCTTAGGCATAAAGACCTCTCCGCGGACAATCAGCCGCGCTGGCGCGCCCTCCAAGGTCATGGGAATCGAGCGGATGGTCTTCAAATTCTCCGTTACATCCTCACCTACATTGCCGTCGCCACGGGTGGCGCCCCGGACAAACCGGCCGTTCTCGTATTCCAGAGCAACAGAAAGACCGTCGATTTTCGGTTCAACAGAAAAGCGGGTATCCGGGTAACTCTCTAATGTTTTGGTGAGAAATTCCCGCAATTCTTCTGTGGAAAAAACATCCTGCAAACTCATCAAAGGCACAGGATGGGTATGCTTTTCAAATTTACTCAGTGCTTCACCGCCAACGCGCTGTGTGGGAGAGTCCGGCCGCGCAAATTCAGGATGCGCCTTTTCCAAATCCTCCAGTTCCCGCAGCATACGGTCATATTCAAAATCCAACAGAACGGGATCATCCATCACGTAATAGCGGTAGTTCGCTTCGTCCAGGATCTTTGTCAGTTCTTCTATTCTCTTTTTAATTTTCATAAGATCCCCCAGTTTGTAGAAATGTATCCGGTACCTGCCCAACGATAATGGTTTCTGCCACCACCACCTGACTGGAAACGGTAAAAATCTCCGTACCGCCAAGCACCAAAATGGCGACATCCACACTGACATCCATCGTCAGTTGTTGTAGTGTCTGGTTGATACCGGCTTCTGTAAATTTACTTTGAAATGATGCATCTGAATTGCGTATGGACAGGATGTGCACCGGAATTGTCGGCCCACGGCCGGACAAAAATTCCGGAAAGAACAAACTGCCCAGGGGAATTCCGATATCGCTGGTATCCAGAGCAAGAATTTCGTCATTTATGATACTCAAAATATCGGTTTTCAGCCTATTGACCTCACTCATATTGGTCTTTAGCGCTGTAATTCTGCCGTCAAGATCCTTTTCAAAGTACACAATTCGCTCGTACAGAATATTGCCCGTTTCGATCTGGCGGTCAATGGCTTTATTAATCAAGTCTGATGTAGAGTTTCGAATCTGGGTTTGCGAAAGGGTACGGATCACGTCCCGGTAGCGAATGCGAAACAACCCAAAAAGTCCCACAGCAATCGCCACCAGCAAACACAGCAACCGAAACAACCGGTATAGACGGTTACGCATAAAATCAGCTCCTCTAGTAATTTTATGCGTAAATGTGGCCTGAATTACAGCTTTTTCATATGGGCAGATGCGGTCTTTGCCATCAGTTTCTTTGTGCCAATCTGGTCAAATGCAATCTCCAGCAGCGCATCGCCACCCATTTTCATCACAGACAGCACCATACCCTTGCCGAAAGCCGTATGTTGTACCATATCACCCTTATTCAGTTCTAGGGACGGTGCCTTAGGTGCAGCAGATACCGTCGGTTTATATGTGGGCTTCGCAGCAGGCTTTGCATAGCTGTAAGCGGGCTTGTCCCACGCTGAATAGCCGCTATCAAAAGAACCTGTTCTGGGGGCTGTCTGGCCCTTTCGGACGATATCCGCTTCCGGCAGTTCCTGCAGGAATCTTGAGGGAATACCGGCGGCGGTTCGGCCATAAAGCATTCTCTGTCTGGCGTGGGAAATAGTCAGGGATTGCTTTGCGCGGGTAATGGCGACATAGCACAGTCGCCGTTCTTCCTCCATTTCCTCCTGATCTCCGATACTACGGCTACCGGGAAAAAGTCCATCTTCGAAGCCCACCAGGAATACATGTGGGAATTCAAGGCCCTTGCTGGAGTGCATCGTCATCATGACCACAGCATCGTCGCTTTCATTGTACTGCTCGATGTCTGTATACAGAGAGATTTCCTCCAAAAAACCTGCCAGACTAGGTGTTTCTGCATTCTCCACATAGGTCAGAATACTGGACTTCAATTCTCGGATATTCTCAAGACGGGTGATATTTTCCTCCGTCTCTTTGGCCTTCAACATATCAGCATAGCCGGTACGGATCATCAGCTCCTCATAAAAATCCGGCAAAGACATACCGTTATCCAAAAGCTCCTGCAGTCCCTCAATCATAGCTGCAAACTGAAGCATTTTCTGGGCAGGTTTTTCTAAAGATGCATAGGAATAGGGATCGCAAAGCACATTGTACAGCGGTACTTGCTCAGCTGCCGCCATCCGTTCCGCAGTTTCAATTGCTTTTGCACCCAGCCCTCTGGGAGGGTTGTTGACAATGCGCTTTAGTCGCAGATCGTCAGAACGGTTATGAATTACACACAGATAGGATAGCATATCCTTAATTTCAGCCCGGTCAAAGAACCGGGTGCCGCCAATGATCCGATAAGGGATACCGTTACGCTTCATCGCATATTCCAATGCATTGGACTGAGCATTGGTGCGGTACAAAATCGCATAATCCTTAAAGCCCTTACCTTTGGAGCCGGCAAATATCTGGCCGGCGACAAAATTTGCCTCAGCACCCTCGTCCCCTGCTTCATATACCGTAATGGGCGAACCAGCACCGTTGGCCGTCCACAGCCGCTTGCCCTTTCGACCTAGATTGTGAGAAATCACCGCATTTGCAGCATTAAGGATCGACTGAGTAGAACGATAGTTCTGCTCCAGACGGATCGTCCGTGCACCACGGTATTGCTTTTCAAAGTCCAGAATATTGGCGATCGTTGCACCACGGAAGCGGTAAATACTCTGGTCATCGTCGCCAACAACGCAAATGTTCTCGTAACCTCCGGCCAGCAGGCTTGTAAGCAAATACTGCAGATGGTTGGTGTCCTGATACTCGTCTACAAGAACATAACGGAACTTTTTCTGATAATACTTACGCACGTCTTCGTGCTCTTGCAGCAGCCGAACTGTCAGTGCAATGATATCATCAAAGTCCACCGCATTATTGTCCTTCAGGCGGATCTGGTACTTCTTGTAAGCCTTGGCAATATGCAGATATTTCTGATCTCGCTGGCTTTCTGCCCGCTCTAAAAGATCGTCGGGAGAAACCATTTTGTCCTTTTCCTTACTGATAATGTTCAGAACATACTTGGGCGGGAATGTCTTGTCGTCAAGACCCATATCCCGGATGACATCCTTCATAATCCGTTCGGAATCAGAGGTATCGTAGATTGTAAAGTGGCGGTCATAGCCCAGCCGGTCAATATCCCGGCGCAAAATTCGGCAGCAGGCGCTGTGGAAGGTCATCGCCCAGATATCCTGCGCCTCCGGTCCAAGCATAGTGGAAAGCCGATCCTTCAGCTCATTAGCTGCCTTATTGGTAAAGGTAATAGCGATAATGCTCCAGGGAGATGCGGGCTCCAAGGCACACAGAAGATCTGCCCGATGCTGCTCATACTCAGTGGGAACAGACGGAAAATTCTCCAGGAATTCCACGTCTTCATCAGTAACCGTATCGGGCACAACTTTACTGTCGCTGGCGCAGCCAAAACGCATCAAATTGGCAATCCGGTTAATCAGTACGGTGGTCTTTCCACTGCCTGCACCTGCAAGCAACAGCAGAGGTCCATCCGTAGTCAGGACGGCCTCTTGCTGCATTGTATTTAGTTTTGAAAACTGACCGGCAATATATTTTTGCCGTGCCGTAATAAATCTTTGGTTATAGCTTTCTGTCATATCTGCACCTACTCATTTTGATGCATCTATTTTACCGCAAATTTCGCCAAAGGTAAAGTAGTAATATTCACATAAGCAGTTTTTTTAGATTGCCCAAAGCCCTCTTTTCGATGCGGGAAACCTGCACTTGACTGACATTGATGACCCTTGCCACCCGTTCTTGGGTTAGTCCGTGAAAATAGCGTAGTGTTACCACCATTTTCTCCTGCTCCGGTAGACGTTCAATCGCTTGACGCAGAGATATCTTTTCCACCATCTTCTCCTCGGATTCCGTGTCGGTCAGCACATTTTCAAGGGTAAATCCATCATCCCCGGTCTCCCGTTGGATGGATTCCGTAGCTGCTGTTGCGGTTTCAGCAAGTGCGATCTCTTCAGGTGAGAATCCGGTTTGCTGGGATATCTCACCGATGGTGGGCTCACGTCCAAATGTCGCAGTTAACTGATTGCGCATCGACTTAATGGTAGCTGCCTGCTCTTTAATGGAACGGGACACCTTCACTACGCCGTCATCGCGCAAAAAGCGACGAATCTCGCCGGAGATTTTTGGCACAGCATAGGTAGAGAATTGCGTTCCATATTCCAAATCAAAACCGTCAACCGCCTTCAAAAAACCAAGGCAGCCCAACTGATACAGATCCTCCGTGTCCGTCCCTCTGCCGATGAATCGCTTTGCAACAGACCAGATCAGGCCGGAATTTTCCGTCAGCAGCTGCTCTGCCGCCTGCTTGTCCCCGTTTTGGGAAAGGCGGATCAATTCCTTTTGATCGGTCATTTGCGTCTGCTCAGCTTGCGGCGCATATGTACCGTTGTTCCCTTTTCCGGCGCTGAGGTGATCTCGAAAGAGGTCATGAAACTTTCCATAATGGTAAAGCCCATACCACTGCGATCGGAGCCTCCTGTTGTGAACATCGGGCGCATTGCCTGCTCGATGTCCGCAATGCCCACACCCTTATCCTTGACCACCACATCCAGCACATTATCCTTGAGGATACGGCAGCGCACCATAATCAGCCCTAATTCGTTTGGGTACGCGTGAACAATACAGTTTGTTACAGCTTCAGAAACTGCAGTGCGGATATCCCCCAGTTCCTCCAGAGTCGGGTCCATCTGTGCGGCAAAGCAGGCAACTGCAGATCGGGCGAACGCTTCATTGCTGGATTTGCTTGGGAATTCCATAATCATATAGTTGTTAAATTTCATCTTACTGCCTCCTTGATTTCCACTAATTTATCAATTCCGGATGCCCGGAAAACACGCATTGGTTGGGCGCAGATACCGGTCAGCACCAGCTTGCCCTCAATTTGAGACATACACCGAAGTGCGTTGATCACCACTGCTATTCCCGACGAATCCACAAAAGAAACATCCTGAAAGTCCAGAATGCATACATCCGGTGTATAGGCTTCGATTTTTCCTGCGATGGACTGGATATAGTTTTTGGCACAGTGATGGTCGATCTCGCCGGTCAACGCAACCGTCAGATGCCCGTTCTCCAGAAAACTGGTAAATTGCATTTGTATACCTCCTGCTAAAACTTCATATTTATGCGTTCAATCACAAGTATAATTGCGCTAACTTGAAATTGCTGTCATAATTGAAAAGATAAAAAATATTTGCTATAATTTCCTTGTAATGTGTAACCTAGTCGCGCAAAACGGTGCTTATTTGGGTGAAAGGCCTTTACACGCACTGAAAGGAGATAAAACCTATGGAAGACAGTATGATTGTCGAACTGTTTTTGCAGCGGGATGAAGCCGCCATCACCCTGTCAGGCGAAAAATACGGTCGCCGGCTGCGTGATCTTGCGTATCATATTGTCAATGACTACCCAACCGCTGAAGAGTGTGAAAATGATACCTATATGCAGGCGTGGAATTCCATTCCGCCCAATGCGCCAAGAAGCTATCTTTACGCATTTCTCGCCCGAATCACCCGAAACATCTCTTTAAACTGTTGCCGTCATCGCAGTCAGTTAAAGCGCAGCGCCTTTATCACAGAGCTGAGTGCTGAAATGGAACAATGCATCCCAGCACCCAACGACACAGAATGCAAAGTAGATGAAATTGTGCTAAAAGACACGATAAACAGATTCCTCAGCAACCTGGATAATGAAAAAAGAAACATCTTTATCCGTCGGTACTGGCACTTAGACACAATAGCTGAAATCAGCGAGCGCTTTGCTGTATCGGAAAGCAAAGCAAAAATCATCCTCTTCCGCTGCCGCAATCGGCTGCGCCAGCAATTAATCAAGGAGGGCTACACATTATGAGAGGACATGAATTATTAGACTTAATGGCACTTATTGATCCCAAATATATAGATGCAGCAGATAAAGAGCCCACCAGACGAGTCAGTATCTGGTTAAAGATAGGGGCAATTGCCGCCTGCATTGCTCTGATCGTTGCCGCGTTTTTGAAATTACCTCCGAAAGAAGCACCCCAGGTTAATCCCACTCTGCCGACTACAAATCACTCTGAAAATCACTCCGGTTATGGATGTGAGGGGTACAGTGCATACGATATTTCTCAGGTTACCAATGCAAATCCCTGGTATGACACATCCGCATTAAAGGCATTGCCGGTCTATGACAATGTGCTTTCTTCCAACGGAGCCGGTGAGGCTTGGGGCGCGGATATCGGCGAAATGGAATCCTTTGCATTGGAAGTATCATCCAGATTGGGTGTTGAATCCCCCACATTGGAATACAGAAACTATAACGACAAGCCTGTTTCCAGGGACAGCACAGGACCTGTAAGGATATTGGTAGTGTCGGATACGGTAGAAATCGAAGTTGATCAAATGATGCATGGTATGATCACTTTTGAGCCCGCTATATCCCTCCCAAATGGATATAACCCCTCGTACAATATGTCCTATGAAGATGCATACGACATTGCCAAGTATCTAAAGACAGAGTTTAGGGACCTGATCGATATGGATGATCCACAGATCGCTATCAAAGGCGACTATTTTTTCTCAGGTGAACCCCATTATGAAATTTTCTTTCATAACGGCAGCGATAACCTTACCGAAGAAATCATCAATTATAACCTCCGGTCCATTAAATTCTGGTGCAATGAAGAAGGCATATCCGGCGTAACCATCAAGCAAACCGATCTGACCCATAAGGTTGCGGATTACCCCATAATCACCGCAAACGATGCACTGAAGGCGTTGATCAACGGAACCTACGCAACCAGTTGCGGACATGAATTCCCCGGCAAAAAGTATATCCGCAAAGTGGAACTCATCTACCGTAACACGGTATTTGACGATTTCTTTATACCCTATTACCGATTCTATGTTGAGGATGTTGAGACTGTATTCGGAGAAAATACAGATCCGGATCTTAAACATTTTCTCACTTACTACGTTCCCGCCATAGACAGCACTTATATTGGAAATATGCCAACCTATGACGGACGCTTTAATTAAACAAAAAAGGACTGTTGATTTCTCAACAGTCCTTTAATTTTTACTTATTACAGCTTCTTCATAGCTGCTTCGCTTTCTTCCAGCTGGGCAATCAGATCCTTGGTCTTCTTGGCCTTTTCCCGCTCGGCGTTGACAACAGCCTCAGGGGCACGAGACACAAAGTTTTCATTGGAAAGCTTTGCTTCCAGACCAGCCAGGAACTTTCTCTGAACCTCCAGCTCCTTGGCGATACGCTCCAATTCCTTAGCGACATCCACCAGCTGTCCCATAGGGATATACAGCTTTGCGTCTGCCGTGGTGCAGCACACCATTCCGTCCAGATTCTCCGGCTCTTTCTCCAGCAGCGTCATCTGATCGGCATAAGCCAATCTCTGAATAAAGCCCTCGCCCTCAGTAAAGATCTGGGGCTTGGAGGTCAGCACGAACAGTGCGGCCTTCTTACTGGGGGGTACATTCATCTCACTGCGGCGGTTACGGATGGCGCGGATGGCGTTCATAACGGACTCCATCAGCTCTTCCTCTTCCTTAAACGCCAGGTTCTCGCTGTATACGGGCCAATCAGCAACGATCAGGGCCTCGCCGTCGTGAGGCAGGCTCTGCCAGATCTCCTCGGTAATGAAGGGCATAAACGGATGCAGCAGGCGCAGCACCTGATCCAGAACATACACCAGCACTGCAATAGCAGTCTGCTTGCGGCTCTCGTTCTCGGAGTACAGTCTTGCCTTGGTCAGCTCGATATACCAGTCGCAGTAGGTGTCCCAGATAAAGTCATAGATCTTGGAAATAGCAACACCAAGCTCATACTTCTCCAGATTCTCGGTAACCTCGGCGATCAGCATATTCAGCTTGGACAGCACCCACTTATCGGCGATCTCCAGCTTATCGGTGGCGGGCAACTCGTTCCCGGCATCTTCACCCAGATTCATCATAACATATCGGCTTGCGTTCCACAGCTTGTTGGCAAAGTTACGCATTGCCTCGCAGCGCTCCACATAGAAACGCATATCGTTTCCGGGAGAATTGCCGGTAACCATGTTCATACGCAGAGCATCGCAGCCGTACTTGTCGATCATTTCCAGAGGATCGATGCCGTTGCCCAGACTCTTGGACATCTTTCGACCCTGATTATCACGGACCAGACCATGGATCAGTACGGTGTGGAAGGGAGCCTTCTGCATATGCTCCATGCCGGAAACGATCATACGGGAAACCCAGAAAGTGATGATATCATAGCCGGTAACCAGCACATCGGTGGGATAGAAATAATCAAGATCCTCCGTCTTTTCCGGCCAACCAAGAGTGGAGAAAGGCCACAGCGCAGAGCTGAACCAGGTATCCAGAACATCGGGATCCCGCTCGATCTTTGTGCTACCGCACTTTTCGCAGGCGCAGGGATCCTCCCGAGTGCAGGTCATATGGCCGCACTCAGCGCAGTACCAAACAGGAATCTGATGACCCCACCACAGCTGACGGGAGATACACCAGTCGTGGAGATTCTCCATCCAGTTCATATAATTCTTGGTGAACCGCTCAGGGACAAACTTGGTCTCGCCGTCATTCACGCACCGGATAGCCTCTCTAGCCAGAGGTTCCATCTTAACAAACCACTGAGCAGAAACCAGAGGCTCCACATCATTGCCGCAGCGGTAGCAGGTGCTGACATTGTGCTGATGCTCTTCGATCCTTTCCAACAGACCCAGTGCATCCAGATCAGCAACGATAGCTTTTCTTGCCTCGTAGCGATCCATACCGCAGTACTTGCCGCCCAGCTCATTGATCTTGCCGTTGTCATCAAGAACACGAATGGTTTCCAGATTGTGGCGCAGACCAACTTCAAAGTCATTGGGGTCATGGGCAGGAGTCATCTTGACACAACCCGTACCAAATTCCAGATCCACATATTCATCTGCAACAATAGGGATCTCACGATCCATCAGCGGCAGCAAGCACTTCTTACCAATGATATCGTGATAGCGCTCATCGTTGGGGTTGACAGCAACACCGGAGTCGCCCAGCATCGTCTCAGGACGAGTGGTTGCGACGACGACATAACGGCCCTCTTCGCCCACGATAGGATACTTCAGATGCCACAGATTACCGGGCTTGTCCACATACTCGACCTCGGCATCGGAAAGCGCCGTAACACAATGGGGACACCAGTTAACGATACGGCTGCCTTTATAGATCAGGCCCTTCTCGTACAGAGAAACAAAGACTTCACGGACAGCCTTGGAACAACCTTCATCCATAGTGAATCTTGCGCGGTCCCAGTCGCAGGACGCACCAAGCTTCTTCTGCTGCTCAACGATACGGTTGCCGTACTTATGTTTCCAATCCCAAACACGTTCCAGGAACTTCTCACGGCCCAAATCGTGGCGGGTCAGGCCCTCCTTGGTGCGCAATTCCTCCTCAACCTTAATCTTGGTTGCGATACCGGCGTGGTCTGTGCCGGGGACCCACAGCGCATTGTAGCCCTGCATCCGCTTGAAACGGATCAGGGTGTCTTGCAGCGTGGCATCCATTGCGTGTCCCATATGCAGCTGACCGGTAACATTAGGAGGCGGCATTACGATGGTAAAGGGCTTCTTAGCGCTGTCCTTTTCCGCGTGGAAATAGCCGCCGTCTTCCCACATCTTATAGATTTTTGATTCGACCTGCTGAGGATCATATACCTTGGGCAGTTCTCGTGCCATAACAAACACTCCTTTTCAAACAAAAACCCCCCTGAGTCAAATGACCCAGTCCGAAAACTTACATTTTCCGCGGTACCACCTGAATTTCCGGAAATACCGGACACTCAAAAGCTGTAACGGGCATACCCGCACTTCCCTACTCGTCTTCAGGAAGCAAACTCCGGGGCGACAATCCACACCGCACTACATTCCCTCTCACCAACCGGGAACTCTCTGAGAAGCACATTGGGTGAAAACTCCCCATCACCGTATTTCCAAGATAAAATAACATATTTTTCCCATTCTGTCAACCTCGGTTTTCCTTGCTTACAATAGTGCTTACAGTGGATGCAATGACGCAGCAAAGGCGTTTTTGATATTCACTGTCCCGCAACTTTTTATCTTCCTCTGGATTGGAAATAAAACCACATTCCAGAAGAACAGCGGTAGGTACAACATTTTGCATCAAGTAGACTCCATCTGCCTTTTTAATTTTCCGGTTGCTGCCCTTGCACAAAGTTTGATTAAAATTCGTTTGCAGCTGCTGTGCCAGTTCCCTGCTATTGTCAGCGAGGCCATAAAATACCTGTGCACCGGAATAACGCCCATCCGGAAATGTATTCTGGTGAATGCTGATAAGTAATGCGTTGGGCGTTTCGTTTACGATCCGCACCCGTTCTTTCAAATCTGAGACTTTTTGTGCAGCAATTGTATTCCCTTCGGTATAGATAGAGGTATCCGTACTGCGGATCATCAACGTATCAAAGCCCAAAAGCTTCATTACAGCCTCCAAACGCAGAGCAATATCCAAATTTAACTTACTTTCCAGCACCCCGCTGCAGGATGTTGCGCCACCGTCTATCCCACCGTGCCCTGCATCAATGACGATCGTATTTTCCCGTGCAACAGGCCGATTTTGGGCAATAGTTGTTGTCGCCCTGCTTCCCCACATTGCAATGGCAAGAAACACAATTACAGTTAATAGATAAAAGGGCAAAAAACCAACCCAGCCAGATTTCTTCACGGACAACACCTCAGGACATTCTATGCACCCATCAATACATTTTGAACATAACGGCCAATTTCGGCATAGAATGATCCGGAACGACTGTTCCCAATATATTCCGATTGGAGGAATCACTTTGGACTACCGAAAATCCGAAAAAGCAAACTGCAAAATGGGTCGTCTGCCGGCAAAAGCCCCTCTTGCAAATCCCTATGTTCCCTTCCAGATGGAAAATCCGGCACGTTACGAAGCACGAAAGGGTCTGATCAGAGGTACACTGTACCCCGGCCTGGATCTGCCCTTCCACGGTATGGTCAACACTCGGGAAAAAGCCCCCACGCCAAAGAATGAGCTGCAAGCCATTGGTTTTGCCGTGACCGAACTGGCACTGTATCTGGATACCCATCCCTGTGACAGCGAAGCACTGGAACTTTACCGCAGTTATCAGAAACAGTATCACGATATGATGATGAAATACTCCGAAAAATGCACGCCTCTGACCCACGCGAATCCCGTAAATCATCCAACGTATACCTGGCTTTGCGATCCTTGGCCTTGGGAATACGCAGCAAATAAGGAGGGCTAAACTATGTTTCTGTATAACAAAAAACTGCAATACCCAGTAAAGATTGCCCGTCCCAATCCCCGTCTGGCATCCATTATTATCAGCCAGTATGGCGGCCCTGACGGCGAGCTTGGCGCTTCTCTGCGGTATTTGTCCCAGCGGTACTCCATGCCCTTCGACGAGCAAAAAGCTCTTCTTACGGACGTGGGCGTGGAGGAATTGGGCCACCTGGAAATGATCGGCGCTATCATTCACCAGCTGACCCGGAATCTAAAGGATAAGGACATTGAAAACAGTCCTCTCGCACCTTACTTTGTGGATCACACTGTGGGTGTCTACCCCACTGCTGCATCCGGTTTCCCCTACACCGCAGCAAGTATGCAGGTCAAGGGAGATCCCATTGCCGACCTGACTGAAGATCTGGCAGCAGAACAGAAAGCCAGGGTAACTTACGACAACATTCTACGGCTTTCCGACGATCCAGATGTAAACGATGTCATCAAATTCTTGCGAGAGCGGGAAGTTGTCCACTTCCAGCGCTTCGGTGAAAGCCTGCAACAGTTGCGGGAAAAACTGAATCAGAAGAATGTCTTTGCAATGAATCCCTCGATGGATTTGTAAACTTGTAAAATAATCAAAACCTGCTATAATGATCCCATAAGACATAAAGGAGGGGTCATATGAAACGGTTTCGCAAGGTTTATCTGGAAATATCCAACATTTGCAATCTGCGCTGCAGTTTCTGTCCGGGCACAAAGCGGCCCACCAATGCAATGACCGAGGAAGAATTTGTCCTCCTGACAAGTAAATTACAGCCCTATACGGATTATCTGTACTTTCACCTGATGGGTGAGCCCCTGTGCCATCCAAGGCTTAGTCAGTTCCTTTCCCTTGCCGGCGAGCAAGGCTTTAAGGTCATTTTAACCACAAACGGTACACTGCTCAGCCGCCATCAAGAGATGCTGCTGAATTCTCCAGGACTGCACAAGATAAATATCTCATTACACAGTTTCGAGGCGAATGATCGCTGTATTTCTATGGAAAAATACCTTGACAATTGTTTTTCCTTTGCCCAGGCAGCGCAAGGCAAGAAAATCGTAACTCTTCGACTTTGGAATCAGGGTGGTGCAGATAAAAAGAATTCCGATATACTGGAACTTCTTACCCAATTCTTCCCAAAACCCTGGGTAACTGAATCCCGGGGTGTCCGCATTGGTAATAAGATATATCTGGAATATGGTGATAAGTTTGACTGGCCTGATCTTGCCCGTGAAGAAGGTACAGAAAACATTTTCTGCTACGGCCTGCGGGATCAAATTGGTATTTTATGTGACGGAACTGTTGTGCCCTGCTGTCTGGATCACGAGGGAGATATTCCACTTGGTAATCTCCTTGTCCAAGAGATGGATGAAATCCTGAATTCTCCCCGGGCGCAGGCCATCTACAGTGGTTTTTCCAATAGAAAAGCCTGCGAACCCCTATGCCGCCGGTGCGGCTATGCACGACATCTATAAAACAACGCCCCACGATTTTCGTGGGGCGTTTTGTTATTCAGCAATATATGCGCCGACTATCTCGGCATAGTAAGCATAGTGATGATCGCCATTGGGATAATACTTATCAAGAATACCCTGGGGAATGGTATCTAAGTTCTGCTCCATTCGGTAGAGAACCTTACATTCCAAAGTCAGGGGCAGTTCCTTAATGCCGGGTACACCGCAGTTCAGCGGCTCCTCCAAGGTAAGTCCCAGTTCCTTGATCTTATCCATATCTCGACCGGACTTTGTACCACAGATGCCGAGAATCTGGCCATCGACGCTTCCTATGGGCGTGTTGATGGTAAACTCTCCGCTTTTTTCAATCATCTGATGGGTGTGGCGGCTGCCCCGAACATAGGCAACAAAAATGGGTTTGCCCCATTCCACGCCAATTGTACCCCAGCCAATGGTCATCGTATTCACTTTACCATCCGCTTTCGTGGTCAGCAGAATACCCTTTTTCATAGCCTTGCAAATGTCACCGGCGTAATCAAAAGCGTCAATGATTTTCTTCATTTCAACATCCTCCAGTCAATATCGGGATCATTTCGCCGCAATCTTTCAAAACCAGATGCGGCTTATCCGAAGAAGCCTCCAGAATTTCATTGGTAGTCTCACCGCTCATAACCAGCGCAGTCAGCGTACCGGCGTTCAGACCGCTCTTAATGTCGGTATAGATCCGGTCACCGATCACTACCGTCTGTTCCGGTGTAACCCCCCACTTTTCCATAGCCAGCTTGGGCATCAAGGCAGAGGGTTTTCCGATAAACAGCGGCCGCTTACCGCTGACATTAAAGAGCATATCGCTGACGCTTCCGCAGTCGGGAACACTACCAAACTCCGTGGGACAGACATAGTCGGGGTTGGTAGCGATGTACGGGATATCCCGTGTGCACAGCATTTTAGACACATCGTGCAATTTTTTGAAGGTCAGTTCCGTATCAAAGCCGCTGACGATCACTTCCGTTTTCTCGGTATCCTCTGTGAGGGCAAAGCCCTCTTTGATCAGTTCTTCTTTCAGCGACTGTGTACCGCTGACATAAAGTAACTTGCCGGGGTAATGCTTTTTGAGATAATAAGCGGCAGCCTGAGAAGATGTCATAAAGTCATCATACTCCGCTTCAATCCCCAGACTTTCCAACTTTTTGATATAGTCAGCCACACTTTTAGAAGAATTGTTGGTCATAAACATATACCGTCCACCATTTGCACGGATACTATCCAGCAATTCTCTTGTGAAATCGAACAAGCGGTTCCCAAGATAGAGTGTTCCGTCCATATCGAACAGAAACAGCTTGCACGAAGCCAAACGGTTCACAGTATCACCTCAATCTTCGTCCCAAAGGCAGTTCCAGTTCTGGGTGAAATATTCCACACCGGAATATACCGTGGTAACGACAATCACACCTGTAACAACGCCTGCAATCCATGCACTGGCGGGAAACGCCATCCAAACACAAAGACCAACCATTGTACTGGCAGTCTTGACCTTTCCGCTCCAACCGGCGGCAATGACCTTGCCCTTGCCGACAGCCACCAGTCGCAGACCGGTAACAGCAAACTCTCTTGTCAGCACGATCATCAGCGCCCAAGCGGGCATCATACCCCATTCGCAAAACATAACCATAGCTGCAATGGTCAGCAGTTTGTCTGCCAAAGGATCCAGGAACTTACCAAAATCACTGATCTGATTGCGCTTTCTTGCAATCTGTCCGTCAATGTAATCTGTAATACTGGCGAGTATAAAAACTACCAGAGAGATCCACATCCACACACCGGGAACGCCGGCGCCCAGATACATAAACGCCATAAAGATCGGGATAAATGCCACCCGGATCATTGTAATCTTACTTGCTAATGTCATTGCTTATTCCTCCACAACGAATCCGGACAGATCGCCCTCAATAAGGCCGTCAATCTCCACTGTTACAAAACTGCCTTCCACCAAGGCTTCTTCGCTGGCGATCCAGACTCTACCATCGATCTCCGGTGAATCTGCGTAAGTACGGCCAAAATACTGCTCATACTCAGCGTCAAAGCCGTCCACAAGAATTTCCATTCTCGCGCCGATCAGGCTCTCGCTGTAATCGTCCATAATGGTGGACTGAATGGTTTCCACCATTTCCGCTCTGGCGATGGCCACAGACTGGTCAGGATGCTCCATCTCGGCTGCGGGCGTACCTTCCTCCGGAGAGAACGGGAACGCACCCACACGCTCCAGGCGTTGTTCCTTCAGGAATTCGCACAACTCCGTAAATTCATCCTCACCTTCACCCGGCAGACCGGTGATGACGCTTGTACGCAGCACCAGCCCCGGAATCCGATCCCGCAGTTTCTTAAACAACTGTTCCAGGAATGTACGGTCTCCCCTGCGGTTCATCAGTTTCAATATCTTACTGTTGCAATGCTGAATAGGGATATCCAAATACTTGACAATTTTAGGTTCCATCGCCATCACATCAATGAAGGCATCGTCGATTTCATCGGGATACACATAATGTACACGGATCCAATGCAGTCCGTCAATTTTGCAAAGCTGTCGCAACAGTTCCGGCAGCAACCGCTGATTGCCCGGCAAATCCGTGCCGTATCGACTGGTATCCTGAGCAACCACAATCAGTTCTTTCACACCGGAAACCGCCAACAGCCGAGCTTCATACAGCACATCATCCATAGGACGGCTGCGGAATTTACCCCGGAGATACGGAATAATGCAGTAGCTGCAACGGTTATCGCAGCCCTCTGCAATTTTGAGGAACGCATAGTGTTCCGGTGTAGTGAGGATCCGGCCCGTCTCCACCTCGGGAGCGTCAATAGAGCCGAAATCAAACACGCTCTCACCACTGAGCACCGCTTCCACCGCGCCTACAATCTTATCATAGCTTCCCGTACCGAGGACGCCATCCACTTCCGGAAGTTCGTCCAGAATCTGCTGCTGATACCGCTGAGAAAGGCAGCCTGTTACCAGAATCTTACCGACTTGACCCTCTGCTTTCAGTGCAGCTGTCTGAAGAATATAGTCGATTGCTTCTGTTTTCGCAGAGTCAATGAAGCCACAGGTATTGATCACCACAGCATCACAACCGGCAATGCCGGAACAGATTGTATGCCCCGCCTCCTGAAGGCGGTACATCATCCGCTCACAATCCACCTGATTCTTGGCACAGCCAAGTGAGATAAAACCTATGTTCGCCATTTTAGTCCTCCGGGAATTCATCTGCTTCCAAAGAAAGCTTTTCCAAACCTCTCTTGATTTGCCCGTAGCGGTGCCCACGGCGCAAAAGTGCCTCTATGGCTCGCTTGATGTCCTTTTCATCGGCATCTGTGGACAATCTCGATCGGAGAAATTCCAAAATTTTATCCTCTTGCTCCGGGTAACCTTCCAGAGCCTCCTCCCAAAATTCCTTTGGGATTCGTTTTTCATAAAGTGCCTGTTTTGCCCGGTCAAGACCGTAGCCCTTCCGGATACAGCTGTTCACAATCTGCTCGGCAGTTTTGCTGTCATCTACTAAAGCCAAATCGGACATCCACTGCACCGCCTCCCGGGCTTGCTTGGGGTCTTCCCCCTTTTGCACAAGGCGGCGTTCCAGCTCCCGCTTGGAAATACTGGAAGCAGATACAATTCGCACGGCCCGCATCTTAGCAGACATCTGCCCAGCGGCAGTGCGCAGCTTTTTGATCTGGGCCTCGTCCATTTCCAGACCGGCGTACAGGCCAAAATCCTCTAACGTCTGGCGGTAAAGGCGCATAACCGACCCATCCTCAAACCGCAGGGTGTAACGCCCGGCGCGGTCCGGGGAGGCGGCAATATGCTCAATCCTCATCGTCAAAATCGTCGGCACTGACTGCGATGGGTTTCTGTGCAGCGGTAGCAGGTGTCTTAGCCACCAGAGAGGCCTTCAGCAGATTTTCACGGACCTTTGCTTCCACTTCCTCAGCAACATCGGGGTTGGTCTGCAGGAAGGTCTTGACGCTGTCCTTGCCCTGACCGATACGCTCATCGCCCATACTGAACCAGCTTCCGGACTTCTGAACGATCTCCATCTCCACAGCCAGATCCACCAGCTCGCCCCACTTGCTGATACCCTGACCGTACATAATGTCAAAGTATGCCTCACGGAACGGAGGTGCAACCTTATTCTTAACGACCTTAACACGGGTACGGTTGCCGATGACATTGCCGCCTTCCTTGATAGCCTCGGTACGGCGCACATCCAAACGGACGGAAGAATAGAACTTCAGAGCATTGCCGCCGGTGGTGGTTTCGGGGTTACCATACATCACACCGATCTTCATTCGCAGCTGGTTAATGAAAATGACCACACAGTTAGTCTTTGCAATTGTACCTGCCAGTTTACGCAGAGCCTGGCTCATCAGTCTGGCCTGCAGGCCGACAAAGGTATCGCCCATTTCGCCCTCAATCTCCTGCTTGGGTACGAGAGCGGCCACAGAGTCCACAACAACGGCGTCCACAGCACCGGAACGCACCAGAGCATCGGTAATTTCCGGCGCCTGCTCACCGGTATCAGGCTGAGAGATCAGCATATTGTCGGTATCCACACCCAGAGCTGCTGCATAAACAGGATCCAGCGCATGCTCAGCATCCACGAATGCAACTTCGCCCCCCATTTTCTGGGCTTCAGCCAGAATGTGCAGTGCCAGAGTGGTCTTACCGGAGGATTCCGGTCCGTAAATCTCAATGATACGACCCTTGGGAACACCGCCAATGCCCAGTGCGGCATCCAGTGCCAGGGAACCGGTGGGAATAGCGTCAACATTCATATCCGGGCGATCACCCAGACGCATAACAGTGCCCTTACCAAAGTTCTTCTCGATCTGAGAAATGGCGGTCTGCAATGCTTTCTTCTTATCGGATGCGGGGGTGGGTGCTTCATAAGCTGTCTTTTTCGTTGCCATGTCAATCATCCTTCCGTTGGGCAATGATTGCCCGTTCTCTGTCATTATAATCTCTGGAACGTTCCAGAATGGTATACTGATTCATCTCAAGGATCTCGCTAACTGCATCAGCCTGACCCATACCAAATTCAAAGCACAGGTAGCCGCCGGGATTCAATGCGTTCTTATAGTTTTCCGCAATAGCGCGGTAGAATTTCAGCCCATCTTCTCCGCCATACAGCGCAAGATGGGGCTCAAACTTGCTTACACTGTCGTCCAGTTCCTTCATTTCAGGCCCTGTGATATAGGGCGGATTGGAAACTATCAGATCAAACTTACCCAGAAAAGCAGTTGGTGTTTCCAGTGCGTTTGCTGTAACAGCGCTCACTCTGGCGCTGAGTTGATTGCGGGTGATGTTCTTTTTCGCGACAGTCAATGCCTCCGGAGAGATATCCGCCAGCGTAACTCTGGCATTTTTCAAACGATCGGCAATCGCCAGGCCGATGCAGCCGGAGCCTGTACAAAGATCCAGAATTCTGGGTTTTCCATTTATTGTCCGCGCCGCTGTAATAGCCAGATCGGTAACTGCACAGGTATCGTCCCGGGGAATCAAAACACTCCGGTTCACGTACAGCTTCAGTCCATAAAACTCCCACTCACCCAAAATGTAGGCAAGAGGCTCGCCCTTGAGCATCCGCACCGCCAGAAAAGGCAGCTGATCGCACACCGCTTCCGGTGCATACAGCGGCCCATCTGCCAGAAGTTGTTCCCAAGTTCTACCGGTCATATGGCACAGCAGCTGACGCGCTGCAAATCCTGCATAATCTGCGTCATTGGCCTGCATTAGAGTCTTGCGGGTATCGAGATAAAGCTGAGAATATGTCTTTACCAACGGTCATCCCCCTCGTTTTCGGGGAGCACCGCCTCCACCGCAGTAATAGCCACTTCAATCATAGAATCGTCAGGTTCGTTGGTAGTAAATTTCTGCATCCACATACCCGGGGCTGTCAGGACCCGGGTGAAGGCATTATCATGCTTGCCTGCCCAGCGATTGATCTCATAGGTAACCGCAACGACCAGCGGCAGCAAAAGCAACTTATACAAGATCATAATCAGCCGGAAAAGGAATCCGCCTCGCATAGCCTCCAGCACCGGAACAATGGCCAGCAAAGCCGACGATGCCACGGAGAACACCAGAATGGATATAACCATAACAATCAGCAGAAAACTGGTACCGCACCGGGGGTGCAGCCGGGTCTGCAGACGGACATTTTCCACTGTCAGGGGCAAGCCTGCCTCGTAACAACGGATCGTCTTGTGCTCGGCGCCGTGGTATGCAAAAACACGTTTCATCTCGCTCATACGGGACACCAGCAGCATATAGACCATAAAGATGGTCATACGCACCAGTCCCTCAATCAAATGCAGCTCCACAGTGTTGTGGATAAACGTATCAAAAAAGCCGACAATCACTGCAGGCAGCAGGAAAAAGAGCAGGATAGAAAGGCACAGACCGAGCGTTACAGCAATGCCAACCAACCATTTCTGGAAAGCTTCATTACCCAGCTTCTTTTCCAGCCAAAGGTCAAATTTTAAGGGTTCTTCTTCCATCTCAGGATTCAGATCAGCGCTTCTCATCAACGCCTTAACACCCGTTACCTGGGAATCAAAGAAATTCACTGCACCACGAATCAATGGCCAGGTTGCAAAGGATCCCTTTTTCCGGACTTTACGAGGTGTAACTTCCACACTGAGTCCGTCCGGGCGGCGCACAACGATAGCGTCCTGCTCCGGGCCACGCATCATAATGCCTTCAATCAACGCCTGTCCGCCGATCATCGTCTTAAATTTCTCACAGCAGGTCTTTACATCTTCTTTTTTCATAGATCCTCACTTATTGGAACGCAGGCAGGCGCACTGTTACCAGTGTGCCACCGCCTTCCGCATTTTCAAGCGTCAATGTGCCATTGTGCATCTGTACGATCTCATCGCAGACAGCCAAACCGATGCCGGTGCCGCGATTTTTCATGCTACCTCGGTAGAATTTCTTCTTCACCAGCGGCAGCTCATCCTCCGGGATACCGGGACCGTAATCCCGGATTTGGATAACGACCTCCTGATCCTCCATAAAGATGGTAGCATCAATCTTTTTACCCTCGCCGCCATGCTTTGCAGCATTATCGAGGATGTTAAGGAAAACCTGTCGCATTCTCTCATGATCGCAGGAGATTTCCGGCACATCGTCATCATTTTCCAAATAATCCAACTCAATTCCATCCTGAGCGGCACGGCTGGAGTACATAAACACCGTATCCTCGAACTCGCTTCGGATGTCATAGAGCTCCATATTCAACGTCATTCGTCCGTCCTGAATCCGGTTGAAGTCCAAAAGGTCAACAACCATCTCCGTCAGGCGTTTGCCCTCCCGCAGGATGATCCGCATACCTCTGCGGGTATCCGGGTCCAGAGTATCACCGGCAAGCAGGGTTTCGCTCCAGCCGGTAATAGAGGTCAGAGGAGTACGCAATTCGTGAGAAAGCGAGGAAATAAAATCACGCTGTACCTTCTCGTTCTGACCGATCTGCAAAGACATCTCGTTAATAGTATCGGCAAGTTCGCCAATCTCATCATCATATTTTGTCTGTATCTGTATGCCGTAACTGCCGGCAGTAATGCGCTTTGCCTTTTCCGTAATCTCTGCAACAGGCACAATGATAGAACGGATGTAATAATTACTGCTCATCACAACAACAAGTACAACAGCCGACATTACAAGCACCGCACACATCGTAATGAATGTGATCTGACGGTCAACCAGTTTTGTAGAGGTAACATAGCGCAGTACGCCGATAACCTCGCCGTTGTTGTAAATCATCGCCTTACACAGCGCCATGACTCGCTCACCGGTTACGGGATCTCTACCAATAAACTTGCCCACATCCCGTGTGGCAAAGGCATCCTCGATGTCTTGTGTCGCCGGGGACTCATCCATCCAATCTCCGTAGGATGTTGCTACCACCTTGCGGTTGACATCGATGAACTGCAGTTCCAGCTTATCTTTCTCTGCATAGGATTTTGCATAGTTGATGCAGGATTGATAGAAATAGTTATAGTCCTGATGAACATTTTCTGCAAAGAAATCCGCAGTGTTTCCGGCCCGATAACGCATATCTGACTCCAGCGCCGAATAATAGTACACGCCAAACACAGCCGCTACGACAAACACGCAGGCAAGGCCAAAAACGCAGACTACGCCTACCGTATTCATCATCCAGCGTCTTCGCAACGAACCTGCCTTTTTCATACCAATCCTCTTTTTCCGGGGTTTAACGACCCCATTGATAACCGTGTCCCCAAATCGTCATAATGTAATCCGGGTTCTGGGGATCATCTTCGATTTTGATGCGCAGACGGCGGATGTTAACATCCACGATCTTCACTTCTCCCACATAATCTCTGCCCCAAACCATTGCCAGAATGTTCTCTCTGGACAGGGGTTTTCCGGGATTCTGCATAAACAGCTTCATAATGGCGTATTCCACCTGAGTCAGGCGCACCTTAACCCCATTCTTTTCAAGGCTATGGTTTCGCAGATTCAGAGTGAAGGGTCCCTGCTTCAGCATATCATAAGAAACCTTCGTATCATTGCCAACTCTTCTAAACAGCGCATCAATACGAGCAGTCAGCTCTGCGGGAGAAAAGGGCTTGGTAACATAGTCATCCGCACCGGTCATCAGGCCTGTAACCTTATCGATCTCCTGGGTGCGCGCAGTAAGCATAATAACGCCAATCTTCATACCACTGGCACGAATACGGCGGCAGACCTCAAAACCGTCAATGTCGGGGAGCATAATGTCCAGGATCGCAACACCGATATCAGGATATTCCTCCAGCTTATCCAGCGCTTCATAGCCTGTTCCGGCCTCCACGACCTCATAGCCGGCGCGCTTCAAATTGATCACCACAAAACTGCGGATATTCGGTTCATCTTCCAGTATCAAAACTCTTTTCATATCTACACCTCTTACATCATACCCGAGTTCCAATCCTCAACGATCAGATGGAAACTTTCGATCAGACTTTCCTGGGTCATACAGTAGGCCGCAGAAGCGACCTCCAGCTTAACAGCGTAAACTGTGGATTCATTTCTGTAGACAACAAAGCGGTTATCCTCCACTGCCTGCTCCTCCCGGCGCTGACCGGTGAGGACATACAGTGTCATCAGCTTGTTTGATTGCTGTGTTTCTGAATCCCAAAGACCGAATTCATAACTGTTGCCACGCTGAGCAGCAGTCAGGTCTCCTGCAATGCTTTCATCCAACTGCAGATACCATCTGCCGACGAAATTGTGATAGGTATACATCTTTGTTGCCGCCGTTCCGTCGGAATTCAACGCATACCAACGGATCACATACTGTGTTTCATCCGTTTCCGCATTCTCAACTGATGCCAGAGAGATCAGGCTGGGCAATTCCAAAACGCCATCAGCATCAACATCGTCTGCATACACATAGTAGTTACGCATAGTCTGGACGCTGGTTCCGGATTCCGCAGACAAAGAAATGTTTTTCAGTTGGCCATCGATCAACGCACAGGCATCGGTGATGATTGCACTTCCGTCCAGTTCGCTGGCAACATAGACCGCCGCAGGGCCATCATTCAGTTTTCCTAGGACGATGCGCTTGATGCTGTCCGCTGAGGCAGACAGCGCCACCTCCTGAGAGCGTTCAATGACGCCGTTCATACTGCCGTACAGCTCCGCTACGCATTTGGACGAATTCTCCACATCGGGACGGATCGCAAAGATCTCACTCAAGCCATTGCGGTCAAGGTCGCTGCACAAAAATCTCGAGTAGTTAGCCGAGAGAATACGTTCCATCTGTCCGTCAACCATTTCATAGACAGACATAGATTTCAGCACCTGATCACTAACCTGATGACCGATGATAAGCTGCGTTCCTTTGCCAGGATTCACCTTTACATAAGCAACCTGATCAAACGCAGAACCGATGCACTCGATAGTATCCTGTAGCCAATACTCCTCACCATCACCGCTGAAAATAAAAATGCGGAGAGGCTTTTCAGCAGAATTGCTCTTGGCAAACAGCAAATATTCATTTTTACCGTCGCCGTCCAGATCCGCAGTCTGCAGTGTCTGCTGGTATTCACCGCTCTGAGGCGCGGCGTATTCCCAACCGGTCATAGCACTTTGCATCTCGGATTGCAGGTTTGTGTAGCCCTCAGAACGCTTGGGCAGGCTGTAAAACTCGTTGACAGTGTGAAAACTGCAACCGCTCAGGAGCATGATGACCGCCAGCATCACTGCCCAAATCTTTATTCTTCTCACGGTGATCACCACTCCTTTCGACAGTTTATTGTAACACAGATTTTGGAAAAAGAAAAGTTATTTCAGCACAACGTTGCTTTCTCCTAACAGAACCTTCAATTCATCGATCATAATCATATCAAGGGATGCTTTTGTGCCCATCAGTTTCCGGGTATCTGCAAAGAACACTTTGACAGTTTTGTCGCCCGGGAACATGTTGACGATGGCCCGTACCTTTTGGAAACGGGGATCGCTCTCCCCTGGCAACTGCAGGTACAGTGTGTCAGCAGCTACTTTCTGGGGAGCAGGATCCGGAGCCGGTGTGTTTTCTGTAAAGTCAGAAATAGGCCGAGCCCGGTTAATGACGATCTGGGGTTCTTTTTCGTCCCGAATCGAGAGTCTTCCGGTGATAACTACGGGACTATTCTCCCGCAGATAGCCGCCATACTGGTTCAAAACATTGGAAAATGCCAACATTTCGATGGAAGAAGTGTCATCCTCCAGCGTTACATAAGCCATCATAGAATTATTCCGGGTTGTCTTCATCTTCACGCTCTGGACAATGCCCGCTACACTCACAATGGCATCATCGGCATAGGTGCTGTCTTCGCTCATCAGTGAACCAATGGGAACAACATGGGTATTGCGCAGGAACTGACGATAATCGTCCATTGGGTGACCGGACAGATAAATACCGGTGGTTTCCTTCTCCAAAGCCATCAGATCTGCCTTATTCATTTCCGGCAGTTTAGGAATAGGGATCGTTGCGACTTCTTCCGCATCATCCAGCAGAGCAAACAGTCCCATCTGTCCCTCCAGATTTCTCTTTCTGGAGGCAGCGACGTTATCCATCATACTCTCGTATACAGCCAGCAGTTCGCTTCGGTGATATCCAAAGCAGTCCATTGCACCGCATTTGATAAAGTTTTCCACCGCCCGCTT
This sequence comes from Faecousia sp., assembly GCA_045630825.1. GTDB lineage: Bacteria > Bacillota > Clostridia > Oscillospirales > Oscillospiraceae > Faecousia. Next base: position 22,315 of record JAZQTN010000031.1, on the reverse strand, counting down.
ATTCAGTTCACCCTCACCCATTCTCTGCAGAAAATCTTCCAGAGATTTGAAATGACCACCATCGGCACGGCGAGCTGCGATCGTACGGATCAAACCGCGGCCCACATTTTTCACCGCACCAAGGCCAAAGCGGATAGAATTGCCCTCAACAGTGAAGGTATCGGAAGAATGGTTGATATCCGGGGGCAAAACAGATATGCCCATACTCTTGCACTCAGCAATATAGCCAGACACTTTCTCTGCACTATCCAGCACAGAGGTCATCAGTGCCGCCATATACTGCTTAGGATAATGGCACTTTAAGTATGCCGTCTGGTATGCGACAACAGCGTAGCAGACAGCGTGTGCCTTGTTAAAGGCATAGTTAGCAAAGGCAACGATCTCGTCGTAGATCGACTGGGCAACAGCCTCAGGCACGCCCCGCTGGATGCAACCGGGAATCCCTTGCTCCTTATCGCCATAAACAAAGGTCTGGCGTTCTGCATCGATGGTCTTCTGCTTTTTCTTGGAGATCGCACGGCGAATATTGTCCGCCTGACCCATAGAATATCCGGCCAGAGAACGGAAAATCTCAATAACCTGCTCCTGGTAGACGATACAGCCGTAGGTAACCTTCAGAATCGGCTCCAAAAGCGGTGTTTTATAGGTAACCTTGCCTGGATTCAGCTTGTTGGAAATAAACTGAGGAATCGAATCCATCGGGCCGGGACGATACAGCGCAACCACAGCCGTAAAATCTTCGATAGATGAGGACTTCATTCCCACGCAAACGCCGGTCATACCGGCAGATTCCAGCTGGAATACGCCCTGAGTCTTACCCTCTGCTACCATTGTAAAGGTTTCGGCATCATCGTCAGGAATATTATCCATCGAAAAGTCCGGTTGGAACTGCTTGATCTGATTCTCAGCATCCTTGATGACCGTAAGGTTGCGAAGACCGAGGAAGTCCATCTTCAGCAGACCCAGTTCTTCGATGGTAGTCATCGTATACTGGGTAACCATCGTTTCATCATTGCGCGCCAGTGGCACATAGGTGTGAACCGGATCTGCAGTAATCACTACGCCGGCAGCGTGAGTGGAGGTATTTCTGGGCATACCCTCCAGACTCATAGCCGTGTCGATGAGTTTCTTCACCTGCTCATCGCCATCATACATTTCTTTCAGCTTGGGGCTGATCTCCAGCGCCTGCTTAAGTGTGATGTGCAGAGGCATCGTGGGTACAAGCTTTGCAACCACATCGGTTTGAGCATAGGTAAGATTCAGCGCGCGGCCCACATCCCGGATTGCACCTCTTGCCGCCATCGTGCCGAAGGTCGCGATCTGTGCAACGTGATCCTTGCCATATTTCCGCATAACATATTCGATGACCTCTCCACGGCGCTCCTGACAGAAGTCCGTATCGAAATCGGGCATACTGACACGTTCGGGGTTCAAAAAGCGCTCAAAGATCAGGCTGTATTTCATCGGATCGACTTCCGTGATGTGCATACAGTACGCCGCAATGGAGGCTGCACCGGAGCCACGGCCCGGACCTACGGGGATTCCGGATTCCTTCGCGTAGCGGATAAAGTCCCAGACGATGAGATAGTAATTCACATAGCCCATACGGCTAATAACATCGATCTCATATTCCAACCGGTGCAAATACTCTTCAGGGGGATTGCTATAGCGCTCCTCAAATCCCTCGTAGCACAGTTTGCGGAAATACTGCTCGTTGGTGTAGCCCTCCGGAATGGGAAAAGACGGCAGATGATACTCATGGAATACGAATTCGACATTGCACATCTGTGCTATCTTCACCGTATTTTCAAAAGCTTCTGGACAGTTGGGGAATAAACTGCGAAGTTCCTCTTCCGATTTCAAATAAAATTCGTCAGTTTGGAATTTCATCCGGTTCTCGTCATCCACGGTTTTACCAGTCTGAACACAAAGAAGGACATCCTGCATTGCGGCGTCTTCCTTGCGCAAGTAGTGGGCGTCATTGGTAATTACCAGCGGCAAACCGGTCTCCCGGGCGATCCGCTGGATGCCCTGATTAACTGCCCGCTGCTCCTCAATGCCATGATCCTGCAGTTCCAGATAGAACCGTCCCGGACCAAAAATATCCGCCATTTTCAGCGCATATTCCTTAGCAGCATTATAATCCTCGTCCATCAGGTACTGAGCGACACCGCCTGCCAGGCAGGCAGAAAGTGCGATAATTCCCTCGTGATGGGCAGCCAGCAGTTCCAGATCCACTCTTGGCTTTCCGTAAAAGCCGCGGCTGTTAGCCTCGGACACCAGATAGCAAAGATTCTGATAGCCGGTCATATTTTCGCACAGCAGAACGAGATGATAGGGATCATTGTCAATGCCGTGGACACGGTCTTCCATACCGCGTCTGGCAACATAAACCTCACAGCCGATAATCGGTTTAATTCCTGCATCCTTTGCAGCCTTATAAAAATCGATACAGCCGTACATAACACCGTGGTCAGTAATGGCGATGGCATCCTGGCCAATCTCCTTGACCCGATCCATCATGCCGCCGATGCGGCAGGCGCCGTCCAGAAGGCTGTATTCACTATGCACGTGCAAATGAACGAAACTCATTACACAGCCTCCTTAGAAAGTTCTACCAGCTTTCTCAGCCGGTGATTCATCGCCGGTTTTGTGATGGGCGGCTCCATCATCGCTGCAAGTTCTGTCAGCGATGATTCCGGGTTGTTCTCCCGGGCGATCAGTGCCTGCTGCAGCTTCTTGGGAAGATTCTCCACCAGTCCCCGTTCCCGCAGGATACGGATCGCCGCAAGCTGCTCCTGCGCCGCATCAACCACCTTGGAGGTGTTGGCATCATCACAGTTGCAGCGGCGGTTAACATTGTTGCTTAGTTCCTTTTCCAGGCGGGCTTCCATAATGCCCATTGCAGCCAGCGGCGCACCAAGAAAGGTCAAAAGATCAGCGATCTGCTCGCTCTGCTTCAAATACAGCACCTGAGCACCGCCACGGCTTGCCGTCTTCGGATAGAAACCCAGGATCTCCTCCATCAGCGCATAAGTCTGCCGTGCAACGGCGCTGTGGGTAGTAGTCACCTCAATATGATAACCTTTAGTGGGATCCGTAACAGATCCGCCGGAGAGAAATGCGCCACGCAGAAAAGATGACTTGCAACATTCTTCCTCCACAACTGCCAGATTCACATTCAGTGCCAGCGTATCAGCAGGATTAAAGCCATAGGCTGCCATAATCTGGGCAACCTTCTCTTTATTTGTAATTTGAAAAACCAGCTTTCCGGAAGTTTCCATTTCCGGAATCACATCAAAATTGACTAAAAACGCCTTTTTGAACAACTTTGGAAGTGTCTGCGCAAATTCACGGCTTTCCGTAATGATCCGGATACCATCTGCACTGAAACTGTTACAAAACAGCAGAATACCAAAGCACTGCGCAAGGGCGCAGCAGCGCTTCTGCGGGAAGGCCCGACAGATTTCAGCTTTTGCCGCAGCAGAGAATGAAATGGCCATAACGGGCCCTCCTTTCGTAGATTTACCAGATACGGACCTCCGGCTCCAGCCGGATTCCGGACTTCTCAAAAACAGCATCGGATACGTTCTTCAGCAGATTCTTTACATCCTCTGCTGTTGCGCCGCCAAGGTTTACAGCGAAACCTGCGTGCTTTTTGGAAATAGCAGCGCCGCCCACCTGATAGCCCTTCAGACCGGCTTCATCGATCAGTGCTGCAGCATAGCCACCCACCGGTCGCTTGAATGCCGACCCCGCCGACGGCAGATCCAAAGGTTGGGATGCAGAACGTTTTGCCATCAGTTCTTTCATCTTTGCTTTGATGCATTCGGGGGATTTCTTTTCCAGGTGGAATACGGTGCTGACGACAATAGACGGCGTTTCTTCCAGAACACTGTGGCGGTAAGAGAACTCCATATCCTCCAAAGAAAGAGTCTTCGTCGTACCATCTGGTTCCATTACAACGGCACTTTCAAAAACCTGACAAATCTCACCGCCGTATGCTCCCGCATTCATATACACGCCGCCGCCAACAGTACCGGGAATGCCGTGGGCAAATTCCAGACCGGAAAGACCGTGGTTGGCAGCAAACACCGCTGTACGGGTCATTGTTACACCTGCCATAACCTGGATTCGGTCTCCATCCAGCAGTTGCATTCCATCAAGACAATCCTTCAGGCAGACCACAATGCCATCCAGAGTGGTATCCGGTGCCAGAACATTCGTTCCCGCGCCCAGAATTCTGGGTGTTACACCAAGGTCGGCCGCTGCATTGAAAACAGCAGACAGCTCTTCCGAGTTTTTGGGAAACGCCATCACCTCAGCTTCACCGCCAATACGGAAGGAAGTGTGGTTACTCATCGGCTCGTTATATTTCAGCTCGCACACTGCGGGCAAATTCTTCTGTAAAGATGTCAATTCCCTCATAAACGCCTCCGGGTGTATGATATCTTTTATACTATATCACACCAAAAACAAATATGCAATTATCAGCCGTTATTATTTTATAATAAAATAATAAAAATACGCCTGCAGATATCTGTAGGCGTAATAAAAGTATTTTTCAGCACAATGCGGAAATACTAACAGCGTAATCAAACTTTAGGAGGAAAACTATGAAAAAGACGATTGCACTTGTACTGATCCTTGTCCTTATCATTTGCCTGTGCGCAGGCTGCCGCAAAGGGTCTACCGGCGAATCTATGGCCACCGATGCCAGCCGTATGATCGACGATATGATGCCCAGAAGTGATAACGCCAACCCCACTGACGGTGATGGCTTTATTGGCAACGGCGACGACTCCGGAAACAACAACACCGGCAGAAACGGTAACGCAAACGGCAACATGCCCGGTAGCAACGGAAACGGTATGCCCGGTATGTAAGTCAGGCTTAGCCCTGACTTACATAGCAATCCCAGTCCAGTTTGACCGCACCGTTATCGTCAACGATGCAGGGAATTCCGATTTTCCCCTCTTTACGAGGTTCCGCAAACAGTTCGTTATTGTCCCGGATTGCCAGAAATTCCTTCAGGTTGACCAGACTGTCGGCAAAATCACAAAATACATATTCCACTTCTGCATTTGTCAGTTCTTCGCAGCACCGGACACAATCAGGACACAGCATTGAGCCATAAATCTTCAACATTTCGCTCTCCTTACAGAATCGTTACATAACGACTCAGATTTTTCTTCATCCGGTCGGCTGCATCCACTGCCTGTGTAACAAAGTCTGTGCCATCTGTTCCGTTTTCCTTCCAAGCTGCAGTGATAGATGTTCCTGCGCAGACCACAGCGCCATAACCAAAGCGATCAAAGGCAAAACTGCAATTTTTGAAGTTGCCGCTGGGGTATTCCAGTCCGTCCACCAGCAAAAACGCATACTTATAGCCGCTACGAATCGACTGAATACTGCTGGGGGCTCCGGCACTGACGCAGGCACAAATCCTGGAATATCCGTTCTTGCCGAAGATATTCTCTCCGTGGCGGTTGACAATATCCATAGCCGCGGTGTGGACAAGGCGGCTTCCGGTCATCAGATCCTGCAGTTCCACAGCAGATTTGTTAGCAGAGCGAACAACTACAAACAAGTCTTTATCTGCCTTGCAGTACGGCACAAAAGGCTTGACTGCATCACTGCCGATATACGGGCTGATCAGCAGGCCGTCACAAGGATATGTGTCAGCGCTAAAAATTGCATCAGCGGTCATCTGCGCGTCCTCAGGTGTCAAAATAGCAGGGGCGTCCAATAGCACATAGTAGCCCAGCTCCTGCGCCTCTTTCAGCAGTGTGGAAAGAGCACCCAATCCCTCTGCTCCCATCAGTGCAAAGATGTCAAAGCGGAAACGAACAGCGGGCATTCTGTCTTTTAGTCCGTTCATCAGCTCCCGGCAAAAAATAGTATAATTCTCCAAAACACTTCCCTGCTGTGCGATATGGTCGGGAATGGTCTGCGGGGTTACTGTAAGATCCAGCATAGCAGGGTTTTTCATCTTGCGGATCTTATCATGAAGCTTATCAATAGACATACTTCGCCTCCTAACTGCAAATGAACAAGTTTTCTTGTAGAAATCATATCACAACTTTTGATTCTTGACAAGAATATTGCAGAAAATCTTCCATTTTTCCCTGTGCGCAGTTTATGTCATATCGGGCATACTAATGTCGAAGGGAGTGAAGGAAATGAAAGCAAAAGGCTGGGCTATCACCTTAGGCGTAAGCGCCGCAGCAGGTGCAGTAGCTGTGATGATGCTGCCGAAGCAATCCACCACGCGAAAGCTGGTCAATAAGGCCGCTTGCGCTGTTGAAAATGCAGCAAGCAATGTCGGTGATAAGCTGATGAACAAAATGGATATGTAACAAAAAAACCGGGAGGCATCGCCTCCCGGTTTTTTATTTTGCGGTAACCGTGATTTTATCATCATTGGCTGCGATGTGGATTTCCGAAATCGGAGACTCAAAAGACTCAATAATCTTTTCGGAAATAGGATCTTCCAATTCCTTCTGGATTGTTCTACGCAAGTTTCTTGCGCCGTAAGTTACAGAATACGCCTTGTTCACAAGGAATTTACGAACATTTTCATCAAATGTGATGGTAAGTCCGCGATCCTCCAAACTCTGGGCCAATTCTTTCAGCATAATGTCTGCAATACCAAGGAAATTCTCCTCAGTCAGATGGTTAAAAGTGATAATTTCATCCACACGGTTGATGAATTCCGGCCGCAGGAAATCCCGCAGAGCCTTCATCGTTTTTTCCTTGATAATATCGGTATCGCTGCGTCCAAAACCCATACCGCCTACCCGGCCCTCGGAGCCGGCATTGGAGGTCATCACGATAACCGTATTCTCAAAGTTCACCGTTCTGCCCTGGGCATCGGTAATGCGACCATCGTCGAGTACTTGAAGCAGGATGTTGAGAACATCCGGATGCGCTTTTTCGATTTCATCGAACAGGATAACGCTATAGGGTTTACGACGGATCTTCTCTGTCAGCTGACCGGCCTCATCGTAGCCCACATAGCCGGGAGGCGAACCGATCAGCTTGGATACGGTGTGCTTTTCCATATACTCTGACATATCCAGACGGATCAGGCTGTCTACGCTGTCAAACAAATCATTCGCAAGGCATTTGACCAACTCCGTCTTGCCAACGCCGGTAGGGCCAACGAAGATAAAGGAAGCCGGGCGCTTTTGGGGGCTGATGCCCACACGGTGGCGTCGGATAGCCTTTGCAACGGCATCGACAGCCTCATCCTGACCTACAATATGCTCTTTCAAGCGTCCATACAGACCGCTGATCTGCTGGAACTCCTGAGTCTTGATCTTGGATGCAGGAATCTTGGTCCACAACTCGATAATACGGGCAAGATTCTCGATTGTAACTGCGGGAGGCGGTACCTGTTCCAGTCTTTCAATCTCGTCAGCCAACTGGCACAGTTTGCTGCGGATATGGGCAAGCCGCTCAAAATGCTCATTCTCCGTATCCTCAGTCAGCATACGAAGCTCCAGCTCATAGTCGTCCCGCTCTTTCTTTTTTTCTGCCAGCAGAGAGATCTCCTTGCAGCGCAAATTCACATCGGAGCAAGCCTCATCCAGCAGGTCGATTGCCTTATCCGGCAGAAAACGGTCCGTAATATACCGCTCCGACAGCACCACGCACTGCCGCGCAATCTCAGGAGAGATACTGACGCCGTGGAAATCCGCATAGCTCTTGGCAATACCCTGCATGATCTGGCAAGCTTCCTCAATGGTGGGCTCTGCCACGGTAACAGGCTGGAAGCGGCGCTCGAGAGCGGAATCTTTTTCGATATACTTGCGGTACTCGTTAAAAGTAGTAGCACCGATCACCTGAATCTCACCGCGGGAGAGGGCAGGCTTCAAGATATTTGCAGCGTTCATAGAGCCTTCCGCATCACCGGCGCCCACAAGATTATGCACCTCGTCAATGACCAGAATGATATTGCCACATTCCTTGATCTCGCCGATCAGACTCTTCATACGGCTCTCAAACTGGCCCCTAAACTGGGTGCCTGCAACAAGCGCTGTCAGATCCAACAGGAAAACTTCCTTGTCCTGCAGTTTATAAGGAACATCGCCGGCAGCGATCCGCTGGGCAAGACCTTCTGCAATGGCGGTCTTACCGACACCCGGCTCGCCGATCAGGCAGGGATTATTCTTTTGGCGGCGGTTCAGAATCTGGACCACGCGCTCGGTTTCCACATCCCGTCCGATGACCTTATCCAGCTTACCTTCTCTGGCCCGCCGGGTCAGATTCATGCAGTAGCTGTCCAGGAATTTATGCTTTTTGCCCTTCTTCTTAGGCTTTTCACCGCTATCATTTTGCTCGATGGATTCGCTTCGTTCCACAGGAGGCTCCGCCCCCGGCTGGCTGATGCCGCCAAACAGTTGATTCAGCAGCGGGAATGTGGCGGTACGGCTGTCCATTTCGTCATCGTCATTCTCTTCGGGCTCTATTTGTCCGAACATACTGCTCATCTCGTCGCTGAGATTGTCCAGATCTTCATCAGAAAAGCCCATCTGCTTCACTGCCTGGTCAATCTGGGGAATTCCCAACGCCCGGGCGCACTTCAGACAGTAGCCCTCATTCAGCGTAACACCGTTTTCCATCTTGGTGATAAAAACCACCGCTATATTCTTCTTGCACTTGGTGCAAAGCTTGGGTTGCATAGTCAATCACTCCGTTTCTGCAGGGGTATCTTTTCCGCAAAGTATAACACAATTCGGAAAATAAATGGAGAACAAATTTTAAACAATAGGCCGATGAGGTACACACTCAAAGCTTTCAATACCGTCATCGTACCACAAGTGTGTCATATACAAACCGCCGGAGGGTACTGTAGGACCTGCGGCTGTCCTGTTGCCAGCATCCAGGATCTTTCCGATTTCTTCCGGAGCGAACTTCCCTTCCGCTGCGTACACCACCGTTCCTGCCATAGCTCTGGCCATGTTGTAGAGAAATCCGTTGGCACAGACCCGCAGGGCGATGAGATCGCCATCTCGCTCTACCTTGTAATAGTATACCGTGCGGACGGTGGATTTTACATCCGTTCCAACGCTTCTTACCGCCGCAAAGTCGTGAGTACCCACGAACTGATCGGCAGCGGCCTGCATCACCTTTTCATCCAGATGCTTGGGATAAAACCAGGCCCGATCCACATAAAATGGGTCTTTTAATCGGGAATTGTAGATGAGATAGGTGTATTCCTTTTTGGTGCAAGAGCCAATGGCGTTGAAGTTCTCGTGGACCTCCATCGCCTTGGTTACCACGATATCCAGAGGCAGATGCGTGTTCAAAGCATAAGGCAGCCGATCCACAGGAATGGTGGAATCTGTGCGAAAATTCGCCACGTAGCACTTGGCGTGAACACCGGCATCCGTTCTTCCGCAGCCGGTAACATGAACATCGTGGCCAACCACCATCTGGATGGCTTTTTCCAGAGTTTCCTGGACCGTGGGAAGATTTTTCTGCATCTGCCAGCCATGGTAGGCTGTGCCTAGATAGGTCAAAAAGAGAGCAATATTGCGCATAATCTACCTCACAGACCGAATTTGCGCAGCACACAGATACCGGCAATCAGTACAATTCCCACCAAGAAGCTGTAATAATCCCAGCTGCGCATACGCAGAAGTTTCATTTTGGTGCGCCCCTCACCACCTTGATAGCAGCGACACTCCATGGCGGTTGCCAGTTCGTCAGCACGACGAAACGCACCGATAAACAGCGGTACCAAAATAGGCACAAGAGCCTTGACCCGCTGCATCAGCTTTCCGGATTCAAAATCCGCACCCCTTGCCTTTTGAGCGGACATAATCTTGTCCGTTTCCTCAATCAAAGTAGGGATAAATCGCAGGGCAATGCACATCATCATAGACAGTTCGTGGACCGGCAGCTTTATCTTCTTCAGTGGGGAAAGCAGAGATTCAAGTCCATCTGTCAAAGCAATGGGCGATGTTGTATAGGTCAGCAGGAATGTGCCCGTAATCAGAAGCAGGATACGGAAGATCATAAAGAATGCCCGTACCAAGCCCTCAAGGGTAATGGTAATCTTCCAAAATTGTACCAGCACAGTTTCGCCCTGTGTAAAAAACAGATTCAGAACACCCGTAAAAACCAGAATGAAGATCAACGGCTTCATTCCCTTAAAGAAAGACTTAACGGGAACTTGAGAAATGGCAATGCAGGTTACAAGGAATACAAACATCACGCCATAGGAGATCCAGCTGGCAGCCAAAAACAGCGCGACAATATAGCCGATCAAAATCAGCAGTTTCGTTCTAGGGTCCAGCCGGTGGATCACCGACTGTCCCGGAAAATACTGACCGAGGGTAATGTCTTTAAGCATCGCAGTCCCCTCCTCTCAGCTTACACAGCGCCGCCACGGCCTGTGCAGAGGTATAGACGGGATCTACAGAAAGTCCCAATGACTGCAGTTTCATAAACACCCGGGTCAACACGGGGATATCAAGGCCCATATCCACCAGTTCCTGCGCGTGGCGGAACACTTCGTCAGGTGTGCCCATTAGCGAAATCTTTGCGTGATTCATTACGATCAGCCGATCAGCCATACGGGCCACGTCGTCCATAGAATGGCTGACCATCATAATGGTAGCATTTTTCGCCTTACGATAGCCGTCAATATAGGAAAGGATCTCCTCCCTGCCGGCAGGGTCAAGACCAGCGGTGGGCTCGTCCAGAATAAGCAATTCCGGCTCCATCGCCAGTACACCGGCAATGGCAACGCGGCGCTTCTGACCACCGGAGAGACCAAAGGGCGATACGCTCAACAGTTCCTCATCAATACCGACAGCGGCAGTTGCCGCCCGCACTCTGCGGTCTATTTCGTCTGCTTTCAAACCCATATTCTTTGGGCCAAAAGCGATATCCTTATAAACAGTTTCCTCAAAAAGCTGATATTCCGGATACTGGAACACCAAACCCACTCGAAATCGGGTCTGGCGGGTAATCTTTTTATCCTGCCAGATATCTGTTCCGTCCAGCAGCACAGCGCCGGAATCCGGCTTCAAAAGGCCGTTCAAATGCTGCATCAGAGTAGATTTACCGGAGCCGGTATGACCGATCACACCAATAAACTCTCCCCTGTCCAGCGAAAACGACACGTTTTCCAGCGCCGTGTGCTCAAACGGAGTACCGGCGCTGTAGATATGTGTCAGATTTTTAACCTCTAAAAAAGGTGCCAATTCTCTTCCTCCCAGCGGGTCAGACCTTTAGTATATCGTAAAGTATCTGCGCGCAATCGTCCGGATTCAGGCTGCTCAGGGGCAGATTGAATCCATTTTTATTCAGCTCCCAGCACAGTTCTACTGTGTCCGGGGCAGCAAGTCCGATGTTATGCAGCAGCTCTACCTGAGAAAACACCTGCTCCGGCGTTCCGTCAGCCGCCACTTTCCCGTTGTGTAGCACCACAACACGCTGAGCCAGTGCAGCCTCATCCATATGGTGTGTTATCAGTACAACGGTAATTCCTTTTTCTTCGTTCAGTCTGGTAATGGTTTCCATTACCTCCTTGCGGCCTCTGGGATCCAGCATCGCCGTAGGTTCGTCCAGAACAATGCATTTGGGCTCCATAGCAATAACGCCGGCGATAGCCACGCGTTGCTTCTGGCCGCCGGACAGAAGATGAGGCGCATGTTCCCGGTACTCATACATACCAACCTGCTTCAGAGCCCGATCCACACGGTTACGGATCTCCGGGCTAGCAATGCCCAGATTCTCCGGTCCGAATGCCACATCCTCTTCCACAACATTTGCAACGATCTGATTGTCCGGATTCTGGAACACCATTCCGGTACAGCGGCGCACAGCAATAAGTTTTTCCTCATCCGAGGTGTCCATTCCGTAGACATAGTCTTTTCCGCCGCCCGGCAGCAATATGGAATTAAAGTGCTTTGCCAGAGTGGACTTTCCGCAGCCGTTACCGCCAAGAATCGCCACAAAGCTGCCTTGTTCGATCTGCAGATTCAAATCCTTAAAAACGACGATATCGGGCGTGTCATCCACGCCCGGATATGCGTATGCCAAATGTTCGACAGAAATAGCCTTGTTCATAGTCCTCCGATTACGGTGTCCACCGCCCGGTGGAGCCGCAGGGCAGCATAATGCCCGTAGATTTTACTGGCAGACCCAGTTCGCCTACCGCAGTATGTCCGCCGTGATCTGCACCGAATACTACATCGGAAGCATAGCCCACGGCAGAGGGTGCAAGACCCGTTGTATAAGAATTGATAATAACAAACAGCGGATTGTCCGTCAGCAGCTTTGCCGTTTCCAACAGGAATGGGTAAAAGCTGGTTTCCATCTTCCAGATCTCACCACTGGGGCCACGGCCGTAACTGGGAGGATCCATTATAATACCGTCATAACGGCGTCCGCGACGGATTTCCCGCTGAATGAACTTGCCGCAATCGTCCACGATCCAATGGATAGGACGGTCCGCAAGACCGGAAGCGTGGGCATTTTCCTTTGCCCAGGCCACCATACCTTTGGAAGCGTCCACATGGTAGACCTCCGCTCCGCCGGCTGCTGCTGCCAGCGTAGCACCGCCGGAATAGGCAAACAGATTCAACACCCTCACCGGACGTCCAGCAGAAGCCACTTTGTCCCGGATAAAATCCCAGTTGGCAGCCTGCTCCGGAAAAACACCGGTGTGCTTAAAATTCATAGGTTTGACATTGAATGTCAAATAATCCTTGTAATGAATCTGCCAGCGCTCCGGCAGATGGTGGTCAGACCAACGGCCGCCACCGGTGTTGGAACGAACATAACGGGCATCATAACGCTTCCAGGCCGGATCAATGTGGGGCGTATCCCAGATAACCTGGGGATCGGGACGAACGAGGATATATTTTCCCCACCGTTCCAGACGCTCACCCGCCGAGGTGTCCAGCACCTCATATTCTTTCCATTCGTCGGATAACCAGATCATGGCAATCTCCTCAAATCGTCGTAAATTAGCGAATTAATCGCCACCAAAGAAGCTGTCCCAGGTATTCTTGTTGTGCTTGGAACAGTACTGGCAGCAATTGGATGTTCCGCCGTTAATGTTACCGTGGATGCCGTAGAACGGAATCGGATTGCCGCTGTCGTCAACCAAATAGATATAGTTATCCTTGGTATACTGGTCGTGCAGACCGTTACCGGTGGCTTCAATAATGGCATCCAGTTCTGCCTGTGTCATCTTGACAAGGGACTTCTTGGTGAGAGTAACCTTACCAATATTGGCAAGATTCTTACAGTATTCCGATGCAACGCCGTCGGAACAGTAATCCAGGCTGATGTGCTTATCGCACTTCTCCTTCGGTACATCCTCCAAATATACATCCGCATAAGCAACACGGGTACCGCGGACATCGTGAGCACAAGCATCTGTAGCCAGCTTACCGGAATCCAGACAGATTCCAACGCTGACCATCTTACCTTCATCATACAGCGGAGCAGAAGTCAATCCACTATGGATAGGCTCCATAACTTTCTTGAACAATACCGTGGCGGGGTTTCTGCCGTCGCCCACAAGGCTGATAACCTCAGGCGTATCATAGCCGCACCAGACAGCAGCCGTGTAGTAATCGGTAAAACCGCAGAACCAACGATCCTTGTTGCTGGTAGTAGAACCGGTTTTGCCCGCAACGACCTGACCTCTGATCTGGGCAGCGGTACCGGTACCGGCCTTAACAACATTCTCCAGACAGTAATTCATATAGGCAACAGCCTTTTCACTGAGAATCTGCTTGGAATCCTGAGCATTACTCAGCACCACTTCGCCCTTGCCGTTAAATACCTTTGTAAAGGTACGGGCTTCCCGGTACACACCCTCATTTGCGAATGTTGCATAAGCAGCACTCATCGCTCTGACGGTAACGCCATCGGTCGGCGCGCCCATTGCCAGCGGAGAAAGACCGATATCGGAGAAAACCTGTCCGTTTCTCTCCTCGCTTTCGATCAAAGAGGACAGACCGAACTTTTCCTTTGCAAAGTTAAAACTATATTCCAGTCCGATGTTATTCAGTGTCTGGACGGCGATGGTATTGACAGACTGTGTCACACCGTACAGAATGTTCCGTCTGTAGCCGTAGGAGGCCTTACCTGTATTCAGAGGATAAGGCTTGGGTCTTGCCGTGGGGTTGTCCGGATTCTGGGTATAATACAGCGGCATATCCTTTTGGACAGAAGCCGGTGTAAACAGCCCCAATTCAAAGGCCGGTGCATAGATTGTCAGAGGCTTTATAGACGAACCGGGCTGCAGCTGATCAGATTCCGCACGGTTATAGCCGAAATAGACATCTTTCTCGCCGACTCCGCCGGACAGAGCCACGATATCGCCGGTGTTGTTGTCAACAATAACAATGGCAGACTGCAGCTGCTGAACGCTGTTGGTCTTGGGAATTTCGTTGAGATCGGTGTAGATCTTGTCCACCTGCTTCTGCACATCCATATTCATAGTGGTATAGATGTGGTAGCCACCGTTGGTTATCAGATCCAGGTAAAGACTCTGGGTGTTTTTGTTCCATTCCAGACCGGCCTCTTCCGCCATCATCTTGGCGACATCTTTCACCGCTGCATCCACGAACCAGGAATAAACTTCCTGAGAAGCGTTGATACCGATCTCTGACATCTTACCACAGGCAGGACAGTAGTACTGACCGTCTGTGCGCAGTTCAAAGGTGCCCACCTTCCCGTGGTAACCGCAGGATTCATTGGCACAGTCAGCCACCCGGTCATTCTTGTCAATACCGTCTTTCAGCACGATTTCCTGATTCAGGGCTTCCTGATATTCCTCTTCTGTCAAATAGCCGTATTCCCGCATCATATACAGGGTATTTGTGCGGCGGATATCGTTCTGCTCCATACCGGTCAGTCCGGAAGCATCCAAACGGGTACGGTAGGGATCGTACAAGGAAGGATTATTGGTGATACTGATGAGGCAGGCACACTCCGCAGCAGTCAAATGCTCCAATTCCTTGCCGAAGTACTTGGCAGCAGCAGCCTTGACGCCCTCACAGCGGTTGCCCAAGAAAATCTTATTCAAATACCACTCAAGAACAACACTCTTGTCATAGCGGCGCTCAAATTCCGTGGCACGGAAGATCTCCAGCACCTTACGTTGCACCGTAACATCGTCTGCGCCTTCATCTTCCATCAACAGCAGGTTTTTAATCAGCTGCTGCGTAATAGAAGAGCCACCGAACTGGTCGCCGGAGCCGATGAACATATTGACACAAGCTTTCAGCGTAGTAAACCAGTCAACGCCCTGATGTTCAAAGAAACGGTGGTCCTCAATGGAAACTGCCGCATTGATCAGGTGCTTGGGGATCTGGTCATAGGTAACCCACTCCCGGTTCAGCTCCGGATAGAGCTTCTGCAAAACCTGGATATTGCCGGAGTTGTCTATATAATAGACGTAGGACGGCTCGTTAAGATCAAAGCCTTCCAGCTGAACACCGGCCTGAGGCGCGATATCGCCCTCCAGATAATCGCCAAGTGTAAACATGAAAATAAATCCGCAGACAAGGCCCACAAGCAGTACTGTTGCCAGTGCGCCCATAGCAATCTTGATCACGGAATAGACTCCGGTCCAGATGCCACGCAGTATTGTAAGAGTCCGACCCGGTTTCCAGTTTTGACGGGATACCCGGCGTTTGCCCTGATTATTCATCTCGTTATCCATGCCAATACCTCCTGTATAACAGCGGCCAAAACGGCCGGCAAAAAGCATAAATTCAAGCACAAACCGGCATGTATGCATACTGCCAGTCGTAGTATTATAGCATACCCAGATACAAAAGAAAAGCACCAAATTATGAATTACATATTAAATTTATAAAATACATACTCCTGTGATATTTGTGCATACTGATTTCATAGGCAAATTAGCAAAAGTTTTTAGTCCATTGATATGCAACATTCCCACTTGATTTTGCACTTGGCTTGGGATAAAATTGAGACATAGAAAACATACGGAGGCAATCTTATGAACGATCAATACGGCTCTGATTTTATGACCATCGTAGATGAAGACGGCACGGAATATGAGCTGGAGGTATTGACCAGCATTGACTACAATGGCTTTACCTACCTGGCTGTTATCCCTGCTGACGGCGAGAAAGCAGAGCTTTCCGAGCTGGAGGTCAGCATTCTCAAATCTGTTGAGGAAGACGGCGAGCCCATCCTGTGCGCCATTGAAGACGATCAGGAACTGGAAGCTGTGTACAATTTGATTATGGATACCCTCTACGAAGAAGACGGGGAGTAATCGCCCCCTGCTTGGTGCGTGATGTGTCCTTTTGGACCCACATTTTTGAATTGGGATGCCTATCTTCCCCATCGGTTTGCAGACCTCCCGCCTGCGCTTTGACGTACGGTGGATGTTGGGAGCAGTTAAGATTGGGAGCGGCGACCCACCTGCCTTTTCGTGCAGGTCATAATTGGATGCACACGGCCGAAGCGGGGTTTTGGCAAGAAGAGTATTTTGCTCTTCTTGCTTTTTTATTGCGCAAAAACAAGGAAACTGTAAACTTTTTTCACATTTCCACCTTTTCCGAAAGAAAACACTTGCAACTACGAGATAAATCGGTTATAATACGCTGGACTATGTGCTGGGATTTCCAGTAATTCATTTGCACAACGAGAGGAATTGATTACATGAGTGCATCCGATAAGAAGAAACTCCGCAAGGAGCAAAATGCTGCTGCCATCACCGAGCGGCAGAAGAAAGAGCGCAGCGATGCTAAGAAACTGAAGACCTACACCTTTACTTTCATCGTTCTGATGGTACTGGTTGTTGCCATCTTCCTTGGTATTACGCTTCGCACTCCCGTTACCGGCCTGTTCAACCGTGCTACAACTGCTGTTACGGTTGCCGACCACAAGCTTACCACCGTGGAACTGAACTACTACTACAAGGACTACATTCAGTCCTTCACCAGTCAGTACAGCAGCTACGGTGAGATGGCAGCCACCTATATGCAGATGTACACCGGTCTTAATCCTACTCTCCCCCTGGATGAGCAGATTTACGACAAGACCACCGGTGAGACCTGGGCTGATTACTTCATCGACATCGCAAAGACCAACGCTCAGTGGGCCTATGCTATGTACGATAAGGCTATGAGCGACGGCTTCACTCTGTCCTCTGATGAGCAGAAGACTCTGGATACTCAAGAGTCCAACCTGGAGCTTATGTCCACCTATTACGGCTTCAAGAATGCCAACGGCTACCTGCGCAGCTCCTACGGTCCCGGCTCTACTCTGAAGAGCTATATGGAGTACACCCGGATCAATGCCATTGCTAACAGCTATGCAACCAAGTACTATAACAGCCTGGAGTTCCAGGATGCTGACTACCGCAACCACGAGAAGGACAAGTTCACTGACTACAGCTCCTACTCTTTCTCCTACTACTATGTAACCGTCAGCGCTTACCAGACTCACCTGGGCGGTGGCAAGACCGAGAAGGATGAGAACGGCAAGGAAACCGTAACCTACACCGATGAGCAGAAGGAAGCTGCCCGTAAGGCTGCTGAAGAAGCTGCCAAGGGTCTGGCAATCGCAGAAAATGCTGATCTGAAGAAGCTGAACGATGCCATCAAAGCTCTTCCCATCAACAAGGACAAGAAAGATGTCTCTGCCAGCGAGAACAAGTTCATTCTGAGCGGCAGCATCCAGAATGCTGACTTTAAGAAGTGGCTGACTGACAGCGCCCGCAAGGAAGGCGACATCACCGTCATTGAAAGCAAGACCGGCACCGACAAGGATGCCACCGTTACCGGCTACTATGTCCTGCTGTTCCAGGGCACCGATGACAACAAGACTCCCCTTGCCAATGTGCAACACATTCTTGTGAAGTTTACCGGCGGCAAGAAGGACGACAAGACCGGTAAGATAACCTATACAGAGGATGAAAAGAAGGCTACCAAGGAGAAGGCTGAAGCCATCCTTGACACATTCATGAAGGGCGACAAGAAGGATAGCGAAGCATTCGGCAAGCTGGCCGGCGAGAAGAGCGACGATACCGGCAGCAAGGCCACCGGCGGCCTCATTGAGGGCATCTACCGGGATTCCAACTATGTTCAGTCCTTCAAGGATTGGGCTCTGGAAGGCCACAAGCCCGGCGATACCGGCATCATCGAAAGTGAGTACGGCTACCATGTTATGTTCTATAAGGAAGACGGCAAGCTGACTTACCGCGATTACATGATCGACATCGACCTGTGTAATGAAGCCTACGAGCAGTGGGAAAAGGGCGTTGTTGCCAAGGTTACCGTTACTGACAAGAACCTCAAGGGCATTGACACCGATCTGGTTGTTGGCGGCTAATTCAGCATCCACCAGATAATAGAATAATTCTGCCTCCTGTGGAGAAAATTTCCACAGGAGGCGTTTTTTATGAAGCAAACAATGAAAACTGCAGCTGCAGGGCTTTTAGCCGGAGCGGTAAACGGACTTCTGGGCGCAGGTGGTGGTATGGTATTGGTTCCCTTGCTCACAATACTGACCGACATAGACGATAAGGATATTTTTCCTGCTTCTGTATCCGTAATTCTTCCGATCTGCATTGTATCTCTATGCGTCAGTGCCACGACACAGGCGCTTCCCTTTTCACAGGCATATCCCTATCTGCTGGGCAGCGTTGGTGGAGGGATCCTTGCCGGACTAACCGCAAAGTGGATCCCGGTCAAATGGCTGCATCGGGGTCTGGGTATTGTGATTCTCTGGGGAGGTGTACGATACCTATGCTAGAATCCTTTCCAATCGCCTTGTTGGTTGGAGCAACTCTTGGATATCTGGCGAGCTTGGGCGTTGGTGGTGGATCCCTGCTGATCTTATGGCTAACCCTAGCATTGCACATCCCACACCAAAGCGCAAGGTTAATCAACCTGATGTTCTTTATAACAGCTGCAGGCGCAGTTTCCGTCTTTCGTTTGCATCAGGGCAAACTGCCGATCAAAAAAATACTGCCTGCGATCATCGCAGGCAGTATTGCAGCAGGAGTATTCTCGTGGATTGGATTCGGTCTGGATACACAGATACTCAAAAAACTCTTCGGCTTTCTGCTGTTGTTCACCGGTGCGCGGGAGCTAATTTACCGACCGCGAAATCGCAGATAGCCCTCCAGGATCAAGGATGCCGCAACGGCATCCACCGTATTTTTCCGTTTCTGTCCGTGATAGTTGTGCATAGACAGAATATTGTGCGCCTCAACAGTAGTGCGGCGTTCATCCCAAAGCACAACGGGTAGACCTGTGATCTGCTTCAACTTCTCAGCAAATTCACGGCACAACTCAGCCCTGGGGCCTTCAGTGCCGTTCATATTTTTTGGCAAACCAACTACCAATTCCCCAACGCCATTATCCTGAATCAGCTTGACAATATCAGCAATGGCCTTGTCAGTATTCCGGCTGGGGATCACAGTCGTAGATCCGACAATACTGCATAGCAGGTCGGAAATGGCAATACCGGTACGGGCATCGCCGTAATCAATTCCCATAATCTTCATACTGTATGCATTCCTTTCTGTTTTCTTTAGTATAGCGCATAGGAAGCAAAAAGGAAAGCTATTAATTCAACAAATATACTCCAAAATTCAAATACGCTGCAAATGTCAGCCAAATTAAATACGGTGCCTGCAGCCATGCAGCACGCATTTCTACTTTGC
Organism: Faecousia sp.; assembly: GCA_045630825.1. Taxonomy (GTDB): domain Bacteria; phylum Bacillota; class Clostridia; order Oscillospirales; family Oscillospiraceae; genus Faecousia. The sequence goes on along the minus strand of JAZQTN010000031.1, from coordinate 2,625 downwards.
TAAAAGAAATAATCATCAAAAGTACCAGCACCCAAAGCAAAACCAACCAGATTGCCGCAAAGCCAAAAGCCTGAGCGTTGAAGAAGAAAAAGCTCCAAAAGAAATTGACGATCAGTTGGGCAATAAACAGATTCAGGCTGTTATCCCCCTCTTTCCGGTTTGAAGATGTGGCCACGATTGCAGCGCCGATCCCCATCAAGGCATACAATACGGTCCACACAATTGGAAATACGATGGCAGGCGGCGATAGTGGCGGTTTCTGGATGCTGCCGGAATAAAGCATTGTTGCCTCCCGTGTAAATAGCCAGGACAGCAAGCCCACGCCTTCAGCCAGAAAAATGAAGAAAATATAGGGCTTCCTTTTCTTAAAATTCATATTGATTCACCTCAGGAAAGCATATTCGAGGACACGCAGGAATTATTCCGTCAAAAAATACAAGATACTATGGTCACTTCTGTAAAAAATACCGAAAATTTGTAAAAATAATTGTTGACTCGCCTTGTATTCTGTGATAGAATGACTCTACCTGTGAAAATTGGGTTTTGTTAGTGCGCCTAAATTTCAACTCCGGACGGCTGTTGTAGTGGCCGTTTCCTAAATCTTTCATAGCCGGAGTCATGCAGGGAGGCAATTATTTAAGGAGGTGCCGATATGCGCGTTAAAGTCACTTTGAGATGTTCTGAGTGCAAGCAGAGAAACTACAATTCTATGAAGAACAAGAAGAATGACCCTGACCGTCTCGAAATGAAGAAGTATTGCAGATTCTGCAAAAAGCACACAGTTCACAACGAGACCAAGTAAGGAGAATGGACAATGGCTGAAGTAAAAAAGGAAAATTGGTTCAAGAGAACCCTGGGTAGCATTGCCAGATACTTCCGTGAGCTGAAAAGCGAACTGAAGAAGGTTGTCTGGTCTACCCCCAAGCAGGTTGCGAAGAACACCCTGATCGTCATTGCCTGTGTCATTGTGGTTGGTGTTTTCATTTGGGTCTTCGACTTCGTTGCTCAGGCCCTGATCACCGGTCTTATCAACCTGGCTCACTAAGGTATAAGCTATGGCAGAAGCTGCAAAGTGGTATGTCGTTCATACCTATTCGGGTTATGAGAACACAGTAAAGGCTACCATCGAGAAGACCATCGAAAGCCGTCAGCTGCAGGATCAGATCCTGGCAATCTCCATTCCGATGGAGACTGTTACCGAGATCACCGAATCCGGTGTCAGCAAAACTTACGATCGTAAGGTTTTCCCCGGCTATGTGCTGGTTAAGATGGTATACAGTGATGACACCTGGCATGTCATCCGCAATATCCGCGGTGTTACCGGCTTCGTCGGTACATCCAGCAACGATCCCACTCCCCTGACGGACGATGAAGTTTACGCTATGGGCGTTGAGAAGAAGGAAATCATTGTCAATTATGAGGTTGGCGATACTGTCCGAATTCTTGACGGTCCTCTGAGTTCCTTCACCGGTACCGTTGAGAGCATTGAGGTCGAAAACAACTCGGTCAACGTTATTGTTTCTATGTTTGGCCGTGAGACCTCGGTTGAGTTCGAGCTCGACCAGATTGAGGTCGCATCCCAATAACGCATCGAACCGGCTTGCCGGTTGGAACGTGGGAGGGGTTAACACCCCGCAAAAAATGCGTACTACGCATCATTACCACATTATATTCAGGAGGTGCTTATAATGGCACAGAAAGTCACTGGTATTATCAAGCTTCAAATTAACGCCGCTAAGGCAACCGCTTCTCCCCCTGTTGGTCCCGCTCTGGGTCAGCATGGTGTGAATATCGCCGCATTTATCAAGGAATTCAACGCCCGTACCCAGTCCATGGAGGGCTACAAGATTCCCGTCGTCATCACCGTTTACGCAGACCGCAGCTTCACCTTCATCACCAAGACTCCCCCCACCCCCCTGCTGGTTCTGAAGGCCGCAGGCCTGGAGAGTGGATCCGGCGTCCCCAACAAGACCAAGGTTGGCTCCATCACTGCTGCTCAGGTTACTGAGATTGCAAAGACCAAGCTGCCCGATCTGAACGTAAACACTCTGGAAGCTGCTGAGAGCCAGGTTCGTGGCACTTGCCGCTCCATGGGTATCACCGTAACTGACTGATAAATGTTTGAACCGGGTAACAGCCCGGAAATGTGGGAGGATTTTTCCGCATCACCACTTTAAGGAGGATAATTACATTGTTTAGAGGTAAAAAGTACAAGGAGAGCGCAAAACTGATTGACCGCTCTGTTCAGTATGATCCCAACGAGGCCCTGGAACTGGTTGTGAAGGGTGCTTCCGCAAAGTTCGACGAGACCGTCGAGCTGCATATCAAGCTGGGCGTTGACTCCCGTCACGCTGACCAGCAGGTCCGTGGCGCAGTTGTTCTGCCCAACGGTACCGGTAAGACCGCTCGCGTTCTGGTCTTCGCTAAGGACGCAAAGGTTGACGAAGCTACCGCTGCTGGCGCTGACTATGTCGGCGGCATGGAGCTGGTTGAGAAGATCACCAAGGAGAACTGGTTCGAGTTCGACGTCGTCGTTGCTTCCCCCGACATGATGGGCCTGGTTGGCCGTCTGGGTAAGGTTCTGGGCCCCAAGGGTCTGATGCCCTCTCCCAAGGCTGGCACCGT
>JAZQTN010000030.1:0-4813 GCA_045630825.1 Faecousia sp. | reverse complement strand
GACCGGGGATTGACCTCGATGATATACACAGCATCCTTTTCATCCACGATGAACTGGATATTGAACAACCCCTTGATTCCAATAGCAGGACCCAGTTTTCTGGCGTACTGAAGGATGATACCCTTGACCTTATTGGAAATGCTGAAGGACGGATACACAGAGATGGAGTCGCCGGAGTGAACACCGGTGCGCTCCACCAGCTCCATGATTCCCGGTACAAATACATTCTCTCCGTCACAGATGGCATCGATCTCCACTTCTTTGCCCCGGATATACTTATCCACCAGCACCGGCTTATCAGCATCAATCTCCACAGCGGTGTGCAGATAATGGCGAAGCTGATCCTCGTTTGCAACGATCTGCATAGCTCTGCCGCCCAGAACAAAGCTGGGGCGCACCAATACCGGATAGCCGATCTCCTTGGCGGCATCCACACCGTCTTCGATTTTGGTGACAGCCTTTCCTCTGGGCTGGGGAATGTTCAGTTCTGCCAGCAGATTTTCAAAAGCATCCCGGTTTTCTGCCTTTTCAATGGCAGCACAGTCGGTACCAATGATCTTCACACCCAAATCTGCCAGAGGCTGCGCAAGGTTAATGGCGGTCTGTCCGCCAAGGGATGCGATCACGCCCTCCGGCTGCTCCAGTGTGACGATGTTCATCACATCCTCCACCGTCAGCGGCTCAAAGTACAGCTTATCGGAGGTGGTGTAGTCCGTGGAAACTGTTTCCGGGTTGTTGTTAATGATAATGGCTTCATAGCCTGCATTTTTGATGGTTTGGATGGCATGGACGGTGGAATAGTCAAATTCCACGCCCTGCCCGATGCGGATCGGTCCGGAGCCAAGGACGATGACCTTTTTCTTATCCGAAACAACGGATTCATTCTCAGTCTCGTATGTGGAGTAAAAGTAAGGAATATAGCTGTCAAACTCCACAGCGCAGGAGTCGATCATCCGGTATCCCGGGCGAATGTTCCGATCCTTTCTCAGTGCATAAACGCGACTTTGCGTGGTGTGCCACAGCCGGGCAACCGTTCTGTCCGAGAAACCCATTTTCTTGGCCGCAAACAGGATGCTGCTGTCCATCGGATGCTTGCTGACCTGTTTCTCCATTTCCACGATGTTACGCATTTTCCGGATGAAGAAGGCATCGATTTGACTGATACGGACGATCTCTCCCACAGAAGTCCCCAGCCGAAGGAGCTGTGCAATGGCATAAATGCGGTCATCTGTTCCTACGGCAATGTAGGATAGCAGATCCTCCTCACTCCAGTCATCAAATTTCTCCATATACAGATGATACACACCGATCTCAAGAGAACGGATGCCCTTTAAGAGACTTTCCTCAAAGGTGCGGCCCACGCTCATAGTCTCGCCGGTGGCTTTCATTTGTGTACTTAGGCAGTTATTGGCATCAGAGAACTTGTCAAAGGGAAAACGGGGCATCTTCGTCACCACATAATCCAAAGCCGGTTCAAAAGATGCCGGGGTGTTGGCAAGGGCGATTTCATCCAGGTGCATACCGACACAGATCTTCGCTGACACTCTAGCAATGGGATAACCGGATGCTTTGGATGCCAGTGCCGAACTGCGGGATACTCTGGGATTGACCTCGATCAAGTAATATTGGAAGGACTTAGGGTCAAGCGCAAACTGCACATTGCAGCCGCCCTGTATTTTTAATGCCCGGATGATCTTCAGCGCAGAATCCCGGAGCATATGATATTCTTTGTTGGTCAGGGTCTGAGAGGGGCAGACCACAATGGAGTCACCGGTATGGATGCCCACCGGGTCCAGATTCTCCATATTGCAGATGGCGATGGCGGTATCATTGGCATCCCGCATCACCTCATATTCGATTTCTTTGTAGCCCTTGATGGACTTCTCTACCAGTACCTGATGCACCGGCGAGAGCACAAGGGCATTTTTCATGATCTCCCGGAATTCCTCCTCGTTGTCCGCAAAACCACCGCCCGTACCGCCAAGGGTAAAGGCAGGCCGCAGGACTACGGGATAACCGATTTCCTGTGCAGCATGCAGGCCTTCCTCCATAGAGCTGGCAATCATAGAGGGCAGCACCGGCTCTCCAAGGCTCTCACACAGCTCCTTAAAAAGTTCCCGATCCTCTGCCTGCTCAATGCTTTTGCTGGGTGTGCCCAGCAGCTCTACCCGGCACTCTCTGAGAACACCCTTCTTTTCCAGCTGCATGGCTAGATTCAGTCCGGTCTGTCCGCCAATTCCGGGGATGATAGCATCCGGGCGCTCAAAGCGGACGATCTTTGCCATATATTCCAGCGTCAGCGGTTCCATATAGACCTTATCCGCAATTGCCGGATCCGTCATAATGGTTGCAGGATTGGAGTTACAGAGGATGACCTGATAGCCTTCCTCCTTCAGGGCGAGGCAGGCCTGCGTGCCTGCATAGTCAAATTCCGCTGCCTGTCCAATGACGATGGGGCCGGAGCCGATAACCAGTATCTTCTTTATGTCAGTTCTTTTCGGCATAGCTGTTTTCCTCCATCATCGTAATAAATTCATCGAACAGGTATGCGCTGTCCTGAGGCCCCGGCGCGCTTTCCGGATGGTACTGCACAGAGAATACCCGATCCTTTTCGCATTTCAGACCTTCTACCGTGTTGTCCAGAATGTTGATATGGGTCACAGTCAAGTCTGTACCCATCAAGCTGTCCGCATCCACCGCATAGGAATGGTTCTGCGATGTGATTTCAACCTTACCGGTTTCCAAATTCTTTACCGGATGATTGCCACCACGGTGTCCGAATTTCAGCTTATAAGTCTTGGCACCGTAGCTCAAGGCAATGATCTGATGCCCCAGGCAGATGCCGAAAATGGGCAGCTCTCCCCGAAGCTGACGGACCAGTTCAATTACTGGCTTTGCATCCTCCGGATTTCCCGGACCGTTGGAAATGAACAGGCCATCCGGTGCCATTTTCCGAATCTCCCCGGCAGTGGTGTTCCAAGGCAGTACTGTCACATCACAGCCCCTTGTATTCAAGCTGCGGATAATATTATGCTTCATGCCGCAGTCGATGGCGGCCACATGAAACCGACTGTTTTCACAGGATGCTGCCCATGCTTTTGGGGTGCTGACCCTTGCCACCTGATCCTCGGGAAGGCGCAATGTCTGCAATCTGGCCACCGCAGCAATATTTGGAAAAGCCGCATCTGTAAGGAGTGCCTTGCCGGTACCTTTATCCCGAATATGACGGGCCAATGCACGGGTATCCACACCGGCAATTCCCACAATTCCAAACTTGCACATTACCTGTTCCAGTGTCTCAGCAGCACGGAAATTGGAGGGTTCGCCATTATATTCCCGGACGATTATGGCGCTGACGGTAGGACGGTCCGTTTCGTAGTCATCCTTGCACATGCCGTAGTTGCCGATCAGCGGATAGGTCATCACCACTGCTTGTCCGGTATAGCTTGGATCAGAAAGGATCTCCTGATAGCCAACCATTGATGTGTTGAACACGATCTCTGCGATCACCTCCCGGTCTTCACCAAAGTTGTATCCGTAAAATTCCGCACCGTCCTCCAGAACGATTTTCTTATTGTACTGCCGATTCATGATTTCACTTATCCTTTCGTAGGGACAGTTTCTGTTCAAATTGATCTTTTCGGGTATCCTCCGGAATATCGGTGGGATAGGCTCCGCTGAAACAGGCACTGCAGAAATGTTCGTTACCCGTCAGATTTTTCAGATCCTCCAAGGGCAGGTATCCCAGAGAATCCACACCGATCATTTTCGCGATCTCGCTCACACTGTGATGACAGGCGATCAGATATTCTTCGGAATCTATATCTGTACCGTAATAGCAGGGATGTAAAAACGGCGGTGCGGACACGCGCATATGGATCTCGGTTGCTCCGGCATCCCGAAGCAGCTGTACGATCCGCCCGGAGGTAGTTCCACGGACAATGGAATCATCGATCAGCACCACACGCTTGCCCCGAATTTCGCTTTCTACAGGGCTGAGCTTAATGCGAACTTTATCCACTCTGGATTCCTGCCCCGGAGAGATAAAGGTCCTGCCAATATACTTGTTTTTGATCAAGCCGATACCGTAGGGAATTCCGGATGCTCTGGCATAACCAAGGGCGGCATCTAGACCGGAATCCGGCACGCCAACCACCACATCTGCATCCACCGGATGGGCTTTGGCAAGCAACGCACCGGCTTTCATCCGGGCATCGTGGATGCTGATCCCCTCAATTTGGGAATCGGGACGGGCAAAGTAGATATACTCAAAAATGCATAGCTTTTTTGGCTTCGTTCCGCAGTGACCGGTATCCGATACTACACCGTTTTGGCTGAAGGTGACGATCTCACCGGGCAGGATATCCCGCTCAAACCTTGCACCAACCGCACTCAATGCACAGCTTTCGGAAGCGACCACATAGGTACCGTCTTTCATAACACCATAGCAGAGAGGACGGAAACCGTAGGGGTCTCGAACAGCGATCAGCTTGGCAGAGGACATCAGCACAAGGGAATACGCACCATCCAGTCTGTCCATTGCTCTGCTCACTGCCGATTCAATGGAAGGTGCGGCAATACGCTCCCTGGTGATCACATAGGCAATGGTCTCCGTATCGGAGGTGGTATGAAAAATCGCACCGGAAAGCTCCAAGTCCTTCCGCAGCGGCAGCGCATTGCTCAAATTGCCGTTATGTGCCAATGCCAGCTTTCCTTTCAGGTGGTTGACTTCAATTGGCTGGCAGTTACTTAGGTTGTTGCCGCCGGTTGTACCGTAACGGGCGTGTCCTACCGCAATCGTTCCTTTTGGAAA